>NZ_RYDU01000001.1:0-920783 GCF_003970755.1 Pantoea sp. YU22 | reverse complement strand
AACAGATGTCACCGACAGAATATGAAAACCAGTATTATCAACGGCTCGGAAGTGTCTAGATTATCCGTGGCGATTCAGGATGTGCAATGGCTGAAAGCTATTCTGCTTTTTTGTGCCTTCGCCTGCTGCAAGGGGCAGGCGCAGCAGCTGGCCTCGTAATAGGTCGAGCGCTAATCGCTGACATCTGTAATAAGCTCATTTCAGCAAGGGTCTATGCAATCATTTATCCATTTGTCTCACTATCACCGGCATTAGCCCCTGTGGTGGGAGGGCATCTCGCCGCAACGTTTGGATGGCATATGGATTTCGTTTTTGTCGCCGCTTTCGGGATGATGGCGATGCTGATGCTCATTTTTATACGCGAAACGCGACCTGAAAACAGCGCTAATGCAGTATCGCCTTTCTCAGGGTTTAGCGTCATTTGCGCTGATACTGGTTTTTGGTGTTATGCGATTATCGCCTGCTGCATTTACAGCGCGTGGTTTATTTATCTGACTCAGTCTCCTTTTTTATTTGCACAGCAGGGAATTGGGGAGGAAACTCGAGGCTGGCTCTATATTCCACTAACGGCAGGCATTATCATCGCCAATTTGTTAACGAAACGGCTTTTAAATTATTGTCTGTATGACCGCATTGTTGCTGCCGGTATCCTTTGTTTTGTGCTTGGCGGTCTGGTTTATGCAGCAGAAACATTTAAGGCGGGACAAAGCATATTAACGATATTACTCCCTATGTGTCTGGTCAGCCTTGCAAACGGCTCCAGTCTCTCACTGTCAATATCCGGAGCAATCAGCAGTGAGCATGGTCACGCAGCCACAGCTTCAGGTTTAATTGGTTTTATGCAAATAGGCAGTGCGGCAATTTTTGCAAACTTTATAAGCGCAGAGTTTGGTTTCAGTCAGTCAGTTCTGGGCTGGTCAGTTTTAATGCTGGCTATAATTGCATTTCTGGCCTGCCGTAAACTGATAACTCGACGCTATTCTCTTCAACCTTCTCGTTGAGACCCTGACCTGCTTACCGTTAGTCAGGTGATAAGCGCTGCCGCCATTACACCGTAGCAGCGTTTAGCGTGCTATTTACGGAGCGATACTTTCAGGGTTTAAGTTAACGCTTTTCCCTGGAGGACTGCGGGGAAGATCGACTGTAGTATTCGCGCACATGAAAGCGATCGGCAACGCCTAATCCTAAACGTCCGGGGACCGACTCGCTGAAAAGCAGGCGGTGGCGCCAGAAGCGCATGAGGACTGGCTGTATACAATCAGCATGCTGGCAGCGAAGCACACGACCCGATTGTTGATGCGGCGTTATCCCGTTCCGACAAAGGCGGCCGGGAGAGGGATCGCCGAGATTTTTGAATTTCGCGCATTCTGGCGATCGGATGGGAAACAGTTCAGGCAGGTGCAGTGGGAGCTGAAACTGGCTAAGCGGCTGGCAGAGGGCCGACAGTATAAGGTGAGCAAAGCGCTACGACGTGACGTTAACGCGATACCTGATATGTGCTACGAGATTCCGGAGGGGGCCGGGAAGGGTAAGAATGGCAGGCCTTGTGTTGCACTTAGTCTGCTATGAGCGACAAGCGAACATGAATCTTTCCGGTGTTCTGTCTGAAGCCAGTTAATTCACCCTACCTACGTCAGCCTGGCAATGCTGTCATCGGCATCACCCGGTATCGATGACATCAGGCCTGACACGGTTAGAATGCTGCGCCACAGATTGCATAAAGAGGGCTTCCCGGAGGCATAGGCTAGGCCGCGCAAGGCAGCCCCGCATCGGTCAACTGCTGGCGGGCAGGAAAGTAACCGCAGTGTCAGTTAGCTTAAAAGATCGGCAACAGTTCAGTAGTAAGCGACTGCAGCACCTGGCCCAGACCGGCTTCTGCAAACGCATTATCCAGCGCGTTTGAAAGTGTATCCAGGGTACCTGCCAGGCACCGTGCCAATAGCCTTCCGGTAGGGCACTCGACACAGTAACATTGGGGCTGTGCCGGACGAGTTCGCGCACCGGTTCGGGATGCGCCAGCTTAATGCCTGCAATACAGTCTCCTTTATTAACAGGTTACCTGCCAGCACTGCTGGCAACCGGGCGTGAGACATCACTCAACCCGCCCTTGAGTGAGTCGTCAGTTTCCTGAATTTTAATCTTCTGTATTGTGAACTCGGTCATCCTTGCCGGGCGCTATTCAAATGAATCCCACTATAGTCGTTAAACATTCCGATTACGGTGGGGTATTAAAATGAACAGAAATAAAAAAACCGTGCACAGCCGTTTAGCCACAAACATAACCATGGCATTATCCCTGGCTGTTTTTTCACTGGCGGGGAGCGCAATGGCAAATGCCGCGGTACATCATCAAACAGCATTAATAGGGACCTGGACGTCGATTCCAGATTCGCCGTCAGAGCAAAAACCTGACCATCCCAGTGAGGGTTTATATCGCATGAAGGTGAACAGCGACGGTACGCTGACGCCACTCGATGTGATCAAAATGAAAAGTCCGTCGTGGATTGTGAAATCCCGCGATGGGCGTTTCGCCTATACCACCAATGAAGAGAGTGGCGGGGCGGTCACCGCGCTGAGTGTTGATAAAAGCGGCCAGGTACGGGTACTTAATATCGTAGACAGCCACGGCCAGCAGCCTACCCATGCGACTATCAGCCCGGACGGTAAGTTCCTTTTTGTATCGAACTACTCCGTAGCGAAAGGTGGAGCGGGCGTGTCGGTTTTCCCGATCCATCACGATGGCAAACTGGGCGAGCAGGTACAACATTTCCCGTTTGAGCACGGTACCGGTGCCGTTGAAGGGCGCCAAGACGGCGGCCATGCGCACTCCACCATTTTTACTCATGATGGTAAGTATCTCTACGCAGCCGACCTCGGCGGTGACAAGTTGCACGCTTATCGCTATCACGCTGATAAAGCACAGCCGCTGAAGGCGGATAGCGCACGCGATGTGAATTTTACTGCAGGTTCGGGGCCTCGCCATATGGTGTTTGCGCCAAATGGTAAGCATGCCTATGTCATCACTGAAATGGCCGGTGAAATTGTCGTGTTTACTGTGAATCAGGATCGTCTGGAACCGGCTGCCCATATCAAATTGAATACCGAAAATAACAGCGCAGAATATCGCAGCGGTGGAGGGATTATTTTAAGTCCGAACGGTAAATATGTGATTGCGGCGAATCGTGGCTCAGATAATAAATTGCTGGTATTCAACATTGAAGCAGATGGCATGTTAGGTAAGCCGATGAGCTATAAAGCTAACGGCATTGAACCGCGTGCGTTTTCCTTCGATGGTAGCGGCAAATATCTCTACGTGACTAACGTGTTCACTAACAATATTTCTCTGTTCCATTTCGATGAGAATACCGGCGAAATGAAAGCCGCTGGTGACGCGGCGAAAATTCCCACGCCAACGGATATTAAATTCTTTAATTAAGGCGCGATGCGCAGCAAAACACTGACTCGCCAGGGGCGGCCTGAATGGACGCCCCTGGGCGATAATCAGGTATCCTGGCCCGTGTTGATGAACAGGTTCAGACGCGCGTCGTTGCGTTGATTGTGTCGACAAACAACCGTAACGCGACGGGCATATGCCGATTCTGGGAAAAGTAGAGTGCGATATCTTGCGAGGCTATTGTCCAGTCGTCAGGCAATGTAACCAGGCGCTGTCTATCCAGCCCGTGGTTTGACAGGAAGTGGCAGCATTTGGCATCTTTTGTTAGTGGGTCCAGGGCCAACGGCACCGCGATTTGGTGCGGGGCTGGATATGTTGATGCCTTCCCCGTTTACAGCGATACAGCGGCAGGAAAACTGTGGGCAGCACTACTGAGCGGCGAGTTTTAGATTCAAGGTAATGCGCAAAAATGCGTGACGGCGATGATAGCTGCTGAGGCTGACAATCCGCCACTGCGCTTACCGCCTGGCAGCACTGCGGACAATGAAAAGCTGGCATAGAGTGCAGATAGTCTGAAGATGAAGACAGACTCCCCTGATGGGGTAACCGGCAAAACAGATTTACTGCGTTATTCCCTTTGATGGTTGATGTCCGCTTGTGGCACATAACGGACATCAGCCTGAACATTCTGCTGGTCTGCTTCTGTTTTCAGAGCGCTTACGTCTTTAGCCTTTTGCTGGCAAAAAACCTGCCGCCTGAGCGGCAGGTTCGTTTCAGAAAGAGATCATCTTGCCTGGGGCAATCTTTGTTGTAATCCCTAACAACGTTTTAGCCAGCGGGATGGCGACCGGAGCCAGAGCACGGCCTATCATTAGCGGCGTATGTTTGATGGTGGTCAGCATGGCGAAATCTTTATTGGCCTTAACGATATCATCTTTAATCGCTTTGCCGATCCTGACCGTTTGCGCTATGCCGTGGCCACTCCAGCCATGCACCGAATAAATATTGCCGTTTCTCCTGCAGTCTGTCGCGCCATTCAGGGTTAAGTCGGTGGTTCCACTCCAGGCGAAATCAAGTTCGATGTCGTCTCTTTCTGGAAAAACGGCGCGTATCCGCGAGGTTAAATACTCCACCGTCCTGCTGTCATCCCAGCGCAGGCCTGTTCCCTGACCACCAAATAAGATCCTTTCATTGCGCACAGGGCGATAATAATCTATTTGCAGTTGGGTATCGTAAACGGGCTTTCCAGTAGGGAGTAATGTTTTCGAGCCTCCTTTCACGGGCGATGTTACGCCGACATACGTATAAAAAGGTATCGTCGTTTCTTTGTTCTCGTCGAGAAGCTTATGCGTAGCGTCATGTACAGCAATCACCACGCCTTTTTTTGCGAGAATTACGCCTTCAGAGGTAATAACTCTGGTGCCGCTACTGGTTTTCTCAATTTTAATGACCTCGCTGTGTTCATAGACGCTTCCGCCATTTTTCAGGAAACCATAAACGAGCCCACGATTTAAGGCTAATGAGTGCACCTGACCGCCCAGGTTATCTAAAACGCCGCCATAATATAACTCTGAGTTGATGTGTTCCTGCAGCTCATAGCTGCCGAGCACGTTGACATTATCTTCGCCAAGAAATTTTCTTGCATCAACAGCCTGTACCAAAGCGTTCATATGGCCGGGATGAACGGCGGCGGTGATATGGCCGTGATGGCGATCAAAGTTTAAATCGTATCGATAAGCTATTTCATCAATCAGCGTCATGGCTTCCGTAGAAGTAAAATGCCATAAGCGTTTTGCCTCTTCGAAGCTGAGATGCTCAATCATCGACTCAGCTTCCCAGCGAGCCAGACCGGGTGTGAGCTGCCCACCATTTCTTCCAGAGGCGCCAGAACCGATAGTGTTCTTTTCCAGGAGTATGGTATCGATACCCGCCTCAGAAAGATGAAGCGCAGTTGAAGCGCCAAGCAGCCCGCCACCGATCACTACGAGTTCACACTCTTCCTCTTTTTTTAAAGCAGGAAAGTCGATCCAGGGTGCAAGTGTCGACTCGTAGTAATTTGCTGGGTTTCCAGGATCGCTGATTTGCGTATCGTCTTTATTACGGACCCAGTTCCAGTCAGCGTCTGGGGCGGCCTGGCTCGTCATCGATATCCTGGCATCAGATATTAATTGCGGCTTGATTAACTGTTTATTTCCACTCATATGTTTTCTCAGTAAGTAGCGTATACCACAGGAGACTTCACTGTGAATGCAAAACAAGGTTATTCAGAAATTGCGACTTCTTTTTTGGTAAAATTGCAGTAAACAATCCAGCCCAGACCCAGCGTTGCCCAGGTCAGACCTAATATAAATGCATCAAAGCTCAGGTTAACCCACATCACTGCGACACAGCTCAGGCCTGCCAGCGGCAGGACGATATTATGAAATATATTCTTTAAGCCGCCATTCCCCTTTTTAACAATGGCAAAGTGTATGATGACAGATAAATTTACAGCGCTAAAGGCCACTAACGCACCAAAACTTATCAATGATACGGCAGTATCAAGCTGAATGAATATAGAGGTCAGTGATATCAGGCCGATCAAAAGAATACAATAAACAGGGTTTTTATTTTCAGGATGCAGATAGCCAAAAAAGCGGTGAGTCAGGTTGTTGTTTTTACCCATGATGTGTAATAGCCTGGCGGCGCTTGCATGCGAAGCCAACGCAGAGGCAAAGGTATTCAGCAAAATTGCAATGAGAAACAGCGTTTGAAATAATTTGCCGCCTACATTTAATACTATTTCCGGCAACGCCTCCATGGGATTTTTGAACTGAGAGTTGTCGGGGAAGTAAAGCTGGATAAACCATGCGGCGACAAAAAAGATACAGCCTCCGCTGAGCGCAGTATAAAAGACCGCTTTGGGGATGGTGCTGACTGGGCTTTTGGTTTCATCAGTGAGCGTCGTAACGGCATCAAAGCCAAGAAAGGAGAAGCAAAGCACCGCCGCTCCACTGATCAGGGGAATAATGCTGTTATGCCCGTTAAATAAAGGCTGAGTGGTAAAGATATGACTGTCGCCATAATCCCTGAGGAGATTATGGATCACGAAATAGATAAAGACGCCCATCAGAATGACAGGGATGCCTACAAAAATGAAGTTTGCATTTGCCAGCGTTTTTATATTACAGCAGTTGACGAAGGTGACCAGCGAGGTGAACACTAAAATGGAAAACCATACAGGAACGTCAGGCAGCAGGGTCTGCAGATATATCCCTGCCAGCAAGGAATTTATCATCGGCAGGAAAACATAATCCAGCAATGAAGACCAGCCGACGATAAACCCTGTTTTATTGCCACATACCTTTTTAGCATAGGTGTAAGCCGATCCCGAAGAAGGGTGCAGGCGAACCATTCTGCCATAGCTGATTGCCGTTAATAATACTGCAGCAAGCGCCAGAAGATAAGCCAGCGGCACTCTTCCTTCTGTTATATTTGAAACGATCCCAAAAGTGTCAAATACTGTCATCGGTGTCATATAAGCGATGCCGATAATTACAACCTGCCATAATGAGAGGCAGGCTCTATTTGTCTCTTTTAATCTCATAGCAATATCTCGCTCGAAAGTTCAGTTGAATGACTTTTAACCTCTGATGCATTAAGCAATTAAAAAGATGCGCAACGTAATGAACCGGGCCTGTCTCCTGGCGTGTCCAGTTTAAGGTTTTGAAAATTCATCATGTCTGCCATTCCAGCATGATCGCTATGTACAACCAGCCCCTTTAAACAGGGGAGAGAATGATCCAGTCAATGAATGACTCTTCTGGTTTATCAGGTAAGCCGCCACGCCTGATGTGATAATATATAAAACATAATATTATATATGTATATGGTATGTGTCACAAAAATGTTAAATTTGTCTTATCGCGATGTTATGTAAGCCATTTCAGCTTTACGCTGCTTCCGCGTCAGCTGTCTCTCTTTTACTGCTTACGATTCAGAGGGTTATTTTGTCGAGCGGATGCGCGGCGAGCCGGGTGAGAACGAACAAAGACAGGAGTTCAGGCGCAGGTGGTAAGGAAAGCAGAAGGAGTGATTATTTGGACCAGCTGTTAAAACCGCGCCTGTCGAGGGCTAAGCCTGTTGCGCTTCCCTGATCAGCGAGGCGAGTCTGTGAAAATGGGTGTTGATTTCGGTCTCTTCCATGCTCGCAAAGCCCAGCAATAACCCTGACTGGCTTTTTTCGCCAGCATAATAGCTGGAGAGGGCGCGAACCAGGATCCCCTGACGACTGGCGCGCTGCGCCAGGCTGACATCATCTACGTCTGCAGGCAGCTGCAAAATCAAGTGCAGCCCGGCATTGCTGTTGTACTGGCCTAAAAAGCTGCCACCTAACTTGTCATTGATTAAATTAACCAGAAACTGTCTGCGTCGGCTGTATAACTGACGCATTTTCCGAATATGCGCCGCATAATATCCTTCTCTGATGAAATCAGCCAGGGCTGCCTGAGTCAGCTGATGTCCTCCGCGATAAAGTTCGCTATGCATTTTTTTCAACGGCGTTTTTAGCTGCTCAGGTAAAACCATATAACCGAGCCGGAGCGCGGGATAGAGGGTTTTACTGAACGTGCCCACGTAAATTACCGGGCTACTGGCCTCTAACCCCTGTAGGGCAGGAATAGGCTGGCCGGCAAAACGAAACTCGCTGTCATAGTCATCTTCAACGATCCAGCTGTTCGTTTTCCTTGCCTGTGCCAGCAGCAACTGTCTGCGGCTCAGACTCATAACCGAACCCAGAGGATACTGGTGAGAGGGCGTAACAAAGATCAGCTTTGGTGGGGCACTAACCTCTCCGTCGGGGATCAGACCCTGTTCGTCCACGGGCATGGTGATTATGTCTACGCCGTTCATACGGAGAATATTTTTAATTCCCCAGTACCCTGGCTCTTCAGTCCAGGCCCTGTCTCCAGGATTGCAGAGCGAACGTGTCACCAGATCGAGCGCCTGATGAATGCCCTCAGTAATCAGGATCTGATCCGGCGTGCACCGGACTCCGCGCGCCGTGCGCAGATAATCGGTCAGAGCGGCTTTAAGCACCTCTGAGCCGCCCGTGGTGTCATAGGTTAAAAGCTCCGGCGAAAGCTGACGAGCCTGGCGATCGTAGAATTTCTTCAGAACGCGATGAGGAAAGTTAGCGACGTCGGGAACGCCGGGTAAAAACGCTCCCCACTGTCTGGGGCTTGCGCTCGCGTGCTCCAGTAACAGCAGGCCCCGAGCCGACAGCATGGAATAGTCCTCGGCTGGTGCCTCATCCTTACTGACGACAGGCCGACAGTCTAAATTATCGAGCACGCTGTGCGTGACAATAGTCCCGCTGCCCGTACGAGAAGAGATATAGCCCTCTGCCTGTAACTGCTCGTAAACCCGCAATACCGTATTGCGTGACAGCGCAAGCTCATTTGCCAGATCGCGAGTAGGCGGCATGCGTGAGGATGGCGTCAGATTGCCCGAAAGAATGGCGTTACATATGGCGATATACAATCGCTTATGAAGCTTTCCTTCCGTGCTGTTAAAAAATGCCTGTCTGATCACATCTCCAGCAAGTGAGTGCATTTGGATCCTGCTAATAAAATGATTTGGCTCTCGAATAAGGTACCAAACGCTGACAGATTGTCCCTCATATTTCAACGAAATTATGAATGGAAGGGGCTTACTATGAGTAATAACAATCTTCAGCAGCGTCGTCTGAATGCAACGCCGCGCGGCGTGGGCGTCATGTGTAACTTCTACGCCAGCTCAGCGGAAAACAGTACGTTGACGGATGTAGAAGGGAATCAGTATATCGATTTTGCTGCGGGCATCGCCGTACTCAACACGGGCCATCGTCATCCCCGTCTTACTCAGGCGATAGAGCAACAGCTAAAAGCCTTTACCCATACCGCCTACCAGATCGTGCCTTACGAGAGTTACATTTCTCTGGCGGAAAAAATTAACGCCGTCGCGCCGATAGCGGGTGAGCTAAAAACCGCTTTCTTCTCCACCGGCGCCGAAGCGGTGGAGAACGCAGTAAAAATCGCGCGAGCCTATACCAGACGTCCGGGCATCATTGCCTTCGGCGGCGGCTTCCACGGGCGCACCTATATGACAATGGCGCTGACAGGTAAAGTCGCGCCGTATAAAGCAGGTTTCGGGCCTTTTCCGGGTTCGGTTTTTCATGTGCCTTATCCTTCCGGGCTTCATAAGGTGACCACCGCAGATACGGTAAACGCCATTGAGCGCCTGTTTAAGTCCGATATTGAGGCGACTCAGGTCGCTGCGATTATTTTTGAACCTGTGCAGGGCGAGGGCGGGTTTAATGTAGCCCCGCCAGAGCTGATTGCCGCTATCCGCCGCATCTGCGATCAGAATGGCATTGTCATGATTGCGGACGAGGTGCAGAGCGGCTTTGCCCGCACGGGCAAACTGTTTGCCATGGATCATTATCAACATCAGCCCGATGTGATGACCATGGCGAAAAGCCTGGCAGGCGGTATGCCGCTGTCTGGCGTCGTCGGCAAAGCAGAGATCATGGACGCGCCGGCGCCCGGCGGTCTGGGCGGCACTTATGCGGGTAATCCCATGGCTGTGGCTTCCGCGCACGCCGTGCTGGATATCATTGAGGATGAACAGCTTTGTCAGCGTGCCGATGCGCTGGGCGAGCGTCTGCGCGTGGTGTTGAGAGATTGTCAGGCATGGTGTGCCGAACTGGCGGAGGTGCGCGGTCTGGGATCGATGGTTGCGGCTGAATTCTGCGATGCGCAGACGGGCGAGCCTTCTGCTGCCACCGCGCAAAAAATTCAAAAGCTGGCGCTTGAACAGGGACTGCTGCTGCTGACTTGCGGCCAGTATGGCAATGTAATCCGCTTCCTTTATCCCCTGACCATTCCAGACGCCCAGTTCGACACGGCGCTGAGAATCATCGAATCTGTGACAAAAATGTAGGAGGCCAGTGCGATGAATCTGAATAATCCGGCTCTTCTTATCGATAAAAACCTGGTGGACGGCCAGTGGGTCAGTGCCGATTCGGGAGCAACATTTGCCGTAACAAATGCCGCAACGGGTGAAGAAATCGCCAGCGTGCCGCTGATGGGGCGTGCTGAAACGCAGCGTGCTATTGATTGCGCGCAAAAGGCGCAGCGCGAATGGAAGCGTCGTACGGCGGGCGAACGCGCTACGATTTTGCATCGCTGGGTTTCCCTGATAGAGGAAAACCATGAGGATATCGCCCGCCTGATGACCTCAGAAGGAGGAAAGCCGCTGGCTGAAGCCCGAGGCGAAGTAGGCTATGCGGCCTCTTTCCTTACGTGGTTCGCTGAAGAAGCCCGTCGTATTGACGGCGCGTTATTACAGCCGGTCAATGCTTCGCAGCGTTATGTGGTGACTAAGCAGCCTGTGGGCGTATGCGCAGCGATTACGCCGTGGAATTTTCCTGCGGCGATGATAACGCGCAAAGTGGCGCCCGCGCTGGCGTCAGGCTGCGCCATTATTGTCAAACCCGCGGAACAGACGCCGCTCACGGCGCTGGCTCTGGCGAAGCTGGGCGAAGAGGCCGGACTGCCCGCCGGCGTGCTGCAGGTGCTCACTGGTGACCCTCGGGCGATTGGTGGCGAGCTTTGTCAGAATCCGACGGTTCGAAAACTGAGCTTTACGGGATCTACCGAGACAGGTCGCATCCTGATGGCGCAGTGCGCGCCGGGCATCAAAAAGCTTTCCCTTGAGCTTGGCGGCAACGCGCCGGTTATCGTCTTTGACGACGCTGACATCGAACAGGCTGTTAACGGCATTATGGCTTCGAAGTTCCGCAACAGCGGCCAGACTTGCGTTTGCGCTAACCGGATATATGTGCAACGCGGCATTTATGCCGCGCTTTCAGATGCGCTGGTCAACGCAGTGCAGTCCCTGAGGGTAGGCAATGGTCTGGATGAAACCAGCCAGCAGGGACCGTTGATTGATGAGAAGGCCGTCAGTAAAGTCGAGTCTCATATCAGCGATGCGCTTGAGAAAGGGGCAACATTGCTGACGGGCGGCAAACGCCATCCCTCAGGCGGTCATTTCTTTATGCCGACGGTGATCGGCAACGTAACGCAGTCGATGCGTTTTGCGCGTGAGGAGACCTTTGGACCGGTCGCGCCGCTTTTTCAGTTCAGCACGGATGAAGAAGTGATCGACTATGCCAATGATACAGAATTTGGTCTCGCCGCTTATATCTTTACAAGCGATGCCCGACGTCAGTGGCTGGTTCCTGAGGCGCTGGAATATGGCATGGTGGGCGTCAACACCGGACTTATATCCAATGAGGTCGCGCCTTTCGGCGGCATAAAACAGTCCGGACTGGGACGCGAAGGGTCTCGCTTCGGAATGGATGAATATCTCGAAATTAAATATGTCTGCGTCGCGTTATAACCAGCATGCCGTAGTACTTTGCTCTCAGGAGCCCCGACGATAGCGATTATCGTCGGTTTTTTATCCCCATGGCACCTCAGAACTCAGCCCCGCAGCGCGGGCCAGCATTTCTCGGACGCAGCTTTTACGCCGTTCCCTATCCTCCAGCAAATGTTTAACAAAACTGTGACATACACAATATACATATAACTTATTATGTTTTATAAATTAATCTCTATCGCCTGCGATTATGCCATTAAAGAGAACGACATATGGAACAGACACCTGAAAAAAATCTCTATAATAATCAGCCTGAAAGCAAAGAACAGTTCAAGAGATCTATCGGACTTATTTCAAACTTTGCCCTTGGGTTTACCTATCTATCACCCCTGACGGCCGTTTATTCGTTGTTTGCTCTGGCCGTTACCCTGGCCGGCCCGCCTGCCGTCTGGTGGATCCTGATTGTTGCATGCGGACAGCTGCTGGTCGCGCTGGTGTTTGGCGAAGTAGCTTCGCAGTATCCGATTACCGGCGGTTTATATCCCTGGGCGAGACGTTTGTGGGGTAAGAAGTTTGCCTGGATCGCCGCATGGATCTATCTTTGGGCGCTGGTAGTCACTATTACCTCAATTGCTGAATACACCTCAACGTTCGTCGCCTCGCTGTTTCATTTTGCCCAGACGCCGGTCAATCTGCTGATGACCTCGGTGGTGTTGCTGCTGCTGATGATGGGTGTAAATATGTCAGGCACCAAAAACCTTGCGCGCGTTGCGAAGATTGGTTTCTGGTGTGAAATCGTCAGCGTGATCGCGCTGGGAATTTATCTGCTGATCTTTCACCGCTCGCAGCCGTTCTCCGTCCTCTTTGACTCAATGGGCGTTATAGCTAAAGACGGCAGCTACGCGACGGCGTTCATGTCCGCTGCGCTGATGGGCCTGTTTATGTTTTTTGGTTTTGAAGCCTGCGGCAACGTCGCGGAAGAGGTAAAAAATCCAGGCAAAAAGATCCCTTTAGCAATGATCCTGAGCATTGTCTTTGGTGCCATCTCAGCCGTTATTTCGGTAATGGGCTATCTGTTGTCCTCGCCCGATCTGGTCAATATCGTCACCGGTAAAATAGCCGATCCCATTCCGGCCATTCTTAACGAAGCGCTGGGGAGCACGGGTGCCAGAGTATTTATCGTTGTCGCTGTCATCGCTATGCTCTCCTGCATCCTCTCGCTTCAGGCCGCTCTGAGCCGTCTGATCTTCTCTTTCTCGCGCGACAAGATGCTGCCCGGCAGTGAATGGATGGCTAAAATTTCCAAAAACAGCGTACCGGATAACGCCATGCTGGTCAGCTGCATCCTGCCCGTCATCATCTGCGTCTGGGTCTACTTCCAGCCGGATAATCTTTCGCGCATCACCGCGTTCGCCGTAATAGGCATTTACATCTCTTTCCAGCTGGTTGTGCTTGCTGCCCTGCGTCAGCGCCTTAAGGGCTGGAAGCCGGCAGGAGAGTGGACACTCGGATCCTGGGGGTTCATCGTAAACGTCTTCGCGCTGATCTATGGCCTGTGTGGAATTTGGCTTCTCGCTCAGCCTGCCGACGGCAGCAGCTTCCTTGATCGCTGGACGGTGCTGGTGGGCCTGGCGGTCGTGCTGATTGCCGGCCTGATTTATATGACGATTGCCAAACCGTTTGGGCGTTCCAGCGCGCCAGAAAACGATGCCATTGAACACGCCAGCAGGCTCAGGGCAAAAGAGGGGTTCTGAAGGGATAACTGTCGCTGTCGCCATTGTCTTTAAGGGCGTTATCGTAAGCCGTAGCTTTTAACGCTACGGCTTTTTTATTGCGCTTTTTAGCAGCAGGCAATGCGGCTCAGGCTGATATCGCGTGAACGCTGGCACCTGAGCCGCCGGACTATTGCTGGTTACTGCTGGTAGAGAAGCGAGTAGCTGTTTTGGTAAATCAGTTCCTGAGCTTCCGCCCTGAACAGTTCCCCGATGCGCAGCCGTGGATTGGTTGAAAAAATGATTCTCCCGTCAAGGTTGGTCAGGATGACCTTTTCCCTGCCACACAGAGGCAAAAGCTCTTCTTCGACGCGGCTGACGAGGATATCGAGCGCTGCGACGCCCAGAACCTGGCCTCCAGCAAGCACGGGAACAGCGGCGGTCAGAGTAAGCGAGGTGTTGCAGATATAGTCAACGTAAGGGCCATGGATATAGGCTTTGCCTTCGGCGACAGGCGTTTTAAACCATTCGAAAGTACGGAAATCGAGTCGCTGCTGCGTCGCCTGGTCAAGATCGAGACTCACCTGCTTTAAGCCTTTATCTTTTTTATACCACCATTCCAGCAGCCAGTATTCTCGCACAGCGCCAGCGCTTTCAATGTGACTCGCAAAGCCCGTTCCCGAGCAGTAGGGGTTATGGTTTAGCGTTTTTTTGATATAAGACTGAATCGCCGTTTTAACGCCCGGCTCCAGTAACATTTCAGGCCGGCTTTCCTGATGAACGTTAAGACACTGCCTGATCTCGTCTGCTAATAAACCAGTACTCTCGACAGTGGAGTTAATGATGTCGTCAATTTTACGGGTTAGCGCGCTAAGGTGCTCTGAGTGATTCATTTTCTACACTGCCTATACGGTGATTATTCAGAGTGATAATTCATTTTCTTTTCTAATAAATATACGGTGAACGTATCGATAAGCTGTGTGGCGGCCTGAACGGCAGGCTGCTCTGAATGTGAGGCGAGCGCATCTGTCAGCCCGGCGTAAAGTGCTATCACCTCGCGATGAATATCATCGGAGCGGTAAAGTGCGGCGACTAAAGAAGCCCATTCCGCCTGCAGCTGCAGCTCCTGATTCGCCAGTCTGGCAGATTGCGAGCTCGCCGCGATTGCCAGCAGGCAACGCATATCCGCCTGCGTTCTCTGCTCAGGCGTTTCAGCATTCGCCAGCACCGCAGTAAATTCCAGAAGACGATTCAGATCCGCATTAGTCATCCTCCGCGAAGCCAGCCTCGCGCTGTGACTGATAATCGCACTATGCATCTCTCCCAGGTCAGCCAGATAATCCGTACTGATGCTGCGGAATGGGTAAAGATCCTTGCCCGATTCGGGAACGGTTTCACAGACAAAGCTGCCGCCGTTACGGCCGCGCACCGTATGTATCAGCGCGTTCGCGCGTAAGGTATTCAACGCTTCGCGGATGGTAATGTGGGACACGCCCATCATCTTTGCCAGATCTGACTCATTGGGCAGCTGTTCATGCGGTTCAAGCAGGCCGGTAACGATGGCATTAGTAAGACGCTGAACTATCTGATCAGAACGGCTGGCCTGGCCAATAGGAGCGAATATAACCGCGTGAGTAATCATAATCTTCTCTGAAAGTCCCTTCTACAGGCCGCCATACTTAGCATAAACATACCTGTCACGAAAGAAGTAAATAACGTCAATTTCTGGTTAAAAGATGCCGAAAGTAAGACGTAATCCCGCTGCTGTTGTTTGTCGATGCCGCTCAGCGCAGAGAGTCATTACTGGCCTGACGCTAACCCGCGCGTGTTAGCGGCTGCATGGATTGTAATCAATTTGTTAGAAATGCGATGCGCTTCATGTTGTACAGACGCAAGGATTGAAACCTCGCCTGATAATATATTACATAATATCTTTTATGTATTAATGTGAGCGGAGAAGGCGATGCAAACCCTACAGCACTTCATCAATGGGCAGTATGTATCAAGTCAGGGAAGCGATTTTTTCGATCTGGTCAGTCCGGTTGATGGTGAAATCTATGCGCAGTCGCCCAATGGCGGCAAGGCGGAAGTCGATCTTGCTTACGCTGCGGCTGAAAAAGCGTTTTTAATCTGGAAGAAGTCTACGCCGGCAGAGAGACAAAAAGCGCTACTCCGGTTAGCGGATGAAATCGAAAAAAACATTACCCGCCTTGTGGAATGGCAAAGTAAAGAAACAGGGCAACTCAAACATTTTATTGAGAAAGAGGAGATCGCGGCATCGTGCGACGCTATCCGCTTTTTTGCGGGCGCTGCGCGCTGCCTGGAAGGCAAGGCTGCCGGCGAGTACGCTGCCGGCTTCACGTCAGTGATCCGTCGGGAGCCTCTTGGCATCGTCGGGCAGGTGGCGCCCTGGAACTATCCCTTTATGATGGCCGTTTGGAAAATAGCCCCTGCGCTGGCCGCCGGCAATACGGTGGTTCTGAAGCCAAGCGATACGACGCCCGTCAGCACCTTGCTCCTTGCTGAACTGGCCGCGCCCTTTTTCCCCGCCGGCGCGTTTAACGTCGTGCTGGGTAAAGCTGAGACGGGGTCGCTCATTGTTTCAAATCCTGTCGCGTCACTGGTGTCTATTACCGGATCGGTGCGGGCGGGGCTGCAGGTTGCCGCCTCAGCCGCCGTAAACCTGACCAAGGCGCATCTTGAGTTAGGCGGCAAGGCGCCGGTCATTGTCTTTGCGGATGCCGATATGGATAAGGCTGTCGAGACAATTACCACTGCCGGGTTTTTCAACGCCGGCCAGGATTGCACCGCAGCAACGCGCATCCTCGTTGAGGCGTCAGCCTATGATGCCTTTCTTGAAAAGCTGGTTGCCAGGACGCGGAAAATCAGATTCGGTACGCCTGACGATCGCGACGCCCTCTATGGCGCGTTAAACAGCCGTAACCAGCTGGAACAGGTCAGGGGGTTTATCGAGCGCCTGCCTGCGCATGCCAGAATCGAAACCGGCGGCCGTCCCGGAAAGGGGCCGGGCTACTACTTTGAACCGACCATCATCTCTGGGCTTCAGCAGCATGACGAAGCCATCCAGCATGAAGTATTTGGGCCGGTGATGACCATCCAGCGTTTCTCTGACGAAGCGGACGCCTTAAACAAAGCCAATGATGTCGAATATGGACTGGCGGCCAGCGTCTGGACACGCCACCACGGACGCGCCCAGCGTTTCAGCATCGAACTGGATTTTGGCACGGTGTGGATCAACAACCATATCCCTCTGTGCGCGGAAATGCCACACGGCGGTTTTAAGAAATCGGGCTATGGCAAGGATCTCTCTTCTTACTCACTTGATGAGTACACCCGTGTAAAACACATCATGTGCGACATTAACGACTAAAGGAAGCAAGATGAAATCGATCCGAATTGCTGCGCTCTCTCTTATCCTGATCTCTTGCGGCGTCATGGCAGAAGAGTCGCCGCAGGCCGTTGTAACTGGCTATATGGCCGCATGGAATGCCCATAGCTCGTCGCAGGCTGCCCGTTATCTGGCGAAAGACGTTGTCTATTACGACGCTGCAACCGGTTCGCCGGTCAAAGGGAAGGAACGGGCGGAAAAAGAGGTTATCGGCGCGTTTATTCGCGCGGTGCCTGACCTGCAGTGGAAGATGACCAGTAAGCCCGTCTTTAACCAGGATACTATCGCTTTTCAGTGGGAATTTACCGGTAAAAATTCAGGTGAATGGGCGGGCGCGCCTGCCACTAACAACAACATCAAATTTGAAGGCGTCAGTTTTATCAAAGTTATCGATGGAAAAATCACCTGGCAGGGCGATTATTATGATTCCAAAAAGTTAGAGGCTGAACTGCAAGCTACGAAGCCCTAACGCAAAGCGTATATTCTTCTCCACAAGCAGGCGTGGAGAAGAATAACGTGTGCCGGGACAGGCTGGGTGCTTAGCTTCATGAAGGTGAGCGGGCATGAGGTGCAGGCCCGGCTGAGCGGATCATTACTGTTGCCAGTTTAGCCGTATGGCCACAGACAGGCTGTCTGCACCCAGCTAAAACGGTGTGGTCATCATGAAATTCCTTTCTGTTCAGCATAACGAGAGGCTTATCCATCGTTACCAAATAGTGGGTAACGACGCCATGAAACACACCTGCCTCGGCTATGTGCAGCGAGAGATGATCGAACTCACTCACGGCTCAGGTTTATTCTTTACAGTCGCCCACCGTAAAATCTTTTTTAACAAAACGGGAATTCACCCCGAGCCATTCATGAAACCAGGTCATTACTGTATTCATGAATTCGCTATTCATTATTCGCTTCTGATTTGTTAATAATTAATATCCATATCTGGATAGAAACGGTCATATGAACAATTCAAAATCCGGAATCGGCCGCTTTTCCAAATTGGTCTTTATGATGATAGCTGTAGGTTGCCTGCTTCTGAAATACAGCCATCTCTCCGCGCAGGAAATTAGCATGCATGTAAAGATACATATTGATGGGCGGACATTCTCTGCCACGTTGAACGACAGCCAGGCCAGCAGAGATTTTGTCGCCATGATGCCTCTTACCCTTCAGCTTAACGATTATGCAGGTGCAGAGAAAATCAGCGATCTGCCGGGTCGTCTTTCAACATCCGATTCGCCGAGAGGCAGCGACGCCATCAAGGGCGATATCTGCTTGTATGCTCCGTGGGGAAATCTGGCCATTTTTTACAAGACACAAAGCTATGCTGTCGGTCTGGTTAAACTTGGCCAACTGGATGCTCCTGAAAGTTTCCCTTTTAAGGCAAACACAATATCTGCCGTGTTCGAACGCGCTGACTGATACGACAGTAGCTCTTATAAATAAAACAGGTTGAGGGAACACTGTTTATCGCTACACCAGAAATGATTGCTTATTCTGAGTACGACATATTTGGGGCCATTTTTCTGGGATATATAGCTGATGAACAGCCTGGCGGGGAAACTTTATCTGCATATTTCCCTCGCTGCTGAAGGCCTGTGACGTGCAACTATTTTCCGGCAACTGAAGCGGATACGCTCTGCATAACGCCTCTGGACGAGAAAGGAGAGATCAAACGGTCAACTATGGTGCACGACAACTTCGGGTAGGGGGCATCTGGCGTAGTGAAATTTACTACAGAGGCGGTATTCCGCGATCTCTGGCTGCGCCCGGGCCTTGCCCCTCGTGACCGCAGCCTTATTACCGGGAGCGCGCGGGTTACAGCAGGTCAGATTGCGCAGGGACGTTTCATCTGAATCGCACAATGGACAGTGGACTCGCGCGTTCTCAGGCTTCCGAAGTGCTGACTCAACTCGCCTTTGTGGCAGGCTGGCCAACCGTTTTTTCAGCCATGCCCGCTTTCAAAGAGGTCTTTGCGGCCCGAAAAGTAAGTTAAATAACATGGCTCCCATTACAGGAGGCGCGATCAGCGCTGCCGGTGACGCAATGCATCGACCACCATGGAGAGCGCACGCGATGACTGACGACTGGGATAGTAAAGATGATGTCCTTCCCATGCCGGGCAAAACGCGTCAAGAACTCTTACCAGGCGGCCTGTTGCAAGGTACTGTTCGGCCATCTCTTCTGGGACATGAGCCAGACCAAAGCCATCTATTGCGGCGTCGATAACCTGAAAAATATCATTGAATGTTACCTGTCCCTCTACGCGGACTTTAACCTCATGCCCGTTTTTTTCAAATTCCCACGCATAAAGGCCGCCGTGCGTAGATAGACGCAGATTGATGCAGCGGTGACCAATCAGATCCTCCGGGGCAAGCGGTTTGCCATTTTTGTGAAAATAATCTGGCGAGCCAACAACAGCAAAGCGGATATCAGGGCCAATTCGTACAGATATCATGCCGTTGGTGATCTGCTCTCCCAGGCGTACTCCGGCATCATAGCTATTAGCGGCGATATCGGTCAGCGCATATTCGTTTGCCAGCTCAACTTTTATATCTGGGTATTCTCTCAGAAGCGGCGTCAGTTTTGGCCACAGCAGGTACTTAATGGCATAGTCGGTTGCGGTAATGCGGACCGTTCCAGTGGGTGTATCGCGCATATCGCCTATTACGGAAAGCTCATTCCAGATCTCTTCGAGGCGGGGAGCCAGTGACTCAAGCAAGCGCTGTCCAGCGGTAGTGGGGGAAACACTGCGCGTAGTTCTGGTCAGCAGCCGGACGCCAAGCCGGGTTTCAAGCCCACGCACGCTGTGGCTGAGCGCAGACTGAGACACGCCCAGTTGAGCAGCTGCGCGCGTAAAGCTTTGCTCGCGGGCGACGGTAACAAAAGCGACCAGATCGTTAAGGCTTTCCCGTGCCATCTGAATAACCTCATGTAACAGGTGAACGATTGAGTAGTAAGCACAGCACATATGAAAAAAGGCGTGTCCACTGGAAAGGAGCACGCCTTCTGTTACGCTTCTGTGCAGTTTACCAGACTCAGACTTCCTGGCTGGTAGGGCGGTACAGAATCTCATTAATATCTACTTCAGCCGGCTGGCTGAGAGCAAATTCAACGATGCGGGCAAACGAGTCAGGCCCGACAGCATGCTGTTTGTAAAAGTCACGCATGCCCTGGCCAATTTCTTTTTCAGTAATATGGTCAGTGAGTTCAGTAGCCACTGCGCCGGGTGAAATAATAGTGGTACGCAGGTTCCACTCTTTCACTTCTGAGCGCAGGCCTTCACTAATAGCGCGCACTGCATGTTTAGTCGCACAGTAGACAGAGCCTGCAGGCGTAACCTTGTGACCTGCTACAGATGACACATTGATAATATGTCCGCTTTTTTGAGCCTGCATGTATGGCAGTACAGCAGCAATACCATAAAGTGTACCTTTCAGGTTCACATCTATCATATTGTCCCATTCATCAGTCTTTAAACTGTCCAGCCGGGATTGCTGCATCAAACCAGCGTTATTTAACAGAACATCAACGCGTCCGAATTTTTCAACAGCGGTTTTGATCAGCGCTTCAACCTGCTCTTTGCGCGTAACATTGGTCGCAACCGCAATCGCTTTTCCACCCTGTTTTTCCAGTTCGGTAACCAGTGTTTGCAGCCGTTCAGTACGACGAGCTCCCAGTACGAGGATGGCACCCAGAGCGCTCAAATGACGTGCGGTGCACTCGCCAAGCCCACTGCTGGCTCCGGTAATAACAATTACTTTTCCGCTAATGCCAGTGCTCATTATTTATCTCCATACTGTTCATCGGTTACTTTTTCCAGCCACTCGACAACCTTGCCGTCCAGCGCTTCCTGAATGGCGATATGAGTCAGCGGTGTGGTTGCGCTTGCACCGTGCCAGTGCTTTTCAAATGGCGGGATCCAGACAACGTCCCCAGGACGGATTTCTTGCGCTTCTTTACCCCATGTCTGCACATAACCAAAGCCTGCAGTGACGATCAGCGTCTGCCCCAGCGGATGCGTATGCCAGGCGGTACGTGCGCCCGGTTCAAATGTCACGCTGCCGCCGCTTGCGCGGGCAGGCTCATTGGCAGGGAACAGAGGATCAACTCGAACGGTGCCTGTGAACCACTCTTCAGGACCAGCGAAAGATGCCTGTGAACCACTTTTATAAATATCGGTCATGACGTTTCCTTGCTTATATATAAGCTGGCTGAGCCAATAAGACTGTCATCTGCACAGAGATAACCAGCCAGCGAAATGTTGATGTAGTTAGTTTAGGCCAGAGAATTAATCTGATTAAGTAGATAAAAAGGGATAGAGAAATGAATTTATCTCATTAATATGGACATAAATTACATGTTCATCTGGCTGTGTTACTGAACGGTGTAGCCGCCGTCAATTGCCAGGGCATGACCTATAATGAACGCAGAATCTGAGCTGCAAAGCCACAATACAGCGGCGGCTATTTCACGCGCTTCTCCCAGTCGTCCAACAGGCTGAAGTTTCATCAGTTCTTCCATAGCATCCGGCTCTTTTTCCAGCATGGCGTCAACCATTGGTGTGCTGATTATTCCCGGACAAATAGCATTAATCCGTATACCGCGTGCTGCATATTCCAGCGACGCGCTTTTCGTCAGTCCAAGCACGCCATGTTTAGAAGCGTGATAGACTCCCCGGCCTGCAATACCTACCAGGCCGCCAAGAGATGAGCAATTCACGATTGCGCCGCTTCTCTGGCTGCGCATATGTTGCAACTCATACTTCATGCAGTTCCAGATGCCACGCAGATTGATGGCCATAACGCGGTCAAACTCATCACTGTCTGCATCAGCCGTTTCGGCAACTGGGCTTTGTATGCCGGCATTGTTATATGCAGCATCGAGGCGACCAAATGTCGCTACTGTCTGTTCGACCATCTGACGCACCTGGTTTTCGTCAGTTACATCGCAAACGATATCCAGTACGCGATATCCCGCCTCACGGAGTTTCTGCGCCGCCAGGGTCAGCTCTTCTTTTCGCACGTCGGCCATGGCTACGGCAGCACCAGCCTCACAGAACGCCTCTGCCGTAGCAAGTCCCATCCCGGAAGCGGCACCGGTAATCAGCGCAACTTTGTTACTGAAATCATATGTGACCATGTTGATTCTCCCTGTTGAGCTTTTCAGAATGTGTAACCCGGAGCCTTATACAGCTCGTCAATCACTGGACTAATCAGCGGGTCATAGACGTGAGACTTCCAGTTTTCAGCCGTTACCTGGGTGAATGACAGCGAGATAGCACCGTCATTGGTGCCAAGGTGTCGGCGCAAAACTTCACAAAGTTCAGATGCCATATTGGCAATGTCGTCTTCACTGAGTTCGCGCGGGTTAAAATGTAAATCGAGGTGCGGCATAATTTCTCCTGCTTTAGCCCGGGTAAATTGAAGAATACTGTGTAGTGGTTTCTGAATTCTGGACGGAGGAAGAGCCGATGAAAATAGCGCAAACCAGCATGGAGTAATGAGCTGGGTTCATAATTGCGCAGTTAATGGATTACTTACACTGGTTATCACCCGATGAAACCAGGCGATCCACTATATTTAAGGTTAAATATGAAATGACATTTTATTGCGTTTTTCTTTTTAAAATTAAATTTTTATACAGAAAGTATCTGCCAGGCTTTTAACAACATCTTTTTATATACATTGCTGCTTTGGGCAGGCTGCCTGCTATGAACGGTGAGCAGACCATGGTAACCCCGGCCCAGCTGAAGACTGCATTACGAGCATTGCCGGGTATGAATAACCAGTGCGCGAGTCATCCGTCTTACGGACAAACTGAACAGCATACATCCGCCGCTAAGCAGTTGAATTGCACGCCGGTTAGCAAGATGGTTAGCACGATCACAATACCAGCATTAATTGTTAATATTTAAATAGTAACCTTGGTTATCATTATCACATCGAAAGCAAACAGGCTTTCAACCATACAAACCAAGGATTTAGACCATGAAAACTATCAAAGCAATGTCTGTCGCCGCCGTAGCCGCTCTTTCTCTGATGTCAGCCGCAAGCTTCGCACAGAGCATTTCAGTGACTTCAGGCACACTGGACGGCGCGGAAGCGAAAATCGCCGCCCAGGCTCAGCAGGAAGGTGCTCACTACAAAATCACTGAGGCTAACACCAATAACTACGTGCACATGACCGCTGAACTGTACAAATAACGGATGGTCGCAAAAGGAATTGCCGAAAGAGGCCGCCCACTGGGCGGCCTTTTTCGCATATAAAGAAATAAGGTTTCAAAAGTTGATGATGCGCAACCTGCCGCTTCGTCAGAATTGAAAGATATCCGTATCAGGCGTATCAAAAGAGACGGCACTTTTGCCATTCGGTCAGGAAATGGAAACATGGCGGACAGAAGACCTCTCAATCCAAACGTAGTCGTTCCTAAACCCGGCGGCGGTACCCAGCCCCGCGATCGTAATAATGACGGAAGCGTTCGAGAAAAGCGCTCGGATGCGGGGAAACCCCGTAAGTAAATAATGACAAGCCGCATCTTTGGCGCCTTTTTTGTCTGGTAGGTCAGCACTGGCACTCAATTACCATGTCATCTCTGTAGCGTAATGTTTGTAAAACTCTGAAGCAGCTACGTCCGCTTCTGGCAAAAGCGGACTGGCCCAGTTCTTTTAGGGCATAGCCGGAATGAGGTCTGAAACTGGCCCAGAGGCTGGTAAAGGGCCAACAGTTTAACGTGAGCAGAGCGCCCCGACGCGATGTTAACGCGATAGCTCATACGGTCTATGAGATTCCGGAGAGGTTCCGGGAGAAATGAAGTGGTATCGGTTAAAAGCGGGAAATGTCCGCTTTGAGCGAAGAGCGGACATCCCTGAGTGGATTCTCAGTCTCGGCTTGTTTTTACGAAGGACTTTTCTGTACATGCTGCCATTTACTGGTCCAGGCTTTCAGCAGAATAAGTCTGCAATTCCTCTGTGGTCAGAGTGAGCTCCCTGTTGTCCTTTAGTCGCTCAACGGCGAGCTCAATGAATTTTCTTACCCTAAGCGGCTGCGCTTTGCGGCTACCATAGTAAGCGTAAAGATGCAGGTGGCTGGCTACATGCTCTGTCAGTAGTGGCACAAGACGGCCTTCGCGTATCAGCGTAGCTGCGGACAGTGATGAGAGCTGTGCAATGACCTGTCCGGTCAGCGTAGCCTCAACTTCAATATCCGTGCTGTTTGTTGCCAGGGTTGGAGGAAACTCTCGAGTCTGGATTTCGCCATCCACATTCACATACCAGGGAAAGATCGCATTTGTTCCTGGATGGCGGAAGACACTACAGCGATGAAAAGCCAGTTCATCCAGTGACAAGGGCGTTCCATAATAGCGGAGGTATGCCGGTGACGCACAGATGATCATCTGGGCAGAGAACAGTTGCCGCGCAATAAGTCCCTCCGCTGGGGAGGAACCAAACCTGAAACCCACGTCAACACGATCAAGAACCCAGTCTCCCATGTTATCATCAAGTTGAACTTCAGGCTGCACGTCCGGATAACGCCTGCAGTATTCGTCAATGACTGGCCACAAAACAGGAGTAAAGGCGGAACGGGGGCCAACGATACGCAACGGACCGGCAATTTCATCCTTTGACTGCCGTGCACGCGTGAGCGCGCGGTCCAGCGCACCCAGCGCCGGTTGTGTGGCTTCCAGCAGTTGCCTGCCTTCCTCTGTCAGAGAGAGACTGCGCGTTGTCCTGTGCAGAAGACGCACTCCCAGAGAATCTTCAAGTTGAGCCAGCGCCTGGCTGGCAGCCTGTGAGGTCACCCCTTTTGCGATTGCGGCCTGCCGCAGACTACCCAGCTCGACTGATTTCGCCAGTATGTCTAAAGCGCGAATGTCTTTCGTCAGCATACTACCTTCCCCGATAACCATGAATGAAGCCATTATCAATCAGAACTTACAACAGCTTCAATTCTTTGCTGGCTATTCACTTGATAATTAACATCCTATAGTAGCCGCATTTCCCGGCACTCCTCGCCGGGATCAACCGGGAGCAAAGAATGTACGTAACCAAAGCTTATGCGGCCACGTCCGCAACATCCCCCCTTGCACCGTTATCGATCCCGCGTCGTGACCCGAATGAGCACGATGTCCAGATTGATATTTTGTTCTGCGGGGTTTGCCATTCCGATATTCACCATGTACGTGATGAGTTCGGTAGCGCCATGCCAACCATCTACCCGATTGTTCCGGGTCATGAGATTGTGGGACGGGTTATCTCGGTGGGCGCGGCAGTGTCAAAACACAAGGCGGGTGATATTGTCGCAGTAGGCTGCCTGGTCGATGCCGATCCGACCTGTCCTCACTGTAAAGCAAATCGTGAACAGTATTCTCCTGCCAAGGTGCTGACGTATAACTCACCGGACAAGCACGGTACTGCACCGGCAACCTACGGTGGTTATGCCGAAAGCATTGTAGTGAATGAACATTTTGTCCTTCAGGTACCGAAAAATCTCGATCTGGCGGGTGTTGCTCCGCTGGTATGTGCGGGTATCACTGCGTATTCCCCCATTCGTCGCTGGGGGGTAAAGGCCGGTCAGAAAGTAGGCATCGTGGGTCTGGGCGGGCTTGGACATATGGGCGTGAAATTTGCCCGCGCCCTGGGCGCACATGTGGTTCTTTTCACCACATCCCCATCGAAAAAAGAAGATGCGCTCCGTGTTGGTGCTCACGAAGTGGTGGTGTCGCGTAACCCTGAAGAGATGCAGGCCCACGCCGGTACGTTTGATTTCATTCTCGATACCGTATCTGCTCCACATGATCTGAATGTTTATCTCAATCTGCTTCATCCGGAAGGGAACCTGACGCTGGTTGGCGCTTCTGCTGACAAAATTGATGTTTCAGCCTACAGCCTTATTTTTGGCGGCCGTAGCCTGTCGGGATCGCTTATTGGCGGGATTGCTGAAACGCAGGAAATGCTTGATTTCTGCGGTCAGCACAACATTACATCCGATGTGGAAGTCATCGGCATCCAGGATATTAATGACGCTTATAGCCGCCTGGAAAAAGGTGACGTCAAATATCGTTTCTCCATTGATATGTCCACGCTGAAAAATGCCTGAGGAACCCCGGATGCTGAAACATATTTTTATCGGTAAAACGTATCCAGGTAAGACTGAGGCAGAGCTGTCTGCTGTTGTAGACACTCTTCGCAATCTGCCCGTCATCGTCCCCTGGATCAGGGCCTTCAGCGTTGAAAAGACGCTTGCCTGGTCAGAATCCCGGGCAGTGGTGCTGATCGCCGAGTTCGATTCCCGGGAAGACTGGGAGCGCTACATGCATGACCCTGCTCATATGGCTCTCGGAGAGAAAATCAGAGACACCATCGATTTCTCCTGTATGAGCGTAGTGCAGACGAACGCTTAAGCGGCCTGTATTACAAAAAGAGGAATATTTGTGTCGGCTCAAACGTTAAAAGGTAAGGTTACTGGTGGCGGAACCGGGCTCGGTCTGGCGGGCGCAAAGCACCTTGCTGAAGAAGGTGCTTTTGTCTATATCGTGGGCCGCCGTCAGAACGTTCTTGATGAGGCAATCAAACAGACTGGCCCGAATGGCCACGCTATCGTTGCCGATGTCTCCCACAAAAAGGAGATGGTGATGGTTGCCTCTGTCATTCAGCAGGAAAAAGGCAATCTGGACATCATTTTCTCCCATGCCGGCCAGGTCCAGCGGTGAGACAGGATTGTCAGGCCTTGACCCAAATGCCTGGGAAGGCTGGAAGGCAGGATGTATTCAGACGCAGCCGGGCAATGAGGTCACAACTAAGAAGCACCTGTCAGGTTGATTGACGCTTGATAAGCCACCAGAGCCGCCCAGGTTGCTGAATTTTGCGCATTCTGGCGATCGGCAGGGAAACAGTTCAGGCAGGTGCAGTGGGATCAGAAACTGGCTCAGAGGCTGGTGAAAAAACACAAGTATAGAGAACAGTAAACGTCACGACGTGACATTAATATAAACCCTGATACAGGCTATTCGGTTCTGGAGGAGCGGGAGGATAATGTTTTAGGGGAGTAAAGCAGCCATGTCCGCAAATAGCAAAGGCGGACATCGTGCTTAAATACTACTCACATGCCTGAGTCCAGTCCGCATGGTGATTCAAGAAGGCCTCTTAAAACTATATCAGCATGACTTTTCGCCAGCGAGTCCAGATCAGGCCGCAGTGTGCTGTCTTCTGGGAAAATTTCACGAAAAAGCGTCGCCGTTACCATCGGTCCGATGATTGAAAACGCCTGATGCAGCGCATTTCCATGCCTGACTTCTCCCCGCTTTTGCCCTTCAGTAAGCACGACAGTTAGCAGGCTGAGCACGCGGGCAACAACATTGTCGTGCCAGATGCGTGCAAGGTCAGGGAATTTTTTCGATTCGCTTACCACCATACGGGCTATGGCCGGCACATGACTGTTACTCGCGCCTTCGGCCGCAGTATTCAGAATCAAGGGAATAATGAATCGCGCTGAACCGCTGAGTTCAGAGGCAGCCTTATCCATCCCTTCCAGATGACTGGTAAATGCAGAACGTGCAACGGCCCTGAATAAATCTTCTTTTGTCGCAAAGTACAGGTAAAGCGTACCTTTTGCCACACCTGCACGCTTAGCCACTTCATTCAGGTTAGTACTGGCATACCCTTTCTCTGCAAAGACGCTTGTAGCAGCATTGATAATTTCTGACGGGCGCGCTTCTTTACGGCGTCTGCGCGGTGCATTTTCATTTTGTGCAACCATGACAACTCCTCCCTGGCCGTTTTTTTACAGCGTTGTTCTGCTCTGGTCAATGTAGTCAACTTTACATAAATTGTTAATGACTCTATAGTCATTAACATGGGGGTACGGTAATAATCTGTGTTTTTCCTGAGGTGATGACCTGCATATCTCTCTGAAATAAAGGAAAATTTATGACCAGAACAGATGTCCTTATCGTCGGAGCTGGCCCTACCGGGCTCGTTCTCGCCCTCTGGCTGACCAGGCAGGGGATATCCGTACGTATAGTGGATAAAAGCAGCGGTCCGGGTGAGACATCCAGAGCAATGGCAGTACAGGCCCGTACGCTTGAACTTTATCGTCAACTGGATATGGCCGATGACGTAGTAGCTGAGGGCTACAAGACCCCGGCAATGAATATGTGGGCGCGCGGGAAACGGAAAGCGCATATTAGGCTGACCGAGGCTGGCGAAGATATATCGCCTTATCCTTTCGTGTTGGTTTTCCCCCAGGATAAACATGAACGGTTGTTGGTCGAGCGGCTGCAAAGGCTTGGTGTCGAGGTGGAGCGTGAGACCGAGTTCGTCAGATTTGAAGAAAAAGATGATCACGTTATCGCTACGCTGAGAAGACAGGACGGTCTGGACCAGACCTGCATCTGTACCTATCTGGCTGGCTGTGACGGTGCTCGCTCGCTGATTCGCCACCAGACTGGTAGCGGATTCGAGGGGGGTACTTACAAACAGATATTTTATGTCGCTGACGTTAAAGCAGAGGGGGTGGAGCCTGCCGGAGAGGCGCATATTGCGTTTGATAAGTCAGACTTTGTGCTGGTGATGGCATACGGATATCCCGGACAGTATCGTCTGATTGGTACAGTTCAGAATGAATCTGCATCCGAACAGCATTCCCTGACCTTTAAGGACATTGGGCACAAGGCAATTGAAGGTCTGGGCATCAGTATTGATAAAGTGAACTGGTTCTCAACTTATCATGTTCATCATCGGGTCACAGACCATTTCCGGCATGGTCGCATCTTTCTGGCGGGTGACGCCGCTCACGTCCACAGCCCTGCGGGCGGACAGGGCATGAATACGGGGATCGTTGACGCTATTAACCTGGCCTGGAAACTTTCGGCCGTCATTAAAATGCAGGCACCAGACCGCCTGCTCGACAGCTATGACATTGAGCGAAGGGCATTTGCGCACAAGCTTGTTGAGACCACAGACCGTCTCTTCTCATTTGCAACCGCTGAGGGAAGCGTAGCTGACTTCGTTCGCACACGTATAGTGCCTGTCTTCGCCAGCGTCGCCTATGGTCTGGAAAATGTCCGTGAATATCTGTTTCGCGTCGTTTCACAGACGATGCTGAATTATCCCGAGAGCCCGCTCAGTTCCGGTAAAGCGGGCAGGGTAGCAGGTGGGGATCGGCTTCCATTTATTCGCTTCGATGGTGGCGATAATTATGCTTCTCTCTCTGCTATTGCATGGCAGGTTCACGTGTATGGAAGCCCCTTTGCTGGACTGAAAGAGTGGTGCGAGCACAATAATATTGCGCTGACAGTTTTCCCCTGGATCGATGCGTTCGGTCAGGCCGGTTTTGCCCGGAATGCTACCTGTCTGCTGCGGCCTGACGGGTATATTGGGATTGCACTGAACGATGGTGGCACAGAAGCCCTGAATGCTTATTTAAGCAAGCTGGGACTGCAGTTCTCGTAAGCTAAACATTACATCAGCGGGTGCAAGGGCGGTGAAAATGGCGCTGCAGGTTTGCCGGATGGAAATACGCTTTATGACATGGTCATGCGCTACAGTGCACGCCGCGGTTTATATCACTCCCCAGAAGCCTATCCGTGGCAAGCTAATGCGGACTACTGGATGGTCACGGGCCCGTGTGCAGCTGGAAAAGCTCTACGTACCGACCAGCAACGAGAAAGTACCGGGTGATCTGGCACGCATGAAGACGCTTATCAATTCGAAAAAGAGCTTTTCATGACCAAAGTGACACACCTCAGCGCCTTCGCTCACTGAGCAGGTCCGCCAGATGATGCTGGTGATTATCAGTCTCGCTGAAAAAAGGTGGCCTCCCCAAAAGGATATCAGGACCGGCTACACGCAATCAGCATGCTGGCGCGCGAAGCCCTCAGCTCGATTTTCTTAATAGGGGTAGAGGTTGTTCAGGGCAGCTTTGCTGACTTTGAATGGTGACAAAGGGGTCAGTGACAACTGAAATGAACGAGGTATTTGCCATATTGTGACTCAATCACAAACTCTTCGTGCAGGGAGCCATACCATACTGGTGGGCTGGTAATGAGGGTAAAGAACAGTGCATTACCGGTCATTTCATTAAGATCATCTATAAAATGGGCGAGGAGGTTTTGCCTGAGTGAGGAAGGCAGAAGCTGCGTATCCTTATGCTCAAAGAACCATGATGCCACTGTCTCCATAAATTTTTTTTGAGAGCATGCTCCAAGTTGTGGATGCCAGTATGTAGCCGGAAACTTATCTGTGATAGATGAATGATACATCGCCAGAGATATCAGTAAGCTGTCGCTTTCCTCAAGTTTAATCACAAAATAGTCAGACACGCGGTTTGCCGTATCATTCATACAGCCTACAGCCCGCATAAATCCTGTAAGTCGTTCCGCATACTTATCCATTTGTCCTCTTTAAGCGCGTTGCCGTATATGAATTCAAGAATAAGCCTTCATATTGAAAGTAACGATTCAGGACATTACAACATGTTTGTAAACGCACGTGTCAGATAAAGTCAGGGGGGACATTAAAAGCTTACATCTTCCCTGACTGACAAAACAAGCTGCTATAGCAACGTCCGCTTCTGGCACAGAACCGACATTGAAAGACCCAGGGTGTTCAGGGAATATACCCGTTCATTCCGTTAGTCTGACCCGTGATTCAGTTGCAGTGTTACATCCGGGCCTTTTTCCATCGTCGAACCCTCCTTCACGGAAATGCTCACATTATTCCCTTTGCCTGCGACATATCTTGCCTGCACGCCATAACTGGCATCAATCCTGATGTTATGTAACGAGACATCCTGTATTGGGGATTCCGGCAGGCCGCTGAAAATCATGGCATAGGTCGCTTTAGTCGCCATCACATCAGAGAGGGTTATCCCTCTGATTTTTGGCGTTGAAGTCGTAAGCGGGCTCGTTTCTATCGGCTGCGTAAGGGTATGCCCTTGTGCCCCCGCCTGGCCGCTGTAGCTGTTGGTCACCAGAATCGGCGTGTTCACATTGGACATGGTGAGATGACTGGCGATAAGAGGGCCTATGGCATTGCCTCTGTCCCTGGCTGATTTAATGCGCACGCCATTTTCCGTATTCAGGAATGTGACGCGACTGATCGTCACCTTTCCGATACCGTTCGCGGTTTCACTCCCTACAGAAATACCGTGGCCATCACGCATAATGGAGTCGTGGATGGTGATATCCTTCGATGCTGTTCCCGTGCCGTTAACCAACCCGGACTTAATGGCAATATTGTCATCACCCGTTGCAATATCCATGTTTGACACAGTAATGTTCCGGGAAGAGACAATATCCATCCCGTCAGTATTCGGCGAGGTGACAGGATTGGTGATCTTCACTTTGTGCACATTAATATCGACGCTGTTGCGAATAACAATGTTCCACATGGGCGAATTAGTCAGATGTAGATTTTCAATCTTACCCTGAGAGACATGATTAAGTTCTACAAACCAGGGGCGTGGAACACCGTTCGCCAAAGGAATTCCGGGAAAGCGGTCGGTGAAGATTTTTTGATTCCCACCTCTTACTTCGCCACGTATTTTTAATGCTTCAGGCCACCAGGTTTTCTCTCCATCGCCATCCAGTGTGCCTCCGCCCATAATGGACACATTTTTCACATTACTGGCGAAGATAAAGGCTTCATTCACTTTGGCCGGATGCCCGATAAAGGCTGAAATGAATTTTCCTTCCTGATTGCTGGCTTTAAGGGTTGCCCCTTTTTCAATTTTTAGCGTGATATTATTTTGTAATTGCAGCGGCCCACTCAACCAGAGCCCCGGCGATAGTTGAACGGTTCCTCCACCGCGCTGACTACATTGCTGAATAGCCTGTTGAATAGCATTCGTGTGCAGGGTTTCTCCATCAGCTTTACCCCCAAATTCCTGGGGGCGGCAGACTGAAGAGGCGGCTTGCGCTAAACAAGACGAAAAAGAAACACAGCAGACCAGAGTCATCAGAAATTTATTCATGCATCCTCAGCAGATTAGACTATTGTGCGGCCGACAGTCAGGGCGACCAGTTTCATGCTACCAGGCGGCGTTAATACGTCACCATCGTCTTTGCATGTATTATTTTCTTCACATTGCTTCCTTAGCGAACCAGTGACGGACGTTTGGCATCATAACGCCAGTTATCAATTAAAAACTGCATTCCCAACGCATCGTTTCGGTTCTTATCCGGCAGCGTGTTGTAAAGCGCATGCGCCTGCTCGACGCGTTCCATATTCAACTCGATGCCCAGACCTGGACCGGGTGGCAATTCCAGATAGCCATCGCGGATCTGCGGCGCCTGGTGCGTCAGTTGCTGTCCGTCCTGCCAGATCCAGTGGGTATCAAAGGCGGTCTGACGCTCACCTGGCACCGCCGCGCCAAGGTGCGCCACCATAGCCAATGAGATATCAAAATGATTATTGGAGTGGCAGCCGGTGGTCAGCCCCCATTCGTTGCACAACTGTGCCACCACATTGGCGTTGCGCATCGTCCAGAAGTGCGGATCGGCGAGCGGAATATCTATGGCGTTAAGCTGCAGCGCATGGTGCAGCTGACGCCAGTCGTTAGCGATCATATTGGTAGCGACCGGCACGCCCGTGGCGCGACGGAATTCCGTAAGCGTTTCCCTGCCTGAATAGCCCTGTTCTGCACCGCAAGGATCTTCCAGATATGGCACTTTCCCCGCCAGCTGTTTACCAAAGCGAATCGCATCATCCAGCGACCAGCTTGCATTGGGATCGACGGTTACACGCGCGTCAGGAAAGCACGTCAGCAGCGCTTCAACCGTTTCAACTTCCACTTCGCCTGCCATCACACCGCCTTTTAGCTTGAAGTCACGAAAGCCGTACTGCTCAACTGCCGCTTCGGCCAGCCGTTGCACACCAGCACTGCCCATTGCAGGCTCATGACGCAAACGGAACCAGCCATCCGGCGCCTTATCTCCCGAAGGATAATGCATATTGGTGAGCCTGCGATCGGCGATGTAGAACAAATAGCCCAGCACCGGGATACGATCCCGTTGTTTTCCGCTGGCAAGTAAATAGCCCGCTATGAACGAAAAGCGGACTGTCCGTCTGGCAATTGCGGTGTTCAATCACAGGTAGTGAGAGAACGCCTTTTGAATAACCATAGCCTGATCCGGATAACTTATTCTTCAGGAGCATGGACAAAGCACAGCTTATTCCCTTCTGGATCCCGACAATAAGCCGCATAGAAGTCTGAAGCGTATTCTCTGAAACCGGGTTTACCCTCGTTGGTTCCTCCCATTTTCAGGGCGAGGTGCCAAATCTCCTGCACTTCTTCCTGAGAAGCGACTAAGAAACTGACTTGCATACCATTTCCCCAGGTTGAAGGGAGGCCATTTTCAGGCACCTGCACGTAAAACTGAGGCCATCGCTTATCCGGATATTTCCAGCCAACCCCTTTAGCCTGGCCGCCGTTACCCTCTGGCATCTGTTCAAAGCCTAACCTCGCAAGCAGAGCTTCATAGAAAGCAACTAACGTGTTGAGATCTCTTGCGCCAACGTGAATATGACTAAACATGACCTATTCTCCCGAGCGAAATGGAAAAAGTAACGTGCTCTGTGCATGTTGTAGTTCAAGCCAGAAAGATAATCACGTCGCTCTCTTCGGATTCAGGTAGCATAAAATTAGCCATGTCTGGGGCTGGCTCAAAACCGCCGGACGCGCGCGTACTGTCTGTTATGAGCCAGAAGCAGAAGTTCGTAAGGCACTATTTACACTACGGTTGCTTCATCATGAGCGTGCAGACTGGTCGTCCTGCATACCGGTTAATTGATGTTGTAAGTCCAGGCAGAATGACCAGTGATCATCAACAGGCACAGCAACTCATGAACGCTGTTCTATAGGTAATTGTGGTTCGGTCCAAAGGAAAGAATAAAAGGAGTAAACCGCCTCACCATTTATCGAAGATGTTTCTTCTCGCCACCCTGTCCAGCGTACGCTTTGATAAAATCGGTCCAAATCTCCACAAAGAGCCCGGTGCAAAAAACCTGAATAGTCAGTCTCAAGGCTCTCCCATTCGAGAGTGTCCGAAGCGAGGTAATATACACCGCCGCGATCTTTACCGAATTCACCACCGTTAAGTGCAAAAAACCTCCGGATAAATCATCAGCAACTAAGAGTGCCTGAAATGTCCGACCTGTTGTCACCGATGGCGTCCAGGAGGCAATAGTTCGCGCCAGTCTGGGGTGACCGGAGCCTAAAATCCGCAACCAGCCATTATCAACCAGGAGCCCCCGTTTCGTATTAAGACAGCGCCCAAGAGAGAGTGCGTTGTCACCTGAAGCTGATGTAACTCAGAGCCTGCGAGCATTGGATTACAGGGAAGCACTTTATAGTTATTGGATGCTTCTTTAAGCCACTGCTGCACTATAAACCAGCCAGATGACTGCTGATCGATTAATTCAGTCAGTTCCCTCACGCGTTATCCTTAGTCGCACTATGTATCTTTATGTTATTCGGACGAGCAGCCGATAACCTGAATATGATTATAAAAATGATTTTTTAGATAAACATAGCATTTGGTTAGCAACGTCCGCTGCTGGCACAGAGCGGACATGCGCGGTATAAGGTCCGCTTAGAGCAAGGAGCAGACAAAAATGTTACACGATTATCCAGTAATCTCATTGGCCACTTAATAATTCTGTCCAGTTAAAGATAAAACACATGGTCGGCCGAATCTGCGTATCCCAAAATTCTATAGCCGTTTGAAGTTTCAATTCCGGGGAGATGAATAGCCCGAAGAATAGCTCCAACTTCCACATGCTGTTCAAATGAGTTTATCAAAACATCCAGATATCGGATATCTGAATAACCACCTTCACTGAAATGGTAAAACCACTCACCATCAACTATGGATTCATAGCCATTTAGAGAGGTAGTTTTCCATAAAGGGGGCGATGTCATGCTAAGCATGGCCAGGCGGATTTTATTCCATTTTGTATTATTCATGCAGCAAAAGAGCATTCGAACCTCCCAGGACCTGCTTCATAAAGAGCAATGTACTACGCGGATAGCAACGTCCGCTTCTGATACATAGCGGATGTTGCATTTGCTGAGATGACAACTGAAGATTACCACTGCATTGAACATGGCATCCGGCAACGAACTCAATCCCTGTCATTTCAGGTCAATCAGCGCCAGTTGTAGATGATGCTCTATAAAATTCGCTTTGAGCGCGCTGTAGCGATGAACATCGTTCTTACAGAAGAATGCTGCAGTACGCTTTATCTCAGCGTAATCTAAGGCAATATCTCTGTTTTTCCTGAGGTAATCACGGAAAGCAAGATGTCTCAGTATCTCTTTATTCCCTACTGTAAACGCATGCACTTGGTGGCTACGCACATCACTACCCTTAATAAAGTACCGGCGTCCCGGAATCCCGTTCTCACCGCGCGCAACGTACCCGGCACGGACCATTATAGCGTTGTATTTATCCAGTTCAGTAACATCAGACACTTCGAGCAGTATATCGATTACTGGCTTTGCTGGGAGGCCAGGTACTGACGTACTGCCAATATGATGAACATTTTTAGCCACGCCACCAAGAAATGTCTGTAACAGTAACCTTTCAACTTTAAACGCCTCTGGCCATTTTTCATCGTATGGCATCACAGCTATGGTCCGCATAAATACCTCTTCCTTTGGCATAAAGTTTTCGACACAAAGTTCTAAAGCATATCTGTTGAAATTGCATGAGGCGACAACATCCACTTTGGGCAAAAACAGACTGGCACAGTTCCTTTCCGGCATACAGGTGCACAGGCGTAGTAGGACTTGTAACTGACTCAGAGGCTGGCAAAGGGCCAGACGCGCCCCGACGTGATGTTAACGCAATCCCTGATACCTGCTATGAGATACCGGGGAGAGTCCGGGCATGAGTGGATAAGGTCAGTTATAGCTAAAAGTATGTTGTTCTACCTCAAGACCTCTGTCCCGGAAGGGAATATCACGCCGAAGAATTAACAGACGTAAACTTTGTGGAAAAGTATTTTCCAAACCTGTGGTCTCAATTAAAATTATTATATTTGCCAGACTACTTCATTATGAAAAATGATATCAGAGGCCTCGATCTTAACCTGCTTAAAGCTCTGGATGCGTTACTGGATGAGGGCAGCGTGACACGGGCTGCAGAGCGCCTCTCTCTGACGCAGCCTGCCGTCAGTGGCATGCTTACCCGATTGCGTGATTACTTTGGCGATCCCCTTTTTATTCGCTCCAGCTACGGCATGATACCTACGCTGCGTGCGAACGAACTTGCCATACCGGTAAAACAAATCCTCACTGATATCGCTATTCTGCTTAAACCCGTGGAATTTGATCCGGTGACGGCGGACCTGACCTATACCATCCTGGCGACGGACTATGCACTCAAGGCCGTTGTCGTTCCGTTAATGGCTGCGCTGAAACAGCGTGCACCGCTCATCAGAATCGCAGTACGGCCAGTAGACAGTGGGCGCATGTATCAGCAACTCGCCCGGGGCGAAGTGGACCTGGCTCTGGTTACACCACAAACAACCCCTGAAGACCTGCACGGACGGGCACTGTACGAAGAAGAATATATTTGCGTAGCACATAGCCATCACCCTCTGGCTGCGGCTTCAGAAATAACGCTCACACAATTCTGCGAGCAGGAACATATTCTGGTGTCGACAGAAGGGCGCTTCATGGCAGTGACGGATGAGGCTCTGGCTGAGCTGGGTCTGTCACGGCGCGTGGGTATGTCGGTCAACAGTTTTCTGGTGATACCCGATATTTTGAGGTTAACCGATATGATTGCCGTTGTGCCCAGCCGCATGGTTCTGGCTGACAGCGGACTTTCGATTTTACCCTTGCCGCTTAAAATCCCGGGCTTTGTTAAAAGTATGGCCTGGCATGAGCGCACTCATCGTGATCCTGCTCATCAGTGGATGCGTGCTTTATGTGCAGAAGTCAGCCAGCCCTCTGATAGCCTGATATAACTTATCTTATATTAATTATAAAGAATAACGATTCGTCTTATAACTTCGTTGCGCAAATAATCATTGTCATCAGGTCAAGTACGGCAGCCGTACTGACACACAATGCAATCGATAAATGCAACGGGAGTAACATATGAATGCGATTAACTGGCCAGAGGGTTTTGTTCCGGGTTTTACTGATAACTTTGTCTCTAATGAAATGATCATTTCGGGTCTGAGCGTCAGTGATGTCTGGCCGTTCCTGAGTCAGCCTCTTCTGTGGCCGGTCTACTACAAAAACTCCGCTGATGTGCGCTTTTATGACGGTAAAGGACCAGAGCTGGCAGAGAAGGTCCGGTTCTACTTCAGCACTTTTGGTTTTCCAGTAGAGGCTCAGGTTGTGGAGTATGTTCCACCTGCGGAAGGCCTGCCTGCCCGTCTGGCATGGCACGGGTGGGCAGGGGAGAAAAACAGTGCAGACCGCCTCGATGTTCATCATGCCTGGTTGCTGGAGGAGCTTAGTGGTAACCGTGTCCGTATTCTGACTCAGGAAACTCAGAACGGTAACCCTGCGAAAGAACTGGCAGAAACGCGCCCGAATCCAATGCTGAACGGCCATCAGGAATGGCTGGATGGTCTGATTAAGGCTGCAGCGAAATAAAATTAGAGATAACGCTCGAAGCTGGACGAAAATTCATTTTGAAAGCAGGAATGAATTATCAGGCTGGCAATAACGCTGAGCAGCATCAGTCAGGAACAACGACAGGCGCAAAGCTCTTTATTTTTGAGTGGCTTACTTACAACCTGATTGCGCTATGCGTTTTGGCGATGCTTCCCCGCATCGTCTTTATTTGCTTATCAAAATTTTTTAAAAGTAATTTATAGCCGATTATGGCTCACGGCTTCATCCGGCGGCCATCACTCACTGCACATTTCAGGCCTGTTTTCATCATTCAACTACCTGATTTTTAATGGTTTATTCCTTTTCTACCCCGTGCTTTTTCATCATCGCCCGCAACTGGTGATAGGTCACGCCCAGCAGTTCGGCGGCGCGGCGCTGATTATATTTCGCCTGTTGCAAACTGGCCTCTACCAGCGCGCGCTCCTGCTGGTTTTGCCACTGGCGCAGATCGAGCGGCAAAGCGGGCAGGTCGCTGCTTGTTTCTTCCTGCGCTGTAACCGCTGGCTGCGCGCGCGGCGCAAAGGGATTAATGATAATCCTGTCCAGCGGCACTTCGCTGCTGTGATGACGATAAACCGAGCGTTCCACCACGTTTTTGAGTTCACGCACGTTGCCGGGCCACTGATACGCCAGCAGCGTCTCCTGCGCCTCGGGCGTAAAGCCCGGAAACAGCGGCAGCCCCAGCTCGCGGCACATCTGAATAGCGAAATGCTCCGCCATCACCAGAATATCGCTGCGCCGCTCGCGCAGCGGCGGTAGCTGCACTACGTCAAAAGCGAGACGATCGAGCAGGTCGGCGCGGAACTTTCCTGCCGCCGCCAGCGCGGGTAAATCCTCGTTGGTGGCGCATACCAGCCGCACATTAACCTGCAAAGCGTGATTGCCGCCGACGCGCTCAAGCTGTCCATACTCAATAACCCGCAGCAGCTTCTCCTGCACCAGCATCGGCGCGGTTGCCAGTTCGTCGAGAAACAGCGTGCCGCCATCTGCCCGCTCAAAGCGGCCCAGATGGCGCTTCTGCGCGCCGGTAAAGGCGCCGGCCTCATGGCCGAACAGCTCGGAATCGAGCAGATTTTCATTCAGCGCGGCGCAGTTAAGCGAGATAAACGGGCCTTGCCAGCGGTCGGACAGATAGTGCAGGCGGCTGGCGATAAGCTCTTTGCCGGTGCCGCGTTCACCCACTACCAGCACGGGCTTTTCCAGCGGCGCCAGCATAGAGACCTGTTCAAGCACTTCAAGAAAGTTGTTGGATTCACCCAACAGATTATCGTTGCTGCCAGCCATGATGAAATTCACCACCTGTTAATCAATTTAACTACCTTACGCGACGCGCGCTGCGCTGTAAAATATAAATATGATTTAAAATCAACGAAATGAAAACTGGCACGCCTTTTGTATATAACAATCAGCGCATGGCGCACCAACATAATCAAAGAGGAACATCATTATGGGTATTTTTTCTCGTTTCGCCGATATCGTTAATGCCAACATCAATTCGCTGCTGGAGCGTGCGGAAGATCCGCAGAAACTGGTACGCCTGATGATTCAGGAGATGGAAGACACGCTGATTGAAGTGCGCTCCACCTCGGCGCGCGCGCTGGCGGAGAAAAAACAGCTGAACCGCCGCATTGAACAGGCCGAAATTCAGCAGGCCGAATGGCAGGAAAAAGCGGAGCTGGCGCTGCGCAAAGAGAAAGACGATCTGGCGCGTGCGGCCCTGATCGAAAAACAGAAGCTCACCGACCTTATCGCCTCGCTGCAGCAGGAAGTGGTGCACGTTGAAGAGACGCTGGAGCGCATGAAGGGCGAAATCGGCGAGCTGGAGAAAAAACTGAGCGAAACTCGCGCGCGTCAACAGGCGCTGACGCTGCGTCACCAGGCGGCTTCTACGTCGCGTGACGCGCGCCGTCAGCTCGACAGCGGCAAGCTGGATGAAGCCATGGCGCGTTTTGAATCGTTTGAGCGTCGCATCGACCATATGGAAGCAGAAGCGGAAAGCCAGCGTTTCGGTAAGCCAAAATCGCTGGACGCGCAGTTTGCCGATCTGCAGGCCGATGACGAGATCAGTCAGCAGCTGGAAGCGCTGAAAGCCAAAATGAACCGTAGCGAATAATAATGATCCTGTCTGCGAGACTGATTAAGGAGAGTCAATGAGCGCACTTTTTCTCGCTATACCGCTGACCATTTTCGTGCTCTTTGTGTTGCCGATCTGGTTATGGCTGCATTACAGCAATCGCCGCAGCGGCAACGACCTGTCGGCAGGCGATCTTCAGCGCCTGCAGCAGCTAACGCAGGAAGCTGAACGGATGCGCGACCGCATCCAGGCGCTGGAGTCCATTCTGGACGCTGAGCATCCGAAATGGAGGCAGCCATGATTAAACGTAAGCTGTGGCGTAAACCGGAAGAAGGGAAGCTGATGGGCGTCTGCGCCGGCGTGGCGGAGTACCTCGATATCCCGGTGCGTCTGCTGCGCGTGATCGTGGTGCTGTCGCTCTTTTTCGGCCTGTTCGCGATTACCGTCAGCGCCTATTTTATTCTGGGATATGTACTCGATCCTAAACCCGCGGATGCTGAAGAGAGCGCGGGCAAGCCGAACGCTGGCGAACTGCTGGACCGACTGGAAAGCGCGCTGCGTCGCGATGAGTACAGCGTGCGCGAGATAGAGCGTTACGTAACGTCTGAAACCTTCAGCGTGCGTAGCCGCTTTCGCCAGCTCTGACCTTTCCTGAGCGGGGCCGTTCAGGCCCCGTTATGCTGATCAACCGGAGGTTTGCTTTGTTATATTCACGTACGTCCTCTTTTCGCCGCCGCGCGACCCCCGCGTTGAAGTCGGTCGGGAAATTCATCATTATCAATGCCGTGAGCTACGGGCCTGCCGGTCTGACCGGCTGGGCAGTAAAATCGGTTGCGCGTCGTCCTCTGCGCATTCTGCTTTCCCTGGCGCTGGAGCCGTTGCTGCAGCGCGTAATGAAGCGGGCGGCGGCGCGCTTCATCAGGGAAAAAGATGATAAACAAGTCTGAACTACTCTCATTACTCAACCGCGGCGCGGATCGTCATCTGCGCCTGGCGGTAACCGGCCTGAGCCGCAGCGGCAAAACCGCTTTTATCACCTCACTCGTTAATCAACTGCTTAACGTGCACAGCGGCGCGCGGCTGCCGCTCTTTTCTGTGGTGCGCGACGAGCGCCTGCTGGGCGTCAAGCGCATTCCGCAGCGCGACATGGGCACGGCGCGTTTCACCTACGACGAAGGGCTGGCGCAGATTTATGGCACGCCGCCCGCCTGGCCGACCCCGACGCGCGGCGTCAGCGAAATGCGGCTGGCGTTGCGCTATCGTTCGCAGGATTCGTTGCTGCGCCATTTCAAAGAGAGCGCGACGCTCTATCTGGAAATCGTCGACTATCCCGGCGAATGGCTGCTCGACCTGCCGATGCTGGCGCAGGATTACCTCGACTGGTCGCGACAAATGCTGAGCCTGTTGCAGGGCGATCGCGCACAGTGGGCGCAGCCGTGGCGTGAGCTGTGCGCGTCGCTCGATCCCTTTGCGCCTGCCGACGAAAACCGGCTGGCCGCCATCGCCGCCGCCTGGACCGACTATCTGCACCGCTGTAAAGCCGAAGGGCTGCACTTTATCCAGCCCGGCCGCTTTGTGCTGCCTGGCGAGATGGCGGGCGCACCGGCGCTGCAATTTTTTCCCTGGCCGCTGATGGACGAGGCCGAGCGCGGCAAACTGGCGCAGGCCGACAAAGGCAGCAACTTCGCCATGCTGCAGCAGCGTTTCCGCTACTACTGCCAGCATGTGGTGAAAGATTTTTACCGCAACCACTTCCTGCGCTTCGATCGCCAGATTGTCCTGGTGGATTGCCTGCAGCCGCTGAACAGCGGCCCTCAGGCGTTTAACGATATGCGGCTGGCGCTGACTCAGCTGATGCAGAGTTTCCACTACGGACAGCGCACCCTGTTCCGTCGCCTGTTTGCGCCGGTTATCGATAAACTGCTGTTCGCCGCCACCAAAGCTGACCATATCACCGCCGATCAGCACGCTAATATGGTGTCGCTGCTGCAGCAGCTGGTACAGGACGCCTGGCAAAACGCGGCGTTCGAGGGCATCAGCATGGAGTGCATCGGGCTGGCCTCGGTGCAGGCTACGCAAAGCGGGCTGGTGGATCATCGCGGCGAGAAGATCCCGGCGCTGCGCGGCGATCGACTGGCAGACGGCGCAGCCCTGACTTTCTATCCGGGCGAAGTGCCGCCGCGTTTGCCGGGGCAGGCCTTCTGGCAGCAGCAGGGTTTTCAGTTTGAACAGTTCCGGCCGCAGCCGCTCGATATCGATCGTCCGCTGCCCCATATCCGCATGGATGCCGCGCTGGAATTTTTATTAGGAGATAAGCTGCGATGAGCGATGAAAAAATTAAGCCGCGTATCGATTTCGCCCGGCCGCTTGAGGCCCCGCGCGAGCAGCCGCTGCGCCCGGCGCTGGCTTTTGACGATGAGGCGCAGCAGGCGTTTCTTGCCGTTGACGAGCAGGCTGGCGACGTGATGGAAGAGGGCGCGGGAGAGCGGGCGGTCGAGCAGGCATTGCGACCGAAACGCAGCCTGTGGCGCAGACTGGTCGGCGTGGGCGTCGCGCTGTTTGCTGCAAGCGTCGCGGCGCAGAGCGTCCAGTGGATGCATGACGCCTGGCTAACGCGCGACTGGTTCGCACTCGGCAGCGGCGCGGCTGGCGGGCTTATCGTTATCGCTGGCGTCGGCGCGCTGGCCAGCGAGTGGCGTCGTCTCTATAAGCTGCGCGAGCGAGCCGAAGCGCGCGACGTCGGGCGTGAACTGCTGCACAGCCATAGCGTCGGCAAAGGCCGCGCTTTTTGCGAAAAGCTGGCGCAGCAGGCGGGCATCGATCAGGCGCATCCGGCGCTGCAGCGCTGGCACGCGTCGCTGCATGAAACCCAGAACGATCGCGAAACCGTTCAGCTCTATGCGCAGCTGGTGCAGCCGGTGCAGGATCGTCAGGCGCGACGTGAAATCGGCCGCCACGCGGCGGAGTCGACGCTGATGATCGCCGTCAGCCCGCTGGCGCTGGTAGATATGGCATTTATCGCCTGGCGCAACCTGCGGCTGGTCAATCGTATCGCCGCCATCTACGGTATCGAACTGGGCTACTTCAGTCGGCTGCGGCTGTTTCGCCTGGTGCTGCTGAATATGGCGTTCGCCGGCGCGTCTGAGCTGGTGCGGGAAGTGGGAATGGACTGGATGTCGCAGGATATTGCTGCCCGACTCTCAGCGCGCGCCGCCCAGGGCATCGGCGCGGGTCTGCTGACCGCGCGGCTCGGCATCAAGGCGATGGAGCTGTGTCGCCCGCTGCCCTGGCTGGAGGAGGATAAGCCGCGGCTGGGCGACTTCCGTCGCGATCTTATTAGTCAGCTTAAAGAGACGCTGCCGAAAAGCGGCGCGAAGCGCGAAAACTAAGCGCGCCTGCCTGCCGGTGCGCCGTCGCCTGAGCGGCGCGCACCGCCGGATGAACACCGGTGTCAACTTTTGCTTCCACGCCTCTTCAGACCTGTTGCAAGTTAGCGTATTATCTCCAGATTCTTTACCTGACTAAGGCCATCGCAATGCGTCTTGAAGTCTTCTGCCAGGACCGCATCGGTCTGGCGCGCGAGCTGCTCGATCTGTTAGTCGCCCGTAATATCGATTTACGCGGCATTGAAATCGCGGCTCTTGGCCGTATTTATCTCAACTTTTCTGCGCTTGAATTTAATCAGTTCAGCAGCCTGATGGCGGAAATCCGCCGCACGCCGGGCGTTACCGACGTGCGTACCGTCGCCTATATGCCTTCGGAGCGGGAGCATCGTGCCCTGAGCGCGCTGCTGGTGGCGATGCCAGAGCCGGTGTTTTCCATTGATCTGAAAAGTAAAGTCGAGCTGGCGAATCCGGCGGCGCAGAACCTGTTCGATCTCGACGAGCAGAAAATTCGTAACTACAGCGCAGGCAATTTGATTAGCGGCTTTAATTTCCAGCGCTGGCTGGAAAGCGACCGCGTTGAGGCGCAGGCGCAGCATGTGGTGATCGACGGCCGCGATTTTCTGATGGAAGCGCATCCTGTCTATCTCACCGCCGATGAAGGTGCGGGCGACCAGCCGGTGGGCGCGATGGTGATGCTGAAATCCACCGCGCGCATGGGACGCCAGCTGCAAAATCTGGTGGTGACCGACGAGTCGGAGTTCGATCATATTATTGCGGTGACGCCGAAAATGCGTCAGGTGATCGATCAGGCGCGCAAGCTGGCGATGCATGACGCGCCGTTACTGATCGTCGGCGATACCGGCACCGGCAAAGATATGCTGGCGCGCGCCTGCCATCTGCGCAGCGCGCGCGGCAAGAAGCCTTTCCTGGCGCTGAACTGCGCCTCGCTGCCGGATGACGTTGCAGAGAGCGAACTTTTTGGTCATGCCGCTGGTGCCTACCCGAACGCCTTAGAGGGCAAGAAAGGTTTCTTTGAACAGGCTAATGGTGGCTCGGTTCTGCTCGACGAGATCGGCGAAATGTCGCCGCGCATGCAGACCAAGCTGCTGCGCTTCCTGAATGACGGGACGTTCCGCCGCGTCGGGGAAGAGCATGAAGTCCATGTGGACGTGCGCGTCATCTGCGCCACGCAGAAGAACCTGATTGAACTGGTGCAGCGCGGCGAGTTCCGTGAAGATCTCTTTTATCGCCTTAACGTATTAACGCTGCATCTGCCGCCGCTGCGCGAGCGTCCGCAGGATATTCTGCCGCTCACCGAAATGTTTGTGGCGCGCTTTGCCGACGAGCAGGGCATTCCGCGTCCGCGTCTGTCACCGCAGCTTAATGGACTGCTGACGCGCTACAACTGGCCGGGCAACGTGCGTCAGTTGAAAAATGCGCTCTACCGCGCGCTGACGCAGCTAGAAGGGCATGAGCTGCGCCCGCAGGATATCGTCCTGCCTGAGCAGGCGCTGGATGCCTCGCTGGGTGAAGAGGCGATGGAAGGTACGCTTGACGAGATTACCAGCCGCTTCGAGCGATCTGTGCTGACGCGCCTTTATCTCTCCTATCCCAGCACCCGCAAGCTGGCGAAACGCCTCGGCGTATCGCATACGGCGATCGCTAATAAACTGCGCGAATATGGGTTAGGGCAGAAACGTGGCGAAAAGGAAGAGAAAAGCGGCGGCTAAGAGGCGCCGCCGCCGTTAATGCTACTTCAGTACCGCCAGCGCGGAATCGTAATCGGGTTCGGTGGTGATTTCATTCACCAGCTGGCTGTACAACACCTTATCCTGCTCATCCAGCACCACGACCGCACGCGCCGTCAGACCTGCCAGCGCGCCCGCGGCAATTTCAACGCCGTAGTCATTTTTAAATTCAGCGCCGCGCAGCGTCGAGAGCGTGACGACGTTATTCAGGTTATCGGCGCCGCAAAAGCGCGACTGGGCAAACGGCAGATCGGCGGAGATGCAGAGCACCACCGTATTGTTCAGCTCGCTGGCGAGCTGATTGAAGCGGCGTACCGAGGCGGCGCAAACGCCGGTGTCGATGCTGGGAAAAATATTCAGAACCTTGCGTTTTCCTGCATACTCAGAGAGCGACACGTCGGTGAGATTTTTCGCCACCAGCGAAAAGGCTTTAGCCTGTTCGCCCGCCTGTGGAAAGTGACCAGCAACCTCAACCGGGTTGCCCTGAAAGTGAACAGTATGAGACATAGCGATTCCTTAAACGTCAGAAAAAAGCGTGACTGGCTACAGGTAAGTATGGTTTGAAAACGTGTTTATGACATATCTATAAAAGACTTACGAGCGAAAAACGCAGATTATCCGAGACGATGCGCAGTTATCGACCTACATGGAGAGAGTATGAGAACGGTAAAAAGCTATCCCGAGTCCTGGCCGCTGCATACCCCTTTCGTTATCGCCCGCGGCAGCCGCACCGAGGCGAAAGTGGTGGTAGTGGAAATTGAAGAGGATGGCGTAAAAGGCACCGGCGAGGCGACGCCCTATGCGCGCTACGGCGAAACGGAAGCCTCAGTGCTGGCGCAGATCGCTGATATTCTCCCGGCGTTACAGCAGGGAATGACGCGCGACGGCCTACAGCTGGCGCTACCCGCCGGCGCGGCGCGCAACGCTATCGACAGCGCGCTGTGGGATCTGCAGAGCCGCCAGCAGCAGCAGGATCTCTGGATGCTGAACGGCGTCACGGCGCCCGATGAGGTCGTGACGGCGCAGACCGTCAGCATCGATACCCCGGAAGCGATGGCAAGCAGCGCCCGCGCGCTGTGGCAGCACGGCGCGACGCTGCTGAAAATCAAACTGGATGATACTTTTATCACCGAGCGGCTGGTGGCGATCCGCGCGGCGGTGCCGCAGGCGACGCTGATTGTTGACGCGAATGAATCCTGGCAGGCCGAAGGCCTGGCGGCGCGTTGCCAGCTGCTGGCGGATCTTGGCGTGGCGATGCTTGAACAGCCGTTGCCTGCCGGTCAGGATGCGGCGCTGGCCAATTTTATCCATCCGCTGCCGATTTGCGCCGATGAAAGCTGCCATACCCGCGACAGCCTGCCCGCTCTGCGGGGGCGTTATGAAATGATCAACATCAAGCTAGATAAAGCGGGCGGCCTGACCGAAGCGCTGGCGCTGGCGACAGCGGCGAAGGCGCTCGGTTTTGAGATAATGCTCGGCTGCATGATCTGCACCTCGCGCGCTATTCATGCCGCGCTGCCGCTGGCGGCGGGAGCGCGCTTCGCCGATCTGGACGGGCCGACCTGGCTGGCGGTGGATGTCGAGCCCGCCATACAGGTCAGCGCAGGCAAGGTGCTTATCGCTGCCAGCGCAGCAGGTTGATCATCGCCTCCAGATAGCGCTCCGTCGCTTCATCAACCGAAATGGCTGGCATCTCGGCGGTGATGCAGGGCAGACCGAGGTCGTTGCACCAGCTGCCGAACGAGCCGGGCGTGTCGTAACCAACAGTGCTCACCAGCGGCAGCGCGGTCTGCTGCGCCAGCCAGTGACCGATATCGCTGCCGCGCGGATCGTCGATACAGGCCAGCGGCTCATGCCAGGAGACCACCCAGCGCGGCTTCAGCCCGTGAATCAGCTCGCACAGCGCCTGCGTTTCCGGCTCTGAACCTGGCCCATCCCCGGTCGAGAGCAGCACGTCGCGCGCCTCGGCAGCGCTGTTCCAGCGATAGACCGTCTCGCCGCTCTGCCAGTTGGCCGCCGGGAAATTACGGTTGAGGTCGACGCCGTGCGCGTTGGCGCGCAGGCCAAGCTGGCATCCGTCCGGATTGACCGCCAGCACCACGTGGTGACGACGCAGCCGGTCCGGCAGCGTGCGCATCGCGGCGGAAAGCGTGGCGATGGCCGCATTCTCATCGCCATGCGTACCTGCCAGAATCAGTCCGCTGTCGGCATCGGCGGCGGGCGCGGGAAACCAGAGCAGCGGCGCGCCCAGTACGCTGTCACCGTAGCGCTGAAACGGAATTTCAAGTTTTCCGCGCCGCGGTCGCGGGTGTAACAACGTCATAGGCTTTCTCCTTTGTTGCCCTCTGTCAGACAAAGTAGCGGAAAAGCCGCGCGCGGAAAATCGCTATTTATCCTTCAGGCATTTGCGCTACAGTGCCCGGGTCATGCTGCGCCCTCTGGTGCATTGCGCAGCGCTTCATTAGGGTAAGGGAGTGAAGATGAAAAGCACATTTCGCAAGACGCTGATGGCGCTGGCGCTCGCAGGCATCGCGAGCCAGGCGCTGGCGGCACAGCTGCCGGCCAACGCGCAGCTGGCCGATCGGCAGGAGATTGTCCGCCATATCAAAGATGAACCCGCCTCGCTCGATCCGTTAAAAGCCGTTGGGCTGCCGGAAATTCAGGTGATCCGCGATCTGTTCGAGGGGCTGACGAATCAGGATGCGCAGGGCAATATCGTGCCGGGCGTGGCCGAAAACTGGAGCAGCAGCGACAATAAAACCTGGATCTTTACGCTACGCACTAATGCGAAATGGTCGAACGGCGAGCCGGTAACGGCGCAGGATTTCGTCTACAGCTGGCAGCGTCTTGTCGAGCCCAAAAACAGTTCGCCCTTTGCCTGGTTTGCCGGGCTGGCAGGCATCAGCAACGCGGGTGCGATAACCAAAGGCGAGATGCCGGCGAATCGACTCGGCGTCAGCGCCGTAGACGCCCAGCACCTGAAGGTGACGCTCGACCGGCCGGTGCCCTGGTTTCCCGCACTTGCGGCTAACGTCGCGCTTTTCCCGGTGCCTCAGCAGGTTATCGCCAGTGAGGGTGACGGCTGGACCGCGCCGGGCAAGCTGGTGGGCAACGGCGCTTACCAGCTTGCGTCGCGCGTGGTGAATGAGAAGATTGTGCTGGCGCGTAATCCGCACTACTGGGACGACGCGCATTCGGTCCTGACCAAAGTGACCTTTATTCCCATCAATGAAGAGTCCAGCGCCACTAAACGCTATCGCGCGGGCGATATCGATATCACCGAATCCTTTCCGAAGAACATGTATGCCCAGCTGAAAAAAACGCTGCCGGGCGAGGTCTACACGCCTGACCAGCTAGGCACCTACTACTACGCCTTTAATACGCAAAAGGGAGCGACGGCTGATGCGCGGGTGCGTAAGGCGCTGTCGTGGAGCATCGACCGCCGCATTATCGCGGAAAAGGTGCTGGGCACCGGCGAGAAGCCCGCATGGCGCTTTACGCCCGACGTGACGGCGGGCTTCAAACCTGCGCAATCCTATATTGAGCAGCACAGCCAGCAGGAGCTTAACGCCCAGGCGAAAGCGCTGCTTAACGCAGCGGGCTACGGCCCTGGCCGACCGCTGCATCTGACGCTGCTCTACAACACCTCGGAAAGCCATCAAAAAATCGCGATTGCCGTGGCGTCGATGTGGAAGAAAAATCTTGGCGTTCAGGTGACGTTGCAGAACCAGGAGTGGAAGACGTATATCGACAGCCGCAACAGCGGCAGTTTCGACGTTATCCGCGCCTCCTGGGTTGGTGATTACAATGAGCCTTCTACGTTTCTCAGCCTGCTGACCAGCGGCAACAGCAGCAATATCGCGCGCTTCAGCAACGCCGATTACGATGCGGTTCTCGCCAGAGCAAGCAGCGAAACCCAGGCTGACGCGCGTAATAGCGACTACAACAAAGCGGAGCAGATCCTGGCCGACCAGGCGCCGATCGCGCCGATTTACCAGTATACCAACGGCCGCCTGATCAAGCCGTGGGTGAAAGGCTATCCCATCACTAATCCCGAAGATGTCGCCTACAGCCGTGAGCTGTGGATCGCAAAACACTAAGCCCTGTGCGGCCTGCCAGCAGGCCGCATCCAGACACCTTTGCTCACAGCCTGATGATTGCAACTCAACCGCGCCGCGCTAGACTGTATCGTATTGATTTTTGTAGTGAGGCTAGTGAGTGAACGTCATTGAAGGCAAAGCGTTGCAGGTTTCCGACGCCATTATCGCCTGTCAGCTTGATGGCAAGGGCGGCTTAATCCCTATCGAAGATAAAGATGTTATCCACTGCGAGCGACCCTGCTGGCTGCATCTTAACTATACCCATCGCCAGAGCTCTGACTGGCTGCAGTCTACGCCCCTGATCCCCGACACGGTGCGCGACGCGCTGGCGGGCGACAGCATGCGGCCGCGCGTCAGCCGTCTTGGCGACGGATTTATGATTGTGCTGCGCAGCGTTAACCACAACGCCGACTCCCGGCCTGAGCAGCTGGTGGCGATGCGGGTCTTTATCAACGACAAGCTGATTGTCTCGACGCGTCGCCGTAAAGTCTATGCGGTAGATGAGGTGCTGACCGATCTGCAAAACGGCAACGGGCCTGAAGATGGCGGCAGCTGGCTGGTCGATATCTGCGATGCGCTGACCGATCACGCCAGTGAATTTATTGAAGAGCTGCATGACAAAATCATCGTGCTGGAGGATGCGCTGCTGGATCAGCGTATACCGGCGCGCGGCGAGCTGTCGCTGCTGCGCAAGCAGCTGATAGTCATGCGGCGCTATATGACGCCGCAGCGGGACGTTTATTCGCGGCTCGCCAGCGAGAAGCTGCCGTGGATGGATGACAGCGATCGTCGCCGCATGCAGGAGGTGTCGGACAGGTTAGGGCGCGGGCTTGACGACCTGGACGCGGGGGTGGCGCGTACCGCCGTGCTGGCGGACGAAGTGGCCTCGCAGATGGCCGAAGCGATGAATCGCCGTACCTATACCATGTCGCTGCTGGCGATGATTTTCCTGCCGACAACCTTTCTGACCGGGCTGTTTGGCGTCAACCTTGGCGGCATTCCCGGCGCCAACTGGCACCTGGGCTTTAGCGTGTTCTGCCTGCTGTTGGTGGCCCTCGCTCTGGGCGTCGCCTGGTGGCTTAAACGGCGCAAGTGGCTGTGACAATAATGTAATCAACTGGTTATAAGGGTTAATTCAGCTATAAAAAAAGCCGGCTAATGGCAAAAAGGGAAAAAAAGCTGATCGAGGTCAATAACCCTCCAGGGCAACAGCGGCAAACTCTGTATCCGCAGGTGAATGCAACGTCAAGCGATGGGCGTTGCGCTCCATATTGTCTTACTTCCTTTTTAGAATTACTGCATAGCACATATTTAATTCGATACGCCGGCCTATCCGCCGGCTTTTTTTTGCCCCTGCGGCGGAGTTATACCTATGCTTTAAGGACAGTAACCACAAAGGAGAAGGGTATGACATCCATTATCGCAAGCGATCCGATTCCTACCGATCCCGTCCCGATTCCCGATCCGATGCCGCAACCGCCGCCGAACCCACAACCGGACCCGCAGCCTGAGCCGGGTTATCCGCCCATCCTCGATCCACCGCCGCATCGGTAAAAAAAAAGGGCGCGCTGACATTGCAGCGCGCCCTTTTTAACACGTTCCGATTACGGCAGTTGCAGTACGTCGAGACGGACTACCGGCTCGGCGTCATCCTCTTCCTGCCAGCCAGCAGGCTGTACCGGCAGCGTTTCCCGATCAAAAGCGAGATCGCCGCCGTCCACCACCGCATCGCCGTGCTGGATGCCTTTAAAATCGAACAGGTTGATATCCGCCAGATGCGACGGCACGACGTTTTGCATCGCGCTGAACATCGTCTCGATACGTCCGGGATAGCGTTTGTCCCAGTCGCGCAGCATATCGGCGATCACCTGACGTTGCAGGTTAGGCTGCGAACCGCAGAGGTTGCACGGAATAATCGGGAATTTGCGCGCTTCAGAGAAGCGTACGATATCTTTTTCACGGCAGTAGGCCAGCGGGCGGATCACGATATGTTTGCCGTCGTCGCTCATCAGTTTCGGCGGCATACCTTTCATTTTTCCGCCGTAGAACATGTTCAGGAACAGCGTCTGCAGAATATCGTCGCGGTGATGGCCGAGCGCGATTTTAGTACACCCTAACTCGGAGGCGGTGCGGTAGAGAATGCCGCGGCGCAGGCGCGAACAGAGCGAGCAGGTGGTTTTGCCTTCCGGGATCTTCTCTTTAACGATGGAGTAGGTGTCTTCCTCGACGATTTTGTATTCGACGCCAAGCGACTCCAGATATTCCGGCAGAATGTGCCCTGGAAAACCCGGTTGTTTCTGATCGAGATTGACCGCAACCAGCGAGAAGTTAATCGGCGCGCTCTGCTGCAGATTACGCAGGATCTCCAGCAGCGTATAGCTGTCCTTGCCGCCCGACAGGCAGACCATAATGCGGTCGCCTTCTTCAATCATATTGTAATCAGCGATAGCCTCGCCGACGTTGCGACGCAGGCGCTTCTGGAGTTTATTAAGGTTGTACTGTTCTTTCTTGTCAACCGTTTGATTTTCTTGCATTTTTCTCTGTCTCTACAACCAAAAGGGGCATATAAGGGGCAAGGTCCACTCAGATTGCCAGCTTACCGTTGAGCATTTCAACCTGCTCGCTGTTCATCTTTTCAATCCAGGTCGCACAGGACTCACGGACACTCTGCGCATGTTCATACCCCATCTGATTCGCTATAAAAGAGGGCGTGTGCGCCCGTCGATAATCATCAGCAGGCAAAAGTATGCCGCGTATGGTACGGATTACGGCGGCGAATGCCAGCACGTTTTATGGTGAAAACACACAACAGGCCAGTGCTGGAAAGCGCAGGGGGGCGCTCTTCCTTTTGAGGCGAAGACACAAAAGTAGTGACCGCAAATCGCTGTTGTGAATTTTCAGGGTTAAGTTGCCTTCCTTGTCGTGCCACAGAACAGAAAATGCTGGTGAAAGATCGTTATAAAAGATCACCATTTGCAGTAACGAGCGAAAATGTAAATTATGAAAAGAGCAAAAAGACCTACAGGCCAGACTGGACCATCAGGAAAAAAATGAACCAGAGCAATCGTGAAGATCAGTATCAGGGCTTGAGGGGCATATAGCGCAAACAGGGACATAAAAAGACGCCTAAAGATCCTTATGATGATATTCCACATAATTATCGTAACCCCTGGAATGACTTAAATGATATCGCATCCCTGTGCCCGTAGTGTTTTAAATTAGCAGGTTGCTTTAAAGAATCATTTTACTGAAAAAGTTAATGTTTGATTTCGTGTCGCTTAAATAAAATTAAAACAAAGATAATCTAGTGAAAATAAGCTTCTCTTTCAGCGATTACCATTTCATATACCATCGCTCTATAATTATTACTATAAATATGAAGAATATGAGCACCGGCCATAAGGGGCCTTGCGGGAAAAAATGTATCAGGAAAACTGCGAATAAGAATGTAAGCAATGCAGGAGCATAATCTGAAACTAAAGATTTAATCAGCCGCTTAAAAAACTTTTAAGAGTTTTTGCCATAGCTTTCGATCTACTCTGGTGAATGAATTTGCAAGGCCGACATCCGATGCCGCTGTGTTTTAGGTTTTTTATATGTAATGAAAATTTGTCGGGAAAACTTGGTTGTCTTCTTCAAACGCATACTCTAATACTCTGTGCATGATCTGGTAAGGCGTTTCCTTTGAGCTACTAGCATTGTGGGTTTACTATAAAAATTTTATAATTTAATCTGAATTTATATTCATCGTGTTTTTTCTGCCCTATATGATATTTAATCAATAATAATCATTGTTAATATGAAAAACACAAGCACAGGCCATAAGGGGCCTTCCGGGAAAAAATGGACCAGAACAATCGCGAACACGACCGTAAGTACGGTCGGGGCATAAAGAGAAAATAAGGATTTAAACACCCGCTTAAAAAATCTTTTAATAAGGTTCATCATGGCTATCGAATCAATTGGGTGATTATTTTTGTAATGCCGCTACCCGCTGTGTATTTCATGTTTTTATTATTAATGCTTAGAGTAAGCAGGGCAGCTAACTGATCGCAGGGGTAGTGCTAACCCATACCGATTACAGCAAGCTAGTTAAGTTTCCCCCATACTATATAAGTTATCGTTCAAGTAAATAACTGACCTGCATATATTGATTCTCACTTGAGAATAAATGTTATCTTACGGAATTCAGGTGTTTTAAATACGCTTTGATTAAAGCGGCAATCTTATGCCGCTTTTAGGGGAAGCAGAAAAGATTAAGGGAAAGGCTAATAATGAAATTAGCTGTTCTTTTATATATTAAGCTGCACCGGCATTATTACGTAAACCCTTTACCAGTAATGTGAATACCTCAATCACTTTTGGCAGCGACTGCTGCGGATCGTCGCTGGCTGCTATCCACTGCGCTGCATTGAAGGCGGCGCTATTCAGCAGATAGGCGGTGGCATCCGGATCTACCGATTTGATTACGCCGCCTTCGAGCATGTTTAAGATGCCCTGACGAGTGGATTCAAGACAGCTGTTCTGACTTGGCCATTGCGCAGGGTTGCCGAGAAAAGCCGGGCCATCAAGCAGAACGATGCGGCGGACTTCATCGTCCAGCGCCATTTTAATGTAGGCGATCCCTTCGGCCAGCAGCTTATCCCAGTCATCACCTGCATCAGAAACGGCGTCTCTGGCACGCTGCGCCATCTCGCCATCTATCTGGGTAACAACCGCGGCAAGTAATCCCTTTTTATCGCCAAAGTTATGGTAGAGCGCTCCGCGTGTCAGGTTAACGCTGGCAGTCAGGTCATCCATTGATGCGGCTGCAAAACCTTTTTCTGCAAACGCTTTTCGCGCGGCCGCAATCAATTTTGCGCGGTTGAGTTCCATGGTTTCGACACGGCGGTTAACAGCCATTCGTTCTCCTTGTTACATACGCAGCGTATGTGAGTTGACATACGGCGCGTATGTATGATTAATTTTACATACGCAGCGTATTTTAAATCATTTATGCAGGCTGCGCATCCCGCTTCATCTACTGCTCAAAAGGATACTTTATGAATCAGCCTTACCCTGTTTTCCCGGCTAATCGACACGCTCTTTATGAGGCGCATGGTTACTCCGCTGCGATCCGTTCTGGCGATCTGCTGTTCGTTTCTGGGCAAGTTGGCAGTCGTGCCGACGGCTCGCCTGAGCCAGATTTTGCCGCACAGGTGCAGCTCGCTTTTGATAACCTGGAGGCTACGCTTGCCGCCGCCGGGTGTACTTTTGCCGATTTGATTGATGTCACAACCTTCCATACCGATCCGGAAAAGCAGTTTTCAACCATTATGCAGGTGAAGCAGTCTGTTTTCCCTCAGCCGCCTTATCCAAACTGGACGGCCGTCGGCGTGAACTGGCTGGCTGGGTTCGATTTTGAAATTAAGGTTATTGCAAGGATCCCGATAGTACAGGATTAAACATTGCCATGCAGACAGACGGGATAACGCCTGATGCAGCCCTCCGGGCTGGCAAGGGCGCTATTCCGGGAAGGCCTATTACGAATTTGTGGACAGGCTCCTAAGCGCACCTGCTTACCATGGTCGCTAATATAATTTTAAAAAGGAACCAAATACCAGAAGGTCTGCAAGCGGGGCAATTAACCGCTCAGGAAATGACCCTGAGCAGCTTGATTCATTGTCGGCAAAGCAGGCGCTTCTTCTGCGTAAAAAAGGAACAGACGGTCAGGCGCTTCCTTCTACCAGCACAAAGGTTCCGGTTGCCGCTTTCTCGCGCAGTTTTCTGGCGGCCTGATACGCCGGGCTTTCATAGAAACGCTTTGCCTCGGCAAAAGAGGCGAATTCAAAAATCACATGGCGCTCATGCGCTTCTCCTTCCAGATTTTCATATGCCCCGGACCAGGCGACGATTTCAGGCGCGAACTCCCGCATGGCCTCTCCGGCGGCTTTGGCATAGTCAGCGTAAGCAGCCGCATCCGACACGGTAACGTGGGCGATTAAATAACCTTTTGGCTTCATGTTTATGACCTCTGGTTGTAAAGCGGATAAAGAAACAGGGTGTGAAGCCACTCTATTGAGTATTAGACTGCCTATAAACAGCCCAAAAAAGAACGCGCTGTTATCGGAATAATGAACAATGAAGAATCTTGATGCGTTAATGCTTTTTTGCCGCGTGGCGGAGATGATGAGCTTTACCCGTGCGGCTGAAAGCCTGGGTATTCAGAAGGGGCGTGTTTCAGCCGTCATACGCCAGCTTGAGGCAGACGTAGGCGCAACGCTGCTGCATCGCACCACGCGCAGCGTGCAGCTCACCGAGGATGGGCGCGCTTTTTATTCCCGTGCGCGGGATCTGCTGGCGGAGGCAGAGGCGCTACAGTCGATGTTCGCCGATAAGGGCGTGCCGCTGCGCGGGCGGTTGCGCATTGATATGCCCACCGTTCTGGCGCAGACCCTGTTTATTCCCGCCTTGCCGCAGCTGATGGAAGCGCATCCGGATCTTGAGATCGAACTCTCCAGCACCGATCGCCGTGTCGATCTTGTTCAGGAAGGTTTTGACTGCGTAATACGTCTTGGGCCGGTGGTGGACGATACGCTGATTGCCCGGCCGATGGGCAAGCTACGCATGATCAATGCGGCGAGCCCAGGCTATCTTGAACGTTTCGGGACGCCCCAGACGATTGAAGATCTGCTCAGCCAGGGACACAGGATGGTGCACTACATCAGGAATTTTGGGTCGAAACCTGACGGGTGGGAATATCCGGTAAACGAGGGGTATAAGACGCTGATGTTACCCGGCATGATGAAGGTTAACAGCGTACAAACCTATCATGAGGCGGGGCTGGCAGGGATGGGGTTGATTCAGGCGGGCTATTCCGCGCTGGCGCCGCATCTGGCAAACGGCACGCTGGTGGAGGTTTTGCCTGCTCTGCGTCCCGCGCCGCTTAGCGCGTCTTTCGTCGTGGCGCACCGGCGTAACCTGTCGCAGCGCGTCAGAGCCTTTATGCAGTGGAGTGAAACGCTGCTGAAGCCCTACCTGGAGTGATTGTTATTTGCCCTGGCCAGGCGGCAGCGGAAAAGTGTTAACCTGCTGCACGCTGGCGATGCTGGCCGTTTACTGACCAGGGCTAAAGCCGCGGCGAAATTGCCTCGGCCCGGGCTTGGGCGGTGTCAGATAAGGACGAATCCCTGGCCGGTCTTACCACTCCGCGACTGAACCATCCGCATGGCGCCACAGCGGGTTATGCCAGTCTGAGACATTTTTACTGCGTTCAATCACCTGCGCCTCGTCGATCTCCACGCCAAGTCCCGGTTTCATTAAGGGTTTAAAAAAGCCGCCTTCCATGCTGAAGTCCTCTTTGTTTTTCACAAAGTCGAGCAGTTCCGCGCCCTGATTGTAATGAATGCCCATGCTCTGTTCCTGGAAAACCGCGTTGCGCGAGACGAAATCGACATGAAGACAGGCGGCGAGTGCGATGGGGCCCAGCGGGCAGTGGGGGGCGAGGGCGACATCCCAGGCCTCCGCCATAGCGGCGATTTTACAGCATTCGGTAATGCCGCCGGCATGAGAGAGATCGGGCTGCAGGATAGCCAGTCCCCCCGCCTCCAGCACGCGTTTGAACTCAAAGCGCGAGAACATACGTTCGCCCGCGGCGAGAGGCACAGCCGTTTGCGCCGCCAGCTTTGGATAATATTCAGCCTGCTCCGCCAGCACCGGCTCCTCAATAAACAGCGGACGATAGGGTTCCAGCTCTTTAATCAGGATTTTCGCCATCGGCGCGCTAACGCGGCCGTGAAAGTCGAGGCCGAACTCAATCTCATAGCCAAACGCTTCGCGAATTTGTGCCACGGTATTTACCGCGGCGTCCACTTTGCGCGAGTCGTCAATTATTCCCAGCTCTTCACAGCCGTTAAGTTTGAAGGTGTCAAAGCCGATTTGGCGTAATTTTTCAATACCGCCAATCACTTCCGCCGGTCGGTCGCCGCCCACCCAGCTGTAGGCTTTGATTTTATCGCGTACCAGACCGCCCATTAGCTGCCAGACCGGCGCGCCCAGAACCTTGCCTTTAATATCCCACAGCGCCTGGTCGATACCGGCGATAGCGCTCATCAGGATCGGGCCGCCGCGATAAAAACCTGCACGGTACATGACCTGCCAGAGATCGTTGATGCGCGCCGGGTCCTGACCGATCAGGTAGTCGCCCAGTTCGTGTACTGCGGCCTCGACGGTGCGCGCGCGTCCTTCAATAATGGGTTCCCCCCAGCCAGTCACGCCTTCGTCGGTTTCGATTTTAAGAAACATCCAGCGCGGGGGTAAACGCCAGGTGGTGAGCCGGGTTATTTTCATTTCACTGCCTCTCGGTATGCCTGAACAAATGCGGCCGCCTGTTGTGCGGTGCGTTCTACGGGTTGTCCGGCGCGGTAGAGATCGCTGCCGAGTCCGGCGCCTGCGCAGCCGGCATCAAGCCATTGCGCCAGGTTCTCCGGCGTTACGCCGCCCACCGCCAGCACAGGTACATCCTCGGGAAGCACCGCCTTCAGCGCTTTGATATAGCCCGGACCAAAGGCTGATGACGGGAAGATTTTTAACGCCTGCGCACCGGCATCCAGCGCGTTAAAGGCTTCGCTGGCGGTCGCGCAGCCGGGACAGACGATCATCCCCAGGCTTACGGCGTGGCGAATCAGTTCGGGCTGGATATTGGGCGTCACGATGAGTTTGCTGCCCATCTGAGCGAGCATATCCACCTGTTCTGTTTTCAATACCGTTCCCGCGCCAATCAGCGCCTTGTCGCCGTAAGCATCCAGAATCAGCGGGATGCTTTTTTCCCACTGCGGGGAGTTAAGGGGGATCTCAACCGCATCAAAACCTGCATCGATCACGGCGCCGACGTGCGCCAGGACCTCATCAGGCTTTACCCCACGCAGAATGGCGATAAGCGGGAGTTCAGTTTGCCATTGCATTAACGATGCTCCTTATTCCTGCCTGAAATGCCGTATCGCCGGATATCATCGTCGCCTGACGACCCACAGCGGCCAGCGCCTGCTGATAACGGTTCGCCAGCGCTTCTCCGGCAACAAGGGTGATCTGCCGATCGCTAAAACGTTCGCTCATCGTGGCGACTTCCGCGCCAATCAGTAGTCCGGATAAAAATTCACTGACCTGCTCAGGGGGCAGCGCGCCAAGGAGGCGCGAGGCGCGAATTTCAAAAAGCTGCGGTAACAGCGCTGGCGACGCGATACCGCGATCGAGACCAGCGGTAAAGGCGTTCTGTGACGGTTGCTGCTCCGGTAACCCGGCACCCAGCAGCGAATGGCGCAGCAGTATGTGGTGCAGTTCGCCGGTCATGACGGTATGAAAATCTTGAATATGGCGCTCGTCAGCCTTTACCCATTTACAGTGCGTTCCCGGCATAACATAGAGAGAGGAGGGAGCCAGCGTTTGTGCGCCGAGCAGCTGCGTCTCCTCGCCGCGCATCACGTTATGGTGATCCTCCCGACAAACGCATAAACCCGGAACGATCCAGACGTTATCGTCGACGGCAGTGAGCTGTTCGCCGATCGTCGATAAACTGGCGGGCAGCGGCAGATAGGGAACGTTTTTCCAGCCCAGGTTGCTGCCTGCCATGCCCGCCATCACCACGGGCGTAGCGCTGTCGCGCCATCCCTTAGTCACATCCGCCAGCACCGCCTGCGGGGATTTTCCATTCAGCCGGGTAACGCCTGCCTCAGACTGCCTGCTCTCCAGACATTGATCGTTCTCGACAAGCCAGGCGCGTAAATTGGTTGATCCCCAGTCAATGGCGATGTAGCGAAATGTCATGTGATCTCCTTTAACCGATGTGTCGAGCTGGCGATCATGGTGTAGGCCGCCTGCTCTGCCGCATCGCCGTTCTGCAGCCGTATGGCGTCGAACAACGCTTTATGTTCACGGAGCGTTTGCGGCATATTGGCTTCATCGCCTTTCCAGGTGCGCTCAAACACAGCGCGCTGCAGCGAGCTGATGGCTACGCTAAGCTGCTCCAGCACGGGATTGTGCACCGACCGCAAAACCGCCTCGTGGTAACGAATATCCGCTTCGTTAAAGGCTTCCCGGTTCTGATTGTTGGCGATCATCTCATTCAGCGCCGACTCAATCTGTGCCAGGTCCTGTGACGTAGCGCGCTCCGCCGCCCAGCGCGCTATAACCGGCTCCACCAGATTTCGCACTTCGCTCATGGCGGCGATCAGGTGTGGGTCAGCGTCGTTTTCCAGCACCCATTGCAGCACGTCCGTATCTAGGTAGTTCCACTGATTACGCAAGGTGACGAACGCGCCGTAATAACGCCTGATTTCAATCAGGCGCTTCGCCGTCAGCGAACGAAACACCTCGCGGATGATGTTGCGCGAGGTTTCGAACTCCTCACACAACTCTGTCTCTGCCGGTAACGCTGCGCCCGGAAGATATTTGCCGCTGACGATCTGTTTACCCAGGGTAATAACGATGCGATCCGTTTTATTGAGGTTCATAGCCACTCCGTATGTTCTGATTGTGCGCATCTACTTTACCCTGAGCGCTCAGTTTTACCGCATAGTTGAAGTACAGGTCGAACGTCAGTTTCCGTGACTTTTGCCTAATTGTAGTACGAATATTTACTGTTGTACTACAATGTAGATCGCAAAAACAGCAACCGATCGTAAAAGCTACCGCTACGCCAGTGGGCTGAGTAGCAGCGCTGGCTAACAGCTTTCGCATTACAGTCCGTAAATGTCGTATCAATCGCTTACATAGTTAGCGGCTGAAAAAGTCTCAGTCGGCAGCTTCTTTTGACAAATATCATTTAATGGTAAGGACAGAGTCTTTCAGCATCGATTGTTGATGTGGTGTTTATTTCAGAGGAGTAGTATTGGCTTCGAAATTAACAGTTTTTGATTCTGTTTAACACAAGGGGCAGGGCCATGTTCATTAAAAAAGCATCAGCAAGCATAATTATACTGGCGGCGGTTTCAATGCTTTCCGCCTGCGCAGGTCATTATATTATTTCTACCAATGACGGACATATGATCAATACCAACGGGAAGCCAGTTATCGATAAAGAGACTGGGATGATATCCTACGAGGATGTCGGCGGAAATATGCATCAGCTACAGAAGCAAAACGTAAAAGAGATTGTTAAACAGTAAGCGGCACCGCTTCCTGATTGTTGAGTCGTTCATAAGAACAGTAGCAGATATTTTTTATAAGGCGTAATTAGTTAATTTACGCCTTTCCCTGTCAGGCTGTGCTCGCCTTAAATAAATCATGGTTAAAGCTTTTATGAAGAAAATACTTTTACTGATATTGCCCCTTTTTCTGGCGAGCTGCGCTAATTATAAATGGGTGAAAGAGGGCGCAAGCGACAGAGACGAAACGGTAGTGGAAACCGCCTGTCAGGCTCAGGCGCTGCGCGACCTGCCGCCGGATAATCAGGTCAGCGGGAAAACGGTATCCCAGGATAAAAAGAACGGCGAATCTGACGTAAGTTATACCCTGAGCGATTCGAATGCGTCTCAACGAGATATTTTAGTCAAAGACTGCATGTATCAGAAAGGTTGGACTCAGATCGAGGTGCAGCAATAGTTTATCTGGCGCAGGGGGAATATTTATCAGTTTAGCTCGCGCGCATCATAATATGAACATGCTCCTCTTATAAAACCCAGCGCGGAATTTGCCGCTGACTGAATAATTCCGCACGTCACTGTTTTTATCTCTTAGAACCGGAGGTCATCTGATGTTGAAAACTACAAAAGCGATGTTGCTCTCTTTAACCATGCTCGCGGCGGGTAGCGCTGTCGCATCGGAAAGTACGCCTGATCTTACCGTTTTTGCATCAAAGGATGCGCAGGGCAGCATCTGGAACAGCCGTACTGACCAGCCAGAATATCAGGTTACCTATAAAGTAACGATAAATAATATGAGCAAAGAAGCCTATACGCCCGATAAAGGTAAAAAAATGTGCTTCTTTCTTTTCAACAGCCAGGGGCGTCAGGTAAAGAATTACGGTATTCAATATGAACTTTATGCCCCTTATAAAGCCATGGAGTCGCGTAACGGCATCGTTATGTTTACCAGCCAAGATGCCTCTTTATTTGACTTGCCTTTTGTTAAGCTCGGCCTGGGCGACACCTGCCTTACCGCTGCGACCAAATAATAACCCCCCCCGCGCGCAAAATTAGTGCCATTTTGGATGATATGTAAAATTAATTTATCAGCAGGAGTCTTTTCTGAAATGGCAGTGATAGCATAATGATTTTTCGGGCGCGCAGAGGTTACTGGCGTTTCAGAAAAAAAGCTCCCGCTTCATTAGTCGTTGGCGACCGGTAGAGTGAAGCGGGATTGCCACTATGGCGAAGAACGGGACTGGCATTAATAATAATATTTACGGTTTCATGTATTAATTTTTCTCCGTAAATATCAGGCATTAATTTACCCGGAAATTGTTCTGAGTCAACGTGGTGTGTTACCGCAAAGCAGCTAAAAATTGATTATTGTGATGTTCGTGGCTTTTATTTTTTTTGCTGGCCATTAGTGTCGGGCTCTTGATCAGTGTCGCGTTGACAGGCGATTTATTAAGATTTGATCCTCATCAATTTATTCGCTTCAGGAGATTAATTCTTCACACACGTTTAGCCAGGGTGTAACCCCACCGTTATAAAGTGAAGCGTAAATATTTAATCGGGAAAATGATAATGTTTAAAAAAGCGATCGCCTGTCTGGTGATAACATTAGGGTGCGCAGCTGTCTCCGGCTGCGTTGTGGCTGATGGTGGACATCATCATTACGCGCCTTCTTCAGGCAAACACCATCACGCCGGACCAGCTGGCAGCGCTTCTCAGCATATGGGGCCACCACCAGCCTATGACAGCAGCGCTCAGCATATGGGGCCGCCGTCAGCGTCTGACAGCAGCGCTCAGCATATGGGGCCGCCGCCAGCATCTGTCAGCAGCGCGCAGTATATGGGGCCGCCGCCTGCGAATGATATTCAACGCGGGTAATGAAATGGCCCGCTTCTGCGGGCCGTTTGGTTTTCAGTGAACGCGTTAAGCGATCCGCGCCTGGTGCAGCGCTGCTGAACGTAACGAGAGCGGGCGCATTACACCGGGATATGGCGCAGCCCGGCAAGATTCGCCAGCTATCGCAAAATTCGCTACTATCTGCCCTTACTTCTTAACCGGCAGCCTGATGTCTACCCTTTCAGATACCTTTATTGCTCCGCCGTGTCACGAAAAGATAGAGACGCTCTATCAGGATGAACACCTGGCGCTGATCGCTAAACCCTCCGGGCTGCTCAGCCTCTCGGGGAAAAATCCGCTCAATCTCGACTCGGTGCATCACCGGCTGGTTCAGATCTTTCCAGGCTGCACTCTGGTCCATCGTCTCGACTTCGGCACCTCCGGGCTGATGGTTATTGCGCGCAATAAGGCTATTAACGCCGCGCTCTGCCAGCAGTTCAGTCAGCGCACGGTCATTAAACGCTATAGCGCGCTGCTTTGTGGACATCTGGGCGATACCGAAGGCGTAATAGACGCGCCGATTGCCAAAGACCCGGCGCTGTTCCCGTTGATGTCGATCTGCGCGGTGCGCGGCAAGCCCGCACGTTCCCGCTATCGGGTCGTCGAGCGTTTTTATCAGGAGCAGGAGGGCGGAGGAGGGCTGTCGTTGACGCGCGTTGAACTGACGCCAGAAACCGGGCGTACCCATCAGCTGCGCATTCACTGCCAGCAGCTGGGGCACCCCATTTTGGGCTGTGACCTGTATGGCGGGCGGGAACTGCCAGGCAGCGAGCGGACGCCACGGCTGATGCTTCACGCCAGCGAGCTTCATTTTATCCATCCCGTCAGCGGAGAGCGGATAACCGCCCGTCACGCCTCTCCATTCTGACGGCGTAGCCACGGCTGGCGACGCTGAATCAGAGGATATTGAGGGGGAACGGAAGATGAAAAGCCCTCAGGGACTTTTCATATAAAGCGTTGTACAGCGAGGAATTACCACATCAAATCGTCAGGCACTTTAAAGTCAGCGTAGGGATCGTCTTCATCCTGCTCTTCCTGACTGAGCGCGCTGTTTAACACGATACTGTTCGCATCGCGCTGCGCAATTTTATCGGCTACGCTCGCGGGAATAATTGCGTATTCGCTCTCGCCGCTGCTGTCGGTCGCCAGACGCGCGATGGCGAGGCGGCCGCTAATCAGCTGCGCCTGAGTCGCCTTATCCACCTCTATTTTTTTAATTAAGTTATTATCGGTAAAGTTAAAACCAATAGTGCCCCGGGAGATGATAATCCGGTTCATCTCAATCAGCTGTTTCACCTGAGCTTTATACTCTTTTGAGAGAACAGCCTGTTTTTGCTGTTCGTTTAGCTGCCTGTCGCGCTCAAGCTGGGCTTTTTTATTTTCTTCTACCGCCTGTCTCGCTTCGCGTGCCTGAACGCGCGATTTTTTAGCCGTTCTCTGCACCTTGTCCATCTTTTTGCTGGTGACCAGGCCTGCTTTTAGCATCTGCTCTTGTAAGGTAAGTTTCGTCATCTTCGTTTCTAAGCCGGTTAAAAATTTCACTGAGTATACCTGTAATTTTACAGGCTGTACCGGGTTGAAGCCGTGGGCAACCCGCTACGCCGCAGGGATGCCTGCGCTTTTCACGGCTACCCGCGCGCTGCCTGCTCTCGTCGACACACCGTCATAATGGTTTCCCGCAGCCAGCGATGCAGCGGATCGGCCTGCATGCGCGGATGCCAGATAAGAGAGATGTTGATGGCAGGCGTCTCAACGGGCAGCTCAAAGTAGGCCAGATCGTTTTGGCGCGCGCCAGAGGCGAAACAGGCTGAGCAGGAAAGCGGAACCAGACCGAGAATATCGGAATCCTGCACCACAGGGATGGCGTTAGCGAAAGCGGGTAGTGCCATGATCACGCGCCGCCGCAAACCCAGCCGCTCAAGCGCGTCATCTACCGGTCCCCAGATTTTATTATGACGGGAGATAACAACGTGAGGGTAGCTGGCGTAGCGTTCAGCCGTCACGCCAGGCGCCTGTAAAAGGGGATGGTTCTGTCGGCAAATTCCCACAAACCGGTCATTGAACAGCGTTCTGATTTTAAGTTCCGGCGCATCGGTTCCCAGCACGCCGATTTCAAGGTCAATTTCCCCTCTGCGCAGCAGGTCAGCCTCTTTATCACGCTTGTTAACAAACACCAGCCGTATTAGCGGCGCCTGTTGCTGAAGCTCTTTTACCAGGGCGGCGGCGGTCAGATCGATAAAACTGTCATTGGCGCGAATGATAAAGCTGCGTTCCGTACTGGCGAGATTCAGCTGTGGGTTAGCTGGCTGCAGAAGCGCGCATGCGCTGCGTGCGACGTGAGAGACGCGCCCGGCCAGTTCAGCCGCGTAGGGCGTTGGCACCATCTGACGACCCGCCTGGACCAGCAGCGGGTCGCCGGTAGCGGCGCGCAAACGGGCAAGCGTGCGGCTCATGGCCGAGGGACTGAGGCCCATACGCCGCGCCGCACGGGTGACGCTGCATTCCGTCAGCAAAGCATCCAGAGCGGTGAGCAAGTTCAGATCGATGTCAGGCATAAGAAAGAGTTGATTGCGTGCGATGCAATCCATTGTTGCATGTGAGGCGTCTGGTGTAATGCTCCTTTCCTGTTTAGTTTGAAGATCCCTGCGAAGATTCCGGAGATCAACATGGCGCTGAACCCGTTACAGACGACACCCCCTCATATTTTGCTGATTGGCGCCTCGCGCGGCATCGGCCTGGCGATGGCTGAAGAGCTGCTCGCTCGCGGCTGGCGCGTCACCGCCACGATCCGCGCAGCCGCCTCTGCCGCTCTGGACAACCTTGCGGCCCGCTATGCGCAGGCGCTGACCCTGGAGCAGCTGGATATGACAGATGAGGCTCAACTTTCCCGGCTGCATAACCGCCTGCGGCACCAGCGTTTTAATGCGCTGTTCATCAATGCCGGCATAGCCAACCGGAATCAGAACGACACCATTGCAGAGGTGAGTACCGAAGAGTTTGCCCATCTGATGATAACCAATGCGCTTTCACCGCTTCGGGTAGCAGAACGGCTGCAGGAGCTTGTCGACGCGGACGGGCTGATCGGTGTGATGTCCTCCGGGCAGGGAAGTATCGGTAATAATCATCAGGGCGGCAGAGAGGTCTATCGCGGCACGAAAGCAGCCTTAAATCAGTACATGCGCAGCTACGCCGCGCGACAGGCGGTGCTTTACCCTGAGCGCGCGTTATTGCTGCTGGCGCCGGGCTGGATCCGTACCGAGCTGGGCGGAGAAGAGGGTGCCTACACGCTGGAAGAGACGATTCCCGATATTGTCAGCGTGATTGAGCGCAAGCGAAGCAAACCCGGCCTGGAATTTTTAGACCGTTTTGGCAAGGTGGTGCCCTGGTAAAGCCAGGTTATAGCTATTCTGACAATAACAAAACCTCGCAGGCGCGAGGTTTTGTTGATCGTTAATCGTCTGTCAGGCGATTTTAAAAATGGCGGTGGTACGGCTTAGCTGCGCCGCCTGATCTTCCAGCGAAGCGGCGGCAGCGGCGGCCTGTTGCACCAGCGCTGCGTTTTGCTGAGTCACTTCATCCATCTGCGTGATGGCAATGCCAACATGCTCGATGCCGTTAACCTGCTCGCCGGTGGCGGTATAGATTTCAGACATAATTTGCGACACGTCGCCGATCGCAGTGACTATGCCATTCATCGTCTTGCCAGCCTGCGCCACCAGATCGGTGCCTTCTGAGATACGGTGGTTTGAGGCTTCAATAAGAGATTTAATCTCTTTCGCCGCCGTCGCGCTGCGCTGTGCCAGGGCGCGTACCTCGCTTGCCACCACGGCAAAGCCGCGGCCTTGCTCGCCAGCGCGAGCCGCTTCGACCGCTGCGTTCAGCGCCAGGATATTTGTCTGAAACGCAATGCTCTCAATCGTACCGATAATATCGACCACGCTTTTCGAGCTATCAAAGATGGCCGCCATGGTAGTGACAACTTTATCGACCACTTCGCCTCCCTGCTGCGCAACCTGGGAGGCCTCAGACGCCAGGCTACTCGCAGTTTGCGCATTAGAGGCATTTTGTCTGACGGTCGCCGTTAACTCCTCCATGCTGGCGGAGGTTTCTTCCAGCGAGGCGGCCTGCTGTTCGGTTCGCGCAGAGAGATCGGTATTGCCCATCGCCACCTCTTTAGACGCTGTGTCGATAGATGACGCGGCGGTCTGAATATCAGAGACCACTTTCTTGAGCTGTTCCTGCATGGCGGCGAAGGTCGCGATCAAAATACCGGTTTCATCTTTTGAATGGGTAACCAGCGTTGTAGAGAGATCGCCAGCAGCGATCGCTCTGGCCGCTTTTACCGCCTCTTCAAGCGGCAGAACAATTGAACGGGCAAGAATGTAACCTAAAGCTGAAGCGATACCCAGACCCAGCAGCGCGCCAGCAAACAGGGCCAGCCGGGTCCTGGCTTCAATAGAATCAACGGTATTCTGTCGTTCGCTGAGCAGGCCTTTCTCGCCGTTAACGATCTCATCAATGGTCCTGCGCATCTGATCCATCTGCGCTTTGCCGGTATTCGCTTCGAAAGAGGCGTTAAACTCTACCTGCGTCAGGGTCCCGGCATTGAGCGCGCGACGATGAGTCAGCAGTTCAGCGACGAATTTTTCCTGCCACTCTTGCTCCTGCTTCAGTAAATTGTTCAGGCGCTCCTGCTGAGCAGGGTTATCAGCGGTCAGCGATTTTGCTTCCTGCAGAAACTTAACAAAGTCATCTTTGCCCGACTTCCAGGGCTCCAGCATTTCCTCTTTACCATTAATGGCATAGCCGCGCAGGCCCGTCTCCATATTCACCAGACTCTGGGTCAGCGCGCGGCTTTTATCGATGACGCGCCAGCTGTGAATATTCCAGTCATTGGAATTTACGATACTGGAAAAGTTGTTGTAGAAAGTGGTGCAGAGCGCCAGCAACAAAACAACAACAGTGCCAAAAGCAAGAAGGAATTTTTTCTTGACAGGTAAATTTTTAAACATAGCTTTCCCGTTCCCCATACGTTAACAAAACAGTCTGCTGAATCGCAAAACTGATTAGTTATCGGCATGTTTCTTTTCCCCTTCAATTAAAATTCTGCGAGAGGTGGATGCGTCTGTTTCGCGGTGGGTTATCTTTATGTTGTTTATTTTAAATAGAATGTTAAGTGACAGGCTTAAAGCGCTACGTTTATATTGATAAGCATCCATGCTTGAGGGTGTTAGCGAGACGCCAGAATAAAATGGGGGTGTTTACCAGCCAGTAATAACAGCAGTTCATATTCTCCCTGGCTGAGCAGCCCGGGACTGGATACAGCCTCTTTAAGTTGCCAGCTGCGCAGGCTCAGATTGAAGCGTTCAGCGGCGCGCTCCTGAGTCAGGCCAGCGGCGACCCGAAGGGAACGCACATCGCTCTGTACAATGACGCCTGGCTTAAAGGATTTTGTCTTCATAAAAAGTTTCTCTCTGTGCAGCCAGTCATGTTCCAGCAGGACTCTGTTTGGCATACACAAAACAATCGGTAAAGGGATAACAGAATTTCTGTAACAGGCGCGAAAGTTTCTGTTTCTGTCTGATCATCCGCCGTCACTGCCTGATATCGCAGGTGCATGTAATAACATTGTTAATGTAATTAGCGTGGCGGTTAATGGGATCGGTTTTTAACGCACTTTAATATTAACTGGCTCCTTTCAATTGGGTTTCGCTCTCGGAACCCTCTCATAATTTATCTTCACAATCGTTTAGGGATAAATCCGCTTTATATCCTGTACCAGACATTCAGGATGGGGGGCTTCGTACGCTGAATATTGTCCCGGTGCTTTTCCTTTGCCGGTAATAAGGACAAAGATATGAGAGACCCCATCGTTCGTCGCGTCCCTGCTGATCTTTCCTGCGTGGAAGTCAGCGAACAGTGGCAAATTACTTTCTGGATGCTGACGCTGCATATCACCCAGGATCGGCTTATACGCGCCGTAAAAGAAGCGGGGCAGGATATAGAAAAGGTGCGCAGCTGGCTGGAAGACAACCCGCCGCCGCGCCGCCCCTGTTCCTGATGGTTTAGCGTATGCCGCTTAACCTCTGCGCCGCCGCAAACGGGTTAACGCCGTTGGGGCTAGCGAGAAGATGCCCGTCTTCCGCCGGCAGGTCAGCAGTTTTAAAGTGGCTGATCGCGCTGGCAAGGGTTTCCGTTCGTCCGCTGAGGCTGCCGGCGGAGGCGGTGACCTGCTGAACGAGCGAGGCGTTCTGTTGCGTCACGCGGTCAAGATCGGCAATAGCCAGCGTTACCTGAGAAATGCCTTTACTCTGCTCATCTGAGGCCAGAGCGATTTGCCCGATAAGATCGTTCACGGCAGCAACGCTCTTCGTCACGCTTCCCATGGTGTCGCCCGCCCGTGCGGCAACCTCCGCGCCTTCCTGCACGCGCGTGACCGCGCCGCTAATCAACCCTTCGATCTCTTTGGCGGCAGCGGCGCTTCGCTGGGCCAGTGTCCGCACCTCAGAGGCGACGACGGCGAAGCCGCGGCCCTGTTCACCGGCTCGCGCCGCCTCAACGGCTGCATTTAACGCCAGAATATTCGTCTGGAATGCGATGCTGTTGATGGTGGCCGTAAACTGACGGATTTTTTCCGCCTCTTCGGCGATATCGCTCATCAGCGTCGAGACCGATGTCACCAGCGTCTCTCCTTGCTGCGTGGTATGAGTAGTCGCACCTGCAAGCTCGCGGGCTTCCCGCGCGCTCAGCGCGTTGTTTTTTACCGTTGCGGTCAGCTCTTCCATGCTGGCTGCGGTCTGCTCAAGCGCCGCAGCCTGACGGGTAGTGCGATCGGAGAGATCGGTGTTGCCGGCTGCGATATCAGCCGCTTCCTGACGCAGAACAACCGTGTTATCGCGTACGGACAGCACGGTAGTCAGCAAGCTTTGCTGCATCAGCCTGACCAGCGGAACCAGTTGGCCCACACAGTTACGACCAAATTCTTGCGGCTCTCGCGAGAGATCGCCCGCGGCAATCCTCTTGAAATACTCACGCATCACGCCAAGCGGTTTAACAAGGTGCGTTATCAGGAAGCGGTCGCAAAAAGCCAGCAACCCCAGCGTCACCAGCGCTGCGATAATAAAGGCGGCTTCGAGGCGATGGCGATCCCGGGTCATCGCCGCTTCGTCCGACGCAAGCTGATGCTGAAGCCAGACCAGGCGCTCATTTGACGCAGCCGAAAACAGCGCAGGCGTCTCGCTCAGCGCACGACGCACAGGCGCCCAGGCGGCCTCCTGGGGCAGATCTGCCTGCAGCGCCGCTTTTTCCGCAGGGGAGCCTGAAGCCATTACATTCCCGGCACGCGTCAGAAAGAGAAGCTGCGCGGTGAGGGCGTCTCTGCCCCCGTCTCGCTGGTGCATATCATGCAGAACAGCAGAACCGTAGGTGCCTGCCAGCGCGACGACAAGCAGGGCGGCAAGCAAAATGACCTGTACGACCCTGCGGATAGTAAAGTTTCTGAGAAAATACATAGAGGATTCCCCGGTGTTGTTATCGCTGTGTAAATGTTTATCGTATTTTATAATTAAAGTAGCCTGCTATTTAATTGCGCGCTATCTTATGGCTGGCTACAGTCTGGCAGCCAAACAGGAAAAAGAAAACGATCATTTTGTAATTTTTTTATCTTTCGGATTTTTTGGCATTGTTTTAAATATTTTGCTGTGCCTGGGCAGCGGAATGCGCTTAAAATTTGGTACCAGAAACCTGCTTTTTTCCTGTTGTCCTGACAGGATTTATCCGGCCTGTTGATTACACACTTTTTATTTCTGTTTCGTTCCAGAGGTGGGGCGGGCCGGAGGATCCATGCAAACATGTTCTGTCGACCCAGAGAGTCGCACCCGCGCGCTTGAGGCGTTTCGTGAACCTGACGAAAGCCGTGATGGCGTACTCGAAAAATTTGTCCGGCTGGCAAGCCAGGCGCTCGGCATTCCTGGCTGTTTTATTTCCATCGTTGACGATGAATTTCAGTACATCAGGGCCGCGCGCAACTTCTCTCTCAGGCACTCGACGCGTGAAGATTCGCTTTGCCGCTATGTGATAGATAACGAAACGCCGATGGTGGTGTCGGACACCTTGCTGGATGCCCGTTTTGTAAAGCATAAGTTTGTCGTCGGCGAGCCCTATATCCGCTTCTACGCCGGCGTTCCGCTGAAAAGCCGCAATGGTCATATACTCGGAACGCTCTGCGTCACCGACGGCGAGCCGCATCTGCTGAGCGCCGAGCAGCTTACCGCGCTGACGCTGCTGGCTGCGCTGGTCATCTCTTTTCTGGAAGCCTGGCACTCAGCCGGCTTTACCGATCCCGTCACCGGTTTGCCCAATCGCCAGCGCCTGATCCGCGATCTGCAATATCTGGCAACGGGCGGCGACAATCTGCCGCGTCGGCTGGTGCTGATCGACTGTATCGACATGCCGCGCGCTTATGAACTGGCGCGCTCTATGGGAATGGGACCGGTGGAGGGGCTGCTAAAAGATGTCGCTACGCTTTTGCCTCTGCGCCTCCGTCTTGGGCCGGGCGATCTGCTTTACACCGTGGCGACCGGACGTTTTGCGCTACTGGTCAGCGAAAGCAGCGGGCTGAGCGCAGCCCGGGTGGCGGATCGCATGGAGGGCATCAGCGCGGATCTGGGGGAAGGGCTCTCTGTCACCCTGACGACCTTTACCGGGGAAGTGAACTTTACGGCTGTGGCGTTACCCGCGCAGGAGATATTGCGTCGCGGGCTTAGCGCGCTTCATGAAGCGATTGGCAGCGGCGTGCCGACGCGAACCTTCAGCGCAGCAGAGGACGTTCGCCGCACGCGCGACTTTACCCTGATGCATGAGCTGGCCTCGGCTTTACAGCGCGACGAGGGCCTTTATCTGGCCTATCAACCCAAAATCTGTTTGCAGACAGGCGCACCTGTCGGACTGGAGGCGCTTATTCGCTGGCGTCATCCCGTACTGGGGGAATTATCGCCCTCCGCTTTCGTCCCGCTGGCGGAGCAGACAGAGCTGCTGCATGACATGAACGCCTGGGTTATCGATCGCGCTATTGCGCGCCTGGCGAGGTTGCGTAATCACTGCATACAGCTGCCCGTGTCGGTCAACGTCAGCCTGCACGATTTTGCCCGTCCCGGATTTGCGGACCTTCTTGAAGATAAAATGTTGAAAGTCAGGCTACCCACCTCGCTGCTTGGCGTGGAGTGTCTGGAGACTGAACGCCTGATTGAAAGTCCGGCAGCCATGCGCGGTCTGGAGATGCTCAAGCTGCGCGGTTTTGGCATATCGCTGGACGATTTTGGCACCGGATACAGCAATATCAGCTACCTTCGCCGCATGCCGCTGGACGTTATCAAGCTGGACCGCTCTTTAATTAGCGGGCTTTCATCCGATACCGCGTCGCGCATCATTGCGCGAAATATTATCACCATGCTGAAAGAGCTGGACTATGTCGTGCTGGCCGAAGGAATAGAGAGCGCCGATGTGGCAGGTATGCTGAGTGAATATGGCTGTGACCAGGCTCAGGGCTATTTTTATGCCAAACCGCTTCCCGATCGGGAGCTTGATGCGTGGCTGAACTGGAAGCTGCGCAATAAATGCAGCTGAAGCTCGCGCTTTTTATGGCGCATCCCGTGCCGCGTCAGAGGAGGGATCGTCGGGCACATCGCTCCATGTGCAGTCAATCTCGCTGTCATGCGAAACGCACTCGGGCAGCGCGTCACGATTCTTTGCCTGACGGTCGGGCGTCGCCGCGCAGCTGACGAGCAGCAGACAGGCGAAAAGCGCAGCAGATTTCAACATGGGGAAGCATCCATTCAGAACAGGTGCGCCAATTCTCTGTGCTGTTGCGTCAACAAGCGTATAACGACCCAGGCCAGAGAGAAGCCGCAACGTCAACCCTGCTTAAACCCCACCACTATTTGCTCCGGTTCCCGCGACAAACGCGATCTAAATCAATAACGAGAATTGTTCGCAATCGCATAGTTGCGCCACAGACCTATCGGAGATGAGATCATGTTGATAAAACCTGGCACTCAATGGCGCATTACAGGTTTCCAGAGCGACCTGTCCAGGCTGTTCAGCCGCAAACTTTTTTCACTGGGTTTCGTGCCGGGCGCGGTAATCGATATCGTCAGGTTCGCTCCGCTGGGCGATCCGGCTGAAGTTCGTATTCGCCACACCAGCTATGCGCTACGTAAATCTGAACTGGCGATGCTGCGTCTTGAACCAGTTAACGGAGGTGAGGGCGCATGAAAAGCATTAATGCCGTACTGGCTGGCAACCCTAACGCGGGTAAAACCACGCTTTTCAACCTGCTGACCGGGCTGCGCCAGCGCACCGGCAACTGGCCGGGCGTTACCGTTGAGCGTAAGCAGGGCACTTTCGCTACGGGGCAATCGTCCGTGACCCTGATTGATTTGCCGGGTATCTATTCTCTTGAAACGGTACACGCCGAGGACGGGATGTCCGCCGACGAGCGGGTGACCTGCAGCTACGTTATGAGCGGCCAGGCGGATGTGTTAATCAACGTGGTTGACGCCTCCAGCCTCGAAAAAAGCCTGTGGCTCACTTTGCAGCTGCGCGAGCTGAATTTGCCCATGATCGTGGTGCTTAATATGGCCGACGTCGCCAGAAAGTGCGGCATTACTCTGGATGCCGATACGCTGGCCGCGCAGCTGGGCTGTCCGGTGGTATCGATGTCCGCCTCGACCGCGGAAGGGCTGCCGGACCTGCTGGCGGCCATCGATCGCGTCGCTGCCGCGCCTGCCGCGGCGCTGCTGGTGAACCGGGCAGAGGTGAGCCATGAGGCGCGTCTGGCGCGCATCAATGCGATCTGTGAGGCAACCTGCGATCAGGCGTCTCATACCGCCCACCGTCTGACGCAACTACTGGATAATCTGTTCCTTAATCGCTGGCTCGGTTTTCCCCTGTTTCTGGGGGTGATGTACCTGATGTTCTATCTCTCCATTAATATCGGCGGCGCGCTGCAGCCGGTGTTCGACAAGGGCTCTACCGCGCTGTTTATCGACGGTACCGCCCAGCTTTGCGCGACGCTCCATCTTCCCGGCTGGCTCACCTCGTTTCTGGCGCAGGGCATTGGCGGCGGGATCGCCACCGTACTGCCGCTGGTGCCGCAGCTGGCGCTGATGTTCTTCTTTCTGACGGTGCTGGAAGAGTCCGGCTATATGGCGCGCGCCGCCTTTGTCGTCGATCGTCTTATGCGCTGGCTTGGCCTGCCGGGAAAATCCTTTGTCCCGCTGATCGTTGGCTTTGGCTGCAACGTGCCGGCGGTGATGGGCGCGCGAACGCTTGAAACCGAGCGGGAGAGGCTGGTCACGATGCTGATGGCGCCCTTTATGTCCTGCGGTGCCAGGCTGGCGATATTTGCCGTTTTCTCCACGGCCTTTTTTGGCAACGCCGGCGCCGGGCTAATTTTTACGCTCTACCTGCTTGGCATTGTGGCGGCTGTCTTCACCGGGCTGGTGTTAAAGCACACCCTGCTGAAGGGGGCGTCGTCGCGCGTCATTATGGAGCTGCCGCTGTGGCATGTGCCGGTCATGCGTAGCCTGCTGCTACAAACCTGGTTTCGGCTACACGCCTTTGTTATCCGCGCGGGCGCGGTGATCGTCGCAGCCTGCGTAATCATCAGTCTGCTTTCCGGCCTGACGGCGAAAGGCGAGATCGCGCAGCGCGTCGACGACTCCGTGCTCGCCTCAGCCAGCCGTTACCTGACGCCTTTGTTTACCCCCATGGGCGTTCGGGCCGATAACTGGCAGGCGACGGTCGGACTGGTAACCGGCGCAATGGCGAAAGAGAGCGTGGTCGGCACCCTGAACGCGCTTTATATGGCGGAGCCGCAAAACGCGCCAGACGCCGGGCCTGCGCAGAGCCTGTCGGCGGTCTTTGCCGACGCGCTGGATGAAACCTGGCAAAACCTGAAGGAGGCGCTCAGCCCGCAGACGCTGTTTAATCCGGTTGAAGCGAGCAAAGGGGACGGCGAGATGAGCCAGGGCGCGGTAGGCGTGATGCAGACGATGTTCGGCAGCTCGCTGGCGGCCTATAGCTATCTGGTCTTCGTCTTGCTCTACGTGCCGTGCGCCTCGGTGATGGGCGCTTTAGCGAAAGAGGCGGGACGTCAGTGGATGTGGTTCGCCCTGATCTGGGGAACGATCGTGGCCTATGGTGCCGCCACCCTGGTTTACCAAACCGGCACCTTCACTCAGCATCCCGGTTTCAGTCTGATCTGTATAGCAGGGGTCATTGCCGCAGGCGTCGCAGCCGTCACGCTTCTGCGCCAGTTGCGCTTCACCAGACAGCCTGCGCTGCAGCCCGTTAAAGAGGGCGGATGCGGCGGATGCAAAGGTTGCGGACATTAACGGGAAAAGGTAAACGCGTCTGTTATGGCGCGTTACCACCTGCCTGACGTAAGCGTGAGAAGCTGATTAACAAGGATAAAGGCGCGAAACAGGATAATTCCGCTTGCAAAGTGGCAGGGAAAATTTTGTAAAAAGCTGTGTTCTCTATCGACCGACTGCTGTGCCTGTCTTATGCTTGACCGGCCTCTAACCCTAACACTTCCGGAGTCCGACTGATGAAAGCAGCCACCTTTCTGCTGGCCGGTGCCGCGCTGCTGCTCTCCGCATGCAGCAGCAGCAATAACGAACCGCCGCAACAAGCTACCGCAGCCCATATTCAACCGCACGTCGTTATGTCGTCTCTGGCTGAAAGCAACTGCGCCAGCGCAGGTGGAACCCTTGCCTTTTCTCACCAGCTGGACGGCACGCGCATCGGCATGTGCCAGCTGGCGAACGGACGCCGCTGCGACGAACAGGCGCTGATCGGCGGCAACTGCGCCCGCTAAACTAGGCGGAAAGCTGATTCGGGCAGGTTTCGCCGTGCTCAAGCTGGTTGATATTCGACAAGGTCGTTTCTGAAATCGCCGTCAGCGCTTCAGCGGTAAGGAAGGCCTGATGGCCGGTAAACAGCACGTTGTGGCAGGCGGAGAGCCGACGGAACACATCGTCCTGAATCACGTCGTTAGACTTGTCTTCAAAGAACAGGTCGCGTTCGTTCTCGTAGACATCCAGGCCGAGCGACCCGATTTTTTGCTGCTTTAACGCCTCAATCGCCGCCTGAGAATCAATTAATGCGCCGCGGCTGGTATTAATAATCATCACGCCATCTTTCATCTGGCTGAAGGCCGAGGCATTCAACAGATGGTGGTTCTCCGGCGTCAGCGGACAGTGCAGCGTAATCACGTCTGATTCGGCGAACAGGGTTTTCAGGTCGACGTACTCCGCGCCCAGCTCCAGCGCCTGCTCGCTCGGATAGGGATCGAACGCCAGCAGACGCATGCCGAGGCCTTTCAGAATGCGCATCGTCGCCACACCGATTTTGCCAGTGCCGACGACGCCCGCCGTTTTGCCGTGCATATTAAAGCCGGTTAACCCGTCGAGAGAAAAGTTGGCGTCGCGCGTGCGCAGCCAGGCGCGATGGATACGGCGGTTAAGCGTTAACATCATGCCTACCGTATGCTCCGCCACTGCTTCCGGCGAATAAGCGGGCACGCGCACCACCTTCAGGCCCAGCTCCGCCGCCGCCGCTAAATCGACGTTGTTGAAACCAGCACAGCGCAGCGCGATATACTTCACGCCCAGCGACGCCAGCTCCTCCAGTACCGGACGACTGGCGTCATCGTTAACGAAAATGCATACGGCGTCGCAGCCGACGGCATTTTTGGCCGTCGCTTCCGTCAGTAAAAAGTCGAAGTACACCACATCGAAACGGTAGCCTTCGTTAACCTGATCGAAATATTTCTGGTCATAATGCTTCGTGCTATAAACCGCGATTTTCATCGTTACGCTCCTGTACTCGGGTATTCACACAGCATAACGTTTAATTGCCAGTTTTGCTGCTGTCGGTAGCGCGCCTTCAACTCTGGCCGATTACATGCCATCATCACTGTCAGGATCCTGTCAGGAAAAAGGAATATTACTGCCATGCCGCGGAGCCTCCGCCGACTACTCGCTGCACTACTGGCGCTGACGCTACTGCTGCTGGGGCTGCTGCTTACCCTTACGCAATGGCTGCCGCGCCTGGCCGGCATCTGGCTGCCAGCGGAGACGCGTATCGTACTGGATGGATCGCCGCGCTGGCGCAACGGTGGCTTATGGTTTCCGGAGGTGCGCTACCTGGCGGGCGAATGCGTGCTGGCGAGCGTCGCGCAGGCTTCGCTCGGCTGGCATGAAAAGCGCTGGCGGCTGAATGCGCACCAGGTCACGCTCAACAGCGACTGTCTGCAAAAGCTGCCGCAAAGCGAGCAGCCCGGCGCGCCTAAAAGCCTGGCAGCGTGGCAGCAGCTGTTACCGGGCGCCGATATTCATCTCGATAATCTCAGCATTGCGCCCTGGCAGCAGTATGCCGGCGGTTTCGACCTCGCTCTGACCCCCGACAAACAGACGCTGCACTATCGCGGCGAAAACCTCAGTATCGATGCTAACCTGCAGGGGCAGCAGCTCACGGTAGAGCAGCTGACGCTGCGCCACAACGCGCTGCCGGAGCCTGTTACGCTTCATGGTCAGTTCGATCTGCCTGAGTTTGCCAACGGCCTGCCGGTCAGCGGCCAGCTGGCAGGCGAACTGCAGTACGCTGGCGAACCGCTGCGGCTGACGCTCGACTGGCAACAGCAGCAGGGAAAGCTTGCGCTCTATACCACCGGCGACGGAGAGCCGCTGTTAACGCTGCCGTGGCAGGCCGATGCCCGACAGATCCGCATTTTGAAAGGGCACTATCGCTGGCCGACCGGCGATCAGACGCTCTCCGGCTTTCTCGACCTTACGCTGGATAACTGGCAGCAGGGGCTGGAGGAGACGCAGATCGCTGGCCGTCTCAACGTTCTGACGCAGGGGCGCGGCGGCAAAGGCAACGCGGTCTTGAGCATCGGGCCGGGCAGGCTGAGTATGACCGACAGCGCGCTGCCGCTGCGCCTTACCGGCGAAAGCAAACTGGCGGCGATGCAGCTCTACGCCTCGCTGCCGGGCGATCTCAGCGGGCCGTTGCTCGATCCGCAGCTGACATTTCAGCCCGGCGCGCTGCTGCGTCTGCGCGGCCGCCTGCTCTCTACGCTGGAAGTGGACGAAGCGCGCTGGCCGCTGGCGGGCGTGCGGCTCGCGTCGCAGGGCGTCGACGGGCGTTTACAGGCAATCCTTAAGGCGCACGATCCGAGCTTTGGCCAGTTCAGACTTCACCTGGACGGCCGCGCGGCCGATTTCTGGCCAGATAAAGGAGAGTGGAAGTGGCGCTACTGGGGAGCGGGCGACATGCTGCCCCTCAACGCAAAATGGACCATACAGGGCGCTGGCGGCTGGCGCGACACGCTTATTCATCTCGACAGCCTTAATGCCGGTTTCAATCAGATGCAGTACGGCATGGCGCAGGTTTCGCGGCCGCGCCTGACGTTAAGCGCGCCGGTCAACTGGCAGCGTGATGCACAACGGCCTGCTTTTAATGGCGGCTTCCGCATCGATGCGGGAGAGACGCTTTTTGATTTTGACGGTCGCCTGCCCGCCTCGTCGCTGAGCTTTGAGGCGAAAGGCCAGGATCCCAGCCATTTTGTCTGGCGCGGTCAGCTGCAGGCGCAGGCGATAGGCCCGCTGCGCGTGCATGGCCGCTGGGACGGTGCACGCCTGCGCGGCGAAGCCTGGTGGCCGACACAGTCTCTGACGGTCTTTCAGCCGCTGCTGAACCCGGATCTCAAGATGAAAATACGCTCGGGCGAGCTGCGCGCCCAGGTGGCCTTTTCCGCCGCGGCGAAAGAGGGCTTTAGCGCCGGCGGTCACTGGACAGTGAAGCAGGGCAGCCTCTGGACGCCGGACAACCAGATCAACGGCGTCGATTTCTCGCTGCCGTTCCGTCTTAAAGATCAGCAGTGGCAGCTCGGCGTGCGCGGTCCGGTGTCGCTGCGTATCGGTGAAGTCGCCAACCAGTTCGCCATGAAGAATATTCGCGCCGATTTGCAGGGCTACTATCCCTGGCGCGAGGCGCAGCCGCTGACGCTGCAGGATGTCAGTATGGAGGTGCTGGGCGGTAAGGTAACGCTGGCCGCGCTACGCCTGCCGCAGCACGAGGCGGCAAAGCTGAGCCTGCGCGATATCAGCCTGAGCAAGCTGGTCTCGGCGCTGAAACCGACGCAGTTCGCCATGTCCGGCAAGATCAACGGCGAGCTGCCGCTGTGGGTGAACAACCCGCACTGGCTGGTGCAGAACGGCTGGATCGCCAACAACGGCTCCCTGACGTTCCGCATGGACAAAGATATGGCCGACGCGATTACCGCTAACAACGTTGCGGCGGGCGCGGCAATGGACTGGCTGCGCTATATGGAGATCTCGCGCTCGTGGGCGACGCTCGATCTCGATAACCTGGGCAACCTCGCCATGCAGGCACAGGTGCAGGGCACCAGCCGCTTCAGCAACCGCGACCAGACCGTAAATCTGAACTACCGCCATCAGCAGAACCTGTTTCAACTCTGGCGCAGCCTGCGCTTTGGCGATAATTTGCAATCCTGGGTGGAACAGAACGCCACTCTGCCGACTAAAAGGGATCAAAAACCATGAGCCTCCGGGCGTTACTGATGCTGGCAGTCGGGCTGCCGCTGACTGGCTGCGTGCCGCGCATTGAGGTGGCCGCGCCAAAGGAGCCGATCACTATCAATATGAATGTGAAAATTGAACATGAGATCCATATCAAAGTGGATAAAGATGTGGAGGCGCTGCTGAAAAACCAGAGCGGTCTTTTCTAATGCGCGCCCTGGCGAAACCGCTGATCGCCGCGCTGCTCTTTATCGGTGCGGCGCAGCCTGCGCTGGCGTTAACGCTGGATGAGGCTCGTCATCAGGGGCGCGTCGGGGAAACCTTTAGCGGCTACCTCGCCGCGCGCCAGCAGGATAGCGAGACGCAGGCGCTGGTGAAGCGCGTCAACGACGGGCGCAGCGCCGAATATCAGCGTATCGCGCAGCAGAACAATCTTACCAGGGATCAGGTTGCGCAAATCGCCGGCGCTAAGCTGGTCGAACGCGCAGGCGCAGGGGAGTATGTGCGCGGCCTTAACGGCCTGTGGATGCAGAAATAAAAAAGCCAGGCATCATGCCTGGCAACTGAAACAGTCTGAATAATAATAATGATGATTAGGCAGCAACGATCTGTTTGATCGCAGTTTTCGCTTCTTCAGTCGCTTTGGTGGCCACTTCCGGGCCGTAAGCGATGCCTTCGGCGAAAACAAAGTTTACGTCAGTGATGCCGATAAAGCCCAGGAAGAGCTTCACGTATGGGGTCAGCAGATCGGTCGGGGTATCTTTGTGAATGCCGCCGCGGCTGGAGAGGATGACTGCGCGCTTGCCTTTCACCAGGCCTTCCGGGCCCGCTTCGGTGTAGCGGAAGGTCACGCCGGCACGTGCAACCAGGTCAAAATAGTTTTTCAGCTGGGTCGGGATGTTGAAGTTGTACATCGGCGCGGCGATAACCACCACGTCGTGCGCCTGCAGCTCGGCGATCAGAGCATCGGAGAGCGACAGCGCCTCCTGCTGACGCGGAGAGAGCGGGGCGTCTGACGGACGCAGCGCGCCGACCAGCTCGCCATCCAGTACCGGAATCGGATCGGCAGCCAGGTCGCGAACGGTCACCTGATCGCCTTTCGCTTTCGCTTCTTCAACGTAGAAATCGGCCAGTTGGCTTGACTGTGAGTAACCAGCCAGAATGCTGGATTTCAGAACTAATACTTTGCTCATTGCTGTTTCCTGTTTGTTACGCGGAAGGCTTCCCGCTCAATGGGTTACACTCTACGGTCATTAAGCGCGCGGGAAAAGCGCAATATTTCGAGAGCTATGTTCGAATTTCTTGAATAAGCGAGGCAGGCAAGGCGCAGCTGAGCGGGCTGAAATGTGTTACTCTTTGCCGATACAATTTTTAGAATCAGCCGGTTAACCCGGTTACCGGACGCTGCAGCGTGCAGCGGCTCCGTCTGAGAAGGTACTCCATTACTATGTCATCACCGGTTTCCTCTCCCTTTGCATCGCTGTGGTCGCGACTCGACAACCTGATGCTGCGTGACCGTCAACGCCTTCAGCGCCGTCTGCGCGGCGCCAGCAAGGTGAACAACCCCGCTGCGCAGCAGGGCGTCGCCGACGAAATCAGTCAGGAGATCGCCGCAGCGGAACAGCGCGTCGCCGCGCGTGCCGCCGCGACGCCAAAAATTACCTTTCCCGATAATCTGCCCGTCAGCCAGAAGCAGCAGCAGATCGCCGAAGCGATCCGCGATCATCAGGTGGTGATCGTCGCTGGCGAAACCGGTTCGGGTAAAACCACCCAGTTGCCGAAAATCTGTCTGGCGCTGGGGCGCGGCGTGAAAGGGCTGATCGGCCATACCCAGCCGCGTCGTCTGGCGGCGCGCACCGTCGCCAACCGTATCGCCGATGAGCTGGAAACGTCGCTCGGCGGCTGCATCGGCTATAAGGTGCGCTTTAACGATCAGGTCAGCGAAACCACCCAGGTGAAGCTGATGACCGACGGTATTTTGCTGGCGGAAATCCAGCAGGACCGCCTGCTGTTGCAGTATGACACCATCATTATCGATGAGGCGCACGAACGCAGCCTGAACATCGATTTCCTGCTCGGCTATCTGCGCGAGCTGCTGCCGCGCCGTCCCGATCTGAAAATCATCATTACCTCGGCGACCATCGATCCGCAGCGCTTTTCGCGCCACTTCCATAACGCGCCCGTTATTGAAGTGTCGGGCCGTACTTTCCCGGTCGAGGTGCGTTACCGGCCGGTGGTGGAAGAGGCGGACGACAGTGAGCGCGACCAGCTGCAGGCGATCTTCGACGCGGTCGACGAGCTGAGCGACGAAGGGCGCGGTGATATTCTGATCTTTCTGAGCGGCGAGCGCGAAATTCGCGACACCGCCGACGCGCTGGCGAAGCGCGATCTGCCGCATACGGAAATTCTGCCGCTCTATGCGCGCCTGTCGAACGCCGAGCAGAACCGGGTTTTCCAGTCGCACAGCGGACGCCGCATCGTGCTGGCGACCAACGTAGCGGAAACGTCGCTCACCGTACCAGGCATCAAATATGTTATCGATCCCGGCACCGCCCGCATTAGCCGCTACAGCTATCGCACTAAGGTGCAGCGTCTGCCGATCGAGCCGATTTCACAGGCGTCGGCTAACCAGCGTAAAGGGCGCTGCGGCCGCGTTTCAGATGGCATCTGTATCCGGCTCTATTCCGAGGATGACTTCCTCAGCCGCCCGGCCTTTACCGATCCGGAGATCCTGCGCACTAACCTGGCGTCGGTTATTCTGCAGATGACGGCGCTGGGGCTGGGCGATATCGCCGCGTTTCCCTTTGTCGAAGCGCCCGACAAGCGCAATATTCAGGATGGCGTGCGCCTGCTGGAAGAGCTTGGCGCATTAACGCTCAACGACGAGACCGGCCACTACAAGCTGACCAGCTCTGGCCGTCAGCTGGCGCAGCTGCCGGTTGATCCCCGTCTGGCGCGCATGGTGCTGGAGGCGCAGCGCTTCGGCTGTGTGCGTGAGGTGATGATTATCGCGTCGGCGCTGTCGATTCAGGATCCGCGCGAGCGCCCGGTAGAGAAACAGCAGGCCGCCGATGAGAAACATCGTCGTTTCGCCGACAAAGAGTCGGACTTTCTCGCCTTCGTTAACCTCTGGAATTACCTGGGCGAACAGCAGAAAGCGCTGTCGGGCAACCAGTTCCGCCGCCAGTGCAAAGGGGATTTCCTGAACTATCTGCGCGTGCGTGAATGGCAGGATATCTATACCCAGCTGCGCCAGGTGGTGCGTGAGCTGGGTATTCCGGTTAACAGCGAACCGGCGGGCTTCCGCGAGGTGCACTGCGCGCTGCTGACCGGCCTGCTGTCGCATATCGGCATGAAAGACGCCGAGAAGCAGGAGTTTACCGGCGCGCGCAACGCGCGTTTCGCCATTTTCCCCGGCTCAGGGCTGTTTAAAAAACCGCCGAAATGGACCATGGTCGCCGAGCTGGTAGAAACCAGCCGCCTGTGGGGCCGGATCGCGGCGCGTATCGATCCGGAGTGGATCGAGCCGCTGGCGCAGCACCTGATCAAGCGCAGCTACAGCGAGCCGCACTGGGAAAAAGGTCAGGGCGCGGTGATGGCGCAGGAGAAAGTCACGCTGTACGGTCTGCCGATCGTGGCCGCGCGCAAGGTGAACTACGGGCGTATCGATCCCGCGCTGAGTCGCGAGCTTTTTATCCGTCATGCGCTGGTGGAAGGCGACTGGCAGACGCGCCACGCCTTTTTCCGCAACAACCAGAAACTGCGCAGCGAGGTCGAAGACCTTGAGCACAAATCACGTCGTCGCGACATTCTGGTCGATGATGAGACGCTGTTCGGCTTTTATGACCAGCGCGTCGGCCAGGACGTGGTGTCGGCGAAACATTTCGACAGCTGGTGGAAGCTGGCGAGCCGCGATAATCCCGATTTGCTCAGCTTTGACAAACAGATGCTGATCAAAGAGGGCGCGGAGAAGGTCAGCCAGCTCGACTATCCCAACTTCTGGCATCAGGGCAACCTCAAGCTGAAGCTCAGCTATCAGTTCGAGCCGGGCGCGGACGCCGACGGCGTGACGGTGCATATCCCGCTGCCGCTGCTTAATCAGGTCGAGGATCAGGGCTTCGAGTGGCAGATCCCCGGCGTGCGCCGCGAGCTGATTATTGCGCTGATTAAGTCGCTGCCGAAGCCGCTGCGCCGTAATCTGGTGCCCGCGCCTAATTACGCTGACGCCTTCCTGGGGCGCGTTACTGCGATGGAGATGCCGCTGCTCGACGCGCTGGCGAAAGAGTTTCGCCGTATGACCGGCGTGACGCTGGAGCGGGAAAACTGGCAGTGGGATCAGGTGCCCGATCACCTGAAAATGACCTTCCGCGTGGTAGACGAACACAACCGCAAGCTGAAAGAGGGTAAAGATCTCAGCGCGCTGAAAGCCGAGCTCAAGGAAAAAGTGCAGGAGACCCTGTCAAAAGTGGCGGATGACGGGCTGGAGCAGAACGGCCTGCATATCTGGAGCTTTGGCGATCTGCCGCGCAGCTATGAGCAGAAGCGCGGCGGCTATCAGGTCAAGGCCTGGCCAGCCCTGGTCGATGAGAAGGATAGCGTGGCGATACGCCTGTTCGACAGCGAGCAGGAGCAGCAGAAAATGATGTGGCGCGGCCAGCGTCGTCTGCTGCTGCTGAATATCCCTTCACCGATAAAATACCTGCACGAAAAGCTGCCGAATAAAGCCAAGCTGGGACTCTACTTCAACCCATACGGAAAAGTGCTGGATCTGATCGACGACTGCATCGCCTGCGGCGTTGACAAGCTAATGGCGGAAGCGGGCGGCCCGGCCTGGCAGCAGGAAAACTTCGAGCAGCTGCGCGAGAAAGTGCGCGCTGAGCTAAACGATACGGTGGTAGAGATTGCGAAACAGGTTGAGCAGATCCTGACGGCGGTGTTCAACATCAACAAGCGGCTGAAAGGGCGCGTTGATATGACGATGGCGCTGGCGCTGTCAGATATCAAGGCGCAGATGAGCGGTCTGGTCTATCGCGGCTTCGTTACCGGCAACGGCTGGAAACGCCTGGGCGACACGCTGCGCTATCTGCATGGCATTGAGCGTCGCCTGGAAAAACTGCCTGCCGATCCGCACAGCGATCGCGCGCGCATGCTGAAGGTGCAGGCAGTGGAGCAGGCCTGGCAGGCGTGGCGTAATAAACTGCCGCCGCAGCGTCAGGATGATGAAGAGGTGAAGGAGGTTCGCTGGATGATCGAGGAGCTGCGCATCAGCTACTTCGCGCAGCAGCTCGGCACCCCTTATCCCGTTTCCGACAAGCGCATCCTGCAAACAATGGAGCAGTACGCGGCATAACAGCCGTCGCATCGCAGGAAGCCGCAGCGGAGACGCTGCGGCTTTTTTTTGACGCGAATAAAACGGGCAAGGCAAAGGTTATAACGCCGTTGCTCAATTTCTCTTTACAGCTATCCCGAAAATGGACGCGAAATATAAAGCGACGGTAAGGCCATCACTGCTTTTTTTCGATAGAATCAGCGCGGCGCGAAAGGGGCGCCAGATTATTTTATTCAGTTAAGGACGATGGTTATGAAAAAGTCTGTTTTTGTCAGCCTTGTTATGCTCGCTCTGGGAGCAAACGTTAATGCCTATGCCGATAAACATACGTTCACTCTTGGGTATGCGCAAAGTAAGGTCCAGGATTTCAAGGATATTAACGGGATAAACCTTAAATACCGCTATGAATGGGACTCACCGCTGAGCCTTATTGGCTCGCTTACCTGGATGAGCGGCAGCGGAAGCTACACGCCCGACATCGACTCTATGGATAGATTTGATAGCCATGCGAAAGTGAAATATTACTCGCTCTCCGTCGGGCCTGCCTGGCGCTTCAGTCAATATATCAGCCTCTACGGTTTGCTCGGCGTAAATTATAATAAAGTCGACTATCGCGAAGGCTGGTATAACTATGAAGGGCGCTACGTTTATATGGGCGAAACCAGGCTCAAAGAGAATAAAACATCTCTGATGTATGGCGCTGGCGTGCAAATTAATCCGGTCGAGAACCTGGCGATAGATATCGGCTATGAGGGATCGCGTCTCGACGTTGCTGATAAAAACATGTCGATTAACGGCTTCAATGTGAACCTGGGCTACAGCTTCTAAATCTGGCCTTCACCCTTAAAAAAGGCGCGGCTGATAATTCAGCTGCGCCTTTTGGCATGTTGTCGCCACGCTGGCGTTACTGCGCCAGCGCTTCCAGCCGGTCGCGGAACGAGGTAACGGCGATAGCGCGGTTATCGGCCAGATAGCGATCTTTCGCCGCTGGCGCCGAACTTTGTACCGCAATCAGCTGCCAGCCATTATTGTTTTTCAGCAGCAGCGGTGAGCCGCTGTCGCCCGGTAGCGTATCGCACTGATGAGAGAGCACGGCGCGCTGTGCCCAGCCGGTAATCAGGCAGTCGCTATGGGAGTAGAGCGTATCCAGGTGATCTTCCGGATAGCCCGCCTGCGTCACTTTTCGGCTCGCCTCTTTTAAGGCGGCGGTCAGATCGCTACGCGATCCGTCAAACAGCGGGATCGGCGTAATCGCGGAAGGCGGGTTGCGCAGAATAACCAGGCCGTAATCGAAAGGCGCGGCGTCGGTCGGGACTATCCAGCCCTCGCCGTCAGCTTTTAGTTTGCGCGCCAGCGCCGGCTCGACGCGCGCGTCGATATCATGGATTTCATAACGCCAGCCGCGATCGCTGGCCATAAAGCGCAGCGCAACCGGCTTATCGAATTTGCCCGGCGGCGTCAGTAAGCAGTGTCCCGCCGTCAGCGCCAGGTGGGCGGAAATCAGCGTGGCGGTACAAAGATTGCCGCTCTCAGTTTCCAGCTGACCAATGGCGTCCCAGGGAGCGGCGGTAACGTCGCCGATCGCTTTCCGGTGATCTTTGCCAAAGAAAAGCATTTTGATTTCATCGGGATTCGGTGCATCGTCGTCATCATCGGCGTGAGCCAGAGTGGTGAAGCAGAACAATCCAGTCAATAGCAAAATAGCCAGGCGCATAGGTCTCTCAATGGCGAGATTTAAAAAGAGGTTATTGTCATCACGCATGCGCAATAACTATAGTCGGTGAGCGGTAAAAAAGGGAGATTTATTGGAATAATCAGCACGCTACAACGACTAAATAAAGAAGAAGGCCGCGATGACGCCGCAGAGGATCATCACCAGCAGAATAATTTCAAAACGATAGCGACGCACCATTTCCGCAACTCCAGTAACGAAACACCCGGCAGAACCGGGTGTTTTTATTATTCAACGCTTCTTAAGGCGCAGGTGCGCAACCTTAATTATTTAGCAGCGGCTTTTTTAACTGCTTTGTGGTGCTTTTTAGCAGCCTGGGCTTTCTGCGGAGCAGCAGCTTTTTTGGTTGCTTTGTGGTGTTTTTTAGCAGCCTGAGCTTTCTGTGCAGCCGCTTTCTTAGCTACTTTGTGGTGTTTTTTAGCAGCCTGGGCTTTCTGTGCAGTTTCTTTCTTGGCAGCTTTGTGGTGCTTTTTAGCGGCCTGAGCTTTCTGCGCAGCGTCTTTTTTCACAGCTTTTTTGTGGTGCTTTTTAGCAGCCTGAGCTTTCTGAGCGGCTTTGTGTTTCTTGTGCGCGACTTTATGCGTGGTTTTAGCAGCCGGCGCAGCGTTAGTCGTGGTAGTGGTCGCAGCAGGAGCTGCTGCAGCTGGCGCAGCGGTGGTGTCAGCAGCGAAAGCAACAGAAGAGAGACCCATAGCAGCGGCGATGACCAGTGCAAACAATTTTTTCATTGCAAATTCCTCGAACATTTTTTTCATGTGTAGCCCACTGCGGGGCCGGTGAAAAGACTATATAAAATGCGAGGAACAGTTTCCGTGGGTGTTTGGTATCGGCGTGTAACCGATTGTACAAAGCGGGAAAAAGGCGGCCGGGAAGGCCGCACAGATTAACGATTCAGGTAGCGTTGTTCAAGATGCTGGCGGAAAAAGCGTGGATTAAGCGCTTCGCCGGTGGCATTGATCAGCAACTGTTCGGTAGGGAAGCGGCTGCCGTGCTGCCAGATGTTTTGCTGCAGCCAGTCAAATACCGGCTGAAGCTCCCCATGCTGAAGGCGGTCGCTTAAGTCCGGCAGCGCTTTTTTCACCGCCTGGAAGAGCTGCGCCGCGTACATAGCGCCCAGCGTATAGGTCGGGAAGTAGCCGAAGGCGCCGTCGGTCCAGTGAATATCCTGCATACAGCCGTCACGGTAGTTGCCGCGCGTATCAATACCCAGCGACTGCTGCATCTTTTCATCCCACAGCGCGGGAATATCGTCGACCTCGATCTCGCCTTCGATTAGCGCGCGCTCAATCTCGAAACGTAAGATGACGTGCGCCGGATAGCTCAGCTCATCGGCGTCGACGCGGATAAAGCCGGGCTTAACGCGCTGCGCCAGACGCACAAAGTTGTCGGGCTGTAGCGCAGGCTGCTCGCCCAGCTTCTCGCGCACCTGCGGCAGAATGCGCTGCAGGAATTCACGGCTGCGGCCCAGTTGCATCTCCATAAACAGGCTTTGCGACTCATGGATCGCCGTAGAGCGCGCCTGACCGACCGGCTGGTTGCGCCACTGCTGCGGCAGACCCTGCTCGTAACGCGCATGGCCGGTTTCATGGATCACGCCCATCAGTGCGCTGAGAAACTCATTCTGGTTATAGCGCGTGGTAATACGTACATCCTCCGGCACGCCGCCGCAGAAAGGATGTGCGCTGACGTCAAGTCGACCGTGGCGGAAATCAAAGCCCAGCGTCGCCATGACATTCAGGCCCAGCTCGCGCTGCGCGGCAATGGCGAAGGGACCTTGCGGCTCATCGATCTTCTCCTGCGCCTGCTTCTCCACCACGCGCTGCAGCAGATCGGGCAGCCAGCTCTTCAGCTCGCCGAAGGTTGCATCCAGTTTCGCGCCTGTCATGCCGGGCTCGTAGAGATCCAGCAGGGCATCATAGCGCGATGTGCCATTCGCCTCTGCGCGCAGCTGCGCCTCTTCGCGGCTCAGGCGCACCACCTCTTTCAGGTTGACGGCAAAGCCTTGCCAGTCGTTCGCCGGACGCTGTTCGCGCCAGGCGTGCTCGCAGCGCGAACCGGCCAGCGACTTCGCTTCCACCAGCGAGGCGGGCAGCAGCGACGCCTGCTGCCACGCGCGCTGCATTTCGTGCAGGTTGGCGCGCTCGACGTCGTTAAGATCGGCCTGTTCGGCCTCTTTAATCAGCTCACCGACGTGCGGATCGGTCAGAATCTCATGACGCAGCACGCCCATCTCCGCCAGCGCTTCGCCGCGCGCCTGGCTGCCGCCCGTCGGCATCATGGTTTGCATGTCCCAGCCCGCGACCGCCATCAGGTGGCCGAAGCGGGAAAGCCGCTGAAAAGTCGCACTAAGTTGTTGGTAAGCAGTAGGCATCAGAAACTCCTTGTAAGGGTTTATCGCGCGGAAAGCTTACGCAAAGGTAGATCAACCGGCCAGCAAAAGCGAACGCTGGCCCCGCCCAGCGGGCTGCCTTCGATGCTGACGTGGCCGCCTAACGCCTGCGCGATGGAGTAAACGATCGCGAGCCCCAGACCGCAGCCGCCGGTGGCGCGATCGCGGCTCGGATCGAGACGGACAAAAGGTTCGAAGACGCGTTCGCGCTCCTCAGGCGGAATGCCGGGGCCATCATCCTCAACCTGCAAGCAGCCGAGCGCGCCGTCGAACCACAGGCTGACGCGCAGCCGGTGGCCGGCGTAGCGCAGTGCGTTATTGACCAGGTTATCCAGGACGCGCTCCATCAGGCGGGTGTCGGACACGCCGTGGTTTTCGCGCTGCGGCAGGTCGAGATCGATCTGGGTTTGCGGATTGAGGGCGCGCACGTCGTTAATATGCTCGCGCAGCCAGTGCGCCAGGTCGAGCGAGGTCAGGTTGAGGTCGACGCGCGGCCGATCGAGACGCGCATAGGTCAGCAGCTCCTCAATCAGGCTCTCCAGCTGGCCGATATCGCGGTTAATCGCGGCGGATTCGCCTGCGGTAAGATTGTCGCTCATCTCCAGCCGGTAGCGCAGACGCACCAGCGGCGTACGCAGCTCGTGAGCGATGCCGTCAATCAGTTGCTTTTTGCTCGCTACCAGCGTGTTAATGTTCTCCGCCATCTGGTTAAAAGCGATACCCAGGCGAAACAGGCTGGAGGTATTGTCAAAATGGGTACGGACATCGAGCTCGCCGCGGCCAAAACGCTGCGCCGCAATCTCCAGACGCTGCATCTCCTTCCAGTGCGGTCGCATCCAGATAAAGACCGGCAGCGCCAGCGACATGCCGATAAACACCAGCAGCGCGATATCCAGCAGCCGCATCTGATGCAGGTAGAAAAGATAGGGGATAGGGCCGACGGAAAGAACGTAATGGCTGCGCGGAATATGCTGTAAAAACGTGTACTGATCGTCCAGCGCGACGATTTCACCGGCGCGCAGGCGACGCATATCGGGTTCGTCGAGCTGATATTTGCTCATCGGTTCGATATGCAGGTCGAACGACAGGCCAAGGTCGAGGCTTTTAATCGTCTTGTTCCAGTCGCGCGGCGGGATTTCGCGCAGCTCGCTGCGGATCAGATAGAGCGAGCTCGCCATCAGATCGTTCATCGACTGTCTTCCGGCGCGTTCGGCGGTGAATTTGTAGACCAGACCCACCAGCAGCGCCATCACCAGAAAGCAGACGAACAGCAGCAGATAAAACTGGATAAACAACTTTCTCATGCCTGCGTATCCCACGCCTGTGGAGCGAACAGATAGCCTTTGTTGCGAATGGTTTTGATACGGAAAGGCTCGGTGGCGCTGTCGTGCAGCTTTTTACGCAGGCGCGAAATCGCCACGTCGATGCTGCGATCCATGCCGTCATAGCTGACGCCGCGCAGGGTCTTCAGCAGCGCATCGCGGTTCAGGATCTGTCCTGCATGGCTGGCCAGCTCCCACAGCAGGTCGAAATCGGCGGTCGAGAGCACGATTTGCTCGCTAAAGAGCGTGACTTCGCGGTTCAGCGCGTCGATGGTCAGCGAGCCGAAGCGTAGCAGCTTCTGCTTCTGCGCCACGGCAGGCGTGGGCGTCTCATCGCTTTGTCCCTGCTGCGCCTGGCGCAGATGGAGCCGCAGCCGCGCCAGCAGCACCGCAGGCGGCGTGGTTTTCAGAATATAGTCCTGTGCGCCCATCTCCAGTGCCAGAATATGGTTCATGTCGCTGTCGAGCGAGGTGAGCAGCACAATCGGGCCTTGCCACTGTTGTCGCTGGCTGCGCAGATCGCGGCACAGCGTCATGCCGTCTTTGCCCGGCAGCATAATATCCAGCATGACGAGATCCGGCTGTTCGGCCGCGATCACCGCTTCAGCGCGGTCGCCGCGCGTCTCGACAATCACCTCAATATCATGACGGCCAAGGTAGGCCGCAATCAGCGAACCGACTTCCGGCTCGTCTTCAACAAAAACGATTTTATTCATAATCCACTGCGACAAATTAGCCTGGCGAGCAGCATAGCTTTTCCCGGTCCTGAGCACTATGCCGCCGCACGAAATATCCCTGCGTTACTGGTATCTGCACGGCAAAATGTGCCATCATTAACTCTGCGTTTAAGCAAGGTTCTGAACCGTAATGAAAAACAGAGGGAGAGAGAGGGTGTCTGATAAAGAGCTGGCTTCAGCCGTATACAGTGACCGCATCTGCTTAAACTATAGCGATTTTCTCTCCGCCTCGTGCAAAAAACGCTGGAGTTTCGTCGACGCCATTTATGGCGTGATGCCGATTTTTGGCATGGTGACGCGCAAATCCTCGGCCCGCAGTGTACAGGCGAGCGACGAGCATCTGAAAGAATTAGCATTGCAAATCATTTCGACCCAGGTCAGCGACGAAATCAATATCGCCCGTCTTATCACCCTGGCAGAACAGCAGCACATCAGCCGTTTTGATATCCAGCTGCCTTATCCGCTCTCCGAGCAGCAGCTGGATGCTATCCATCAGGAATACCGCAAACCGCTCAACCTCACACAGCGCGACGACCTGCTGTGCGTGGCGATCCCCGGTCAGCCGCACTAAACCATCAGCTGCCACATTGCGGGCAGCGACGCCGCCATTAACAAGCCGATAGCCACACGCTCCAGCTGCGTCAGCGAGATATCGCCGCGTCCGCCGCGCCGGGCGAACAGAAACAGCAGCAGGCCAGGCGCGTAAAGCACCACCGAAAGCAGCAGATGCAGCGGCCCGGAAGCGTAGAGCAGCCACAGCCCATAAAAGCTGGCGCCGAGTCCCACCGCCAGCGCCAGCGGCTGCGCTTTTCCACGCGTCAGCTTCACCAGATAGAGTCCCACCAGCAGATAAGGCACCAGTATCATCTCAGAGGCGATAGTCAGCAGCGTATTGTAATCGGCGTGGGTCAGGGCAATCAGTATCAGGCAGATCTGCACGCTGCCGTTGGTCAGCCACAGGGACGCGGCAGGCGCGTTGCGACCATTCTGGCGCGCAATGCTCCGGGGAAAGGCGCCCTGCTGCGCGGCGATAAAAGGCACTTCCGCCGCCATAATGGTCCAGCTCAGGTAGGCGCCGCATACCGAAACGATCAGACCGGCCGCAATCACCGCATCGCCCCAGTGGCCCATCAAACGTGTCATCAGTCCCGCCATTGACGGGTTACGCATCTGTGCCAGCTCGGCGCGCGGTACGACGCCCAGCGACAGCAGCGTCACCAGCAGATAGACCAGCAGCGCCGCCAGCACCGCCAGCAGGGTGGCGCGACCAACATCCTTTTTCTGACGCGCGCGGGCGGACACCACCACCGCGCCTTCCACACCGATAAACACCCACAGGGTAATCAGCATGGTCTGCTTCACCTGCTCCCACAGCGGCTTACCGAGCGAGAGGCCGGAAAAGTCAAAATGGAACCGGTCGTAATTAAACGCCGCTACCGCCAGCATCACGAACAGCAGCAGCGGCACCAGCTTGCCTAACGTCGCCAGCAGATTGATGCTTGCGGCGGTTTGCACGCCGCGCAGCACCAGAAAATGCACCATCCACAGCAGCAGAGACGCGCCCAGCATCGCCTGCCAGGTATTACCGTCGCCGAAAACCACCCGGTTGGGGGTATCGGTAAAAAAGCTCAACGCGGAGAAGACGATCACCAGATAGGAGACGTTGGCGATAACGGCGCATAGCCAGTAGCCCCAGGCGGAGCAGAAGCCAAGGAGTTCGCCGAAACCGGCACGCGCATAGGTGAAGATGCCGCCATCCAGCTCCGGCTTCAGCCGGGTCAGCAGCAGCATGGCCAGCGCCAGAAACAGAATGCCGACGCCGGTAATGACCCAGCCGATCAGCAGAGCGGCCGGTCCGGCTACCGCTGCCATATTCTGCGGCAAACTGAACACGCCTGCGCCCAGCATTGAGCTGAGTACCAGCGCAGTAAGCGCGCTGAGACCTAATTTTTTCTCCAAAATACCCTTCCCGCTAGCATAAGTGGCTGGATTATGTTCTGAGCGACGAATTTAACCGCGCTTTTTTGCTTTTACATGACTAATTCACCTAAAAGCAGCGCGCAGATTCTACGGAGTGCGAAAAAGGATGGCAATGCGTGGTTATGCAAAATTGTGAAGGGATAATGCAAACAGTAGGGCGGCGGGCGCCGCCCTGAAGGAAATTACTTGAAGAGATCGGCGGTGACGGTCAGGTTGCCGCCGCTCTGGTTCTGCCACTGGCGGGTAACATGATAGTACTTCGCCCCTTTGTCGGCGGCGCGTTTCGCCACTTCTTCAGAGATTTCAGTCGGCGTGCCGAAGTGGCCGGTAAAGGTAACGGTGTCAAACGGCTGCATCTGCGCGGCGGTAATGGCGTTCACTTCCTGAACCGACTTGCCGTTCGCCAGCTTCACGGTATAGCGCTGGCCGGTAGAGCTCTGGGTTTCAAAGAAGCGGCCCACGCTGCTGCTCGGCGTTTCTGACGAGGCGACGCCCGGGATTTCGACGCGCTTCGCCGCTTCGCCGCCGGCCGCCAGCGCCGCTTTACCCGCTTCGGAATCGGCCGGGATCAGGTTCGGACTCTGTACCTTACGCTCTTTCGCGTCAGCTTTATAAACATAGGCGGTGATGTACTGGTTGCCGCCGTTATTGGCGTCGACCTGGCGCACAATATAGAACGAGGCCGCGCCTTTTTCTTTCGCTGCTTTGCTAATGGCGTCGTTGACGTCCGGCTGGCTGGAGAAGAAGCCGCTGACGCTCACGGTGTCAAACGGCTCCAGGCGGTAAGCTTCCGCTTTCGGCAGCTCTTTAACGCCGTTAATCACGCGGTAAGTAGTGTCGTCGCTGGCTTTCGGCGCGTCAGCTTTATAAAGGTCAGCCGTAACGCGCCAGTTGCCGCTGTTGCCGTTGCTGTCGTTGATGCCCTGAATGTAATAAGAGGCTGCGCCCAGCTCATCCGCACGTTTCGACACCGCGTCGGCAGCGTCGTTAATCGCATTAAAGCGGCCGGTGACGTTAATACGTTCGAATGGTTTCAGCTCGGCCGCTTTTTCCGGCGTCAGTTCCTGCGCGGCGAATGCATTGGCCGCGAGCAGAGATAACAAGGTTGACGCCAGAATGGTGTTCTTCAGCTTCATAAAAATGATCCTTCGCCTTACGCAAAATGAGTACGAAAACGTGCTGGACTCTTGATGTATAACAGATTAGCCGCTGATTATTGCATGTTATAAACAGGCTGTCGCAGCCAATTTATGCGACAAATCTCGGGAAATTGATAGTTAAATTCATCATGACGTCATGCAAATTTGCTACGGCCATTTTTTGTACCGATTATCACTTAAGATGGTAACGCTTAGTGGTTAATCAGTTAATGCATTGTTAAATAAAGGTTTTTATTAACAAGAAATTCGTCATGATTCGATTCTGCTTAGCAGAATATATTTCAAACTTTTCAATTCGCAGTCGCATAGCGCGGCTTTTCTCCTGGGACGCTGAATAATCGTATGAATGTCACCGGCGGGCGTTCTGGTTGTAGATCGCTGTTCATATTTTCAGTAGGTTATAAATACTTTGATACAAGTGCATTCCGTTCATAAGCGCCTGAAATCCTGTTTCAGGCGCTGTGTCGCTATGCAATCGACAGGCCATCATCACGTGATGAAAGGGATGAATATGTTAATTGGAATACCCAAAGAGCGATTGCCCAACGAGGCGCGCGTGGCGGCGACGCCGAAAACCGTTGAGCAGCTTATCAAACTGGGTTTTAGCGTTGCTGTCGAGCACGATGCGGGCAAACGCGCCAGTTTTGATGACGAAAGTTATGTCGCCGCAGGCGCCAGCCTCTGCGATGGTCAGCAGATCTGGCAGTCCGATATCGTGCTGAAGGTGAATGCGCCTGACGATGAGGAGATCGCCCTGACGCGAGCGGGCAGCACGCTGGTGAGCTTTGTCTGGCCGGCGCAAAACGCGGCGCTGCTGGAGAAGCTGGCGGCGCGGCAGGTCACCCTCATGGCGATGGACGCCGTACCGCGCATCTCGCGCGCGCAGTCGCTGGATGCGCTCAGCTCGATGGCGAACATTGCGGGCTATCGCGCCATTGTCGAAGCCGCTCACGAATTTGGCCGTTTCTTTACCGGGCAGATTACCGCGGCGGGTAAAGTGCCGCCGGCGAAAGTGATGGTGATCGGCGCTGGCGTCGCCGGACTGGCGGCTATTGGCGCGGCGGGCAGCCTCGGCGCTATCGTGCGCGCCTTTGATACCCGCCCGGAAGTGAAAGAGCAGGTGCAAAGCATGGGCGCCGAATTCCTGGAGCTCGATTTTGAAGAGGAAGCGGGCAGCGGCGACGGCTATGCGAAAGTGATGTCCGAAGCCTTTATTAAAGCGGAGATGGCGCTCTTCGCCGCGCAGGCGAAAGAGGTCGATATTATCGTCACGACGGCGCTGATCCCAGGCAAGCCCGCGCCGAAACTGATCACCGCCGAGATGGTGGCCAGCATGAAGCCAGGCAGCGTGATTGTCGATCTGGCGGCGCAAACCGGCGGCAACTGCGAGCTGACCCAGGCCGATCGCGTTACCGTTACCGATAACGGCGTGAAGATCATTGGCTATACCGATCTGCCCAGCCGCCTGCCGACCCAGTCCTCGCAGCTTTACGGCACCAATCTGGTTAACCTGATGAAGCTGCTGTGCAAAGAGAAGAACGGCGAGATCGCCATAGATTTCGAGGATGTCGTGGTCCGTGGCGTGACCGTGATCCGCGACGGCGAAATCACCTGGCCTGCGCCGCCGATTCAGGTCTCCGCTGCGCCGAAAGCGGCGCCCGCCGCGGCGCAGCCTGCGGTCAAGGAAGCGGCGAAACCTGCGCCGTCATGGCGCAAGTATCTGCTGCTGGCGCTGGCGGTCGTGCTGTTTGCCTGCCTTGCCAACGTCGCGCCTGCCGAGTTCCTGTCGCACTTTACGGTGTTCGCGCTCGCCTGCGTGGTCGGCTACTACGTGGTGTGGAACGTCAGCCATGCGCTGCATACGCCGCTGATGTCGGTAACCAATGCCATTTCCGGCATTATTGTGGTCGGCGCGGTGCTGCAAATGGGACATGGCGGCTGGGTCACTTTTATCTCATTTATTGCGGTGCTGATCGCCAGCATCAATATTTTCGGTGGTTTCACCGTCACCCAGCGCATGCTGAAAATGTTTCGTAAGGGGTAACAGATGTCTGGCGGATTAGTGACTGCAGCATACATTGTTGCCGCGATTCTCTTTATTTTCAGCCTGGCGGGGCTCTCGAAACATGAGACCTCGAAGCAGGGCAATCTCTTTGGCATCAGCGGGATGGCGCTGGCGCTGCTGGCGACTATTTTTGGTCCCGACAGCGGCAACGTTGCGTGGATTTTGCTGGCAATGGTTATCGGCGGCGCGATCGGCGTGCGCCTGGCGAAGAAGGTTGAAATGACCGAAATGCCGGAGCTGGTGGCTATACTTCACAGCTTCGTCGGTCTGGCCGCCGTGCTGGTGGGCTTCAACAGCTATATCGATCATGGGCCGGGTCTGCCTGCGGTGATGGAAAATATTCACCTGACGGAAGTCTTCCTCGGCATCTTTATCGGCGCGGTAACCTTTACCGGTTCGCTGGTCGCGTTCGGCAAGCTGCGCGGCAAAATCTCATCGCGCCCGCTGATGCTGCCGCATCGCCACAAGCTTAACCTGCTGGCGCTGGTGGTCTCCTTCCTGCTGCTGCTGTGGTTTGTGCGTACCGACAGCAGCGGCGCGCAGGGCTTTTCGCTGCTGCTGATGACGCTGATCGCGCTGGCGTTCGGCTGGCATCTGGTGGCCTCTATCGGCGGCGCCGATATGCCGGTGGTGGTGTCAATGCTCAACTCGTACTCCGGCTGGGCGGCGGCGGCGGCGGGCTTTATGCTGAGCAACGACCTGCTGATCGTGACCGGTGCGCTGGTGGGTTCGTCGGGTGCCATTCTCTCTTACATTATGTGTAAGGCGATGAACCGCTCCTTTATCAGCGTTATCGCTGGCGGCTTCGGCACCGACAGCAGCGCAGGCGGCGAAAGCGAAGAGGCGGGCGAGCACCGCGAAATCAGCGTGGAAGAGACGGCCGAGCTGCTGAAGCAATCTTCTTCGGTCATTATCACGCCTGGCTACGGCATGGCGGTGGCGCAGGCGCAGTATCCGGTGGCGGAGATCACTGAAAAGCTGCGCGCGCGCGGCATCAAGGTGCGCTTCGGCATCCATCCGGTCGCCGGGCGTCTGCCGGGCCATATGAACGTGCTGCTGGCAGAGGCGAAAGTGCCTTATGACGTGGTGCTGGAGATGGATGAGATCAACGATGACTTTTCCGACACCGATACCGTTCTGGTGATTGGCGCTAACGACACCGTCAATCCGGCGGCGCAGGACGATCCGCGCAGTCCTATTGCGGGCATGCCGGTGCTTGAGGTGTGGAAAGCGCAAAACGTTATCGTGTTTAAACGCTCGATGAATACCGGCTACGCCGGCGTGCAGAATCCGCTGTTCTTTAAAGAGAATACGCAGATGCTGTTCGGTGATGCCAAAGCGAGCGTGGAAGGGATACTCAAAGCGCTGTAAAGAAAAGGGCGGCCAGCTGGCCGCCCTTGTTATTCGTCATCATCCTCTTCATCATCATCAAGCGTAACGGGCGAATTAAAGTCGTCAGGCTTGATCGCCAGCAGGTCGCAGCGCAGATGATCGATAACCTGTTCCGCCGTATTGCCAAGGAACGCCGCTGACAGACCGGTACGGCCGATAGTGCCGAGCACCACAATCCCGGCGCTGAGCTGACCGGCGATATCGGGAATGACCTCTTCAGGCAGCCCTTTTGCGACGTGAGTGAACTCTTCGCGAATTGAAAATTTCTGACGCAGCGCTTTCATCGCCACCAGATGCTGGCCACGAATCGCATCGTTGTAGACGCTGGGGTCGAAGTCGGGTAGTTCGATAGCTATATTGATCGGCGTAATCGGGTAGGCGCCGACCAGATGCACCTCAGTATGATTCACCATCTCCGCCAGCCGGGTAGTTTCCCGGATCAGCTTCTGATTCAGCTCATCGTGGTGCGGCTCTTCACTGGCGAGATTCACGGCTACTATCGCTTTGCCGCCTTCCGGCCAGGGCTGATCTTTTACCATCCACACCGGGCAAGGGCACTTACGCAACAGATGCCAGTCGGTAGGCGTAAAGATCACGGCCTCCAGCCGATCGTGCTGATGCGCCATCTTCAGCACCAGATCGTGCCCGTGCGCCAGCACCTCCTGAATAATCGCTTCATAGGGGCGATTGTGCCATACCACCTTGATTTCAATATCCACGCCCGCTTCGAGATAGGCGCGCGCCTGCTCGCGGATCCATTCGGTGCGCTGGCTGATAACGCCTTGCCGCATGGATGAACGCTCATCTGGCGAGAGCAGCGTGGTCATCTCATAAGAGAAGTCATAAATCGGCAGATAGGCCTTAATTTTGCCGCCGATGCGCTGATTAAGGTAAACCGCGCGTCGTAACGCAGGCTGATCGTCTTGCTGGGGATCGATAGCGACCAGCATATTTTGGTAGCGGGACATAGGGAATAACTCCTTAAACCAGGCCGAACTGGTTTAAAGATAGCCTAAGTTAGGAGCGGGAAGAAGCGGAAAAGTTACTGTGGGATCAATAAACTAACAAATTTACGCCGGCGATCAGAGTTGCAGAGGCATTGCGCGCATACCTGCAACTCTAATCATTAGCCGGCCAATTAATTAAGCAGCCTGAACGCTCTGACCGGCCAGTTCAGCAAGCAGGTCATGGTTTTCTATAGTGATATATTTGCCTTTTACCGCCAGCATGCCCGATTTCTGAAAACGACCGAGCAGGCGGCTGATGGTTTCGACGGTCAGGCCAAGGTAGTTACCGATATCACCGCGCGTCATCGTCAGGCGGAATTCACGCTGGGAAAAGCCGCGCTGGCCAAAACGACGCGAGAGGTTCCAGATAAACGCAGCCAGACGTTCTTCAGCATTTTTCTTCGACAGCAGCAGGATCATATCCTGGTCGCCTTTGATTTCACCGCTCATCAAACGCATCATCTGCTGACGCAGGGCAGGCATTTTACCTGATAAATCGTCCAGCGTTTCGAATGGGATCTCGCACACCATCGCCGTTTCCAGCGCCTGGGCGAAGCTGGGATGATTGCCGTTCATGATCGCATCGAAACCGACCAGATCGCCCGCCAGGTGAAAGCCAGTAATCTGCTCGTCGCCCTGTTCAGTAATGGTGTAGCTCTTGATCGTGCCGGAGCGGATAGCGTAGAGCGATTTCAGATCGTCGCCTGCTTTAAACAGCGTCTGGCCTTTCTGAATAGGTTTTTTACGCTCGATAATGTTGTCGAGCTGATCCAGCTCATGTTCATTCAGGGTGAACGGGATACACAGCTGACTAATGCTGCAGTCCTGACAGTGGATGGCACAGCCACCCGACTGAATACGGCGAATGGTGCGTTTTTCAGTGATCATAATGTACGCTCGACGATTATTGACTGGTGTCAATTTTATCATTTTTCCCGCTGAAATGAACTCATCAGAGCAGTTTTAGCCTCAGAAAGTGTAGGGATGTCAGGCGTGGCGCGGAGCCGCGTTCTGACAAGCCCTGTACGTCACATTTTTGCTTTTTGGCACGAAAACTTTCCACTTTATTGATCTGGATGGGCGTTTTTTAAACGGCTTCCTGACGCGCTTCACCACTGGCGCACTGTTTTTTCCCTTTGCTACTATTGCATCTACAGAGGCGAGTGTGATCTCTGTAATTCCTTATTGACCTGGCGTGAGAAAATTCCATGAACCTTGACGATGAAGACCTGTTTCGGGATGCCATGGGTGATGTCACTCCATTAAAAGATAGCGCCAGTACTTTATGGCTGAAATCGCCCTCAACCAAAGCGCCGCGTCGTCCTGAAACCACGATTGCGGAAGAGAACTTTCTGACGCGCGGCTACCTCGACATTATTCCGCTTGCCACGCCGCTGGAGTATAAAGCCGACGGCATACAGCAGGGCGTGCTGGATAAGCTGCGCAAGGGAGAATATAAGATGGATGCCAGCCTGAATCTGCTGCGTCAGCCGGTGGAAACCTGCCGTCAGGCAGTCTTCAGCTTTATGCTGCAGGCGCGCAAAGAGGGTTTGCGCAATTTACTGATCATCCATGGTAAAGGGCGCGACAACGAATCCCATGCCAATATTGTGCGCAGTTACCTGGCGCGCTGGCTGCGTCAGTTTGACGACGTGCAGACCTTTTGCACGTCGCAGCCGCAGCATGGTGGCGCGGGCGCGCTCTACGTCGGCCTGCGTAAAACAGAAAAAGCGCGGCTGGATAACCGTGAGCGTCATGCTAAACGCAGCCGTTAGTCCGGCGCTTTGCGGATGGTCGCCATCAGGATTTCGGCGCTGAGACTCAGGGGCTGGCCGGTGCGGGTGATAATGCCGACCGGTTCGCCCGGTCCTGACGAGCTGATGGGCAGGGCGCACAGGGCATTGTGCGCCAGATCTTCCTTGATGGCGCCGGAGGGCACAAACCAGACGTAGTCATACCGCAGCGCCAGCTGGCGCGCGAGCGACGTCGATGAGGTTTCAACGCAGGTGCTGGGCAGGGTGCAGCCCTGTTCATCCAGCATCTGTTGTGCGATACGGCGCGGCGCGGTCCCTTCCGGCGAGATCACGACCGGCCACTGCATGGCCCGCGACAGCGTGACGTTGTCACTCAGAAGCGGATGCTCCGGCCGCACCACCAGCTTCAGCGATTCGAGAAACAGCAGTTCGTAGGTCAGGCCAGTCATCATTTCACTGTCCGCCATACGACCAATGCCGATATCGAACTCGCCTGCACGCAGCCCGGCCAGCAGCACGTTATTGTGCAGGGTGGCGACCTGGACGGTCGCATGAGGCTGCTGCTGATGAAAGCGATCGAGGATTTGCGGCAGCATGCCCATCGCCGCCGTAGTGAGCGCACCGAGTCGGATCACGACCGGACGGGTTGAAACCGGCAGGTTAAAGCTCTGGCCTGCGTGATTAAGCGCATCCAGCACTTTCACTGCGTGGATCAAAAACTGTTCGCCCATGGTGGTAAGCTGCGCGCCCAGGCGGCCTCGCTCAAACAGGCGAACGCCTGTCAGTTCCTCAAGCTCATTCAGCGTTTTAGACAAGGCGGGCTGACTGAGGCTCAGGGTTTCCGCCGCGCGGCCCAGGGTTCCCTGTTGCGCCACCGCAACAAAGGTATGAAGATGGCGCAAGCGAATGCGCTGATTGAAAAGGATATTTTTGTCCATATCATAAAGTTAATAAGTTTTGTCGCTACACGGCAACCAGTAAAGATGGGTTTTGTTAACTTTGCTGCAAAATAAAATTAACAAAAAGGGGTGATTTAGCTTTGTTATTGATTTTTAAAGCTAAATAATCTCAGCCGCGTGACGCGTCTGCCAGCCTGCAAAATAAGATTAAAACGAATTCAACGCGTTAAGCCCTAAATATTGAATAATTCTCAATATCATATAAAAATCGAACGCCTTATTGTTAACGATGGGATATCATAGCTGCCGTTTTTTTTACCAAAACTGATGTTTCAAGAGATGAGCGCAGTGAGGAGTTCGCAGTGACCAGCATTGAAGCAGTAGACGTTCGCCAGTTAATCAATCAGTCAGAGCTGAGCCGTTGGCAAAAGCGTCTGATTGCGCTCTGCTTTATTGTGGTCGCCCTTGACGGCATGGATATCGCGCTGATGGGCTTTATCGCCCCGACGCTCAAGGCGGGCTGGGGTGTCACCAATCATCAGCTTGGCGTAGTGATCAGCGCGGCGCTCGTCGGGCTGGCGCTCGGCGCCATGCTGGCGGGGCCGCTGGCCGATCGTTACGGCCGCCGCATGATGATTATCCTCAGCGTCTTTTTCTTCGGGCTATGGACGCTCGCCACTGCGCTGGCAAATAACATCGAGCAGATGATGCTGTTTCGCTTTTTGACCGGTCTGGGCCTGGGCGCGGCAATGCCTAACGTCGGTACGCTGGTGGCAGAATATGCGCCGGAGCGCCGCCGCGCCTTTATCATTACCGTGGTGTTCTGCGGCTTTACCTTCGGCGCCGCCAGCGGTGGTTTTGCCGCCTCCTGGCTGCTGCCGCGCTACAGCTGGCATGCGGTCATGATGCTGGGCGGCATCCTGCCGCTGGTGGTCCTGCCGTTTTTAATGCGCGGTGTGCCGGAGTCGGTGCGTTTTCTGATTAGCCGCCGCGCGCCGGCGACGCGCATTCACGCTATTCTGGAGCGGATGCTGCCCGGTGCCACACGACCCGACAGCGCGTTTCACTCGCAGGAGCCGACGCCGCAGACCCAGGGCGCAATCGCTACCGTCGTCTCCCGTCGTTATCTTTTCGGCAGCCTGATGTTGTGGGGCGGCTACTTTATGGGGCTGTTTCTGGTTTACCTGATCGGCAGCTGGCTGCCATCGCTTATCAATACGCTGGGCATGTCAGTTACCGACGCGGCTATTATCACCGCCATGTATCAGGCGGGCGGTACCCTTGGCTCGCTGTTTGCCGGCTGGCTGATGGATCGCTTTAATGCGAATCTGGCACTGGCGGTCATCTATTTCTGCGGTGGGCTGGCGATTGTCACGCTGGGCTTTTCGCCTGCAGAAGTGGGGATGATGAGCGGCATCGCCTTTCTCAGCGGCTTCTGTTTCAACGGCGCCAATACGGGCATGAATGCGCTTTCCGCCAGCTACTATCCCACCCATGCGCGCGCGACGGGCTCAAGCTGGATGCATGGTGTTGGCCGCGTCGGGGCTATCCTCAGCGCCTTTGTCGGCGCGGAGATGCTCTCTCTCGGCTGGTCTTTCAGCCTGATCTTCGTCCTGCTGGCGATTCCCGCGCTGCTGACCACGTTGATGCTGGTGATGAAAAATCGCTTCGGCTTTAAGCCGATCACAAATCCGTAACTTTTTTGCCTGCCGATTTCGCGTTGCTCTACAGTAGCAGCAACGTCGATCATGTCAGGAGCAGGCACCATGAATCACTTCCTCAGCGCGGACGCTATTCGTACGCGCTTCTCACAGGCGATGTCCGCAATGTATCAGCAGGAGGTGCCGCAGTATGGCACGCTGATGACGCTGGTACAGCGCGTCAATGCGCGTTGTTTAGCCGACCGTCCGGCGCTGAAAGCGCGGCTGGAAGCGGCGGACGAGCTTGAGCGCCTCAATCTGGAGCGTCACGGCGCCATTCGCGTCGGCACGGCTGAAGAGCTGGCGACGCTGCGGCAGATGTTCGCGGTAATGGGTATGGAGCCGGTCGGCTACTACGATCTGTCGCAAGCGGGCGTGCCGGTGCACTCCACCGCGTTTCGTCCGGTCAGCGACGCGGCGCTGCGCCGCAATCCCTTCCGCATTTTTACCTCGCTGCTGCGGCTGGAGCTCATTGACGATCTTCAGCTGCGGGAAAAAGCGGCGGCGATACTGGCGCGGCGCGACATTTTTACGCCGCGCTGCCGGGCGCTGATCGCGCAACATCAGCAGCAGGGCGGCCTCAGTGACGCGGACGCCGACGCCTTTGTCAAAGAGGCGCTGGAGACGTTCCGCTGGCATGGCGTGAGCACTGTCGACAGCGAGACCTATCAGGCGCTGAGCCAGCAGCATCGCCTGATTGCCGACGTGGTCTGCTTTCCGGGATGCCATATCAATCACCTGACGCCGCGCACGCTCGACATCGACCTGGTGCAGTCGCTGATGCCGGAATACGGCATCGATCCAAAAGCCCTGATTGAAGGGCCGCCACGACGCGAAGTGCCGATTTTGCTGCGGCAGACCAGTTTTAAGGCGCTGGAGGAGCCGGTACGTTTCCAGCAGGGCGAGAGCGGCACCCATACCGCGCGCTTTGGCGAAATCGAGCAGCGCGGCGTGGCGCTGACGCCGAAAGGCCGCGCGCTGTACGATCGTCTGCTGGCGGAAGCGGGCACAGGCACCGACAACCAGCAGCATCAGCAGCGGCTGGCCGAGGTATTTCGCGATTTTCCCGACGATGAGCGCAGCCTGCGCGAGCAGCAGCTCGCCTGGTTCGACTATCGGCTGAGCGAAAAGGGCGAGGCGCAGCCGCCGCGTCCGGGCGAATCGCTGGCGACGCTGATCGAGCAGGGACGCATTATCGCCGATCCGGTTGTTTATGAAGATTTTCTGCCGGTCAGCGCGGCAGGTATATTCCAGTCAAACCTGGGCGATAAGGCGCAGGCGCGTACAGCAGGCAATGCCAGCAGGGCGGATTTTGAAGCGGCGCTGGGCGCGTCGGTGCAGGATGAGATGCAACTCTATCAGGCGCGTCAGCAGCAATCGCTGGTACGATGCGGTATCAGCGACGCTTAACGCGGGCGGCTCAGCATATTCTGCAAATGCACTAAGGACATAGACAATATCTTAACGGCCTGTAGATAATGCCTTAACGCTTTATCAGGGAACAGGTAATGAAAAACAGACGACCTCTGCGCCTCCGAACAGCGGAAGGCGAGCTAAGAGGAAGTATGGATGATGATCTCTTTGTCTTTAAGGGTATTCCTTATGCCGCCGCGCCGGTGGGCGCGCTGCGCTGGCGCGCGCCGCAGCCGGTAACGCCCTGGCAGGAGGTGCGCGACGCGACCGCATTCGGCGCCGCCTGCTGGCAGAACCGCGCGCTCTGCGTTGCCGCAGGCGGCGGCGATCCCGGCCCGCTCAGCGAAGACTGCCTTTATCTCAACGTCTGGACGCCTGACGTCGAGCCGTCACGGCCATTGCCTGTGATGGTCTGGCTGCACGGCGGCGGTTTCGTTATGGGATCGGGCGGGCTGACACCCTATAACGGCAAGCCGATGGCGGCGCGCGGCGCAGTGGTCGTAACGGTGAATTACCGTCTCGGTCATCTCGGTTTTTTCGCGCATCCGGCGCTGGACGCGGAGTACCGCGACGGCGGCATCGTTAATAACTTCGCTCTGCTCGACCAGATAGCGGCGCTGCAGTGGATACAGCGCAATATTCCTGCATTTGGCGGTAATCGTGACAACGTCACTATCTTTGGCGAATCGTCCGGCGCGCGCAGCGTGCTTTCGCTCTGCTGCTCGCCGCTGGCGGAGGGGCTGTTTCATAAAGCGATCGTGCAAAGCGCCTACAGCCTGCCGGACAAACCGCGTAAAGCGGCTTTGCAAGTGGGCGAGCAGGTCGCGGCGCATTTCGGTTTGCGCAACGCTACCGCGCAGCAGCTACGCGAACTGCCTGCCGACGCCTTCTGGCCGCTGGAGTCGCCTTTGTGGCACGGGCCGGTGCCGATTGCTGGCGACGCCGTGTTGCCGCAGCCGGTATTGCCCACCTTTATGGCGGGGCGACAGCATCGCATTCCGCTGATGGCTGGCAGCAACAGCGACGAAGCCAGCGTGCTGGGTTATTTTAATGTGGATACCGCCACAGTCATACGACAGCTGCGCGCCAGCAGGCCGCTCAGCTATCGGCTGCTGAAATGGCTATACGATATTCACGACGATCGCCTGCTGGGACGTGCGGCAGCGCGCGATATGGCCTTTAGCGTCATGCCGTGGATCCTGATGCGCGCGCAGCACAACGTCGGCATGCCGGGCTGGCGCTACTGGTTCGACTATGTTTCCGAACAGTCGCGCGATCTCTATCCGCACGGCGCATGGCATGGCAATGAGGTGCCCTATACGCTTAATACCCTGGCGACGATGCAGCCTGCCGACAGTGAACGCCCCTACACCGCCAGCGATCGCGCCTTTTCGCAGCGTATGGCGGATTACTGGTTCGCCTTTGCGCGCGACGCAAATGAATTCAGCCACCGGCTGGAGGGCGAAATAAGCTGGCCCACCTGGCATCCCGGCGAAGATCTCACGCTGTCGTTCGGTGAAGGCGGTGAGAAGACGCTACTGCTCAAACGCAATTTTATGCGCGCGCGTCTGAGGCTGTTTCGCCTGATGATGAAAAGTATGGTAAAGCTTTGACGGCTAATTATTAAGGCAGCAGAACTGATTTTTACCCGGCATTTTCGATGCTAACCTTTGTAAATCATTACGTTATGCTTAAGCCTCCCAGAAGCATTAAGCAACTTTATTGCTAACTAAACCGCTGTATCTTCCTTAATTTCTGCCGATAACGCCATTATGCCCGAGATTATCGGGCCCCTCTCGGTTTTCACCGTCAAGGATTTGGCTATGGGTATATTAAAAAATTTCACGATTCGCACCGTCATGTTGTGGATACTCGGTCTCTTTTGCTTGCTGTGGTGCGCAGTAGGCTGGTTCAGCGTGCACTCGCTCGGTTCGCTCAGTGAGGGCAACGACGTCGATCGTCATCTGGTGGCGCAGATGACCACCTTAAGCAAAGGCAACGACCAGTATTTTCGCGTCATCACGCGCCTGTCGCGCATTATGGAAAGCAAAGCGGGCGGTGCGCAGCCGACTGAGGCGGACTGGCAGCCGGTTCAGCAGGCGCTGAACAATATGACGCAACAGCTGGCGCAGTTTAAGCAGATGGCGCCAGGCCCGATGGAGGCGCAGATCGTCGACCAGGTGATCGGCAGCTGGCAAAAGCTGCTGGATGAGGGTGTGACGCCGCAGCTGCAGAAAGCGCGTCAGGACTCGCTGGAAGCCTATCGCCAGCACGCCAGTACGGTAACCCCTGCGCTGAGCCGCGCTTTTGGCGCCAGCGCCGAGGCGTTCAATCAGGCGGCGGCCGTCAAGCTGGATCAGACCCGTGTCAGAGTCGATCGCCTCACCGTACTGACGAAAATTACGCTGGTGGCAGCGGTCATTCTGGGCTTAGTGATCCTGCTGTTTACCGATCGCTATCTGGTCACCATGCTGGTGAAACCGCTGGATCGCATCCGTGAGCATTTCGCCGTGATCGCCACAGGCGATCTTAGCCAGCCGGTTGCGCCGTTCGGACGCAACTGCGTCGGCAAGCTGGTGCCGCTGCTGAGCGCCATGCAGGAGAGCCTGCGCGAAGCGGTCAGCGCGATCCGCAGCGGTACCGAGAATATCTCGCGCGGCGCGGCAGAGATCTCAGCGGGCAACAACGATCTCTCTTCACGCACGGAAGAGCAGGCGGCGGCGCTGGAACAGACTGCCGCCAGTATGGAACAGCTGACCGCAACGGTGAAATTCAACGCCGACAACGCGCGTCAGGCCAGCATGCTGGCAGAAACCGCCTCGTCAACGGCGCAGCAGGGCGGCCAGCTGGTGAGCGAAGTGGTCTCTACCATGAACGGCATCTCCGGCAGTTCGAAAAAAATTGCCGAGATCACCAGCGTCATCAACGGCATCGCTTTCCAGACCAATATTCTGGCGCTGAACGCAGCGGTTGAAGCGGCGCGTGCCGGCGAACAGGGGCGTGGCTTCGCAGTCGTCGCCAGCGAGGTGCGCAATCTGGCGCAGCGCAGCGCCGCCGCGGCGAAAGAGATCGCCGCGCTGATTGAAGATTCGGTACAGCGCGTGGACAAAGGCGCGGTCCTGGTGAGCAACACCGGCAGCACCATGCACAATATTCTTAAGTCGGTGCAGGATGTCGACGCCATCATGAAACAGATTGCCGCCGCGTCGGAAGAGCAGAGCAAAGGCATTTCGCAGGTTGGCGTAGCCGTCACCGAAATGGACAGCGTGACGCAGCAGAACGCCTCGCTGGTGGAGGAGGTCTCATCCGCCGCCGCCGCGCTGGCGCGTCAGACCGAATCGCTGGAAGCCTCGGTCTCCCGGTTCCGTCTTTCGTCGCACGAGCCGATTGCCAGCGCGCCGCCTCGCGGCAACAGCGCTACGCCGTCCGTAGCCGCAGCGCATCGCTCTGGGGCAGACCAGAGCGGCGAATGGGTAACCTTTTAATCGCGTGACAGCCATGCCGCCAGATCCGACAGGAAAGGCGGCGCATCTTTGACCGGGCGCTGCAGCAGGCTGTAGGCCGCCCCGGTTTTCACCCGACTGGCGAACGGCGCAATCAGGCGTCCGTTCGCCAGATCGCTCTCCACCAGATTAATATCCGCTACCGTTACGCCAAAACCCTGTATCGCCGCGCTGATCGCCAGATCCATGGTGCTGAAGTGTTGATTACGCGTCATCGTCAGCCTGGTATTCTGGGCGTCGAGCCACAGCTGCCAGTCGCGGCTATCGCTGGTGGGATGCAGAAAGGTCATCGCCGCCAGCGCCTCGGGCGAGGCGGGCGGCGCGATGTCGGCGGCCATGACCGGCGTAATCGCCTCATCAAACAGATGTATCGTCCCTGGCAGCGGCGTACCGTAAAGGATGGCAGCGTCGAATCCATCCAGCTGAGCGTGATGCTCCAGCGTGGTGGTCAGGGCGACATGCAGTTCCGGCCGCTGCTGCTCCAGCGCCACCAGGCGCGGCACCAGCCAGCGCATCGCGCAGGTCGGCGCTTTTAGCCGAATGACGCCGTGATGGCGCATCGCCCTGTCCGTGGCGCTCAGCATCTGTTCAAAACCCTGGCGCAGTTCTGGCAGCAGCGCTGCTCCCTGTGCGGTCAGGCGCAGGCCGCGCGCGTGCCGCTCGAACAGCGCGAAGCCCAGATAGTGTTCAAGCGTGGCGATTTTGCGGCTGACTGCGCCCTGAGTAATACAGAGCTCGCCCGCTGCGCGCGTCAGGTTGAGATGGCGCGCGGTCACCAGAAAGGCGTGTATAGCGTTAAGCGGCAGAGAACGCGGCATTATCACTCCAGCTATGCATTTTAGTCATGGCTATTATGACAACAATTCGCTTGTCGGCTCAAGCGCCGGGTCGTTGAATAGAAATCAATTAAATCGACATTTTTATGCAGCCGCGCAGGAGCTCGTCCGATGAAAAGCAGCGTTAACGTCACCTCTAAATTGCCCGACGTAGGCACCACGATATTCAGCGTCATCGGTCAGCTCTCTGCGCAGCACAGCGCGATCAATCTGTCACAGGGCGCGCCCAACTTCCCGTGCGATCCGGCACTGGTGGTGGAGGTCAGCCGTGCCATGCGCGAAGGGCATAACCAGTATGCGCCGATGACCGGCTGGCCTGCGCTGAAAGAGGCGCTGGCGGCTAAGGTCGCCGCGCTCTATGGTCAACACTACGATCCTGCGACCGAAGTGCTGATCAGCGGCAGCGCCAGCCAGGGCATCTATATGGCGATTACAACGCTGGTGAGCCAGGGCGACGAAGTGATCTTCTTCGAGCCCGCTTTCGACAGCTACGCGCCGGTGGTGCGTTTGCAGGGCGGCACGCCGGTTGGCCTGAAGCTGCAGTTCCCCGACTATGCCATTAACTGGGATGAGCTGCGCGCCGCGCTGACGCCGCGCACCCGCATGATCATTATTAATACGCCGCACAACCCGAGCGCACAGGTGCTGACGCCCGCCGATCTGGCGCAGCTGGCGGCGTTGACGCGCGGCACCGATATTGTGGTGCTCTCTGACGAAGTCTATGAGCATATTGTGTTCGACGGCCGCGCGCACTGCGGGATGGCGACCCATCCAGAGCTGGCGCAGCGCAGCGTGATCGTCTCTTCCTTCGGCAAAACCTTTCACGTTACCGGCTGGCGCGTCGGCTATTGTCTTGCGCCCGCCGAACTGATGGAGGAGCTGGTGAAAGTGCATCAGTTTATGATGTACGCCGCCGATACGCCGATGCAGATTGGCTTTGCGCATTATCTGCAGCGCGCCGAAAACTATCTGTCGCTGTCGGCGTTCTACCAGCAGAAGCGCGATCGTCTGGTGTCGCTGCTGCAGGATTCGCCGTTTAAGCTGCTGCCGTGCGCCGGTTCGTTTTTTGTTTTAGCCAGCTACGGACATTTCAGTGACGAAGCTGACAGCGAGATGGTAAAACGTCTTATCGTCGAGCACGGCGTGGCAACCATTCCGCTCTCGGCGTTTTATATGGACGGCACCGATAACAACGTGATTCGTCTCTCTTTTGCAAAAGACGACGCCACTCTGCAGCGCGGCGCAGAGGCGCTCTGTCGGGTGAAGGGTTAATCTCAGGGGAAAATAAGATGAAAAAACTAAACGCGCTCTTTCTTGCGCTGGGGCTGATGAGTTCGGTGCATGCGCTGGCGGCGGAAACGCTGCGTTATGGCCTGGAGTCGCAGTATGCGCCGTTTGAGAGCCGTAACGCGCAGGGCGAGCTGGAAGGCTTCGACATCGAGCTGGGCAAAGCTATCTGCGCGACCGGCAATTTCGACTGTCACTGGGTGGAGAGCAGTTTTGACGCGCTGATCCCGGCGCTGCAGGCGAAGAAGTTCGACGCCATTAACTCAGCGATGAATATCACCGAAGCGCGGGCGAAAAGCATCGATTTCACCAAACCTGTCTACCGTATTCCGAGCATGCTGATCGTCAAAGAGGGCGAGAAGCTGCAGCCGACCGCTGAGGCGCTGAAGGGCAAGAATATCGGCGTGCTGCAGGGGTCGATTCAGGAAACCTACGCCAAAAAGCACTGGGAAACGCAGGGCGTTACCGTGACCTCTTATCAGGATCAGAATCAGGTGTATAACGATATGGTCGCAGGCCGTCTTGACGGCACGCTGGTGATGTCTGCCGCGGGCCAGTCAGGTTTCCTCGATAAACCGCAGGGCAAGGGCTTCGTTTTTGCCGGTAAAGCGGTAGAAGATGACGCGATTCTCGGTACCGGCATCGGTTTTGGACTGCGTAAGGGCGATACCCAACTGAAGCAGGCGCTGGATGCGGCGATTACTAAAATTCAGGATGACGGCACGGTGAAAAAACTGGCGGAGAAATATTTCCCCGGCATCGACGTCAGCGTGAAAAAGTAAGAGCAGGCAGGCGGCGGACAGCCGCCTTGAACCAGGCTGGGCAGGGGGCGGTCGCACAGGATATGACCCGCGCCCTGCGCCTGGCTGCTTTTTCGATGATTTAGCGCTGCGCCGCCAGCAAGCAGAGCCTCTCCGCCACCTGGTAGGACTTCACAAACGACGAAATCGGCAGAAACTCGAAGCGGGAGTGGAAGTTGTGCGCGCCGGTAAAGAAGTTCGGCGTCAGCAGGCCTTTCGCCGAGAGCGCCGCGCCGTCGGTGCCGCCGCGCATCGGGATCACCTTCGGCTCAATATCTAGATCTGCCAGCGCGGTGAAGATCAGATCGATAGCGCGACGATCCTCGCCCACGGCGTTGCTGATATTGCTGTAAATGTCGCTGATGCGAATTGCGACGCTGCCCGTCGGGTAGCGCCGGGCGATCTCTGCTACCGCCTGATGTAGCTGCTCTTTACGCGCGGCAAACTGCGTCAGATCGAAATCGCGGATCGAGGCTTTTAGCGTCGCCTGGCTGGCGCCCGCCTGCATTTCATTAAACCAGATATAGCCTTCACGACCTTCGGTGTGCTCGGGCGTTTCCCGACGATCGAACAGGCTGATAAAGTCGTGCGCCATCAGCAGCGGATTGACCAGCACGCCTTTGGCCGACATCGGGTGCGCAGGCACGCCGGTAAAGGTTATTTCCGCCGACGCGGCATTGAAATTTTCATATACCACTTCGCCCAGTTCGCAACAGTCGATGGTCCAGGCAAAATCGACGTTAAAACGCTTTTCCAGATCCAGCGCTTTCGCGCCGCGCAGACCGATCTCCTCATCGGGCACAAAGGCCACCAGGATATCGCCGTGATCGCCCTGCAAATTCTCCATCAATGTCATCACCACCGTCACCGCCGCTTTATTGTCCGCGCCCAGCACGCTGGTGCCGTCGCTGAAAATAATCTCTTCGCCGAGATAGGGCGCGATCTCCGGGTGCGCGTCCCGATGCAGCCAGATATCTTCGCGCGCGTTGAGCAGCAGATCTTCTCCCTGCCAGGTGAGGACCTGCGGATGAATATCGGGCGACAGGCCTACGTCAACGGTATCGATATGGGTGATAAAACCGATGCGCGGCGCATCCTGCCGGTTGCCGCGCTTCACGGCGGTCACCGTGGCGCAGTCGTCGATCACCACCTCGTCGAGGCCGAGAGCGGTGAGCTCCTCCGCCAGCAGCCGCGCCATCGCGTGCTGGCTGGGCGTGCTCGGCAAAGTGTTCGATGTAGCGTCGCTCTGACTGCTAACGGCCAGGTAACGGAAAAAGCGTTGGGTTAACTGATTTGCAAGGGCTGTCATCACTGTTCCTTATTTGTCTGCCATCAGCAGGGTTCGCTATGTTACGAAAACGTGATATCCATAAAGCGCCTGGATCATTTAGGGAATCTGACCAACGGAAGTCAATAAAAAGTGAGGAAATGATGAAAGCGAAGATAGCGATGCTGGCGTTGCTGACCGCCGCCATGGCGCATAACGCCAGCGCGAAAACGCTGGTTTACTGCGCGGAAGGGTCGCCGGAGAACTTCAATCCGCAGCTCTACACCTCGGGAACCAGCGTGGACGCCAGCGCAGTGCCGGTATTCAACCGGCTGGTGGATTTTAAATATGGCACAACTGAACTGGTGCCGAGCCTGGCTGAAAGCTGGGAGATCAGCCCGGACGGCAAGGTCTATACCTTCCATCTGCGTCAAAACGTTAAGTTTCAGAGCAACAAACTCTTCAAACCCAGCCGTGACTTCAACGCCGATGACGTTATTTTCTCTTTTATGCGCCAGATGGATCCGAAAAATCCCTACCACAACGTCTCTGGCGGCACCTACGCTAACTTCGACAGTCTGGAGCTGACGACGTTGATTAAAAGCATCGACCGCGTCGACGACCACACCGTGCGCTTTACGCTTAACCATGCGGAATCGCCATTCCTCGCCGATCTCGCCTGGTACTTCGCCTCCATCCACTCCGCCGAATACGCCGATCGGATGCTGAAGGCGGGTACGCCGGAAAAAGTCGATATGGATCCCATCGGCACCGGCCCGTTCCAGCTGGTGCAGTACCAGAAAGATTCCCGCATTCTCTATAAAGCCTTCCCGCAATACTGGGCAGGCAAGGCGAAGCTGGATCGCATCGTCTACAGCATTACGCCGGACGCCTCGGTTCGGCTCGCCAAGCTGGAGAAGGGGGAATGTCAGGTGATGCCGTTCCCCAATCCTGCCGATCTGGAGAAAATGCGCAGCAATCAGGCTATCAACCTGATGCATAAAGCGGGACTGAATACCGGTTTCCTGGCGTTTAACACCACTAAAGCGCCGCTGGATAAGGTCGAGGTGCGTCAGGCGCTGGCAATGGCGATCAACAAGCCCGCCATCATCGACGCTATCTTCAAAGGCACCGGCACCGCGGCCAAAAATATTCTGCCGCCAGGGGTCTGGAGCGAAAACAAAGATCTGAAGGATTATGATTACGATCCGGAAAAGGCCCGAGCGCTGCTGAAGCAGGCGGGCATCGCTCCCGGCACCGAAATTTCGCTCTGGGCGATGCCGGTTTCCCGTCCCTATAACCCTAACGCGCGCCGTATGGCGGAGATGATCCAGGCAGACTGGGCGAAGGTCGGCATCAAGGCGACCATCGTGACCTACGAATGGGGCGAATATCTCAAGCGGGTGCGCAGCGGCGAACACCAGGCGGCGCTGATGGGCTGGACAACCGCGACCGGGGATCCGGACAACTTCTTCGGGCCGCTCTACAGCTGTAAATCGACGCAGGGCGGCTCGAACTCCTCGAAGTGGTGCTATCAGCCGTTTGAAAAGCTGATTACCGAGGCGCGCGCCGAGCCGGATCAGGGCAAGCGCACTGCGCTCTATCTGCAGGCGCAGCAGATAATGCATGACCAGATGCCTGCGGTGATGATTGCGCACTCGACCATTTTCGAGCCGGTGCGTAAAGAGGTGAGCGGCTACGATATCGATCCCTTCGGCAAGCACATCTTCTACCCGGTCGATATCAACGAGTAATTACGCCAGTCCGGCGGCGATCTCATTCAGGCGCTGCTGGAGAAAAGAGAGAAAGGGCGACAGCGCCGCGTTGCGCTGCCGCCCTGAAACCCGCTGCAGCTGCAGCGTACGCTGGCTGAGCTGGTCAACGCCCATCTCCCGCAGCACCAGATCGCGCTGCGTTTCGTTAAGCAGGGTAAAGGCGCTGCTGATGGTGATCGCCTCTGGCGTGCTGAGCAGAAAGTGGTAGAGCGTGGCGAAATAGTCGCAGGTCAGCACCGGCTCAATCACGCAGCCGCGCATCTGACAGGCCAGATCGAACAGCTGACGCACCGTGGTGTTCTGCTCCGGCAGCGCCATCGGATAGGGGCTGAGCGCCTCCAGCGTCACCGGCGCTGGCTGCTGCGCCAGCGGATGATCTTTATGCATCGCCAGCAGCACCGGGGCAGGCCAGGAGCCCATCACTTCCACGCCGCTCTCAGGATGCAGGCTGAACTGTAGCGCCACATCGCATTCGCCAGCGCGTACCCGCTCGGCCACCGCCTGGGAACCCTCGACCTTGAGTGCGAAGTAAACGCCGGGATTAAGGGCGCGAAATTCCGCCAGCAGGCCGGGCAGCAGGCTGAACGCCATGCCGTCGGTACAGGCGATGCGGATCAGGGTGCGGCGGATCGCCTTCAGTCCTTTAATTTCCGCCAGCGCGTAATCCATATCCAGCATGCTTTGTCGTACCTGACGGGCAAGGATTTCACCCGCCTCATTAAGCACCATGCCGCGCGCATGGCGATCGAACAGCGGCGCGCCCACCTGCGCCTCCAGCCGCTGAATTTGCCGACTGATAGCCGATACCGCCACAAAAAGCTGTTCGCTGGCGGCGCTCAGCGAACCGCTGCTGGCGACGGCAAGAAAATAACGAATTTCACTGCTCAGCATCATCTGACCTCTGCACCCCGTCGGTGCATGCTTCTTTATCGGGCATTTTAGCTTTGCTTTAAAAGCAAGGCTATGTCGATAAATTGATAATTGTGGCAAGGCCAACCTTTTGGCAAAGATAGAGCGACGGCAAAATAAAAAAAGACAGGGCAAACATGACGGAACAACAGGCTATTCAACAGGCGATGCGCTACTTCGACAGCGGGGAATTCAAACAGCTTCTGGCGCGCCGCGTGGCGTGCGTGACCGAAAGCCAGCGCGCGGATCGCGACGATGAGCTACATCACTATTTGCATGAAGAGATCGCGCCGCAGCTGTCGGCGCTCGGGTTTGCGCTGCACTTTATCGATAATCCGGTCGTTGAAAACCGCCCGTTTCTGGTGGCGACGCGCATCGAGGACGAGGCGCTGCCAACGCTGCTCGTTTATGGCCACGGCGACGTGGTGTTCGGCGATGATGAAAACTGGCGTGACGGCCTTGCGCCCTGGCGGCTGACGGAAGAGGGCGATCGCTGGTATGGGCGCGGCAGCGCCGATAACAAAGGGCAACACACTATTAATCTTGCGGCGCTGGAGCAGGTTTACCATGCGCGCGGCGGCCGTCTCGGCTTTAACTGCAAGATTCTGTTCGAGATGGGCGAAGAGATTAGCTCGCCAGGGCTGGCCGAGCTGTGCCAGCAGCAGCAGGCGCTGCTGCGCGCTGACCTCTTTATCGCGTCGGACGGCCCGCGCGTCAGCGCGCCGCGGCCTACGCTTTTCCTGGGATCGCGCGGCGCGGCCAATTTCCGTCTGACCATCAACGCGCGTGACAACGCCTACCACTCCGGCAACTGGGGCGGGCTGTTAAGCAATCCCGGCACGCAGCTGGCAAACGCTATCGCCTCGCTGGTCAACACGCACGGCGTGCTGCAGGTCGAGGCGCTGAAGCCCGACTCGCTGAGCGCGGCGGTGCGCGCCATTCTTAGCGATATCGAGCCAGGTGGTATGCCGGGCGATCCGGCGCTGGACGCAAACTGGGGCGAACCCGGCCTGACCCCTGCCGAGCGCCTTTACGGCTGGAACACGCTGGAGGTGCTGGCGTTCGAAACCGGCAACCCGGCGCGTCCGATGAACGCCATCCCCGGTAAGGCGACCGCCGTGTGTCAGCTGCGTTTTGTGGTGGGCACCGACTGGGAGAATCTGGTGCCGCACGTCGAGGCGCATCTGCGCGCGCAGGGTTTTGACAATGTTCAGGTCGATTTCCTGCGCGGATCGCCCGCAACGCGTCTCGATCCCCAAAGCCCGCTGGTCGCCTGGGCGCTGGAGAGCCTTGCCGCCAGCAGCGGCAAAAAACCGGCGCTGCTGCCTAATCTGGGCGGCTCCCTGCCGAATGAGGTCTTTTCCGACATTCTTGGTCTGCCGACGCTGTGGGTGCCACACTCCTATCCCGCCTGCGGCCAGCACGGCGTTAACGAGCATATGCTGAAGTCCGTAGCGCGCGAAGGTTTGCTAATCATGACGCGGCTGTTCTGGCAGCTGGGCGAAGAGGGCGAGGCGCTGCTGGCGCGGCAGCAGGCTTATCAGGGAGCGCGCACATGAGCAACCTGACGCAAGCGGTTCCGCTGGTTCAGAACAAGCCGAGCCTGCATAAAACCCTGTTCGCTACCTGTATCGGCAATGCGCTGGAGTGGTTCGACATTGCGGTCTACGGCTTTTTCGCCAGCTATATCGCGCACGCCTTTTTTCCCACCAGCGACACCTCCGTTTCGCTGCTGCTGACTTTCGGCAGCTTTGGCGTCTCCTTTCTTATCCGGCCGCTCGGCGCGGTGGTGCTGGGCAACTATGCCGATCGCCACGGGCGCAAAAAGGCGCTGCTGCTCTCCATTAATCTGATGATGCTGGGCGGCGCGATGATCACCTTTATGCCGGAGTACGGCACCATCGGACTGGCGGCGCCGCTGTTGATTATGCTGGCGCGCCTGATTCAGGGGTTCTCGGCGGGCGGGGAGTTCGGCAGCTCCACGGCGTTTCTTGTGGAGCACTTTCCCGAGCGTAAAGCCTTTATCGCCAGCTGGCAGTTCGCGACACAGGGCGCGAGCACGCTGATGGCTTCCGCTTTCGGGCTGGGACTGACGCAGATGCTCAGTGAGACGCAGATGCTGTCGTGGGGCTGGCGCATTCCTTTCGCCTTCGGCCTGCTGATCGGTCCGCTGGGGCTTTATATCCGTCGCCACGTTCATGAGCCAGCCAGCTTCACGCAGCAGGAGAGACCAGAAGCGCCTTTGAAGCAGCTGTTTGGCCGTCAGAAAGAGCTGATGCTGCTGGCGGTCGGTCTGATGGTAATTTCAACAGCGGTAAACTACATGCTGAACTATGTGCCGACCTATGCCACCAAAACGCTGCATCTGCCGGGAAGCGTCGCCTTTAGCGCCACGCTGCTGGCAGGTATTATTCTGACCCTGATGACGCCGCTGATGGGGCTCTGGGCTGAGCGCGTGGGACGTGTGCCGCTGATGTGGGGTTCGCTGCTGCTGTTGCTGGTAACGATTTATCCAGCCTTCCGCTATATGGTGGATCACACCTCGCCGCTGACGCTGCTGCTGCTGGTGGGCTGGATGGCGCTGCTGAAATCGATCTACTTCTCCACTGTGCCTTCGGTGATGGCGGATCTTTTTCCGCTCGGCACGCGCGCCAGCGGCATGGCGATCAGCTATAACGTCGCGGTCACGATTTTCGGCGGCTTCGCGCCGCTGATCTGCACGCTGCTGATTAACGCTACCGGCAGCAGCCTTGCGCCGGGTTACTACCTGATGGCGGTATCGCTGCTGAGCGCCGCGGCACTGCTGCGCTGCCGTCATCGCGTCGCATGAAAAACAGCCGCCCGTACAGGGCGGCTTAACAATTACAGCGTGAACTGCAGATAGGCGACGTGCGTCTGCAGATACTCCTCCAGCCCGTGACGCCCGTCCGCGCCGCCGATGCCCGATTTACGCCAGCCCGCGTGGAAGCCCTGCATCGCTTCGAAGTTCTCGCGGTTGACATAGGTTTCGCCGAATTTCAGCTTACGCAGCGCCACCATGGTGGTATTGAGATTTTGCGTATAGAGAGAAGAGGTCAGGCCATATTCGCAGTCATTGGCCAGCGCAATGGCCTCGTCCAGCGTTTTGAACGTCATTACCGGCAATACCGGCCCAAAGATCTCCTCGCGCATGATCTCCATATCCTGACGCACGTCGGTGATAATGGTCGGCTCGAAAAAGAAGCCTTTACTGCTGGCGCGTTTGCCGCCCAGCACCACTTTGCCGCCAGCCGCCACGGCGTCCGCTACCTTTTTCTCTACGCGCGCCAGCGCGGCGGCGGTAATCAGCGGTCCCATATCGATCTCGCGCTGCTCCGCCGGATCGCCAAATTTAACGGCTTTAAACGCCTCGGTTAAGGCGGTCATAAAGCGATCGTAAATGCCTTCCTGCACATAGACGCGCTCTGCGCAGTTGCAGACCTGTCCGCTGTTGATTACGCGCGAGCTGACGATCGCCTTCACCGCCAGGTCCACGTCGGCATCATCCATCACGATGGCTGGCGCTTTACCGCCCAGCTCCAGTGAAACTTTGGTGACGTTCTTCGCCGCGGCCGCCATGGTGGCAACGCCCGCCCCGACGCTGCCGGTCAGGCTGACCAGACCGACTCTGGGGTCAGAGGCCAGCTGCTGACCAATCTCCGGGCCGTAGCCATAGACAAAATTGATTACGCCCGGCGGCAGGCCGATGTGATGCGCGATCTCGGCGAAGATGCCAGCGTTGAGCGGCGTCAGTTCGCTTGGTTTAATCACGATGGTATTGCCGGTAATCAACGCCGGTGCGGCTTTACGCGCAATCAAAAAGAAAGGGAAGTTCCAAGGCAGAATGCCGGTGGTCACGCCGATCGCCTTTTTAAATACGAAAATATTTTCATTGGGGCGATCGCTGTTGACGATCTCGCCTTCATAGCGGCGCGCCCACTCGGCCATATAGTCGAGATAATCAGCGGTAAACAATACTTCTGTCTGTGCCAGCCCCTGCGTTTTGCCCCCTTCAGCGACGATGGTGGCGGTCAGTTCAGGCTCGCGGTCGCGAATAGCCTCCGCCAGCTTGCGCAACCAGTTGCCGCGCTCAACGGCGGGCAGGGCTTCCCAGGCGGGCTGCGCAGTTTCGGCCGCCTCAATCGCGCGGCTGGCCTCCTGCGCGCAGCCTTCGGGTATGCGAGCCAGCAGCGCTTCGGTCGCAGGATTGATCACCTCAATCCATTTATCGCTCTGGTGCGCGACAAATTCGCCGTTAATGTAATGTTTTAGTTCTGTTGTCATCTGCTGCATCTCCGATGTCGGGTACGTTAATAAAATGTTTTATAAATGCAGCGTGAAACAAAACAGACCGCGACACCTTAGTCTGGCTGCCATCCGCGGCGCGGCGCTGGCAAACAAACGCAGATTAAAGTGATGACGGCGACAAAAGGTTGTATTCATCCGCTATGGCCCGCATATCTTCTCTACGTTGCGCAAAACGGATTTTGGGCCAACACTTTCAGGAAGCATGAGGAGGATGTTATGGCTAGCGGATGGGCGTCAGACGGCGCCGTTCAGGAACAGATCGAAAGTACAGTTAACGATGAGATCGCTCGCGTGCGCGGCACGATGAGCAAGGGCGAAAGCGCGGAGTTTTGCGACGAGTGCGGCGAGCCGATACCGCAGGCGCGCCGTGAAGCGGTGCCGGGCGTACGCTTCTGCCTGGCCTGTCAGCAGGCGCACGATAAGCAGCTAAAAGGCAGCGCCCTCTATAACCGACGCGGCAGTAAAGACAGCCAGCTGCGTTAGTTCAGGAACCTGGCATGGCGAGTCCGCTGCCGATAAACCATGCCAGAAAACCGACGCCGGCGACAATAATGGCGATCGGAAACAGAATACCCACTCTCATAGAAACCTCGTTATCTCCGCGTCAGGCGACCTGCATCACTGCACGGTGCGTTTTCAGCATACTGAAGAGTTGAAACTGGCTGGCGTCGCTGACGTCGCGCAGCACTTCCCCTTTTTTATAGGTAATGGTGTGGACCTGGCCCAGCTGACGCCATACCACCAGCGCCGAGGCGATCAGCGCGCAGTTCTCTTCCGCCTGTTGACACTCCAGCGTGGCGTACTGCGCCTCTTCCAGTTCATTAATAAAAATCTTTAACGCGCTGGCGGGCAGAATGGCACGCAGGTCATCCAGCATCGCGCGGCTTACCGAACGCGTTAAAAACAGCGTTAACCATTTTCCCGTCATCTCAATCCCGGCAATAGAAGATTTTCTACGTCTTATACGGCGTTAACGCGCATTAGTGAAGCGATCTTTCCTTTTTTGCCAGGGTTCGGGAAAAGGCGGCAGCCAACGGTTAAATGTGCTGCGCGGCACAGCACTTTTCAAAAAAATGCTGAATAATAAGCGACTTAACAGGTCTGTGCGCGGCGAATCCGACAAAGTCGAAACTGTGATCCGCGTAGGGACTAACTGGTGGATATTGCCATTCCCGCTTTGCGGTCGGCAGCCATCCAAAGGCTGAGGCGTTCAGGCGCGCCGTAGACTGCCTGCTAATCAGGAACCGGGTTTCCTGTAGGCCTCAACCTTACGCAAGGAATAACAATGAACAGTGCCATTATCGCAGGTATCTTCTGGCATCTCGTCGGTGCTGCCAGCGCAGCGTGTTTCTACGCGCCGTTTAAACAGGTGAAAAAGTGGTCATGGGAAACGATGTGGTCAGTAGGCGGCTTTATGTCCTGGCTGATCCTGCCATGGGCCGTGAGTGCTGTACTGCTGCCGAACTTCTGGGCCTACTACAGCAGCTTCAGCCTTTCTCAGCTGTTGCCGGTATTTCTGTTTGGCGCAATGTGGGGCATCGGCAACATTAACTACGGTCTGACGATGCGCTATCTCGGCATGTCGATGGGCATCGGCATCGCCATCGGCATTACGCTGGTGGTCGGTACCCTGATGACGCCGCTTATCCAGGGACGCTTCGGCGAGCTGTTCGCCTCAACCGGCGGCCGGTTAACCCTGCTCGGTGTTGCCGTGGCGCTGATGGGCGTAGCGATTGTTTCGCGCGCCGGCCTGCTGAAAGAGCGCGCGCTGGGGATCAATGCGGAAGAGTTCAATCTCAAAAAAGGGCTGCTGCTGGCGGTGCTGTGCGGCATTTTTTCGGCAGGCATGTCGTTCGCCATGGATGCGGCTAAGCCGATGCATGAGGCGGCGGCGCAGTTGGGCATCGATCCGCTCTACGTCGCGCTGCCAAGCTACGTGGTGATTATGGGCGGCGGGGCGCTGGTTAACCTGGCGTTCTGTTTTATCCGCCTGACGGTTAAGCCGGAGCTGTCGCTGCGGCAGGATCTCTCCGTGGCGAAACCGCTGCTGATCGCCAATATCGCCTTCGCGGTGCTGGGCGGCACCATGTGGTATCTGCAGTTTTTCTTCTATGCCTGGGGCCACGCCAGCATTCCACCGCAGTATGACTATGTCAGCTGGATGCTGCATATGAGTCTCTATGTGCTGTGCGGCGGGCTGGTTGGTTTGCTGATGAAAGAGTGGAAATCGGCTGGACGCCGTCCGGTCAGCGTACTGTCGATCGGCTGCGTGGTGATTATTATCGCCGCTAATATTGTCGGGCTTGGACTGGCCGCCTGAGTGCTTATCCGACTAGCTCACAGAGAGCTCATAAGCTCGCTAAGCAGGTGAGATGGACCGAGGAGCAAAGCGTCCCGCGACAAGGATGTCGCGGGCCGAGCTGGCAAGGATGCCGCCTTTTGCGTCTTTGCGATCGGGCCATCTCACCTGCGCTGGCACGGAGTAACCGTTCAGGAACCTGCTGGCAACCTCTTTTTCAGGACGGCGCGCGGTCCTGTGCTGAGCTTCCCGAGCGCTGCGGCACAAACCGCTGGCGCCAGGCGCTGGGCGTTAAACCCGTTTCGCGCGTAAACACTACCGAAAAATAGTTGCTGTCGTCGAAGCCGCAGCGCGCCGCCACTTCACTGATCAGACAATCCTGGGTGCGCAGCAGATATTTTGCCTGACAAAGCTGCAGCTGCCGCAAATAGTGACCGACCGTCATTCCGGTCTGCTGGCGAAAGAGCTGCTTCAGCGCGCGTTCGTTCAGCGAATTTTGCTGGCAAAAGGTCGCCAGATCGAAAGGGCGCGCCACCGCGCCCTGTAGCGCCGACATCAGTAGATCGAGCTGCTCGCCTTCCGGCAGCGCCCAGGGGCGATCTGCCGCATAGCCGTGGCGGCGAAGAATAAGCGCCAGCTGTAAAAAAAGCGCTTCCGTAAGCTGAATGGAAAGGGGATCGCTCTTGCGGCTTTCGCGCTCCAGCTGGCTAATTACGCCGCGCGCCAGCGCCATACCACGGGTGGTCAGACGCCAGCAGCCCGGCGCGTCAACGCCTTGCGGCGGCAATAGCTGCCCCCAGTCGAGAGCAAGACCGAAGCGATCGCGGCAGTAGAGGATATTGTCCAGCACCAGGTCGTTGACGCTGTCGTAGCTGTGGCAATCCTGGTCGCGAATATAGAAGACGTCGCCGCAGGTAATCAGCCAGGGGCGATCGTTGAGAATATGCAGGCCGTTGCCGCGCCAGACGATGACAATTTCGCTAAACTCATGCCGGTGGGCGGGAAAAGAGGGTTGTGGCATACGTTCAGCCACCGTAACCGGCAGGCCAGGCGCGGGAAAATAGTCGTCCCGACTCAGTATCAGCGTCATCGCTCGCTCCTTTTTTACATCATCTGCTGGCGCTCCGCTCGCGGTGCGCAGCCAAATTCACGCCGAAACAGAGTAGAGAAGTGGTTGCTGTCGCCGAAACCGCATTGAAAGGCGATATCGGTAATACGCAGATCGCTGTGGCGCAGCAGATGCCGCGCCTGCAGCAGCCGCAGGCGGTTCAGATAGCGCTGTGGCGTACTGCCTGTTTGCTGCTTCATCTGACGATGCAGCGTGCGCAGCGACAGCGAAAAACGGTCAGCCAGCGCGTCCCACAAAATATCTTCACTGTAGTGATCGTTAAGCCAGTCGAGCAGACGGTGCAGGCGGGCTTCCTGATCCTGCGCCTGTTCATTGCGGCACGCTTCGCGCAGCAAAACCAGCAGCTGCAAGAAGAGCTGCTCCTGGCGAGCCTGCTTCTCCAGCGACCAGCCCTCATCCTGCCGCATCTTCGCCACGACATCCAGCGCCTGCGTCATGGCTTTGCTATTTATGCGCCAGTGCGAGGTGTAATTGCCCTCTCGCTCGTTCGGCAGCAGCGCCTGCAAACCCGAAAGAAAGCGAAAGGCGGCAGGGCTGCGGTAGAGCACGTTGGTCAGGCAGAGATTATCCGTCTGCTCATACAGATGCCGATCGTGGTCGCGCACGAAGCAGACGCAACCGGCGCACAGCGTTTGCGGCTGGCCGTTGAACACATGAATGCCCGAACCCTGTTCTACCAGCACGATTTCATGGAAATCGTGGTGATGCTCGGGAAACGCCTGCTGCGGCACACGCGGTTCGATAGCGATAGCGTAATCGCCCTGAGGAAAGAAATCGGCGCTGTGTAAAATCGTCATAGTGGCCTCGTTCGTTTAACAAAAGCGTAACCGAGTCTACTCAGCGCCCACGCCGCTTACCTTGAATTTTGTACTGCGAAGCGCAGTAAATTCGCTTTTTATTCAAGATATTCCCGCCAGATAAAAGAATTGCGGCGAAGCTCACATCTGTCGCCCTTACGCCTCTGTGATCTCTCTCACGAACATCTTTGCAAACCTGCCAGCGGCATAGCCGCGCTGGCAGTACGGGGAAGGTGGCGAACACGTAACGTTTTTACTCTGTCAGCATCATATCTAAGGAAGAACGGGCCATGAGTAAGCGAAATATCGTTGCGGTTGATTTGGGCGCATCCAGCGGACGTGTGATGCTCGCCCGGTGGGACGCCGCATCACAGCAAATCGATCTACGCGAGGTGCGTCGTTTCGCCAGTCTTCGCGAACGTCGGGGCGGCTATGACTGCTGGGACCTCGACCATCTTGAACGCGAGATCCGCGCCGGGCTGGCGCAGCTGGGCGATGAAGGCATCGTGCCGGACAGCATCGGCATCGACACCTGGGGCGTTGATATGGTGCTGCTGGATAAGGCGGGCAATCGGGTCGGCGAAGCGGTGAGCTATCGCGATAAACGCACCCACGGGCTGATGGAGCAGGCGCTGCGCGATCTGGGTAAAGAGGCTATTTATGGCCGCACCGGCATTCAGTTTCTGCCGTTTAACACGCTTTATCAGTTCCGCGCCCTGAGCCAGCAGCAGCCTGACTGGAAAGAGCAGGCCGCCCATGCGCTGATGATCCCCGACTATCTGCACTATCGCCTGACGGGCAAGCTCAACTGGGAATACACCAACGCCACCACCACGCAGCTGTTGAATATCGAAAGCGGCGAGTGGGACGCCGAATTGCTCAACTGGGCAGGCGCGTCGCCTGCGTGGTTCGGTACGCCCACGTCGCCGGGCAATGTTATCGGTTACTGGCAGAACGCCAACGGCGTCGACATTCCGGTGATCGCCGTTACGACGCACGATACCGCCAGCGCAGTGCTTGCCACGCCGCTGACTCAGGAGAACGCGGCCTATCTCAGCTCCGGCACCTGGTCGCTGATGGGATTCGAAAGCCTGCTGCCTTACGCCAGCGCTGCCGCGCTCCAGGCTAACATTACCAACGAGGGCGGTGCAGAGGGCTATCGCGTTCTGAAAAACATTATGGGGCTCTGGCTGCTGCAGCGGGTCTGCGCCGAGCTGCAGATTGACGATCTTTGCACGCTGATTGCGGAGACGCAAAAAGAGCCTGCCTGCCGCGCGCTGATCAATCCTAACGACGCGCGCTTTATCAATCCCGACAGCATGGTGAACGAAATTCAGAATGCCTGCGCCGAACAGCATATGGCGGTGCCGCAGTCCGCCGCCGCGCTGGCGCGCTGTATTTTCGACAGCCTTGCGCTGCTCTACCGTGAAGTGCTTAACGAACTGGCCGGGCTGCGCGGTAGCGCGTTTCGTCAGCTGCATATTGTAGGCGGCGGCAGCCAGAACCAGTTTCTCAACCAGCTTTGTGCCGACGCCTGTGAAATACCGGTGCTGGCCGGACCGGTGGAAGCCTCAACGCTGGGCAATGTCGGCTGCCAGCTTATCGCATTAGGCGAGCTGGCCGACGTCGCGGATTTTCGCCGCTGCGTAGAAAACAACTTCCCATTAAAGACATTTGAACCGCTGACCAACAGCGCCTTTCGTGCCTGCCAGGCACGCTTCTCGGCGCTGACTCAGCCTGCTAAGGAACTCGCATATGACAAAGCTGATTGAGCAAGCCTTTGAGCTGGCTAAACAACGTTATGCCGATATTGGCGTGGATGTCGATCAGGCAATGGCGCGACTGGATAGCGTTCCGGTCTCCATGCACTGCTGGCAAGGGGACGACGTACGCGGCTTCGAGAACCCGCAAGGCGCGCTGACCGGCGGCATTCAGGCGACCGGCAACTATCCAGGCAAAGCGCGCAACGCCGCTGAGCTGCGCGCCGATCTGGAAAAAGCGATGTCGCTGATCCCAGGACCTAAGCGTCTGAACCTGCACGCTATCTATCTGGAAAGCGATACGCCGGTAGAGCGCGATGCCATTGAGCCGAAGCATTACGCCGGCTGGGTGGAGTGGGCGAAACAGCAGCAGCTGGGGCTGGATTTTAACCCGAGCTGCTTCTCGCATCCGCTGAGCGCCGACGGGTTCACGCTCTCACACCCTGACAAGGCAATTCGTCAGTTCTGGATCGATCACTGTAAAGCGAGCCGTCGCGTCTCGGCTTACTTTGGCGAGCAGCTCGGGACGCCGTCGGTAATGAATATCTGGGTGCCGGACGGCATGAAGGATCTGACTGTCGATCGCCTTGCGCCGCGTCAGCGACTGCTGAGCGCGCTGGATGAGGTGATCGCCGACAAGCTCGATCCGCAGCACCATATCGATGCGGTAGAGAGCAAGCTGTTCGGCATCGGCGCGGAAAGCTATACCGTCGGTTCCAACGAGTTCTTTATGGGCTACGCCACCAGCCGTCAGACCGCGCTGACGCTGGATGCGGGCCATTTTCACCCGACTGAAGTGATCTCCGACAAGATCTCTACGGCCATGCTCTACGTGCCGCGCCTGCTGCTGCACGTCAGCCGACCGGTGCGCTGGGACAGCGACCATGTGGTGCTGCTGGACGATGAAACCCAGGCGATCGCCAGCGAAATCGTGCGTCATCAGCTGTTCGACAAAGTGCACATTGGGCTCGATTTCTTCGACGCCTCTATTAACCGTATCGCCGCCTGGGTCATTGGCACGCGCAACACGAAAAAAGCGCTGCTGCGCGCGCTGCTGGAACCGACCGAGCGCCTGCGTCAGGCCGAAGCAGCAGGGGATTACACCGCACGCCTCGCGCTGCTGGAAGAGCAGAAATCGCTGCCGTGGCAGGCGGTATGGGAGGCCTGGTGCCTGCGCCACGACGTGCCCGCCGATGCCAGCTGGTTAAGCAGTGTCCGCGATTATGAAAAACAAATTCTGAGCCAACGTTAAGGATTCACTATGCAAAGCATTCTTTCATCCTGGTTTGTTCAGGGAATGGTTAAAGCGACCAGCGATATGTGGCTGAAGGGCTGGGACGAACGTAATGGCGGCAACGTTTCGCTGCGCCTGCTTGAGGAAGAAACAGCGCCGTTCGCGGGCGACTTTTACGCGGAGCCGCGCTGCGTTGAGCTGACTAAACCGGCCCCTGAGCTGGCAAACTGCTGGTTCCTTGTCACCGGCTCCGGCAAATTTTTCCGCAATGTGCAGCTCGATCCCGCTGACTCTCTGGCGCTGTTAAAGGTTGATGAGAAAGGGCTGTCGTACAAGATCCACTGGGGACTGACTAACGGCGGGCTGCCTACCTCAGAGCTGGCGGCGCACTTCCAGTCACACAGCGTGCGTAAAGTGGTCTCCGGTGGCGTAGACCGCGTGATTATGCACTGCCACGCAACAAATTTTATGTCGCTGAGCTATGTGGTGGATCTCGATTCGGCACGCTTTACTCGTCTGTTATGGGAAGGCAGCACTGAGTGTCTGGTGGTGTTTCCTGACGGCGTCGGCATCCTGCCCTGGATGGTGCCGGGAACGGATGAAATTGGCCAGGCGACAGCCGATCAAATGGCGTCACACAGCATTGTGATGTGGCCCTTCCACGGCATTTTTGGTGCTGGGCCGACGCTGGATGAGACCTTCGGCTTGATCGATACGGCGGAGAAATCGTCTGAAGTGATCGTAAAAGTGCTGTCGATGGGCGGTATCCGGCAGAGCATCACAACCGAACAGCTGGTCGCGCTGGGCAAACGCTTCAACGTTAAGCCCTGGCAGGCCGCTCTTGACGCAGGACCCGCCAATGCTTCGTAAAGCCTTTGTCATGCAGGTGAATGCGGAGTGCCATCAGGAGTATGAGCGCCGCCATTCGCCCATCTGGCCGGAACTGGCGGAAACGCTGAAGGCGCACGGCGCGCACAACTATGCGATCTGGCTGGACGCCGAACGTAATCTGCTGTTCGCCAGCGTGGAAATCGAATCGGAGGAGCGCTGGAATGCCGTCGCGCAAACGGAGGTGTGTCAGCGCTGGTGGGCGTCGATGAAGGATTTGATGCCGAGCAACCCTGACAACAGCCCAGTCAGCCAGCCGTTAAAACCGGTCTTTTTTCTGGAATAAACGGTTGCAACACAGGGCGGGGATCTCCCGCCCTGATTACTTCATAGTGTAAAAATATTCAGTGCGTCTTCATGCACTGACCGGTCAGCGTTGGCCACATCGCCATCAGCGTATCGATAATATTATCGAGATCTGCCTGCGGCGCGCCTTCACGCGCCCGTACCGACATGCCTTGCACCATACAGGCAAGATAGCGGGCCAGAGAAAGCATATCGACCTGCGCCGGGATTTCGCCGCGCTGCTGGCGGGCGGCCAGAAAATCCAGCAGGGTCTGCTGCTGTGCTTCATGCTGCTGGCGCAGCATATGAGCAATCTCGCTCGATGACGAAGAGAGCGCGGTCGAGGTGCAGATAAAAAAGCAGCCTGACGGAGTCTCACAGTTAGTAAAGCAAGCCGCCGTAGCGCGGAACCAGCCCTCAATCGCTTCGGCAACGGATTTATTCTCATCCTGCAGCGCAGCATTGCGCCAGGCGCTAAAGCGCTCGATATAGCGTTCCATCGCGGCGCGGAACAGGCCTTCCTTATTCACGAACTCGGCGTAAAGCGTAGGCGCTTTTGCGCCAGTAGCGGCAACCAGATCAGAAAGGGAGGTGCCCTCATAGCCGTGAGTCCAGAACAGCGTCAGGGCTTTGTCCAGCGCAGCGTCCCGATCGAAGGTCCTTGGCCGACCACGACATTTTTTCTGTGCTTCATCATATTGCTGACTCATAGATCCTCACTTCTGTAAAAGGCTCTATTAAATTACCGATCATTAAGAAAATATGCAAGCCAGCCCGCCTTCCGACGAAAGCAGGTTGTCATTTTGTGCCTCGTCGAGTGCCTTTCCCCCTTATGGTTAAGTGTAAAAAGGCGACAAAGCCCATAATCACGCCACTTCCGCATTAAAATAACGATCGATAAAAAAATATTGACGCAAGGTCGCTGCATGCACTACTATTTATTTAACGATCGTTAATTAATTTAACGACACCTTTTCAAACCCGAATATGAGAGCCGATATCATGAAAACTACTAAACTGACCCTGGCCGCTCTGGCCCTTACTACCCTGACTTTTGGTGCTTTCGCTGCTGAGCAGGTTGTCAGCGATCCTCTGCATCAGACGCCGGTAGGCACAATCTCCGCGCAGGGCGGTGCCAACCTTGATTCACTGGAAGCGCAGCTGAACGCGAAAGCGGATGCCGCAGGCGCGAAATCTTTCCGCATCACCTCTACCTCCGGTCAGAACAACCTGCACGGCACAGCGGTGATTTATCAGTAAGTGAATCGCGTTGGAGAGCAGGAGAGAGAAGATGAAAAGCGTGAAATATAGTCTACTGGCGGCGTTGCTTGGCGTGGTTTCATTTGCCAGCGCGGCGGCGCAACAGCCAGAAGCTGCGCCTTATTACCAGACTGAGGCCGTAGCGGTGAACGTCAGCGGCAGCAGCAGCCTGATTTCTCTGGAACAGCAGCTGTCGGGAAAGCAGGACACTGGCCGCGTAAAGTCTTTTCGCATCACTTCGACCTCTGGCGCGAGCAGGCTGTCTGGCACCACCGCCAGCCTTAACTAAGACAGTAAAAAGGGGCTTCAGAAAACCATTCTGAAGCCCCTTTTTTTATCCGTTGCTGCGCAGCTGCGGATATCTGCGGAAGATAGCGATACACCAGAACAGCGCAACCAGTCCCAGCAGCCCGCCGATATTGCCGACGTCCGACATGCTCAGATGTTTGCTAACCTGATTGCCCAGCAGCGCGCCCGCGCCGATGCCGATATTATAGATGCCTGACATCAGCGACATCGCCACATCGGTCGCATCAGGCGCCAGCGACAGCACGCGCACCTGCATCGCCAGCCCGATCATCATCATCGCCATGCCCCACAGAACACAGAGCGTCGAAATCGCGGCCGGACGGACAGCGGCAAAAATCAGCAGCCCCATGCAGAGCGTAATGGTCGCAATCGCGCCGATCAGCAGCGCAGACGGGAATTTATTGCCCAGCGAGCTAAAGAGTACGCTGCCCAGAATGCCGGCAGAGCCAAACAGCAGCAGCAGCAGCGTAGTGAAGTTATTATCCGCGTCCGCAACAAACTGCATAAACGGCTCAATGTAGCTGTAGGCGGTATAGTGCGCGGTAACGACCAGCGTGACCAGCAGATACATGCTCACCAGCGCCGGTCGGCGAAACAGCATCGGCACGCTGCTCAGCGAGCCGGTGTGTTCGCTCGGCAGACGCGGCAGAACGCGCGCCAGCAGCACCATCAGCACCAGCGCCGAGACGCCAATCATGCCGAAGGTGGTGCGCCAGCCAAGATATTGACCCACTATGCGGCCGATCGGTACGCCCAGTACCATCGCCAGCGCGGTGCCGGTCGCCAGCATGCTTAACGCCTGCGTCTTTTTACCGGCTGGTGCGACGCGTATCGCCAGCGAGGCGGTGATCGACCAGAAGACCGCGTGCGCCAGCGCGATACCGATGCGCGATACCACCAGCGAGGTGAAACTCCACGCAAAGGTGGAAAGCACATGGCTGGCGATAAAGATCAGAAACAGTGCTGCCAGCAGTATGCGTCGCTCGATATTACGCGTCAGCAGCATCAGCGGCAGCGAAAGCAGCGCCACTACCCAGGCATAAATAGTGAGCATAATGCCCACGTCAGCGCTTTTCATGCTGAAGCTGGCGCCGATGTCTGAGAGCAGGCCAACGGGCACAAATTCAGTGGTATTAAAAACAAAGGCGGCGATAGCCAGCAGCACCACGCGTAGCCAGGCCGTTTTACGAGATACAGTAGTTGATTGCATGAAAATAAAATTAGTCAGAACAACAGCAAACAGATGCGGCTTTCACATCCACGATAGTGACTTGCGTCACAAATTATCGACCATTGTGGAGGAATTGCACGATAAGGGGAACGCTGAAAAGCAGTTTTATTCCTGAAAGTTTTTTATCGCCCGACCGGCGGGCGATAAAAAACGGTTATCAATGCGAAGATTTGCCTGGCATCATTCGCCTGAGCGTATTGTCCCGGAGAAAATAGTGATGGAACAGCGCGCCCAGGGCGTGCAGGCCGATAAGCCAGTATCCCAGCGGCGCCAGGGTTTCATGCCAGCCGATTAAGGTATCGGAAAGGTCGAAATTTGGTTCGCTCGCGACCGGCATGGAGATGCCGAACAGCCACCAGTCGCGCCCGCGCAGATAGCGCGACGTGATGCCCAGAATGGGCAGGGTAATAAACAGGGCGTAAATCAGCGTATGCACCAGATGCGCCAGGCCCGTTTGCCAGCGAGCGATGGGGGGCGTGATGGCTGGGGTGCGGTGGCGCGTGCGTAAAAACAGACGCGCCACCATCAGCAGCAGAACGGTAAAGCCCGCACTGAAGTGAGTAATAATCATCGCGTAGCCCTGCCAGGAGCCGCGCTGGGCAAAACCGCGTAGCTCGATAGTGGCGTAAGCCAGCGCGACCAGCAGGAAGGTCAGCCAGTGCAGGGTAATTTGTGAAGCGGCATATTTTTCGCGCATAGTCTGCTCATGCAACAGGAAGAAGCACTCTACCTTACTGGAAAAACATGCAAAATCTTAACAAACTGGCGCAACGGTGCCAGACCCGCGACTGACCTCTGCCGTCAGGCCAGCATAATCAGAGTCAGGCGATATGCTTTAGTGCCACGCTATTCTGACTCCTCAGGTTTTTTTTTACCGGCAGCGGACAACAGGCCTCGCAACCCAGCGCTCTGGGGTAATACTTGCGCGCCTGCTGGATAGCGGCATTCGCCGTGTAAAAAGTGCCGAGAAACAGGCGCGCTTCAAGCGGGGGAAGATACTGGCAGCCTGCGGCGTGCACCACATGGTTATCGTTATAGCCAGAAATTTTAGAAACGTAATAGTAATGGCCCACAGGGACATCCTCATTGCTGTGAATAAAAAAACATTTATTGTTGGAGTGAGAGGGATTATAGCGGGGATTAACGGCTTTTTTCTTTTTGGTACTAATTAGCAAACAGTCTGAAGGTTAACAGGCTAAAAAGGACGCAACTGCGTCCTTTTTGGTCATGGTTGTTACAGGTGTTTTTGCTGCAGGCGCCAGCCTACCAGCAGAGCGAGAAGCAACAGCGCGGAGATAAAGAAAGTGATGCCTGCCCAGCCGTAGCTGTGCCAGCACACGCCGCCAAGCGTACCGGCTACGCTGGAACCGACATAGTAGCTGAAGAGATAGAGCGATGACGCCTGACCTTTGGCACGGCGCGCGCGCGGACCGATCCAGCCGCTGGCGACGGAGTGCGCGGCGAAGAAGCCAGCGGTAAAGAGCATCATGCCCAGAAAAATCCACCACACGGCGCTGAACGCGGTAAGCAGCAGGCCCGTCAGCATCAGTGCCGTCGCGCCGAGCAGCACCGGACCGCGGCCCAGTTTCATCGTCAGCGCGCCCGCCTTAGGGGAACTCCAGGATCCGGTCAGATAAACCACGGAGAGCAGGCCGACAATCGCCTGGCTGAGATGATAGGGCGCGCCGAGCAGACGATAGCCGATATAGTTGAACAGCGTGACGAAGGCGCCCATCAGCAGAAAGCCTTCGGCGAACAGCAGCGGCAGGCCCGCATCGCGCCAGTGCAGCCGAAAATTAATCATCAGGCTGCGCGGCTTCAGCGACGCCGGTCGAAAATGACGAGAAGCGGGCAGAATGCGCCAGAACATCAGCGCCGAGGCGAGAGCGCAGCAGCCAATGGCTGCAATGGCGATGCGCCATGAAAAGAAGTCGGTCAGCACGCCGCTCAGCAGTCGGCCGCTCATGCCGCCGATAGAGTTGCCGCTGATATAAAGTCCCATGGAGAAAGCAATAACGCTCGGGTGGATCTCCTCGCTCAGATAGGTCATGCCGACGGCGGCTACGCCGCTGAGGGAGAGCCCCGTCAGCGCACGCATCAGCAAAATACCGTGCCAGCTGTTCATGGTGGCGGAAACCAGAGTGCAGAGCGCGGCCAGCATCAGCGCCGTTACCATCACGTTCTTGCGCCCGATCGCGTCAGAAAGCGGACCTGTCACCAGCAAACCTAACGCCATCAGCCCGGTTGCGATAGAGAGCGAAATGCTGCTTTCAGCGGGCGAAACGCCAAACTGCGCCGACAGCACCGGTAAAATAGGCTGCACGCAGTAAAGCAGCGCAAAGGTCGCCAGACCAGCGGAGAAAAGCGCCAGGGTCACGCGCATAAACTGCGGCGTGCCGCGTTTAATCCATACGGACGATGAAGCCGGTGAAACCGCGGCAGAGTCGGCTAACTCATTATCGTCAAGGGTGACCGCCTGAGAAGAGCGACGCACGTTAATTCCTCATAAGAAAGCAATAGACTTACTCTAGGAAAGCGCCAATAGGTTGTCTAATATATTAATAATCTCAACTGATACGTTTAAAATATGAATATTGAACTGCGTCATCTGCGTTATTTTCTGGCGGTTGCGGAAGAACTTCACTTTGGCCGCGCGGCGCAGCGGCTAAACATCTCTCAGCCTCCGCTCAGCCAGCAAATTATGCAGCTGGAGCAGGAGATAGCAGCAAAGCTGTTTATCCGCACCAACCGCAGCGTGCAGCTTACGCCGGCGGGTCAGCAGTTTCTCAGCGATGCGCGCGCGATTTTACAACAGGTGGAGCAGGCCGCCGGGCGCGCGGCGCGGCTTGAGCGCGGCGAAGAGGGCGAGCTGCGCATCGGTTTCACCTCTTCCGCGCCCTTTACCGGCCTGGTCTCGGACGCGCTCTATCAGTTTCGTCAGCGCTGGCCGCAGGTGCATATTCAGATGCAGGAGATTAATACGCGCCAGCAGCTCGTCCCGCTGCATGAGGGCCAGCTCGATCTGGGCGTTATGCGCAATACCCTGTTGCCGCCCGATTTACGGCATCAGCTGCTGCTGCGCGAGCCGCTGCGCGCGGTGGTGCACTGGGCGCATCCGCTGGCGGATGCGGAGTCGATCTCTATCAGCGAGCTGGCGAACGAACCTTTTGTCTTCTTCGACCCGCAGGGCGGCACGGCGCTGCACGGTGAAATTCTCAGCCTGCTGCATCGCTACCATATCAAGCCCTACATTATGCAGGAGGTCGGCGAAGCGATGACCATCCTCGGTCTGGTGGCGACCGGTCTCGGCGTGTCGATTTTGCCCGCCTCGTTCGCGCGCGCGCGTCTGGCCGATGTGGTCTGGCTGCCGCTCAGGGAAGAAGATGCGCTGTCGGAGGTATGGCTGGTTTGGTCCTGCGAGCGCGAACCCTCGATGCAGATGCGCAATATGATGCAGCTTTTGTCGCCAGCAGGCGAAAATTAAGGACCAGACCTTAACCAAAGCCCGGTTTTTATGTGCTGCAAATCACATTTCAAATCAAATATTTGACGCTCAACCGCAATCTGCCTCACCATAGTCGCTGTTTATTTAGAAGCGCGAAAATAACCGGGAGCAGGGCGTGAAGCTGGAGAGTCAGCCTGGGCATATTGACCAGATTAAACAGACTAATGCAGGCGTTGTTTATCGCCTGATCGATCTCTACGGTCCGATTTCGCGTATCGAACTTTCCAGACTGGCGCAGCTGGCACCCGCCAGTATCACCAAAATCGTGCGCGAAATGCTCGATGCTCATCTGGTGCAGGAAACGGAGTTTCAGGAGCCAGGGTCGCGCGGACGGCCGGCGATTGGCCTGATTCTGGACACGCTGGCCTGGCACTATCTTGCGGTGCGTTTGCATCATGGTGCGTTGACCCTGACGCTGCGCGATCTCAGCAGCCGCGCGCTGGTAGAGGAGACGTCGCCGCTGCCTGACGAAGCGCAGCAGCCGCTGCTGACGTCGCTGATTGATCGTGTTGACGCTTTTTTTATGCGCCATCAGCGCAAGCTGGAACGGCTGACGGCGATCGCTATTACCTTGCCCGGTCTGATCAACGCCGCCTCGGGCGTAGTGCATCGCCTGCCGGGTTATCAGGTGCAGGACATGCCGCTGGGCGATACGCTGGCGCAGCGCACCGGGGTGCCGGTTTTCGTGCAGCACGACATTTCCGCCTGGACGCTGGCGGAGTCGCTGTTCGGCGCGTCGCGCGGCGCGCAGGATGTGATTCAGATTGTGATTGACGACACCGTCGGCGCAGGCGTAATCAGCGGCGGTCAGCTGCTGCATAAAAGCGGCCGCGCGCTGGTGGAGATTGGGCATACGCAGATCGACCCTTATGGCCAACAGTGTTATTGCGGCAATCACGGCTGTCTGGAGACGGTCGCCAGCACCGGGAGCCTGCTGGCGCTGGCGGCGCAGCGCCTGGCGACGCAGCCGGACAGCGTACTGCATCAGCAGCCTTTAACGCTGGAGTCGCTCTGTCTGGCGGCCCGTCAGGGCGATCGGCTGGCACGCGACGCCATCGCAGGCGTCGGATATCATGTCGGCCGGATGCTGGCAATGATGGTCAATATCTTCAACCCGCAACATATTCTGATCGGCTCGCCGCTTAATCAGGCTGCCGAGGTGCTGTTTCCCGCCGTAAGCAGCACCATCCGCCAGCAGGCACTGCCCGCCTACAGCGAGTCAATTCAGCTCGCGCCGACCGAATTCCACGAACCTGGCACCCTTGGCGCCGCGGCGCTGATCAAAGACGCGCTCTACAGCGGCTACCTGTTAGTGAAATTGTTGCAAGGTTAAGCGCGACTGAACTTTGCGCTAACGCAAGCTGCCCGCCATCCGCATTCCCTACAATGCGTTTTGCTTTTTTGTAAAACAAAACCGTTAAGTTGAGGAGGAGTGGGGTGAAAAATCTGTTCATTACCGGCACTGACACCGCTGTAGGGAAGACCGTTGTTTCACGCGCGCTTCTGCAGTATTTCGCACGCGCTGGCCTGAGCGCAGTCGGTTTCAAGCCGGTTGCGAGAAACGCCGTGCGGAGCGCAGAGGGCCTGCGCAGTAAAGATGCGCTGGTTTTGCAGAGCAGCTCGACGCTAACCCTGCCTTACGACGCGATTAATCCGCTGATTTACGAAGAGGATGAGGTCTGCATCCGTCCGCGTGAGCCCGTTGACTATTCGTTGCTGAGCCAGCGTTTGCAGCGTCTGCAGCAGCAGGCCGACTGCGTTGTGATTGAGGGCACTGGCGGCTGGCGCAGCCTGATGAATGATGCGAAGCCGCTCTCCGGCTGGGTGGAGCAGCATCATATCCCGGTGGTGCTGGTGGTCGGCATCAAACAGGGCTGCCTCAGCCATGCGCTGTTGACCGCCGAGGCGATAACGCGCGACGGCCTGCCGCTGGCGGGCTGGGTCGCGAATCGCATCAATCCCGGACTGGCGCACTATGCCGAACTGATTGACGTGCTCAGCGACAGCATTGACGCGCCGCTGCTGGGGGAGCTGCCCTATTTGCCGCGTGCCGAACAGCGCGATTTAGCGGGCTATCTCGATCTCTCCCCGCTGAGGAAGGTCGCCTTGCCCGATTCAAGTGCAAAGATCGCCTGATGGTGAAACATTCTCTTCAACAATCGCTGTGGCTGAACCGATAGTTTCAGGGTTTGGCGCAGCGTTTCTCTTTTTTAATCCTATTCAGTTCAATAAATTAGCTTTCTGTCCCGTAATGCGCTCTGCGGATGGCGTGATTAATGCATTAACAGCGTTAATCACAGAGGAGTCGGAGCATCATTATGTCGCATACAGAAGAGAAAGCATTGCTGTACGGACTGGACGAACGCATTCGTCCTGCGCCCGCTTTTTTCGCCGCGCTGCAACATCTGCTGGCCAGCGTCGTGGGCGTTATCACGCCGCCGCTGATTATTAGCTCGGTGCTGGGGCTGCAGGCTTATCTCCCTTATCTGATCAGTATGTCGCTGCTGGTTTCCGGCATCGGCACGTTTCTTCAGGCGCGGCGCGTGGCGGGTATAGGCGCGGGCATGATCTGCCTGCAGGGCACCAGCTTCGCCTTTCTTGGCGTTATCTTGTCGGGCGGTATGATTGTCAAAAACCGCGGCGGCTCGCCGGAGGAGATCATGGCGATGATCTTTGGCTGCACGCTGGTCGCCGCGCTGATCCCGTTGCTGATTAGCCGCTGCGTCTCTCAGCTGCGCCGCGTTCTGACGCCGGTGGTGACCGGAACGGTGATTACGCTGATCGGCATCAGCCTGATTAAGGTGAGCATCACCGACTGGGCGGGCGGGCACCACGCCGCAAATTTCGGCGCGCCCGGTAATCTGGCGCTCGGCGGCCTGACGCTGCTGGTGATTATTACGCTGAACCGGATGCGTAACCGCTGGGCGCGGCTGATTGCGGTGCTCGCCGGGATCGTCGTTGGCTGCCTCGCCGCGGCGCTGAGCGGCAAGCTGGTGCTGACGCCGCAGCCTGAAACAGGCTGGCTGGCGCTGCCTGGCTTTTTCCGTTTCGGTTTCGCCTTTGACTGGGCGATTTTCTTGCCGATTGCGCTGGTAGCGGTAATCGCCGTTATTGAGGCGGCAGGCGACCTTACCGCTAACTGTATGCTGTCGCAGCAGCCGATCGTCGGCCCGCAGTTTCAGCGTCGGCTACAGGGTGCGCTCTGCGCCGATGGCGTCAGCTGTATGCTGGCGGCGATGTTTTCCGCGTTTCCCAATACCACCTTTGCGCAGAATAACGGGGTCATTCAGATGACCGGCGTAGCGAGCCGCTATGTCGGCATGGTGATGGGCGTGATGCTGGCGCTGCTGGGGCTGTTTCCCGCCTTCGGCGCGCTGATGCAGCAGATACCGCCGCCGGTACTGGGCGGCGCGACGCTGGTGATGTTCGGCAGCGTGGTGGCCGCCGGGATCCGCGTGTTGACGCAAACCCCGCTGGGCCGTCGGGAAATGTTGATTGTGGCGGTGTCGTTTGGACTGGGGCTGGGCGTCGAAGCGGTGCCGGAGGCGTTGAAACAGCTGCCGCCGCTGGTCAGCCAGCTTTTTGGCCATGCGGTGACCACCGGCGGCGTGCTGGCGATCCTGCTCAATGTGGTGTTGCCCAGTGAGCAGCGCGCTGTGGTGCTACCGCAGGGCGAAACGGCGGGCGGGCAGTAAAACCAGCGCTGGCACTCCTTAAAGACGCCGATGGTTTACAGAGCGGCCAGACGCCTCATCCCTGAGGCGTGCTCCCGGCGTTTTATCCCAGGCGCAGGACTTTTTGCGCTTCGGGGCGTACCGCCTGTTTCCGGCTGATGCGCTGCCCGGTCGCTTAAGGATTAAGGCGGCGGCGCGTGCGGCCTGAACTCAGGTAGTCGGCAATATAGTCCTGAGAGATTTCGCCGCTGTAGCGACCCTCTTCATCAACGATCGGCATCCAGACGGTATTGTGCTCATAGAGTTTAGAGAGCACCACGCGCAGATTCTCCTCCGCCTTAGCGGTCACCCGGAAGGTATGCAGAAGTTCTTCGCAATAACCGCTGGCGTTGCGCGCTTCGCGGCGTTTTACAAAGCCGAGCGGTTTGCCATCGTTATCAACCACCGTGACCGAACGCATATCGTTTTCATCCATCAGGGCGAAAGCGTCCGCCAGTGGCGTCGCGCGCTTAACGGTAATCGTTGTCTGCTGATCGGTCACGTCGCCTGCCTGTACCAGCAGCAGACGCTTCAGCGTGCGATCCTGACCGACAAAAGAGCCGACAAACTCATTTTTCGGGCTGGCCAGCAGCTCATCGGGGCTGGCGCACTGCACGATTTTGCCCTGGCCAAACACGGCGATGCGGTCGCCCAGCTTCAGCGCTTCGTCAATATCGTGGCTCACCAGCATCACGGTTTTCTTCAGCTGACGCTGCATATCGAGAAACTCGTTCTGGATCACCTCGCGGTTAATCGGGTCGACGGCGCCGAAGGGTTCATCCATCAGCAGTACGGGCGGATCCGCCGCCAGCGCGCGGATCACGCCAATGCGCTGCTGCTGGCCGCCCGACATTTCGCGCGGATAGCGGTGGAGGAATTTAGTAGGGTCGAGCGCCACCATGCTCATCAGTTCGGTGGCACGATCGCGGCAGCGTTTTTTATCCCAGCCCAGCATGCGCGGTACAACGGTAATGTTCTCCTCGATAGTCATATTGGGGAACAGGCCGATCTGCTGGATGACATAGCCGATGTTGCGGCGCAGCGTAACGGTATCCTGGGTACTGGTATCTTCGCCGTTAATCAGAATTTTGCCGCTGGTGCTGGGAATAAGGCGATTAATCATCTTTAGCGTTGTGGTCTTGCCGCAGCCTGAAGGGCCGAGCAGCACGCACATTTCGCCCTGCGGCACATGCAGGCTGACATTATCGACGGCGGTGACGCTGGTGCCGTTTTTCTGGGTAAAGGTTTTCGTCAGGTTTTCCAGTTTTATCATTATCGAATCCCCTTAGGAGTCAGCGCCGACTGCAGACGCTGCAGCAGCCAGTCGAGAATAATAGCCAGCAGGCAGATCATCAGCGCGCCGGCAATGAGCATACGAATATCGCTGCCGCTGATGCCGTCCAGCAGCAGCAGACCAAGGCCGCCCGCGCCGATTACCGCTGCAATCGCCATCACGCCGACGTTCATCACCACGGCGGTACGGATACCGCCGAAGATCACCGGCAGCGCCATGGGGATTTCCACCCAGCGCAGTCGCTGCCAGAAGGTCATGCCGATGCCGCGGCCCGCCTCGCGCAGGCCGTCAGGCAGGTTTTCCAGCGCAGTATGGGTGTTGCGTACAATCGGCAGCAGCGAATAGAGAAAGACCGCGGTAATAGCGGGCAGCGCGCCGATGCCCTGACCGATCATCGAAAACAGCGGGATCATCAGGCCGAACAATGCGATGGTGGGAATGGTAAGCACGACGGTGGCGATGCCCAGCACCGGTGCGGCCAGCCATCTGACGCGCACGATAAGAATGCCCAGCGGCACGCCTGCGACGATGGCGCAGCCCACCGCCACCAGCACCAGCCAGGTATGTTGCCAGGTCAGAGCCAGCAAGCTGCTCCAGTTGTTTATGATGTAATGTAGGGTATCCATATGACTGCCTTACAGCATGTTTTTGGCTGTGAGAAAATCGCGCGCAACCTGCTCGGGCGACTGATGATCGATATCGACGCGCTTATTCAGCTCGGAAATCGCATCGCTGGTAATCAACGGCGAGAGCTGGTTTAGCGCCTCTGCCAGGCCTGGATGGCTGTCGAGCACATCCTGACGTACCACCGGCGTGACGTTGTAACTTGGGAAGAAGTGCTTGTCATCCTCCAGCACTTTCAGGTCGAAGCCTTTCACCCGGCCGTCGGTGGTGTAGATGAGGCCCGCGTCGACGAATCCGTCGCGTACCGCGTTATAGACCAGGCCTGGGTCCATCTGACGGATCTGCGGCCGGTCCAGCGCCAGGTTATAGGCAGCCTGCAGCGGTTTCATGCCGTCAGAGCGACCAGAAAACTCCAGATCCAGCCCGAGCCGCCAGTTATGGTCGGGATCGCGCTGGCGAATCTGTTCGATTTTCGTCACCAGCTGCGACATGGTGCTGATGCCTTCTTTCTCGGCCCGTTCGCGCTTCATCGCAAAGGCATAGGTATTATTCATCGGCGCCGGATTAAGCCAGACCAGGCCCAGCTTGCCGTCGAGGGATTTTACCGTCTGGTACGCTTCTTCAGAGGAAAGCGGCCTTTTGATGTGATTAAAGATAATGAGCGAGGTGCCGGTATACTCCCAGGTCATATCTATCTGCTTATTCAACATCGCGTTGCGGCTGATGGTGGTCGCGATATTGCGTTTGGGAATGACCTCAAATCCCTTTTTCTGCAGCCACAATACGGTCATGGCGGAAAGAATATGCTGCTCGGTAAAACTTTTGGTCGCCATCACCAGCGGCGCTGCGGCATGAACCGCCTGGCTGAATGCCAGCGTAGCGGCGAGGGTCACAGCGGTGCGTCTGAACCAGCGCGTCAGCATTGTCATAACGTCTCCTGTGATTAAGCCGTGTGTGGACTGAGGTAGCGTCCCAGCGCCGCCAGCAGCATATCGAGCACCAGCGCGAACAGCGCCGTGGCGACCGCGCCGAGGATCAGCGTCGGGAAATCGTTAAGGTAGATGCCGGGAAAAATCAGTTCGCCGTAGCTGCTGGCGCCAATTAAGAAGGCCAGCGGTGCGGTACCGACGTTAATGGCGGTCGCGATACGGATGCCCGCCAGCATCACCGGCCAGGCGTTAGGAAGTTCAACCTGGCGCAGGCGCTGGAGCCGGGTCATGCCGATGCCGTTAGCGGCCTCAATCAGAGAAGGCGGCACCGCGCTTAGCCCGGAAAAGGTATTGCGCACAATCGGCAGCAGCGAGGCGAGGAACAGGGCGAAAAGCGCCGGTTTATCGCCGATGCCGATAACGACCATCGCCAGCGCCAGTACCGCCAGCGGCGGCAACGTATTACCGACGTTAAAAATCTGCATCACATATTCAGCCCAGCGGCGCGCAAAGGGGCGGCTCAGCACTATACCGCTGGGAATACCGACCAGCAGCGCAAACAGCATCGACCAGAACACCAGATAGAGATGCTGCTGACCCAGATAGATCAAATCAACCCTGCGCGCGCGCAGCGTATCCAGACCCAGGCCCCAGACCAGCAGCGCCAGCACACAAACAATAGCCAGCAGCGCGAGTCCGGCGCGTCTGACCAGCGAACCATTTTGCATGGGGTATTTCTCCCTGTTGTTTGTTATCCCGGGCGGTTAAAACGTAGCCCGATTATTATGTATGGCTAAAAAGCTATTAAGCCTATAGCAGCGTAAAAAAGGGGGCGCCACTTTTTATGGGAAAAATCAGACAGATAGAAACCCCCAAAACAGCGGGTGGAGCCGCATGGCATCTGGTTTCAGCAGGTGATTAATCATTTTCATCGCCATATTGTGACGCTGTCACAAGGAGAGCGCACGCCTGGCACAGCAGCGGCGCGAATTTAGGCTAGCCTTGCTGAATAACAAAAGGGAGATGTATGACTGAGAGCGCACACCTGCAGGTCAGCCACCGCGGCTGGATCCTGTTCGCCTGTATGCTGGCAATGTTTATGGCCGCGATTGAGGTGACTATCGTCGCGACGGCAATGCCGACCATTATTGCCGATCTGGGCGGCTTTTCGCAGTTTGGCTGGGTTTTCTCTGTCTATCTGCTCACCCAGGCGGTGAGCGTGCCGCTCTATGGCAGACTGGCGGATATGTGGGGACGGCGCAGAATGTTCTTTATCGGCACCTCGCTGTTTCTGGTCGGCTCGGTGCTGTGCGGCTTCGCCCACAGCATGCTGTGGCTGATCCTGTTTCGCGCTTTCCAGGGGTTAGGCGCAGGCGCGATTATGCCGCTCAGCTCAACCATCGTGGCGGATATCTATTCGCCGCGCGAGCGCGCCAGCGTGCAGGGCTGGCTCTCCAGCGTATGGGGCGTAGCGGCGATCGTCGGTCCGCTAACCGGCGCCTGGCTGGTGGAGCACTTCAGCTGGTCGCTGATCTTCTGGGTCAATCTGCCGATAGGGCTTATCAGCATGGCGATGCTGGCGCGCTTTCTGCCTGCGCACTGCATCGAAGAAAAGCCGCAGCCGCTTAACGTGGCGGGTAGCGTCTGGCTGATGGTGAGCGTCAGCGCGCTGCTGATGGCGCTGCTGCAGGCGGAGTGGCTCGGCTACTGGCTGATCGCTTTTCTGCTGCTGGCGCTGTTCGCCGGCTGTCAGCTTAAAAAGCATGAGCTGCGGGCTGATGCGCCGCTGTTTCCGCTGGAGATATGGCGTAGCCGTCTAGTTATCGCCGGGAATATCGGGAATCTGATTATTGGTGCGGCAATGATGGGGATCAGCGCCTTTTTGCCGACCTGGATTCAGGGCATTACCGGCGGCACGCCGTTGCAGGCGGGCAGCGCGCTGGCCATGATGTCGATCGGCTGGCCGCTCGCCAGCACGCTCAGCGGGCGGCTGATGCTGCGCACCTCTTATCGTTTTACTGCCCAGCTCGGCGCGCTGCTGCTGGTCGCGGGCAGCGCCTTGCTGCTGCTGTTGCGCGCTGACAGCTCTCTGTTTCAGGCAGGTGCCACCGCTTTTGTTATCGGTACCGGCATGGGGATGACCAGCACCACTTTTCTGGTGTCGGTGCAAAACCATGCGCACTACGATATTCGCGGCATCTGCACCGCGTCGATTATGTTCAGCCGCATGATGGGATCGGCTGTCGGCACCGCGCTGATGGGCGCCGTCCTGAACCTCAACCTGTCGCAGCGACTGCCGCACGCCCAGGATCCTGTGCAGCAGATTATGTCTGCGCCAACGCGCGAGGCGCTTTCCAGCGAGACGCTGCACCATATGGTGCTGGCGATTGCCGCCTCGCTGCACTGGGTGTTTATTGTGGCACTGGTGATTGCGCTGTTTGCGCTGGGCGTAGCCTGGATGATGCCGCGACAGCGGCCGGAACATGCGGAATAGAAAAGGGCGACTGCGTCGCCCTTCATGTTTACTGAGCAGGCGCGTCCTGCGAGCTGCCCGCGCTGTCGGGCACGCTGCCCTCGTCGCTGCGTCCCACGCGCTTATAAACAATTTTCTGTGTGTCGTTTTCGCAATGGCCCACCACCTGGCCGCCCGCCTGGTCAACCTGATCGTTAGGCACGATATCCAGCGAGAAACCCGATTCCGGGACGCCGTTCTGGATAATTTTGTGGCTGATATCCGCCTTGACGGATTCACAGGAGGCGTGTGCCAGCATCGGCAGCGCCAGTAAAGTTGCGATTAACATTCCGGTCTGTTTCTTCATCATCTTCTCCTTTTGCGTAGTGAACCTTACTGACTATAGCATTTCGTGGGCAATATCAGGGCACGACCGGGCGGCCGGTACGGCGATCCAGGCAGCGCAGGGTATTGGATTCCCAGTAGGCGTTAACGTTGTAGCTTTTTTCACAGGCGTCGCGCGTATCAAATGCGCGATCTGCTTTATCAAACTCTTTTTCGGCGCGCGTGTTCACTTTGTGGCGCAGGCGCTGGGTATCATTCCATTGCTCTTTGCTCTGACGCGCAGCTTCATTACTGGCGGCGCTGCTGCCATCTTCAATAATCAGACGGCTGGTATTAGCGCTGGCCTGCACGGCGGTCAGCATCGTGCTGCTGGCCAGCAGCGCGGCGAGCAGGGTCGGAAACAATTTTTTCATCATCTTTTCCTTCGGTTAATGCCTGGCGCGCAGGAATGACTCAGGGTTGCGGCAGGCAGTGCTTAGTATATCATCGCGCTTTATTTGCTCACCAGTAGTGGGCGTTCTGTTTACCTTAGCGAGAGGATTTCATGCTGGTTAAAACCGCGCTGCTCTTTTTTCTCACCGCCATCGCGGAGATTGTCGGCTGCTTTTTACCCTGGCTGTGGCTGAAAAAGAACGCTTCCCCCTGGCTGTTGCTGCCTGCCGCGCTGAGTCTGGCGGCCTTTGTCTGGCTGCTGACGCTGCATCCGGCGGCGAGCGGGCGCGTATATGCGGCCTACGGCGGCGTTTATGTAGTGACTGCGCTGCTGTGGCTGCGCGTGGTGGATGGCGTAAAGCTCAGCGCGTGGGACTGGAGCGGGGCGCTGGTGGCGTTTTGCGGCATGCTGATTATCGTGGCGGGCTGGGGGCGTGCCTGAACAGAGGCCAGCCCGCTGGGCTGGCCTCTGGCATCATCAGGGCTTGTGCACTTTCAGACCGGCCTGCGTCTGGCTTACCGGCATCATTTCAAGCGTGTTGATATTGACATGTTTCGGCAGCGTGGCGACCCAGTAAACGGCTTCGGTCACATCCTCCGGCGTTAGCGCCGTCGCGCCGTCGTAAACTTTATCCGCTTTTTCATCATCGCCTTTGAAGCGCACGTTAGAGAATTCCGTGCCGCCCACCAGGCCTGGTTCAATATCGGTGACGCGCAGCGCGGTACCGTGCAGGTCGGTGCGCAGATTGAGGCTGAACTGGCGTACAAAGGCTTTGGTCGCGCCATAGACGTTGCCGCCCGCATAGGGCCAGCTTCCGGCGACGGAGCCGATATTGATAATGTGACCGACGTTGCGCTCCACCATATCCGGCAGCAGGGCGCGTGTCATATAGACCAGCCCTTTGGTATTGGTGTCAATCATATTATCCCAGTCTTCGACGTTGGCGCGATGCGCCGGCTCGATGCCGAGCGCCAGTCCGGCGTTATTGACCAGCACGTCGATATTGCGCCACTCGGCGGGCAGAGAGGCGACCGCCTCTTCAATCGCGGCGCGGTTGCGCACGTCGAGCTGTACGGTATAGAGGTTGTCGCCCAGCTCCTCTTTCAGCTCCTGTAAACGCTCAGCGCGGCGTCCGCTGGCAATAACTTTATGACCTGTTTCAATGAATCGGCGGGTGATACTTTGACCAAAACCGGCGGTCGCACCGGTAACAAAAATAATCATCTCACTGTTCCTTAAATAAGTGCAGGTTTAATAGTCCATTGATATTAAGAGCAAATCTTCAAACAAAAAAGGCTTGCGGGGCAGATAAGGAGCAAAACGCCGTAATTAAGAAAGCTGCGGTGAAAATCCCAGGGCGGAGGGGGACCGGTTTGATCTGCTGTCAGAGGGAGTATTAACGGGCAGATGAAAATGCGTTTTCGACCGTATCTGGTTAATAGTACCTGGGTTACAGCCCTTAATCACAGAAAAATTTCAGGCGCGCCCGTTAAGAACAGTCTTCGACCACAACGACGTAGCGACCTTCAGGATCCACGCGGTTTCCGCGCTTTGGTCAGGCAGGGGCTCTGAGGAGCGGTAAGAGAGGGCCAGGCCGATTACGTGGCTGGCGTTTATCATCACGCTTCAGATGATGGAGCACAGCAAGGCTCTAAACGACGTGGGTCAGAAGGCAATTTCCTGACAGCGTAAACTTTAAATGGCAAGCAATGGCAAGCGTCAGGGAACAAGAGCGTGAACACAGTTTTCCCGCCTAATCACGGCATCCCTTAGACCTGGTAATTCTATATACAGAAAAATAGCACTCATCACAAAAAGAAGAGTCTACAGAAAAAAGACGTTGTAAAACTGATCGACGAGCGCCGCAGTATAAACAACGACGGGGTGATAATATTTTCATGTAAAATTCTCTTTGTGTTTTTAGCTGCCGCTTGCCGTTCAGGTTTTACCGAACAATAGTTTAACAATCGTGTCGCAATGAGTGAGGGGATTATATGCCTCTTAAAAGAAACCTAAGGTAAACAAAAAAGTATGAAAGGTTGTTTTTTATTGAGGGAGGTCATGGCATGTTGACCTGGAGAGTCAGGCGCGTCTCTGCCTGTGCCCCTTAATGCTTTCTGAAATGAAATTACAAGTTGCTTTTCATATATTCAAGAGGTCAGGCGTTTCATTAAGTGTGCACTGAAACTTTACGCGCCATTTTGTTACTTGAATAATTATTAAAATCACTATTGTTTCATAGCGAGTGAAACTTATTCTGAGATCTTCTTTAAAAGGAGGTCTTATGGAAAGTAAATATGTCAAAGATGCGATTCACATTTGTCGCCTGATGTTTGGGCAAGCGGTGCTGGAATTGCTTCAGGATAATCAGTTTGTAACGAATGCGGCTATTGAAGAAAAAGTGAGGAAAATGCTTCCTGACAGAAAACCAGAGCTGGTTTATAAAATTGCCATGGAGCTGCTTAAACATGATGTTCACTAAGGGTGTTCATATTTAACTAAAAAAAGCCCGGCAGAAAACCTGCCGGGCTATGCCCCTGGTGAGGCGCGTTTAAGCTGAGGGACCGCTCTTTAAGGCATATGGAGAGAGGGGCTGGCATTTTTAACCCCCATACTGGATGGATGGTTTTACCCGGGTTGTATAAATAAGGGCAGAGCTCACGCTTACTACGTTTAAATTGATATAAACATAACTATCATTGTTCGACTCTGCATCTATATCCCCGCTTATAAAAAGGGGCAGCTTGCCTGCAATATCATGATTAATGTCCTTCACTTGAACAGGGGTATTCCTGGTGGCCGTATAAAAAGAGTAATAGCAGCATTTCATCCAGTTTTTGGTCACCTGCTCATGCCATTGGATATCACCTTAACCCAACCGCGATCTGTCAGGAAACAGATACAAGGGTGGATATCATAGTTATATTAAAATATGCATTTCTGCTGACCTGTAATCTGAGGCATGGCAAACGTTATCCTTTCTTTTACTGCAGTGCCGGCATGTGGTGTGAATAATTCACGATAAAGACTATCTATTGATGTTTCATCAATAATGTTCCAGCAAGTACGCCGGACACCTGTATATCAAAAAAGACGCAGTCAGTGTTGTTCAGTATAAATTTCCTGCGTAAAGCCATTTGCCTGATCCTTAAGAGTGGGTTGAGGGTGTTAACCGTCCGCCGGGCAATCTATAAATGGATTGCGTGAGGGAGAGCAGAACGGTTAACTGCTTTTATAGTAGAGAATTTGCTTATTAAGTAAACATGTAAGACGTACGCATTGCGTCTCATTTGGGAATAAACGTGACTTTATCAGCCTTTGTACAATCTCACTGTTTGTATATGCATGATTTTGAACCGGATCGTTATGCTGCGCGAGCATAAACGTCAAAGGCCTTCCTCGATAAGCATCAGGATCATGAATCCGGCAAAAAACATGGCTGTGCCTGGCGGCGTATCCCGATCGCCCTGGTGCGCTTCTATCAGCAACTCTTCCGTCACCAGATACAGCAGCGCCATCAGACCAAAGGAGAGGAAGCAGGTCAGCCAGAACTCGCCGAGTTGCGCAACAGGCGTACCTGGCAGGGCTCCAGCTGGTAGAAGCAGTGCAATCCCCGTGACCGCAAGCAAGACCTTTACCGTGCTCCCCAACAGGGTTTTTAAATCGCCGACCACTGACAAGCCAGGGAAGAGGATCTCAAGCGTCAGGGCAAGCGTCAGCATCATGCCGGTTTTAGCGCCAGCCGCGAAACTTATCCCCAGCACTAATCCGTCGATGAAGATATCGATACCGATAGCCACCAGCATGCCGGCCTTACTGGCCGCCTTTTCGCCGTAGTGCTGAATCAGCATCATTAACACGCCGCCGGCCACACCGCCTGCCAGTACCGCCACCATCGAATGCTGTTTGAGGCCGGGAAGGACTTCGGTAGCCGCCGCTGAGAAAATAACGCCAGCAGTAAAATGGTGGATCAGGCTCATGGCTTTTTCGCCGGGCTGGCGGAAAAGTGCAGCACCGGCACCCGCTATCGCAGCGCTAACAGAGAAGAGGGTATAAAGCAGCGTTAAGAGCATGTAGCGCTCCGACCAGAGGTTCCGAAAGAGGTACAGAGGAAATATCAGGTTTAGCGGGCATTCCGTGTCGTCTCTCGAAGGGGAACAAAGCGTTAAGTTCAAGAGGCGGCTTATACTGCTACAAGCAGGGTTGATAAAAAACAATAAAATTCATGCACTTATAGGTGGCGCTAACTTTGATAGCCAGTGCTATAGCGTGCGCTGACTTGAGCGGAAGCGGTAACCAATCCGGTTAAAAAGCCTGGCTCAGCTATGTTTTTAATTAAACGGAGCCTGGGAAAGGTTTACATATGTGGATTATCGAATGTGTTGTTGACTCGATTTGTGGAAGAGGCGACACTTGTTGAATCCCGATGTCAGGAATCATTATGCCGCAACTACACCCTCTGCAACTTTTCAAAAATCTCTCGGACGATACCCGCCTTAACCTGGTGTTGTTACTGCGTGAAAAGGGGGAGCTGTGCGTCTGTGAGCTTACGTTAATGCTGAAAGAGAATCAGCCCAAAATTTCCCGCCACCTGGCTATGCTGAGGGAGAGTGGGCTGCTTATCGACAGGCGTGACGGCAAGTGGATCCACTATCGGTTATCACCTTATATGCCAGCCTGGGCGGCGGCGGTGATTGAACAGGCTTATCTGTGCCAGCGGGATGACATTATACGTCTTAGCCTGCAGGTTGAGCGCGATAATGCAACGACCAACGGCAAGCCTGTTTGTATTTGAGCTTCCCTTTTATATGCGTTTTAATGAATGTGTTTGAGAGGGTGATTCCGGCCTCATTTATAACATGCCCATCGTGCTGGCTGGTGCGCGCTCCATTGACGGCAGTACCGTTCAGGGGGGTAAAGAAGGCGGTGATTTACGCCAGCATCCTCGATGGCGACCTCGGCCCGAAAATTACCCCCATCGGTAGTCTCGCCACTCTGCTGTGGTTATCTGTGCTGGCGCAGATAACCCTCACCGTCAGCTGGGATTATTACTTTCTTGTCGGCTTTGTCATGACGCTGCCGGTGCTTTTTACCGCGCTGGCCCTGCGTCTGTCTGTTTAACCTTCCAGCCGGGCGCAGCCCACTGACCGGAGAATCACCTGTGACTGATATCACCATTTACCACAACCCGGCCTGCGGGACATCCCGTAATGCGCTGGCCCTTATCCGCAACAGCGGCATTGAGCCCTCAGTTATTCTGTATCTGGAAACGCCGCCAACGCGCGACGAGTTAAAAAAACTGACAGAGGATATGGGCATAAGCGTGCGGCAACTGCTGCGTAAAAATACCGAACCTTTTGCGCTACTGGGGCTGGCAGAAAACCGGTTCAGCGATGACGAACTGCTGGATGCCATGCTGGCTTATCCCGTTCTTATTAATCGGCCGGTGGTGGTCACGCCGCTCGGCACAAAACTCTGTCGGCCGTCTGAAGCGGTGCTGGACATTCTGCCTGACCCGCAGCAGGGCGCCTTTACCAAAGAGGATGGTGAAGTTGTTATTAATGAGCAAGGGAACCGCGTCGGCCGCTGATTATTAGCAGACCGGCAGTTGATTAGAGCAGAGGAGCGCCTCGCGCAGCGCTGCGACTTTTCAATGCCTCTCCGGGGCACCGCCGGGCAAGGCAGGCCGGACGGCGTAAAATATTCGCCTCTGCCTGTCTGATGCCTCAATGTCAACGCTTTCGCTGTTGTTGCCCCGACAACGCTGTCATTCGTCAGGTTCGCGTTTATGGGCATCTCAATGCCACGTCGAAATCGCTTATACTCTCCCTCCCTTAACGTGCAGGAATCGTCACTTTGACCATTGAAACTCAACAGCTGGCTAATGAACTGCGCCAGGTTATCAGCGCTTTTGTGCGAAATGCTCGCGTGGCAACCGCCACCGTACGCACCTCACAGCATGAAACGCTGGATCTGCTTGATACGCACCAGGCGCTCTCTATCGCCGATCTTGCCCGGCTGCGCGGTGTGAAACATCAAAGTATGCGTCTGGTGATCAATGAGCTAGAGCTGCAGGGACTGGTGCAGCGGCAAAAAAGCCCGCAAGACGCGCGGGCGCAGCTGATCGTGCTTAGTGAAAGCGCCCGCGCTTTGCTGGCTGATGCGCGGGCAAAACGTAGCGAGTGGATAGCTCAGCAGATTGCCGACAAGCTTGATGCGGCTGCCTGCGAAGATCTCGAGAAAGGCGTGGCGGCGCTGCGTAAACTGCTTTAATCCTGCTTCAACTGGTTTACCACGTGCGCCAGCGTATTTAATCCCCAGTGTTCGACATACTGCCCATCCTCAATGCGCACCATATCAATTACCGCAATGGTTACGTTTTTACCGCTGGCCGCCACGCCCAGCAGCTCACCACTGTGCACACCTGTTATCGTTTTACGCGTAGTAACCCAATCGCGTTCGGCAATTTGATCTTCGATCCTGACCTGCAAATCAGTCAGCGCGGGAAACAGGATCTGATTAAAGGTACGCCACAGACTTTCACGATCGTTGGGCGTACCCGCTGGCGCAGATCGGTTGATGAAACGGGGCGCAACCAGCTCTTCAAACGCCTGACGACTCCCTTCGGCAATGACCTGCTGGTTAAAGCGCCGTACCACGATCTTGTTCTCTTCAGACATACCAGACTCCGCAATATGTACAGTTTAACTGTATATAATTAAGCAGGATGAAGCTTTAAAGCGATAGGTAAGTTGTGCGGTGGGGAGAGGAGAAGCAACTCCAGCTTAAAGAAGGCTATGCAGGGGCGAGGCATTCACGGTGAGATGAGCTGGCACGCAGGACAGATCGCTGCTGTTGCCGCGCGACAGGATCATTTGGCAGAAGCAGCAGGCTGGCTTTCTTATGGCGCATCGCGGAAAGCCTGAAAGCGTAATCGGGTGGACGCAATCATTCAGGAAATCAGGGCGGTAACATCATCACAAACCTGTTTTTGCATAACTCTTTTATGACGTAGCTGGCGCAGCCCTTGCCTGAAATAAAATAAAAAATAATGCTTTATTATCTGTTTACCCATGGTTTGAATTTAATGCCATTAAATTAAATAAAGAATAAACAATCTGTTTATTTTAAACGATAACGGCCTGTTCAACTTTGAGGCGTTTATGTTTATAAAGCTGAGAGTAAACAGGATTTAATTGTGAGTTTATTTTTCAACTGCCTGAATCATATGGTTATTTCAATTGGCCCATTATTTTTTCTGCTAATGTATAACGCTTATGAACGCCGTGATGATTGGGTGAGTCTATCGTGATGGTGCTATCGATCGGCTTTACCGATCAAATACAACTGTTATACAATATTTTTTACAGAGGACGAGCATCTGAAATAGACTAATTAAAAATGAGCGGATCTCTGCCATTAACTCAAAGCCAACGATTTGAGCCTGCTTGAAAAGAAAACAGGAAGTGAATTTATGCGTTTTTATTCTTTGTATCATAAAATAATTGTTGGTGTGGTATTTGTGACGAGCGTGTTACTCAATTGCAATAACGTTTTTGCAAGCCCATGCTCTCTGGCTGATGGTGGCGTGTATACATACGACCAGAATATAAACTTTAACTCCAAATCAAATTTTGCTGGATATGAGACAAATGATATCCCAGTGTCAAGGGCAGGCAGCTATAGCATAGGCGGACTTTGTGATATTAAAAAAAGCGTGTACTGGACTGCCACGGCTGCAAGCGGAATGATCGAACAGCAAAATGGCTGGTACGCTTTTTCAGGGAAAGAGGGTGACTATCTGCAGGTATCAACGCAAGTATACGTTTATGACGCCGTACACGCGTCAAAATATTACACCGTTCCCTTTGTTGATATAAATAATCACTGTTCTGATTCCCGGATGTGTGGGCTCGCCGCGTCAAGTGGTTCGAAGGTGATATTAAAATTCAAAATTATCAAACCCTTTGTAGGTACCGAAGGCGTTAATGCTGATGTGGCTTATTTATCTGGCAATAATTCCGCAGGGGAAGGGGACAGAAAAACCATGGTCATTATCCATGTTAACGCCTCCGTGGTAGTGCCACAAACGTGTGAGATCAACGAGAATCAAGTGGTGAGTATGGATTTTGGTGATATTGGCGCCCGCCAGTTTTCAGAGGCTGGGGCAGGGAATAAGCCTGTCGGCGTCAATCCGCAGACAAGAAAGATAGGCATTAAATGTAAAAATATCGATGCTCAGGCATTATTATCGCTACGTATCGAGGCGAACAATACCTCTGGGGGAGCGATTGTCTCCGACAATAAGGATCTGGGCTTTATTGTGGCCGACGGCAATAAAAAACCACTGACGCCTAATGATATTAACAGCAAGATTCCCTTTCGGTTAGATGACAACGCCTCTTCATCCGTTTCGATTAGCGCCTGGCCCGTTAGTATTACCGGAAACGAACCGGTGGCGGGTAAATTTACCTCCGAGGGTTACTTGCGCGTGGATTTTGACTAAGGAGACATCCCGCCAGTCAGCTATCTGCCATCGACAGGGCTTGCGAACCTGTAGCCCAGGGGAACAATGCGGGCATAAACGAGACAGATGCAGTCAGTAACGTTGCTGTTAATTTTGAGGCAAACAACCTTGTCGCTAACCGCCCGCGGGTCTCTGCAGACGTTTCATTAAGGTTTAGTTAAGCCCAGCCGGACAGAATGAAGGCAACATTTTCATTTCCGCCCGGAGCGGCTACTTTATGATGAACTTACTGGAGACGCTGAACCGAGCCTGGTTTCTGTCGTTAAATGCCCAGCCTGGCGCGCCGGGCTGGTTAATGACTTTCGCTACAGTCTGCGCGCAATACTTACTTTACGTTATTCCTGTCATACTGCTGGCTTACTGGTTTCTGGGGGGAAAAGCCGGGCACAGAACGGCACTTTTCACACTGGCCACGGTTCTGGCTGCGCTGGGACTCGGTTTTATCTGCTCTGTTATCTACTTCCATCCTCGCCCCTTTATGATACCGCTTGGTCATAGCTGGATTTTCCACGCGCCGGAAACCTCATTCCCCAGCGATCACGCTACGCTGTTTTTCAGCACCGCATTTTCCCTGCTGGTTTCGCGGGCGTTTATAACCGGCACTCTGGTATTGGTTTTATCACTGCTGGTGGCCTGGTCGCGGGTTTTTCTTGGCGTACATTTTCCGCTGGATATGGCAGGCGCAGCGACCGTAGCCGCACTGGCTTGCGTGCTGGTTAAGCCCGCCTGGTTCTGGTGGAGTGATGCGCTGACCGCTCTCTGTGAGGCCGTCAGCGGGAAGTTGTTCTCGTGGCTACCAGCCAGGTTCACTCCCTGATTTATTGTTCGTCATTAGCCTGGTTCACTGCCGTCTGGCGCATTCTACTCCTCCTCTGGCGGGTAAACCCGCGCCTGCGTATCAGCGGCCAGAGGATACCCCGGCGTTTGCCGCGCGGGTTAACGCCAGAGCAATCACGTAGCTGACAAGCACAGCCAGACTCATCTTTATCATCGACTCGCCGCCAATGCCTGCAAGCGGAGTCGCAAGACCACCAAAAAGGAACATCAGCATCCCCAACAGGGCGGAAGCGGTGCCCGATTCGCCCGCTTCTACCACGCTCATCGCCTCAGCGCCCGCCAGGGTGCTTATGCCGCTGTTAAAGGCGATGGTAAAGAAAAGGGCAACAAGAACAGGCAGGGTCGCATTAAGCCAGGCAAGTGCCAGGGTGGTCATCGCCGCTATCACAGCCAGCGCCAGCCCCGTTCTGAGCAGCGCCTCTGCGCGATAGCGCCTGGCAAGCCACGAGAAGATTAACGCAGCGAAAACCAGCCCAAGGCCGTTAATGCCGAAAATCAGGCTGAAACTGAGTGGACTGAGGCCATACTCCGTCTGAAATACGAATGAGGAGGAGCCTATGTATGAAAATAGCCCCGCCATCATAAACGCCTGAATCAGACAGCAGCGGATAAACTGCCGGTTCCGGATTACTGATTTCGCCGTGTTCAGCAGCGACGTATGTTTCTTGGGCTTCTGCAGGGATTCGCGAACGAACAGCAGGCTGACTAACGCCAGCACAATGCCAGTAGCTGCCATAACCCAGAACAGCATGCGCCAGTCGAAACGGGAGGCGAGATAGCCGCCTAAGACCGGCGAAAATACCGGGGCAATGCCATTTACCGTCATCAGCAGGGCAAAAAAGTGCGTCAGCACGGTTCCCTGATAATTATCGCGCGCAATGGCGCGCGCCAGCACCGAGCCGCCAGCGCCTGCCAGCCCCTGAAGAAAGCGCCAGCCAGTAAGCGCGTATATATCATGCGTGATGGCGCAAAGAACCGATGCTGCCACAAATATCATCAGTGAAAATATTAATGGCGCTTTGCGGCCTGTGCGATCGCTGATGGGGCCAAATATCAGCTGACCAAGACCCAACCCTGCCAGGGCAGAAGTAAGAGAAAGCTGGGTGAGTGTAGCGGTGGTATCAAACTGTGCTGCAATCTCAGGCAAAGCAGGCAAATAAAAGTCGGTACACAGCGGTCCTGTGGCTGTAAGCAAACCGAGAATGGCTGCAAAGATAAAAGATATTTTTTGCATGTTTATTCCTTTAACAGGTTCTGAAATTCCCTCGATGCATGGACTTAATCTGTTACAGGCATGAGTAAGCTGATATGCCGACGAGCAGGCGCATAAGGCTGTCTGCCAGAAGCCTCCAGAACAGACGCGTGATACCATTACGTCAGTCGCCACCAGTGCGGCGCAGATATTATCCACGCGCCTGAAATAACCACCGGCATGGCTGTTTCCCGATTTTGCTTCTGCTATTTTTTTGCTGTTGTTTTTAAGAGGCGAGCTATTTAACTCTCTCGTTATTTATCTCCGAAGACCTGAGCGAATCAATACCCCAGGGGAATCTTATCGCTATTTGCAAAAAATCTTGTCGGACTATAAACGTTACCAGGAAAGTATCCTGAGAATATTGTTTTATTCAGGTTATTCACCGCGTCGAAAAGGGCAGCACTATTTACAACGCAGCGCACTAGTATTTCAGTCACCCGTTGCCCTGAGTGCTGCCCCGTGAGGCACGTTTCACCGCGCATTCGCGATGTGGCGATTAGTACGGTACAAACTGCTACGGATATGGCGGAGCGTAGTATTCACGCGGCCGACAAGATTGCTGAGATGAGTCATCAGACGCGGCATGAGCGGGCAGACATAACAAAACAGCTGAACAGCCTGCGCACGCTGACGGCTGGCATGGATGCCATGCAGGAAGCGGTGGCCGAGCTGAAAGTGCTGCAAACCTTCTCAACAGGCCGTTAAGGCCTGTCCGGCGCGCCGCTCCTGGCAATAAAGCATCCCGGTGACTCGCTGTGTCATCGGGATTTTTTTAGCTAACGCCACGCGGTGACAAAGCGCGCTCATACTGTAAAAAGCGTCTGCTGCGCTATTTCAGCGCGGACTGCACCAGCAGCGGGCACGAAACCTTGGTTCCTTTCTTCGTGGCTGGCACATCCCAGCCAGCCAACCGGTTGCGCATACGATACCGTTTTTCCGACCGGCTCATTGCTGCTTTATTTACATAACGTATTGATATTCACTATTTTCTGGCATGCGGGTTGCAGTTCATCCCTTACTGTCCGACTGTTAATTGCGCCAGCGAGCGCGGAATCAAGGAGCCTTTATGCCGTTAACCTCTACTGCCATTCGCGCCAGCTTTTTCGATTTTAGCGATATTGCGCACGAGCCTGAGGCGATTATGGCGCAGGCGCGCTATATCGAAGATGGCGTACTGCTGCTGGAGGCGGGACGTATCGTCGGGCTGCACGCCTGGGCGTCGCTGCCGCATCTGCCGTCCAGCCTCATTGATCTGCGCGGTAGTCTGATTGTGCCGGGCTTTGTCGATACGCATATCCACTATCCGCAAACGGAGATGATTGGCGCTTATGGCGAACAGCTGCTGACGTGGCTGAATCAGTATACGTTTCCGGTGGAAAGCCAGTATCACAGCGCCGATCACGCCGCCGCCATGTCCGCCTTTTTCCTGCAACAGCTGCTGGCGAACGGCACCACCAGCGCGCTGGTGTTCGGCACCGTTCATCCACAGTCAGTCGAGGCGCTGTTCAGCGCCGCGGAAGCGATCGATATGCGGCTGATTGCCGGGAAGGTCATGATGGATCGCAACGCGCCGGAAGAGCTGCTGGAAACGCCGGAGCAGAGCTATGCCGAGACGCGGGCGCTGATTGAGCGCTGGCACGGACGCGGACGGCTCAGCTACGCGCTGACGCCGCGCTTTGCGCCTACCTCAACGCCGGCGCTGCTGAAAAAGGTGCAGCAGCTGCGCCAGGAGTTCCCCGATGTCTGGCTGCATACGCACTTAAGCGAAAACCCGCAGGAGGTCGCCTGGGTGAAGTCACTGTTTCCGCAGTATGACGGCTATCTCGACGTTTATCATCGCCACCAGCTGACCGGACGACGCAGCCTGTTCGCGCACTGTCTGCATCTGGAGGAGCACGAGTGGCAGTGTCTGCACGAGACCGACTCCGCCATCGCCTTTTGCCCGACGTCAAACCTCTTTCTCGGCAGCGGGCTGTTCAGCCTGAAGCGCAGCTGGCAGCAGAGGGTCAAAATTGGCATCGGTACAGACATCGGCGCCGGCACCACCTTTAATATGCTTAAGACGCTGGGAGAAGCCTACAAGGTGGGGCAGCTGCAGCAGTATCGGCTGAGCGCCGCGGAAGCCTTCTACCACGCCACGCTCGGCGGCGCGCACGCGCTCGATCAGCATGACAAAACAGGGAATTTCGCGCCGGGCAAAGAGGCGGACTTCGTGGTGCTGGATCGGGCCGTTTCGCCGCTGCAGCAACTGCGCATGAGTAACAGTAAGGATATCTGGGAGCAGCTTTTCGTGCTGATGACGCTCGGCGACGATCGCAATATCGCCGAGACCTGGATAAACGGGCGCGCGGTATGGCGGCGCGACGACGCTAAGCTGAGTTGTTCCGGGCGCAGCAACCTGCCAGGATAATCTTTTGCACGGTAATCAGGAGCGAGGCATGAACGTCAGACAAAATCCGTTTTTTCAGGTGAGCACGTTGCCCTACCAGGCGCCGCCGTTTGACCAGATTCAGGAAGAGGACTTTCTGCCCGCGCTTCAGGCGGGCATTGAGGAGAAGCGTAAAGAGGTCGAGGCGATTGCGCAGAATCCCGAGGCGCCCACCTTCGCCAACACCTTTGAGGCGCTGGAGCGCAGCGGACAGCTGCTCGAACGCGTTAATCTGGTCTTTGGTGCCATGACCTCCGCCAATACCAGCGATTACCTGCAGCAGATCGATGAAGAGATTGCACCGCAGCTGACCGCGCTGAACGACGAGATTGTACTGAACAGCGCGCTATTCGCGCGTCTTGACGCTGTTTATCAGCAGCGTCAGGCGCTGGCGCTCGATCCGGAGTCGCTGCGGCTGGTGGAAGTGACCTGGCAGCACTATCAGCTGTCCGGCGCCAGTCTGGACGAAGAGGCCAAGCAGAAGCTCAAGGCGCTGAACCAGCAGGCGGCACGGCTCAGCACGCGCTTCACCAATAAACTGCTGGCCGCCACCAAAGCGGGCGGGCTGGTGGTACAGAGCGCCGACGCGCTTGATGGCCTGAGCCCGGCGGATCTCGCAGTGGCACAGGCGGCAGCGAAAGCGCGCGGGCTGGAGAATGCCTGGCTGCTGGTGCTGCAGAACACCACTCAGCAACCGGCGCTGCAGGCGCTGCGTTCGCGTGCGACGCGGCAGGCACTTTTCGCCGCCTCGACCGGCCGCAGCGAAAAGGGCGATGAGAACGACACCCGCGCGCTGGTGCTGGAACTGGCGCAGCTGCGCGCGCAACAGGCGCAGCTGCTGGGTTTCGCCAGCTTTGCCGAATGGCAGCTGAAAGATCAGATGGCAAAAACCCCGGACGCGGCGTTCGCCTTTATGCGCCATATTGTTCCGGCCGCCCGCGGGCGCGCCGAACGCGAAGCGGCCGCCATTCAGCAGACCATTGACCAGCAACAGGGTGATTTTACGCTGGCCGCCTGGGACTGGAACTTCTACGCCGAGCAGGTGCGTAAGGCGCAGTACGATCTGGATGAGAGTCAGATCCGCCCCTATTTCGAGCTGAACAACGTGCTGGAGAAAGGGGTATTCTGGGCTGCCAGCCAGCTTTACGGCATTCGCTTCACCGAGCGCCACGATCTGCCGGTCTACCATCCTGACGTGCGCGTATATGAGATTTTCGATGTGGACGATGCGCCGCTGGCGCTGTTCTATACCGACTACTTCAAGCGCGACAACAAAGGCGGCGGCGCATGGATGAGCAATTTCGTTAACCAGTCCAGGCTGCTGGCGACGCGTCCGGTCATCTATAACGTCTGTAACTACACCCGACCACCGGAAGGCGAACCGGCATTGCTCAGCTGGGATGAGGTCGTGACGCTGTTCCATGAGTTCGGCCATACGCTGCATGGGCTGTTCGCCACCCAGCGCTATCCGAGCCTCTCCGGCACCGCCACGCCGCGCGATTTCGTTGAGTTTCCTTCTCAGTTTAACGAACACTGGGCAAGCGAGCCGCTGGTTTTCCTGAACTATGCCCGCCACTATCAGAGCGGTGAGGCGATGCCGGAAGCGCTACATCAGAAAATCGTGCGCGCCAGCCGTTTTAACAAAGGCTATGACATGAGCGAGCTGCTGGCCGCCGCGCTGCTGGATCTGCACTGGCGCAGCATCCGCGTTGGCGAGGCGCCGCAGTCAGTAGAGGGCTTTGAGCAGCAGGCGCTGCAGAGCGATAACCTGGCGCTGGCCGCCGTACCGCCGCGCTATCGTTCCAGCTATTTCCAGCATATCTGGGGCGGCGGCTACGCAGCGGGGTATTACGCCTATATCTGGACGCAGATGCTGGCGGACGACGGCTATCAGTGGTTTGTGGAGAACGGCGGGCTGTCGCGCGAGAACGGCGACCGCTTCCGCCAGATGATCCTGTCGCGCGGCAACAGCAGCGATCTGAAGCAGCTTTACGAAAACTGGCGCGGCGGTGAGCCGCAGCTTGAGCCGATGCTGAAAAATCGCGGTCTGGCGGATTAATCATGAGCGGGCGCAATGCCCGCTTTTTTATCCCAGCGGGCCGCCCTCGATGGTTTCGCACATGCCCGCCAGCACGCGCTCGCCCGTCTCCTGCCGCAGTTCCTGATACCAGACCGCGGTCGCCTGCGGATCCTTGCCATGCGTTATGTCGCAGCGTTTACGCGCTTTCAGCACCAGATCGCGGGTGCGGCTGACGCGTCGCGCCTCATAGCGCAGCAAGGCGTCCTCAATGCCCAGCGAGTGGGCGGCGAGAGAGGAGGCCAGCACCAGCGCGTCTTCCATCGCCGCGCAGCCGCCCTGACCAATATCTGGCGTCGTGCTGTGCGCCGCATCGCCCAGCAGCGCGATGCGTCCGTTGACGAAACGGCTGAAGGGCTCGATATCATGGATCTCTACGCGGTTGGTGGTCGCGGGATCAATAGCCTCAATCAGACGCTGTACAGGCTGCGCCCAGCCCTGAAAGTAACGGCGCAAATCGGCTTTGAGCGTGCTGCGATCCTCCTCCAGCCCCTTCGGCAAGGGCACGTCAAAGAAGAAATAGAAGCGATTGCGGCTAACCGGCATTAACGAGACGCGCTTGCCTTCGCCGACAAAGGTCGTCCACTGATCGTCGGGCGCCAGCGACGCATCGATCTCCACCAGCCCGTTCCAGTTCACATAGCCGGCATAGCGGCGCTCGACTTTTTCGCCCAGCACGCTATGACGAATAACTGAATGCGTGCCGTCGGCGGCGACCAGCAGATCGCCGTGCGCCAGCGTGCCATCGTCAAAGGTGGCGGTGACGCCGTTGCCGTGCTGGGTGACCTGCGCCACGCGTTTGCCAAAGCTGACGCGTTCGCGGCCATAGCTCTCTATCAGCATCGCCTGTAGTTCGGCGCGCGCTACCGGAGAGGGGTATTCGCCTACCTGGCGTACCAGCGGCTCCATACTGAAACGCGTCAGGGTCGCGCCGCTGGCGAAATCCTGGTAGGCCATATACGCCATATTTCCGCTCAGCGCGCGCAGCTGCGCTTTCAGGCCCAGCGCATTGAGGCATTTCACGCCATTGGGCCAGACAGAGATGGCCGCGCCGACCGGCTTCATCTCCTTTACGGCTTCAAAAACGGCGGTTTCGATGCCCACTTTTTCCAGCGCGATAGCCGCGCACATTCCGCCAATGCCGGCGCCAGTAATAATCGCTTTCATACTTTCCTCCTTGTTGATGATGTAAAAGCTGCAACTTTTGTACCAACCCGGCCGGGCCGGTATAGCGGGGCAATGGCAGACAAACTGAGGTGGGGGCGCGCCAGCAGCGGGCAGCCAGACCAGCAAAATGCTCTATTCTGGTGCTTAAGAAGAGGGATGAACCTTTCGTTTCATGCAGCGGCTGAAGTGTGACTGCCAGGCGGTTTTGCATGCGCCGCACAGACATTTGTCCGTTCGCCAGCCATACTTAGCCGGTGTCGAACCCAGGGAGAGTAAAGATGAAAACTCGTTACATCATGCTGATGCTGAGCGCCTTACTGCTGGGGCAGAGCGCCGTTGCGCAACCGACCGCCTCGCAGGCGTTGTTTACCCCACGCGCGCCTGTTGTTCAGCTGACGCCGGTTGCGGCCAAATGCGATCTCGCCAGCTGCCAGCAGAACTGCTACGTAGAGCGTTCACACTGCAATACGCGCGGAAACGGTTCCTGTAGCAGCGAAGCGCAGATTTGCGTGCAGAACTGCGCCAGCCAGTGCAGATAAGGCATAAACGGCAAATCTTGCGGTTTGCCGTTTATTGATTCAGGTCAAACCATCCTGTCGCCGTTTCCCTTTTCAGCCTGTCATCATTTAAAATAGTCATTTTCCTGTCACCTGAACCGGCTTTACTGCCGGGCAGTCTCCGCGCCTTTTTAAGGATGTTATGACTTACCTTTATCTGTTTATCGCTATAGTGGCGGAAGTAATCGCAACCAGCTGTCTGAAAGCTTCCGAATCTTTTACCCGCCTGTGGCCCGCGGTGGCAACGGTGGCAGGGTATGGCATCGCCTTCTATTTCCTGACGCTGGTGCTGCGTACCATGCCGACCGGTATCGCCTACGCCATCTGGTCGGGCGTTGGAATTGTGTTGATTTCCGTGGTTGGCTGGGTGGTGTTCAAACAGAAGCTGGATCTGCCTGCCATGCTGGGCCTTGGATTGATCATTGCCGGGGTGCTGGTGGTGAACCTTTTTTCCAAAACGGTCGGGCATTAAGGTACTGTATTTCACTGTTATCGACGGGAGGAAAACGTGAAAAAACAGCTCACCGAGGCGGATATTCATGAGGTGCAGACCCTTTATCAAAACCCCTGGTTTAGCGTGCAGAAGGCGAGTATTGCGCTTAGCGAACAGGAGCGTCGTGATTTCTATGCCGTCCATCACGAACGTCCCGCGGTAGGTATTGTGGCGATGCAGCAGGATAAGATCCTGCTGATCAAACAGTATCGTTATCTGATCGATCGCGTGGTCTGGGCGATTCCCTCCGGCGGCGTCGATGTTGATGAGACGCCCTTATGCGCCGCGCAGCGCGAGCTGCTTGAAGAGAGCGGCTATCGCGCGAAAACCATCCGTGAGCTTATTCGTTACAATCCCTCCTACGGAAGCAGCGATCAGCTGTTTATTACCCATCTTGCCACCGATCTTGAATATGTGGGCATGGATGACGATCAGGATGAAGTGATGGACACCGGCTGGTTTACCCGTGAGGAGATCCGGCAGCTCATCGTCAGCGGCGAAATGCCTGACGGACTCTCGCTGGTGCCGCTGCTCTTGCTGCTGGCGGATCCCACTCGTTGAAAGGCGCGGCGCGCTACTGCGCCGCGTGATACTCGGTTATCAGGGCCTTGATCAGCGCCGCCGCGGGCATTTCCCGCGCCAGCATCGCGCCCTGGCCCGCCCACTGTGCGCCAAAGCCGTGCTCGCCCTGAGCGGCGGCCGCGGCGGCGAGCGCTTTGCCCAGCGAGTAGGCCAGCGGATAATCCGGGATCGCCTCGTGCGCGATCCCGCGCGTATAGTGGCAAAAGGCGTTACTGAGCGCGCGCGCCGGCCGCCCGGAAATCGCAGCGGTCATTTCTGTCCCGGTGGCGGTAGCGCTTTTTAACGCTGCACGATAAGCGGCATTAGCGGCTGACTCCGGGCAGAGCACAAAGGCCGTTCCCAGCTGCACGCCCGTTGCGCCCAGCTTCATCATGGCGGCGATGGCGTTGCCGTCCATAATGCCGCCTGCGGCGATAACAGGAAGATCGCACTGCCTGACTATCGCCTGCACCAGCGTCATGGTGCTCATTTGCGTATCCGTTTTTTGCGGATCGAAAATACCGCGATGACCGCCCGCCTCAATTCCTTGCGCTACCACGAAATCGATGCCTGCGGCAGCGGCCTGGCGCGCTTCGTCAACAGAGGTAGCGCTGGCCAGCGTCACTATACCTTGCCTTTTCAGCTGGTCGATAACGTCCTGTTCCGGCAGGCCGAAGTGAAAGCTTACCGCTGCGGGAGCCGCATTCAGGATCGGCTCAAGCAGCGGGGAGCTGGCATTAAAAGTGGGGTAGATCTCAGTCAGTGACTGAGGCGGCGACGCGCCATACTGCTCAAACAGCGGTTTAAACCGCGCCAGCCAGGCGCTTTCACGCTCAGCATCGCGCTGCGGCGGCGCGTGGCAGAAGAGATTGATATTAACCGGTCCGGTGGTCAGCTGGCGCAGGTGGTTCAGCATGGCACTGGCCTGCGCCAGGTTTGTCGCGCCGAGGCTAATTGAACCCAGCGCGCCAGCGTTGCTTACGGCGGCGGCCAGCTCCGGGGTAGAGACGCCCGCCATCGGGGCCTGAATCAGCGGGAACGCTATCTGTAGCGCGCGGCAGAGCGGGTTTTCCATCATTTCTCCTGCTGGTGGAAATAACAGCGGCCAGCATCGCGTCGCAGCGGCTAAAACACAACCCTGACGCTTAACTCTGTGGCTCAGGCAGCAAAAAACCATACCGCTGCAGTATCGTCTGCGCCGTTGCCGAGTGCAGAAAACGCGCCAGCGGCTGGGCTGATGGCTGACAGACCGCATAGCCATAGCGCGCAAAAACGTTGTCCGCGGCAGGAATGTTGAACACCCTGAGGGCAGGGAACGTCGCCAGGCGCGGCGCATAGCTGGCGTAGCCAATAAAGAGATCGGCCTCATTATTGCTCAACAGCCAGTGCGCGGCCAGCGCGCCTGCGGGCAACGGGAGGCTGTCGGCACCGCCTGCCAGCATCTGCGCGCGCTGGCGAAGATTGTCCCCCAAACCTGGATAACGCCTCTCGAGCGCGGCAAACATCTGCCAGGTGTAATCGCCTGAAGGATCGCTGAGCGGCGTTGAGGTCGCCAGCCGCAGTTCCGGGCGCTGCAGCAGAGTAAGCCAGGTATCCGCAGCATCCACCACCTCGGATCTGGCGGTCAGACAGAGGCGGTTGGCGGTAAAAACCCGGCTTTCACTCGCCACGCCTTGCCGTACCAGCGCATCCGCATGCGCCAGGCTGGCGGAGGCGAAAAGGGCGCACGGCTCGCCCCGCTCAATACGCTCACGCAGCAGCCCGGCAGGGCCGAATAGCGTTTCAGCCGCGAGGCCGCTTTGCGCGTTAAAAGCCGTCATCAGCTCCGGCCAGACGGGCCGCAAACTACCGGCTGCCAGTACGCGCAGCATCGTCAACATAATGGGTGCGGTAGAAGCGCTGATACCAGCGATCGGCCTGCTGTTGCATGTCAATATCGCGGAATTTTTCCGGGTAGAGCTTTTTCGCCATCCACAGCTCGCCCAGACCTGTCGCCTCCGGCATGGGATAACCCCATGCCTTAGCGTAGGCAGGCATCAGCCAGACGCGATGGTTTTTCACTGCGTCAATGGACTGCCACTGCGCATCCTGGTTGATATCATTGACGACCTCAGGGTAGCGGTCCTGCACAAAAATTACCTGCGGATTCCAGGCGATAACCTGCTCCATGCTGACCTGCTTAAATCCCTGTACGGTCGCAGCAGCAACGTTTAAGGCACCGGCATGGGCCATCATCAGGCCCGTATATTTACCAGAGCCGTAGGTGGTGAGCGACGGGTTTGCCATATAGGCGCGTACCCGCTGTTGCTGGGGCAGGGAGCCCAGGCGGTCGCTGACCAGCTTGCGGCCGGCGAAAGCGGCGTCAATCAGGGCTTTCGCCTCTTGCGGCTTATTAACCACCTCGCCGATCAGCGTGATGCCTTCTTTCAATCCGAGGTTATAGGCCCGTTCTTCATTCTGCATACCGGGGTTTATCTTTCCCTGCTGGCCAGGGTCATCGTGGCGCAAAGAAATCGCGATAACCGGGATGCCCAGCGCGGAAATTTTATCAATCATCTCCTGCGGGGCGTAGTTGGTGACAAATACCGCCTGCGGGTGCAGCGCCACCAGGCTTTCCACATCAACGTGGGTGAGGTCGCCGAGCATCGCTTTATGCGTCAGTTCCGGCACCAGTTGCGCATAGCTGTCGCCAAGCTGCTGTTTCCAGTTAGCGAGGATGCCAACAATTTTGTCGGTGGCGTTAAGCTGAACCAGCAGATTCAGCGTCTGATGCTGCAACACGACGACGCGATCAACGCGATCGGGCAGGGTGACCTGACGACCAAGCTGATCGGTAATCACGCGGCTTGCCTGGCTGTTAAACGCGCTCAGCGTGAGCAGGCCAGCAATGAGAGAATGACGCAAAAAGCGGGACATAATGGGCTCCACAAAGCGATATGTCGTGGAGTATATAGCGTCAGGCTGAGTGATGAACAGAACAATCCATATTAGTTACATCATACATTTGAAGTTTGATTAAACCGTCAGCCCAAGCGCTAACACATCATAAGTCTCCAGAGTGAAAGCGCCGGTTCGCTAATCTATCCGGAAGCCCTGCGTTTCCGGATGATATTTCGCTTAAAGACCATGCTCCAGCCAGGCCGTAATCTGCGTCACCATCGCCTCGGTGGAAATACCGTAGCGGTCGTGCAGCGTCGGCAGCGCGCCCGCGGCCAGAAAGGCATCGGGCAGGGCGATCTGACGGAAGCCAGGCGTTACGCCGTGGCGCAGCAGCGATGCCGCAATGGCTTCGCCCAGGCCGCCGGTAATCGAGTGGTTTTCCGCCGTAATCACCAGCCGTCCCGCGCTGGCCGCTTCGCCAGCCTCGCGCAGTATGGTCGCCTCATCCAGCGGTTTAATCACTGGGGAGTGCACCACGCCCACGTCGATGCCGCGACTTTCCAGCCGTTCCGCCGCCTCCAGCGCGCGCATCGTCATTAAGCCGCTGCTGATAATCACCGCATGTTTGCCCGAACGCAGGCGCTGCGCTTTGCCGTGCTGATAGCGGTAGTCATACTTATCCAGCACCAGCGGGACTTTGCCGCGCAGCAGGCGCATATAGACCGGCCCCTGATGTTCGGCGATAGCGGGCACCACCTGGCTGATTTCCCGTGAATCGCAGGGATCGATAATCGTCAGGTTGGGCATACCGCGAAATATCGCCAGATCTTCCGTCGCCTGATGGCTTGGGCCGTAGCCGGTCGTCAGGCCAGGCAGGGCGCAGGCGATTTTTACATTAAGGTTCTCTTCGGCTATCGCCATACAGATAAAGTCATAGGCGCGGCGCGAAGCAAACACCGCATAGGTTGTCACAAAGGGCGTAAAGCCTTCGCGCGCCATACCGGCAGCGGCGCTCATCAGCAGCTGCTCCGCCATTCCCATCTGAAAGAAACGATCGGGAAAAGCCTCGGCGAAAAGATGCAGATCGGTATATTTGCTCAGATCGGCGGTTAACCCGACGATATCCTGACGCTGACGCGCCAGGCTGACCAGCGCGTGGCCAAAGGGCGCGGATTCCGTGGGCTGGCCCTCAGCGGCAATCGAGGCGATCATCGCCGAGGTGGTCAGCCGTTTTTTTAACGCAGAAGTATTCATCTTATTCTCCCTGTTCCAGCGCGGTAAGGGCTTTATCCCATTCATCGGCCTCAACGCGAATAAAGTGGGTCTTTTCCCGGGTTTCAAGGAAAGGCACGCCTTTGCCCATTCGGGTATCGCAAATAATCACGCGTGGCTGCGCCTGCGGCCAGTTGCGCGCGGCATCAAAAGCGACGACCAGTGCATCGATGTCGTTGCCGTCCACCCGCTGCGTATACCAGCCGAAAGCCTGCCAGCGCGCCTCAACCGGCTCAAACGCCAGGATCTCGCTGCTGTGGCCATCCGCCTGCTGGTTATTAATGTCGATAATGGCGATCAGATTATCCAGCTGCCAGTGCGACGCCGACATTGCCGCTTCCCAGGTTGATCCCTCGTTCATTTCGCCGTCGGATAGCAGATTATAAACCCGCGATGACGATCCTTTCCGCTTTAGCCCGAGACAGGTGCCAACCGCAATACCCAATCCATGTCCCAGCGAGCCGCCGGTAATCTCCATGCCGGGCGTATAAGCCGCCATGCCGGACATCGGCAGGCGACTCTCGTCGCTGCCGTAAGTTTCGCGCTCCGCTTCAGGGATAACGCCCGCCTCCAGCAGCGCCGCGTAAAGCGCGATAGCATAATGACCAATTGAGAGATAAAACCGATCGCGGCCTTCCCATTGGGGATCGGCGGCGCGATAGTTCAGCGCATGGAAATAGCTAACGGCGAGCAGATCGGCAGCGCCAAGGGCCTGGCCGATATAGCCCTGGCCCTGAACCTGGCCCATCAGCAGCGCATGGCGTCGAATACGGGCGGCGCGCTGGCGTAGCGTCAGCGGCGAAGTTTCAGTATGCATAGAACCTCCTGATTAACGATTAACGTCCGCTGCCCGGATGCGCAGCACGCAGAGCGCACCCAGCAGCAGAACCGCAGCGATAAAGTACATGCCTGAGGCGGGCGAACCGGTCAGCGTGGTAATCGCGCCGATAAGCCAGGGCGAAAAGAATCCGGCGAGATTGGCGATGCAGTTCACTGCCGCAATACCGGCCGCGGCAGAAACGCCGCCCAGCAAATTGGTTGGCAGCATCCAGAACAGCGACGAGGCGGAGAGAATGCCTGCCGCCGCAACGCAGAGGAAGGAGAGCGACAGCGCAACGCTATGGCCCAGCAGGGTTGCCAGCGTCAGGCCCGCCATGCCAAGCAGCATCGGAATGATAAGGTGCCAGCGGCGCTCGCGATGACGATCGCCGCTGCGGCCCGCTATCAGCATAAAAACGATGGCGCACAGATAGGGCAGACTGGTAAGCAGGCCAATATGCAGCGGTTCGCGGATGCCAGCGTTTCTTACCAGCGTCGGCAGCCAGAAGGTCAGGGCGTACTGACCCATCACCACGCAAAAATAGATAGCCGCCAGCGTCCAGAGCCGCTTGTCCGCCACGAAAGCCTTAATGGTGCCGTGGTGCGACTTTTGCTGGTTATCTTCCTCCAGATCGGCGCGCACCATGTTTTTTTCGCTTTCGTCGAGCCATTTCGCCTGTTCAACGCGATCTTTGAGCACCACCAGCACGACGAATCCCATCAGGATCGTCGGGATCGCTTCCAGCATGAACATCCATTGCCATCCCGCCCAGCCGCGCGATCCGGCGAAGGTCTCCATTATCCAGCCCGAGAGCGGGCCGCCGATCATGCCGGAGAGCGGAATCGCGACGAACCAGAGCACCGTCATGCGCGCCCGTCGTTGGGCAGGGAACCACCAGGTGAGATAGAGCAGCAAACCCGGGGCCAGGCCAGCTTCCGCCACGCCAAGCAGGAAGCGCAGCAGGTAGAACTGCCAGGCTGTCTCGACAAAGACGAAGGCGCCGGAGATCAGGCCCCAGGTGATCATAATGCGGGTAACCCAGCGGCGAGCGCCGACGCGGTGCAGGATCAGGTTGCTGGGCACCTCAAAGATAAAATACCCCAGGAAAAAGATCCCGGCGCCCAGTCCATAGACCGTTTCGCTCAGCGCGAGATCGTCCATCATCTGCAGCTTGGCAAAGCCGACGTTGACGCGATCCAGATAGGCGCAGAGGTAACACAACATTAAAAACGGCATCAGACGCCAGGCGATTTTTCGGTAGGCGCCGTCGCGCGCAGCGACAGCCGCACTGATATTCAGCGTTGTCATAATAATCACTCCGGGAGTGACCAGCAGCCGGGCTGCTGGCGAAAAGGGGGCCGATCAGTGGATCAGCATGCCGCCGTTCACGTCTAAGGTGATGCCGGTGAGGTAGCTGGAGAGATCGCTGGCGAGAAACAGCGCGGCGTTGGCCACATCGTCTGCCTCGCCGAGGCGTCCAAGCGGGATACCGTCAATAATGGCGTGGCGACGTTCGTCATGCAGTAGCCCGCCGGTGATATCGGTCTGGATCAGACCTGGCGTCAGCGCGTTGACGCGGATCTGATCCGGGCCGAACTCGCGCGCCATCGCTTTTGCCAGGCCGAGCACGCCCGCCTTAGCCGCGCTGTAGTGCGGGCCGCCAAAGATACCACCGCCGCGCTGCGCCGATACCGATGACAGACAGACAATACTGCCGCCGCCCTGACGCTGCATAATGGGGATCACCGCCTGCGACATCAGCAGCGTGCCGCGCAGGTTAACATCGAGGATGCGGTTGTAATCCTCGATGCCGATCTCCAGCGTTTTAACCGGTTGCGTAATGCCCGCGTTATTGACCAGCACGTCAATGCGGCCATATGCCTGCATCACCTGAGCGATAGCGCGCCGAATAGCATCACTGTCGGTGACGTTGGCGGCGAGGCCCAGGTGCCCGGATCCCAGCGCCAGCGCGGTGCGCTGCGCCGCGGTTTCATCCAGATCCAGCACCACGACGCGCGCGCCGTGGCGGGCGAAGCAGGCGGCCGTTGCACGTCCAATACCGCGCTGAGACGCGGCGCCGGTAATAATCGCAACTTTTTCTTTCAGCAACATAAATAACTCCAGTTTCTTTTTTTATAAGGTTCGGTATCGCTACCGGTAGGGTTCATCCTCAGCATTAGAAAAGGCGACAACGTTGGCAATGCAAAAAAATTCATTTGATGCTGAATGAAATTGTTGGTTTGATGCAGTTAACATTTTTTATTTTTTAAAACGGATATAAATCACAAAAACGTGAGCGGGAATGTTTATGGAAAAACCTGTCAGTCAGCTTCCTTCTTTAAAATCGCTGCGCGTATTTGAAGAGGTGGCGCAAAACGGAAATGTGGCCCGGGCGGCGGAAAAATTAAATATCACGGCATCAGCGGCGAGCCACCAGCTGGCGAAACTGGAGAAAGAGCTGGGCTCAATTTTATTTCACCGCTCGGCAAAAGGCGTGGTATTAACTCTGGCGGGAGAGCGTTATTTAGAGGAGATTCGACCGCTGATCCTGGGGCTGACGCAGGCGACGGCGCGTCTGCGTAATGAGAAAGATCGCAGCGCGCTGCGTATTCACTGCGCACCCAGTTTTGGGCTGTTATGGCTGCTGCCGCGTCTTCATAAATTTCGCGAGGCGCACCCGGAAATACAGGTTACGCTCTCCTGTTCTTATGAAAATCTCTCTTTTAGCCGCGATAATATCGATATTGCGGTGCGCCATGGGTTTCCTGAATGGAAGGCATTTGAAATAAAAACCATTCGCCATGAAAAAATGTCGGTGCTGGCATCGCCCGCTTATCTGGAAAAATATCCGCTGCGCGAACCCGCCGAATTAAACAACCACGCGCTGATCCTTTCCGAGTCGCCGCTTATTCAGTGGCCGCAGTGGTTCGCCACGCAGCAATTGCCGCAGCCCGCCAGAGAGTGGCTGTTTCGCTTCGATCGCTCTTATATGAGCCTTGAAGCCGCAATGCTCGGTCATGGGCTTATCTTTGAAAGCGAACTGCTGGCCGCTGATTATCTACGCAGCGGCAAACTGGTAACGGTATTTGACGCTGCCCTGAGTTTGCCGGTCAGCGCCCATCACCTGGTTTATCCGCGCGGCTATGCGCAGTTTCCGCGCGTGAGTGACTTTCTGCAGTGGATTCAGGCGCAGCTGAGCGAATAAGCGGGCTAGCCGCGGTATCTGACGGCTTCCACAAAAGCGGCGAAGGCGGAGGAGGTGTTCCGTCGGTTAGGATAGTAGAGGTGAAACCCTTCGAATGTCGGACTCCAGTCGGCGAGCACTTCAATCAGACGGCCTGCTTCAATATGAGGCCGCGCCATCTGCTCCGGCACATAGGCCAGGCCGATGCCGTCCAGCGCGCCGTTCATGACGTGAATAATACTGTTGGATAGCAGCGGGCCATTTACCCGGATATTTAATTTGCGATCGTCCTTTTCAAATTCCCAGGCGTAGACGCTGCCGCCGACCGAGTGCCGGATATTAATACAGCGATGCGCCGTCAGATCCTGCGGAATAACGGGAACAGGATGCGTCTGAAAATAGTCGGGCGTGCCGACCACCGCCAGCCGCCAGTCTGGACCCAGTCGAACCGCAATCATATCGCGGCTGATCGATTCACCCAGTCGAATGCCGGCGTCAAAACGCTCCGTGACAATATTGGTAAAACCGTAGTCGATACAAATTTCCACGCTGATATCAGGATATCTGGCAAAAAAAGCGGGCAGCGCAGGACGAAGCAGGCTTTCGGCGGCATCGTCGGAACAGGTAATGCGTATATTGCCGGCAGGAGTATCACGTAATTCGCCAATGCGGGCAATTTCGCTATTAATCTGTTCAAACAGCGGCGCAACCGACTGCAACAAACGTTCGCCCGCTTCCGTTGGCGCGACATTACGCGTGGTGCGCGCCAGCAGGCGCACGCCGATGCGCTCTTCCAGATTACGGATAGTATGGCTGAGTGCGGAAGGACTCACCCCCAGGCCTGCCGCTGCTTTGGTAAAGCTCTGCTCCCTCGCCACAGCAATAAACGCCTGAATATCATTCATCTTATCCATACCTTATTAATGATTTTAATTCACAGAGAGTGGAAAATTATCTTATTGAGGCGGGCGAATCCAATCGCATTTACTCAATCGCACAGATCATTAAAACCCGCCATGCCCAGAAAAAGCCTCTGCGTGGGCGTTTAGTTAATTACTAAATTTTATTCAGCAGCGTATGCGGCGTCGGCAGGTTAATCATTCCACTCTTCTCTGTAAGGATAGAGTGAAATCGATAGCCATTAAGGCCGGAGCTCTATGGAAATTCAAATTAACAATAAAACCCTACAGGTCGATGCCGAAGGCGACACGCCGTTATTATGGGTGTTGCGCGACGACCTGGGCATGACCGGGACAAAATATGGCTGCGGTCTGGCGCAGTGCGGCGCCTGCTCGGTCATGATCGACGGAAAGATAGCGCGATCCTGCGTCACCCCGATTGATAAGGTCGCCGGTAAGCAGATCACCACTATCGAGGCGATCGAAGCGGATGATACGGGCAAACGCGTCGTACAGGCCTGGGTGAAGCATCAGGTACCGCAGTGCGGCTATTGCCAGTCTGGTCAGGTGATGGCGGCGACTGCGCTGCTAAAGCAGAACGCGCGCCCAACCGACCAGGAGATTGCGGCGGCGATGGTGAATCTCTGCCGCTGCGGCACCTATAACGCCATCAGCGCAGCCATCCACGAGGTAGCGAGTCAGGGAGACCAACCGTGAAAGCCTCTTCCAGCGCACCAGATATTGCCTTCGGGGATGAACCTGTCAGTTTGTCGCGCCGCCGATTTTTGCTCGCCTCGGGCAGCGTAGCAGGCGCGTTCGTGCTGGGGATTGGTCTGCCTGTGGGGCAGGCTCGCGCGCAGGCGGCTGAACAGACGCTGCCGCCCGGTACGCGCGTCCCGGCGTTTCTTGAAATCCGGCCAGACGGCAGCGTGCGTTTTCTGTCGCCGTTTATCGAAGGCGGACAGGGCATTTTTACTGCTATGGCGCAGATCGTCGGTGAAGAGCTGGATGCCGATCCCGCCACGTTCCTGGTAGAGAATGCCCCGGCTGGCGAACAGTACAAGGTGATGGATAGCGGCATGCGCATTACCGGCGGCAGCCAGTCGGTGCGAACCAGCTACGCGACGATGCGCCGCCTCGGCGCGCTGGCGCGTCAGATGCTGTTGCAGGCGGCGGCAGAATCGCTGGGCGTGCCGATTGCGGCGCTGCGCACCGAGCCTGGAAAAGTCGTGCACGACGCCTCAGGGCGTACGCTGACTTACGGCGAGCTTGCCAGCCGCGCACACGATCTGCCGGTTCCGCCCGCTGATTCCGTCGTCTTAAAAGATCCTGCTCAGTTTCGCTGGATCGGCAAACCCGTTAAGCGCGTCGATGTTTATGAGAAATCGACCGGGCAGGCCATCTACACCATCGACTGCCGCGTCGACAATATGCTGCACGCGGCGGTACAGCACGCGCCGCGCCTGGGAATGGAGGCCGGTGAGCTACGCAACGCGGAGCAGGTTAAGGCCATGAAGGGCGTGCACTCGGTTCACCGGTTATCAGGCGCAGTGGCGGTGGTCGCCGAGCGTTGGTGGCAGGCGAAACGCGCCGTTGAGGCATTGCAGGTAGACTGGCAGGCTGCGACAGACGCTGATGCGATGTCGGCGGATTTCTCCTCCGACGATTTTGCGCAAACGCTGGCTAACGAACCGGGCGAGGGCAAAGAGGCTGAGGTCAAAGGCGATCTGGCAACGGGCCTGTCTGCGGCCAAAACCACGATAAGCGCCACCTACCACAGCCAGTACCTTAACCATGCCCAGCTGGAGCCGCCTTCGGCGCTGGCGCGCTTTAACGATAACGGCACGCTGGATCTCTGGATCCCTAATCAGGCGCCGGAGATGTTTCAGGGCGAGGTAGCAAAACGCACCGGGCTGGCCGCCGATAACATTATGATCCATTCGCCGTTGCTGGGCGGCTTTTTCGGCCGTCACTTTGTTTACGACGGCGCGATGGCGTGGCCGCAGGCGATTGAACTGGCGAAAGCGACAGGCCGCCCGATCAAGCTGATCTGGAGCCGTGAAGAGGAGTTCCTGCGCGACACCCGTCGCCCGATGGCGGCGGTGCGCTTCCGCGCCGGGCTGGATGACGAGGGATATCCGCTGGCGCTGGAAGCGGTCAGCATCTGCGAAGGCCCGACCGAAGGCATCTCAGGTAAGCAGGGCGATAAGCTCGATCCGACCGCCACCGAGGGCCTGACCGGCAAAGCCTATGATATTCCTCATGTGCGCATCGCGCAGATCTATAAAAAAGGGCCGGTGAAACTGGGCTACTGGCGTTCCGTCGGCAATTCGATGAACGATTTTCTCTATGAGAGCTTCCTTGATGAGATTGCGGATAAAGGCAAGGTAGATCCCTATGAGCTGCGGCTGCGCCTGCTGAAAGGCAATCCGCGCCTGACGACGCTGCTGGAAGCGGTAGCAGAGCTGTCGGGCGGCTGGAAACCGGGCCCCTATACCGCCGACGATGGCAGCCGACGCGCCCGGGGCGTGGCGATGGCGTCGCCGTTCGGCACCGAAGCGGCTGCGATAGCGGAAGTTTCGATTGAGAACGGGCAGGTCAGGGTGCATCGGGTCTGGGAGGCGATCGATCCCGGCAGCATCGTCAATCCGGCCATCGTCGAGGCGCAGGTCAACAGTGCGGTCGCGCTGGGGTTATCGCAGGTTCTGCTGGAAGAGAGCCTGTTTGAAAAGGGCCAGCCGGTCGCGCGTAACTACGACCTTTATCCCATTCTGCCGCCATCACGCATGGCGCAGGTCGAGGTACGCATTATCGAGAGCGGCGCAAAAATGGGCGGCATCGGCGAACCGCCGCTGCCCGCCGTGCCGCCTGCGGTCGCAAATGCGGTCTCCAGGCTGACCGGCCAGCGTATCCGCTCTATGCCGCTTTCACGCTACAACTTTACCTGAGCCGCCGATTTTTAGGGAAAACATCATGACTATAAAAAGGCTCTGCCTGTTGCTGACGGCAACGCTGATCGTCGTGGCTGCCGTGCTGCTGTGGACGCTGCGCACGCCAGCGTCGCCTTTCGATAAGGCGACCTCGACGGAGGCGGCCGCATCGCCCGATCTTATCCGGCGCGGCGAATATGTCGCCAGACTCAGCGACTGCGTCGCCTGCCACAGCACGCCAGAGAACGCCCCCTTTTCCGGCGGTCTGCCGATGGCGACGCCGGCAGGAAAAATCTATACCACCAACATTACGCCTGACAAAGAGACCGGCATCGGCCGCTATTCGCTGGCTGACTTTGATCGGGCGGTACGTCAGGGCGTAGCGCGCGACGGGCATCGGCTCTATCCGGCGATGCCGTTTCCTTCTTATCAAAAGCTGAACGACGAGGATATCCGCGCCCTTTATGCCTTTATGATGCATGGCGTTCAGCCCGCCGCGCGGCAAAACCAGCCGACGGAAATCCCGTGGCCGCTTAATATGCGCTGGCCGCTGGCCTTATGGCGCGCCGCATTCGCTGCTGGCGCGCCTTATCAGACGGTGGAGAAGCGCGACGATCGCTGGAACCGGGGCGCTTACCTGGTCGAAGGCCCGGGGCACTGCGGCAGTTGCCATACGCCGCGCGGTCTGGCCTTTAACGAAAAAGCGCTGGACGCAACCAGCCCGGACTATCTGGCGGGCGCACTGCTTGACGGCTGGTACGCGCCCAGTCTGCGAGGCGACGTCGGCAGCGGCATCAGCCGCTGGAGCGAAGATGACGTGGTAGCGTTTCTGCAAAAGGGACGCAACCAGCACGCCGTGGTTTTCGGCTCGATGGCCGATGCGTTTAACAACTCAACGCAGTTTATGCGCGACGACGATCTGCGCGCCATCGCGCACTATCTCAAGTCGCTGCCGCCAGGCAGCAACGACAGCGGTAAAGCCTGGCGTTACCCGGCGCAGAGTGAACAGGGCGCAAGCCGCCTTCCCGGCGAGCAGACCTTTAACGCGCGCTGCAGCAGCTGCCATGGCGCCGACGGTCGCGGACAAGCGCCCTGGATCCCGCCGCTGGCTGGGGCGACCTCTATGCAGGTAGAGGCCTCTTCGGCGATCAATATCGTGCTTAATGGATCAGCCCGCATTATTGCCGACGGTGTTCCGGATGCTTACCGGATGCCGCCCTACCGTAAACAGCTTTCCGACCAGGAGACGGCGGACGTGCTTAATTATATTCGCTCCTCCTGGGGCAACGGCGGCGCGCAGACAACGGCAAAAGCGGTGGGAGAGATGCGTCAGCATACCGATCCTGCCAGCAGCAACGTCATTATTCTGCAGATGCGGTGATGCGGGCTGATGCGCGCTGTTCAGACTGCTGCGGCAGCGCGCATCAGCCATTATTGAATTTAATTCACAATTACATCCGGTTTATCCAGGTTAATTCAATCCGGCAGTTTGGGTAGGATCTTATAGCCCTGAAACTTATGGATTCTCTTATGACCGCTATGACTACGCACGCTGCATCGCGTCACTCTGCCGCCTGGGGCGCCATTTTCTCTATGGCGCTTGGCGTCGTGGTGCTGATCGCCTCTGAATTTATGCCTGTCAGCTTGCTGACGCCCGTGGCGCAGGAGCTGGGCATCAGCCAGGGACAAGCAGGCCAGGCGATCTCCGTGAGCGGGTTTTTCGCCGTGCTGACCAGTCTGCTTAATACGCCGCTTACCGGCCGCTTTGACCGCAAGAAGGTGCTGAGCACCTTTACGCTTTTACTGACAATTTCCGGTCTGACTGTCACATTCGCGCCAGACGGACTAATTTTTATTGTCGGCCGCGCGCTGCTTGGCGTGGCGATAGGCGGATTCTGGTCGATGTCGACGGCGACGGTTATGCGCCTCGCGCCTCCTCATGCCGTGGCGAAGGGGCTGGCGCTGATTAACGGCGGCAATGCGCTGGCCGCCACCGTCGCCGCGCCGCTCGGAAGTTTCCTCGGGCAGTATATTGGCTGGCGCGGCGCATTTTTTATTGTCGTGCCGCTGGCTGTCGCCGCGTTTATCTGGCAGTGGCGCGCTATTCCGTCGCTGCCGGCGCAGGGAGATAACCATACCGCGAACCCTTTGCGACTGCTTCGCTTGCCGCACGTCGCCTCGGGAATGGCCGCGATTCTGGCGCTGTTTATGGGACAGTTTGCTATTTTCACCTATCTGCGCCCGTTTATGGAGTCGGTAACGGGAGCCAGCGTCAGCGCGCTCTCGTTTATTTTGCTGCTGTTGGGCGCCGCCGGGCTGGCAGGCACCTGGGCTGTCGACCGGCTGCTGAAGAGACACTTATTTCGCTGGCTGATTCTGATCCCGCTGGCGATGGCGACCCTCGGCGCGCTGCTGATCTGGCAGGGTCATTCACTGCTGATAACGGGCGCGCTTTTAGCGATATGGGGACTGGTTTCGACGCCTGCGCCGGTCGCCTGGGGGCTGTGGCTGAGCCGCGCGCTGCCGGAAAGCGCAGAGGCGGGCGGCGGCCTGATGGTTGCCGTGATCCAGCTGGCGATAACCGCAGGCGCGGCGCTGGGCGGCGAGCTGTTCGATGCAGTGGGTTGGTGGAGCCCTTTTGCTATGGGCGTTGTGCTGCTTATGCTGTCGGCGCTGTTTGCCGCGCTGGCAAACCGACACTATCTTCACCAGGATGCCCAGCGTTAACAGGGCATCGTTGACTATTTAACCGCCAGGGCACGCCCTGGCTTAATCACAGCCGGAGAGATCAGGTCATGCACAACCTTGATATGCAGGTATTGAACGCAGGATTGCAGTGGGTTGACACGCATGAGGTATGGCTCTGTACGGTACTCTCTACCTACGGTTCTTCGCCGCGTCCGCCCGGTGCGATGATGATCATCCGCAAAGAGGGGCATCACTGCGGTTCGCTTTCAGGCGGCTGCGTTGAAGACAGTTTTATTGAGCGCATCAATCAAAACGCGTTCCCGGCGTCCAGTCAGGTGGTGCGCTACGGCGAAGGGGGCTTTGAACCGGACAGGGCGCTTCCGTGCGGCGGCGTGCTGGATATTCTTGTTGAAAAGCTGCCGCCCGGCGCAGCCAGCCGTGGCTATCTGCAGAAAATGTATGATGCGCTGGTCGCCGCTACGGCGGTTAAAAAGAAGATTATTCTGCCGCATCCCTGTCATGCGCTGGAGCCAGCCGCCTATACCAACAGTACGCTCACTTACCGCGACGGGGCTGCGATAACGTTGACGCTCTCTACCGCGCCGAGACTGGTGATTGGCGGACTTTCCAGCGTAGCGGTTTTTTGCGCGAATTTTGCCGTCGCGCTCGGCTTCGAAACCATTGTTTGCGAACATCGGGAAGAGGCGCTGCAGAATATGGCTGCTTCGCTGGATGCGAACGTCACGCTGATTAAGCAGTTTCCCGCTGTTTATCTGGAGCGGGAAGGTTGCCATGCCGGTACGGCGATCCTGTCGCTCACACACGACCCGCGCATTGACGATCTCACCATGATGGAAGCGGTGAATTTGCCTGCGTTTTATATCGGCGCGATGGGATCGAAAAAGAACAGCCTCAGAAGAAAAGAGCGGCTGGGCCAGTATGGGGATGTCGCGCCTGAGCAGATAAGCCGTATTCACGCGCCGGTAGGGCTGGATATCGGCAGTAAAACGCCGTCGGAGATCGCGCTGTCCGTTCTGGCGGATATTGTGCGCTATAAGAACGGCTGCGTGGAGGCGAGTGCGTCTTTAGCTGAGCAGGCGTGGGAGCAGGGAAGTTTGATATGAGGATCGCCATTCTGGTTCTGGCTGCCGGATTCAGCCGCCGCTTCAGAGAGAGCGGCGGCGAACATAAGCTACTGGCTTCGCTGAACGGCAAGCCGGTCTTGCAGCACACGCTGGAACATGCCGCGGCTACGGGACTGGATCTCTTTGTGGTAACGCGGCCTGAAGAGACGGAAATAGCGGCGCTTATCAACGCGGGCCGTTCCGTTATCTGCAACAGCCAGGGCATCGGCGACTCTATCGCAGCGGGCGTTAAAGCCAGCGCGGATTATGACGGCTGGCTGATTACGCTGGGCGATATGCCGTTTTTAACAGTTGAGAGTTTACTGGCCGTTGCTGATGCGCTGCGTCATGCGCCGCTGGTTCGTGCTGAAGTGAATGGCGAGCCCGGCCATCCAGTGGGTTTTCAGCGCCCATTTTATCCTGCGCTTATAGCGCTGTCAGGCGATACGGGCGCACGCGCTTTGCTACAGCGCGCGCCGTGTCAGGCAGTAAAACTCGCGGACAAGGGGTGCGTGCTGGATATTGATACCCGTTCAGATCTTCAGCGCTTTCTTCGCGCCCCGTAAGCTCTCAGCCGGAACGCTTTCCGGCTGAGAAGGGGGATTAAATACTCAGTCCGCCTGCGATATAGCCGCTTCCCGGCGATCTGATATAAACCAGTTTAAGGGTCAGGTGACAGGCGGTGTAAAGGGTGATGTTGTGCTAAAAAAAGTGTTATAAAATTCCACGAGGCTGGTTAACCAGAAGGAATCATTTTATGACAACAGGACTTGCAGTCAGGGAAGAACCCGGTCGGTACTATACCTTTCAGTCCCGGTTGCCTCCGGGTGAATTTTTTGAAATCCGTCCTCGATTTTTACCCTCTAACGCCAAACCGATAACCGACGATGAAAGCGGGATGTGCATTGGTTATTCCGTTTCACAGGCTCCCGGCTTATGGCGTATTTATGATACCGATGGCACTTTTGTCAGGCTTGAAGAAGCTCCGCTTGAATTGCCGCTGATTGATCCACTTGATATTGCGTTACTTGCAGCCGGTGTTTTCCGCATCTTCTTTGCAGGCAGAGCGTTGTTGCAAAGCGGAGCCAGAACGGCCATTGCTGTAAAACTAAGCCAGAGCACCGTTTCTTTCCTGCGTGCCCGGTTAAAAATGGGCCTGTCAGCCCGTAATCTTAAAATGACAGAAACAGCAGCAAAACACATGTATAACCCCGGACGCTATGTGCCTTTACAAATTCAGGAGAAAGCTATCCGCTATGGCCGTAGGATGCCAGACCCACAAAAAACCCCAGGTCTTTTCCGTTACGAGACGGACATGTACCGCCTGGTTGAAGACAAATCCCGAAAAGGTTATTACTACTATAAACGCTTTACGCTTGAGGTCATAGTTCGCGAAAAGGACTGGACGATCACACATTTTTTATACAAGTGACAGGGGTATCATGATAGAAATCGTAAGTGGCTCAAGAACATTGCGTCTTTCGCCATTCGAAAGACAAAACACCCCAGATGCCCCCGCATATGACTGGATAAGCACATATGTTGAATATCAACTTCCTGAGTTAAAAACACAATATCAGGCATCATTTTGTGCTGGGGAGTTAATTGATTTGAGGAAAAATATAGCCTCTTTATATCAGGGATTGATTAATGGGAGTAAATTGCCTGATGTAGTGTTCGACAGTACTGAAAATCAGTTAAATCTTCGTTTTATTCCTGTGCCCTATAATTCTATCGTAGTTGAGTTAACGCTCAGACCTGAAAATCCCGCTGAAAGTGTCATCATAAAAGATTCATTTGGCATAGATCAGAGCTACTTTCCGGCATTACTGTCCGGCCTTGACGAGATGATTAACTGGCAGAACTGACCAGCTTTAATCAGATTTTGATTTAGTCGCTAATGTTTGAAACCAATTGATTTAGTTTGGGAACCTGTATTATGGCCTTAAAACTAACAGGATATGAGCAGCAAGACATCTTCTAGGTAATTCATTTACTTAGAGGATTAATTATGGCTGTAAAAAGCAGGGGGCGCGATCGGCTTCCCGATGGTCGCATGAAATCTTATCGTCGTGTTGGTTCACGTTTTACCAGTTGTTCCAGATGGTTTGATAAATCTCCATCCTGGTATCGCAATATGATGATGACCCGGCCAGAGCGTCGTGAAGTAAAAAAGCTTCTTAATCAGGTCTTGCGTGGCCGTGATGCTGACGGTATCGCATTTCCAGTCAGCAATAAGCCGTTTGCATGGTGGTGGTGAACATTTTTAGCCGCTAAAAAACACCGGGCAGTGACAAAACGTGTTTTTGTTGCTGTCCGGGATTGAGCAGGCTTGGTAACAGACTCAGCGAATAATTTACCAACGGTTCTTCCTGACTCTATATCGGTGCACATAATGTATATTATGTTAAATGAGATATCAGTAATACGTAGCGTGGGCTGCGCCGGATGCTTCACTCTTCCCCTTTCTCCCTGAACGGCTAAGACCCCGTTTCAGACCGGGCGTAAATTTGCGGGCCGCCTCGGCTGCTGTGCGCTTTCCTCTTTCGCCACGTATCGGGCTTTTGCTATGGTCCGGCAGACAAAACGCTGGCGGAGGCTTCAGGATGAAGACCACTCACACGCCGCACGATGCGGTGTTCAAAACCTTTCTGTCGCACCCGAAAACCGCTCGCGACTTTATTACGCTGCATCTGCCGCCCGCGTTGCTGGCCATCTGTGACCTGTCGACGCTCAGGCTGGCGTCCGGCAGCTTCGTCGAAGATGATTTACGTCCTTACTACAGTGATGTGCTTTACTCGCTGAAAACGCGCCATGGCGATGGCTACGTGCAGGTTTTGATTGAGCACCAGAGTTCACCGGATAAACATATGGCCTTTCGCCTGATGCGCTACGCCATCGCTGGCATGCAGCGCCATCTCGATGCCGGCCATAACAGACTACCGCTGGTGATCCCCATTCTGTTCTATCAGGGCAAGCGCAGCCCTTATCCTTATTCGCTCTGCTGGCTCGATCTTTTCAGCGAAACTGAGCACGCCGCTGCGCTGTATAGCGGTACGTTCCCGCTGGTTGACGTAACCGTTATTCCCGATGAAGAGATTATGCACCACCGCAGCATGGCGGCGCTGACCCTGCTGAAAAAGCATATTCGCCAGCGCGATTTAGGCAGCCTGCTCGATCGGCTGATAACGCTGATGCGGACTGAATTTATGACCAGACAGCAGGTAATCGCGCTGGTAAACTACATGCTTCAGGTCGGCGAAACGCCCGATCTTGAATTAACCCTTAGCGAACTGGCGCGGCATGTGCCACAGCATGAGGAGCAACTGATGACCATTGCGGAACAGCTGGAACAGCGAGGCATGGAAAAAGGCAAGCGTGAAGCCAGCCTGGAAATTGCCAGAAATATGCTGAAAAGCGGTCTGAATAATGCATTCGTGATGAAAATGACCGGCCTGACCGAACAGGAGCTAAAGCAGCTCCAGCCCTGATCGGGTTCGGAAAAGAACCGCGAACTTACGCGGTTCTTCTTATATTCCCCCTGCCCGCTACTTATCAAAGCTCACAATACTCACCCAGTTGGCATCCCGACCAACCGGCGCTTCGGCGACGCGTCGCAGCGCTCCGCTCTCTTTTGCGATGGCATAGCTGCCAATCACCGCGCTCTTTTCGCCGCTGGCGATCAACCAGCGCCCGTCCGGCGTCACCGCTATGCCGCGCGGCTGTTTTTCTACCGGCCAGCTGTCAATAAGCTGTAGCTTTCCATCCTGCTGGCTGACGCGGTAGCCCGTTACCGTGCTGCTGGTACGTTCCGAAACATACAGAAAGCGCCCGTCTGGCGTGATCTTGATATCGGCGGCCCAGATGCGCGGCGTCGTGTCGTTATAGCTGGCCGTACGCTCCACGCCATGCTGCAAATGATATTTTTCCGCCACCGCGCTGGGATATTCCGCGATTTTCTGCAGCGCGCCGTCTGGCTGGCGAGCAAACTGGGTAATCCTGCCGCTCATCTCTCCGATGTTATAGAGGAAGCGATTATCCGGCGAGAGCACTGAATGCCGCGGCCCGCTTTTCTCTCCCGTCGCGGCAAAACCTTCGCCGACAGGCGTCAGCTGGCCATCCTGATGCAGCGCGAGCTGCAGGACGCGATCGGTGCCCAGCACGCCAACATAGGCAAAGCGACTGGTCGCATCGACAATCACCGAATGCGCGGCATGGCCGGTTTTAACCTCTTCAACGAAAGGCGTGACGACCTTCCCGTGCGCACTCAGGCGATAAACATGCACCACGCCGCTGTCGTAAGAGGCTGCCAGTAAAAAGCGCCCTTGCCTGTCCAGACTAATATAGGGATAGCTTGCAGCGGCGACGCTCTCTGACGCTGGCGTTAACGCGCCGGTCTTACGATTAACAGACCAGCTCACCAGCCGCATCGGCTCGCTGCGCACGGCGGCATAGAGCGTTTTTTTATCGGGGCCGATTGCCATCGGCATAACCTTGCCGCCCGCTGGCGTTTCGCCAAGGCGCTTCAGCGCGCCGGTTTGATCATTTAAGGCGTAACGCGCGATATTGCCATCGTCCGCCGCAGAAACGTAGACGAAGGTCTGCGCCAGCAGCGAACTGCTACAAACCATGCCCAGCAGGAGAAGCGAGTGGCGCAGCGCCAGGATTTTGTTCATTTGTCACCTCAGTAGAGTCAGGATTACTGCTCCAGATATACGCAGCCGGATGCAACGTGGTGATGTGTAGCTGCCTGAGGCATATTGTGTGTTTGCCCAAAACGCCAGCGCATTCAAAACGTTGCGCGACTGTAACATTTTGGCGTTAATGCAGAAATGTGTACTGGCTCACTGCCGGTACATCCCCTAATCCTCTAAAAAGTCTCAAGTTGTCAGCAATGACCAATGCGGTTAAATCTGGCCCTGCCCGAACCTGCTACTCTTAGCCTCCACATCTGGAGGATCCATGAATTCACTAATTGATATTTTTACCAGCCATAAAAGCGAACGCAGCTTTACTGAACAACCGGTTGACGACGCGATTCTGGATCGCATTATCAGCACCGCTTACCGCGCGCCGACGTCAGTCAACTCGCAGCAGGTTTCCGTCGTGATGACCCGAGATGCGGCCAAACGAGCGGAGATTTCGCGGATCGCCGGCGGCCAGCCGTGGATCGCTAAGGCGCCGGTGTTTCTGACTTTCGTGCTGGATATGCATAAATCCCGCGTAGCGATGGAGGCGATCGATCGCGAGCAGATCGCTCAGCAGAGTATTGAGAGCATCGTTTCCGGCTCTACCGATGTGGGTATTGCGCTGGGATCCGTTATGGCCGCCGCGCGCGCGGAAGGCCTGGGCATTGTGCCGATTGGCGGCATCCGCCGCGAGCCTGAGGCGCTGATCGAGCTGCTGAAACTGCCGGAATACACCTTCCCGGTGGCGGGCGTCGTGATCGGCTATGTCGCTGAGCCGTCGCACCAGAAGCCGCGTCTGCCGCTGGAGACCTTCCGTCACGAAGAGACCTACCGCAGCGAAGGCCTGGCGGAGAAAATCGCCGCCTACAATCAGGAGATGGTGCAGCACTGGCAGAATATCGGCCGTTCCGACGGCGAAAGCTGGAGCGAAAGCGTCAGCGGCTATTATCAGAACATCTACTTCCCGCACGTGCTGGGCGCGCTGAAAAAACAGGGCTTCGGCACCGACAAATAAGTCTCCTCGCGCTCAGGCAAACGGCCTGAGCGTCCCCTCCTCTGCGCGCTCTTTTTTCGCTCTCTGCCTTTCGCAATCATCAGCATTCTGCTACGGCAGACGCGGGATTCTTAACTACGCTTAATCATTGCTATATCCCTATAAAAATGGAGAGAACCCATGAGCAATGATGAGCGTAAACCGACAACGACGGATGCTGGCATTCCCGTTGCCAGCGATGAACATTCACTGTCGGTCGGCCCTGACGGCCCGCTGGTATTGCATGACCACTATCTCATTGAGCAGATGGCGAATTTCAACCGCGAACGCATCCCGGAACGTCAGCCGCACGCGAAAGGCAGCGGTGCGTTCGGCTACTTTATCGTGACCGATGACGTCAGCAAATATACCAAAGCCGCCCTGTTCCAGCCCGGCACGCGCACTGACGTGCTGCTGCGCTTCTCTACCGTCGCGGGCGAGCGCGGCAGCCCGGATACCTGGCGCGATCCGCGCGGTTTCGCCCTCAAGTTTTATACCACTGAAGGCAACTACGACCTGGTGGGAAACAACACGCCGGTCTTCTTTATTCGCGATCCGATGAAGTTCCAGCACTTTATTCGTTCGCAAAAGCGCCGCGCCGACAACAACCTGCGCGATAACGACATGCAGTGGGATTTCTGGACGCTTTCGCCGGAGTCCTCGCATCAGGTGGCCTGGCTGATGGGCGACCGCGGCATCCCGAAAACCTGGCGTCATATGAATGGCTACTCCAGTCACACCTACATGTGGGTAAATGCCGAGGGCAAGAAATTCTGGGTGAAATACCATTTTCACACCGACCAGGGCATTGAGTTCCTGACGCAGGAAGAGGCCGATACGCTCGCCGGAAAAGATATCGACCACCATACGCGCGACCTCTTCTTCTCCATTAAGGAGGGCAATTTCCCGAGCTGGACGCTCTACATGCAGATCATGCCGTTCGCCGAAGCGGAAACCTATCGCTATAACCCGTTCGATCTGACCAAGGTGTGGCCACACGCCGACTATCCGCTGATTAAAGTGGGCAAGCTGGTGCTGAACCGCAACCCCACCGATAACCACGCGCAGATCGAACAGGCAGCCTTCGAACCCAATAACCTGGTGCCCGGTATCGGCCTCAGCCCCGATAAGATGCTGCTGGGACGCGTCTTCTCCTACGCCGACGCGCACCGCCACCGCCTTGGCGTCAACTATAAGCAGATCCCGGTTAACGCGCCGCAGTCGCCGGTCAACAGCTACAGCAAAGATGGCGCAATGCGTATTCACCCGGTTTCCGATCCGGTCTATGCGCCGAACAGCAAAGGCGGCCCGGCGGCAGACGGCGAGCGCTATCCGGATGACGCCACCTGGCACGCCAGCGGCGATATGGTGCGTTCGCCCTACACGCTGCGCAAGGATGATGACGATTTCGGTCAGGCCAATACGCTGATCAATAAAGTGATGGATGACGCGGCGCGCGATCGGCTGGTCAACAATGTGAGCGGGCATCTGCTTAACGGCGTAGAGGAGCCGGTGCTGTCGCGCGCGTTTGAATACTGGCGCAATATCGATCAGGCGATTGGCGACAGGATCGCGCTGCGGGTGCTGGAGGAGCGTTCGAAGCGACAGGCGCAGGCGTAATTCTGCACAAAAAAAGCGCCCGAATGGGCGCTTTATCTTTATCTGCGCGATGCGTTTCCGCTATTTCAGGCGGAACGCCACCACGCTGTCACCGCTTTGGGTTCCCATCGAACCGTGGCCGCCAGCGGCAATCACCACATACTGCTTGCCATCTTTACCCATAAAGGTTGAAGGCGTGGCCTGCGCGCCTGCGCTCAGCTCGGTTTGCCACAGCAGCGCGCCGGTGGTGCTGTCATAGGCGCGGAAGAAGTTATCCGCCGTCGCGCCATGGAACACAACATCTCCCGCCGTCACCAGCGGACCACCGTGCGCCACCATGCCCATCGGGAAACCGATCGGGAAACGACCCGGCAGGAAGGTGGTATTCAGGTTTTTCGTGTTGCCGACGCGGCGCAGCCATTCGGTTTTGCCGGTTTTCAGATCGACGCCAACCATACGGCCCCACGGCGGCGCGATACAGGGTATGCCCAGCGCTGACGAAAACTGCTGAATATGGATAGCGTAGTCACCATGGAAGTTTTCGTTCCAGTAAGGGGAGCCATCCTTCGTAAACAGACGCTCGGTTTCGGTCGAAGGCGTACGTTTGATCAGGTTGTACTTATAGGCCAGACGCACCGGCGCGGCAATCAACAGCTGACGCTCGGGATCAACCGCGACGGAACCCCAGTTAAACACGCCGAAATTGCCCGGGAAAATCAACGAGCCCTTCTCTGTCGCTGGCGTCCATGGATTGCCGTCGTAGCGCAGCTCGTGGAAGTCGATACGGCAGCTCATCTGGTCAAACGGCGTAATACCCCACATCGCCTTTTCCGTCAGCGGCTGCGGAATAAAGTTCAGGCTGGAGACCGGCTGCGTGGCCGCGAACTTCTCGCCCTCGACGCCGCCTTCAGTCGATACCTTCACCTGGTTAACCGGATAGATCGGCTGACCGGTCAGGCGATTGAGCACGAACAGGTTGCCGGTTTTGGTCGGCAGGATGACCGCTGGCTGCTGGCTGCCCTGGTAGTCGATATCCACCAGCGACGGCTGAGACGGATTATCGCGGTCCCAGAGATCGTGATTAGCGCTCTGATAACGCCATTTAAAGGCGCCGGTTTTCAGATCCAGCGCCACCAGCGCATCGCGGAATTTCTCCGTATTGCTGTTGGGATCGCGCTCGATGCCCACTTCATCCGGCGAAGCGTTGCCGAAAGGCACGTAGACCAGGCCATTCTTCAGGTCGGCGCTCAGCGTCGCCCAGGCCACAGGCGTATCCTGCGGATAGCTCGCATCCGCCGCAATCGGCTGGGTTTGGTCAGGATTCGCAGGATCGAAGTTCCACACCAGACGACCCGTGGTCACGTCATAGGCGCGGATGACGCCGGACGGGTTGCCGCGGTTAAAGCCGTTGTCCATTACCGAGCCGCCGACAATCACCAGATTGCCTGCAACCAGCGGCGCTGACGTTTGCATCAGCGCATGCGGGCGCACTTCGCCCATATTGACATGCAGATCGACCACGCCGTTCTGGCCGAAATCAGCGCATGGCTTGCCGCTGTCGGCATCCAGCGCCACCAGCTGCGCATCGGTCGTGGCGTTAAAGATACGCTTACGGCAGATGGCAGGCTGCGAGGCGCTGCTCTCCGCCGCCGCGCTGCCGCCGTCATAAAAGCCGACGCCGCGACAGGTCTGGTGCTGCTGCATATAGGAGCGATCCTGCGGCGGCGCATATTTCCATTTCACCGCGCCGGTTTCAGGATCAAGCGCATGCACCTCGTTATGCGGCGTACAGAAGTAGAGCATGCCGTTAGCCTTCAGCGGCGTCGCCTCGAAGGTATACTCGGTAGCGTCATCACTTTTACGCAGATCGCCGGTGTGATAAGTCCAGGCCACCTCAAGATTCTTCACATTGTCTTTGGTGATCTGATTCAGCGAAGAGAAGCGCTGCCCATTGGTGGAGCCGCCATAGGCCGTCCAGTCATTGCCGGCGCCGGTCGAAGCTGACGGCGTGCGCGCATTAGTAATGGTTCCCTGCTGCGGCAGCGGATCGTAAAAGCAGAGGCCGATAACCAGGGCGATCATAATCACCACCGTGGAGCCCAGGAAAGGATGGAACGTGCGCTGGGTAAGCGGACGCACTACCCAGGGCAGCGCCAGCCACACGCCGAACAGACCAAACAGGTCACCGCGCGGGATCCACTGCCATTTATCGAAGCCGACTTCCCAGACGGTCCAGAACAGCGTAATCCACATCAGCAGCGCGTAAAGCGTTAAGGCGCTACGTTTATTGAGAAACAGCAGTATCGCTGCGAGCAGTAAGCCTGCGGCCATCAGCGCATAAAACGCGCTGCCCCCCAGCAGCAGAAGCTTTCCGCCCATATAGAGCATCGCAACGGCGACAATCGCCATCACGATACTGGTTAGCTTGTTAACCATGATCCTTCTCTTCCTCATTCAAGGGTCGAAATAAAATAAATACACATAACTTCAACGTTATTTTAACTTAGGTAAATTTTTCGTAAAAACTGTTTATATACCATGACTTAAGCAGGGCTAACGAATGAGGGGCTGGCGAAACAGGAACATGCTCTCTGCTCAGGGGCGGGATGACCAGGGCGCTGCTGATATTGATAGCGCGCGGCTAATTAATTCCCTTGCTTTATCGCATCTTTTGTTCAGGCCGCTGTCAGAAAAATCACATTTACTTAACGCTGGCCGGGCTTCCCAGGCCTTCCCGACCTCACAAAGCGGCTTTTACTGCACCCGGATGAGGCGCGAACGAGTTTGTTTTAACGCCAGACAAGGCCTGATCCGCCTGAAACGCCCTGCCAGCCTGTTGTGAGGAATTCCGGCATCAATCTTGCTTGTCTCATGCTGACCTTATTCATGCAGGAGAAGCAAGATGCAGCCGAGTCGCTATCGTTACGTTATTTTTTCGCTGTTGTTCTTTGTCGCGCTGATCAACTACATCGATCGCGGAGCACTGTCATTCGCCGCTAACGCCATCTCGCAGGAATATCACTTCAATAAAGTGCAGCTGGGCGCGGTGCTGAGCTATTTCGGGTTTGGTTATCTCTTCGGCTCGCTGTGCGGCGGTTTCCTTGCGGATCGGCTTGGCACCCGAAAAGTGTGGCTGATGGCAGGCGTGCTCTGGTCGCTGCTGGAGATCGCTACCGCCTGGGCGGGCGATCTGGGTATGGCGCTGTTTGGCGGCTCGGCGATTATGGGGTTTGCCGCCCTGCGCATTCTGTTCGGCTTTTCCGAAGGCCCCGCCTATGCGCTGATGAACAAGGCGATCGCCCACTGGGCGCCGGATAACGAGCGGGGTTTCGCGCTGGGCATTGGCTTACTCTCTACGCAGGCCGGCTCGCTGTTGACTGCGCCGATTGCGGTCGGCCTGCTGCTGCTGACCCACGACTGGCGCATGATGTTTATCCTGCTGGGCGTCTTCTCGCTGCTGGCGATGCTGCTGTTTGCGCGCACCTTCCGCGACGCCCCCGATCAGCAGCCTGCGGTAAACGCGGCGGAGCGGGCGCTGATCCGTAGCGGGCAGAGCCAGGACGCGCATGACGATGCGCCGCTGCCCTGGTGGCGCTTCTTTACCAGCCGTACCCTGGTGTGTAATGCGCTGGGCTATTTCTCCTTTCTCTATATCACCTTTACGCTGGTGACCTGGCTGCCGAAATACCTTCAGGATAGCTTCCATTACGATCTTCATTCGCTCTGGTACGTCGCCATGATCCCCTGGAGCGGAGCCTGCCTTACCGTCCTGTTCGGCGGCCGCCTCGCTGATCGCCTGCTGACGCGTTTCCGTAACCTGCGCGTGGCGCGCAACCTGTTTGCCGCCGTCACGCTACTGGGCACCGCCTGCTGTTTTATGGCTATCCCTTACATCGGATCGGCAACGGCGATTATTGCGCTGATGACGCTTGGCAACGCGCTGAATGCGATGGTCAATAACGTTTACTGGTCTGTGGTGATCGACGTGACGCCTAAAGCGTCTGTCGGCGCCTTCAGCGGCATGACGCTGGCTATCGCCAATCTCGCCTCGATCGTTTCGCCGATGCTGTGCGGCTGGCTGGCGGAGTATTACGGCTACAATGCGATGTTTACCGTAACCGCAGGGGTTGCGCTGGGCAGTATGCTGGCGATGACGCTGCTGCAGCCGGAGAAACGTCTTCAGCCAGAGAACGCGCCCGGCGTCGCGCAGCAGGCGCTGTAACAGCGGGACCTGCTACAGATGGTTGCGCGCGATCACGGTCTGTAGCTCTTCCCGCCTCTTAACGCGCTGCGCAATCGCCCACAGCTTCGGCGTGTTGGCCTGAAACCAGGCCTCGCGCGGTTGCCAGCTCACCAGCACCGGCAGATAAGCGTCAAGCGGCGTAATATTATCGCCCAGCAGAAAAGCGCTCTCGCCGAGCTGCGACTCAAGCCAGCGATAGCCGCTTTCGCGATGGGCGTCGGTGCTCTGTTTCAGCTCCTCCGCGCCGGAAGCTGTCCAGCGTTGCGGGTAGTCGCCGTAGGTAAAGGTGGGATAGATAGCAGCGACCAGCCATACCAGCCAGTGGTAAAAACGCTCGCGCTGGGCGCTGCCGACCGGTGGGAGCAGCGCAGGGTTGCGATCCGCCAGCATCAGCGCAATGGCAGCGCTCTCCGTCAGCACCGCGCCATCCTCTTTCTGCAAAACAGGCACCTGCCCCAGCGGGTTAAGCGCCAGCAGCCGCGCGCGCGCTTCGCCCGGCTGGTCAAAACCAGACACATCCACCCAGTGATAAGGCTCGCGGCAAAGGCAGAACATCAGTTCGCTGATAGCCGATCCCCAGCCCGGTACGCCATAGAGCGTAAACATAGCGCTCTCCTGTTTGGGTTGCGATCGGTTAAGTGTAGTCAGCCGTGGCGTTCGCAGAAGCGCTCAATGTCGCCAGACTGAAAATCAGCCAGGTTCGCCATCAGCTTCTCCAGCGGCCACTCCCACCAGGCGATCTGCTGCAGGCGCGCGGCGATGGCGGGCGTAAAGCGCATGCGGATCGGTTTCGCCGGCACGCCGCCCACTACGCTGTAGGGCGCGACATCTTTAGTCACCACCGCGCCTGCCGCCAGCACCGCGCCGTTGCCGATCGTAACGCCGGGCAGCACTATCACGCCGTGGCCAATCCAGACGTCATGGCCGACGATCACGCGTGCGGCGCGCCGGTCGGCAAAAAAGCCGCTGTCGCGCGCGGCGCTGGCGTCATAATACTCCGGGCAATAGGTGAAACGGTGCTGCGAAGCGCGCTCCATCGGATGATTCGGCGCGCCCAGCCGCACATGGTTGGCGATAGCGGTAAAGCGGCCTATTTGCGCGTCCGCCACGTTGCAGTGTTCGCCAAGGTAGGAGAAGTCGCCCAGCGTGCTGTATTCGAGATAGCTGTGCGCCAGGATTTCGCACTGCTGCCCCACAAGGGTGTCGCGCATACGTACGCTGTCATGAATAAAGGTTTGCTGCAGTCTGGCGGAAGAGATGGCGTGTAAAGACATAAAAGCCTCGTCTGGTCAGATGTCTGGATAAGCCGCGCGCCCGGCGCGCCGGAAACAGCGCTGACGGTAACGGGCGAAGATGACAGCCAGAAGACAGAGAGGTAAACCCGACGAAAAAGGCGGAGTGGTCAGCTCCGCCTTTATTCAAGTTCCGGCTAGTGAGCCTGGCCGGTCAGTTGCAAAAGGGCAACGATGATCTGCAAGATGACCCGGATAAGATCCAGGAGCAATCTAATCAGTTCCATCACTTTCCTTCTCCTTCAACAGGAGCGCGCTGTTCGGCTACCGAGGCTTTGACTCTACCCGCCGGGCGCCTAAGCACATCTTGTGGAGAGCGCTGAGCGGCACTCGTTGCTAAAGCCACAGGCCAGCACCACCTGATGCCTGCCGGGATTTTCAAAACCGTGCCCCTGGGAGCCGCCAGTCAGCTGGAGGTCCGCTTCGCGCCCAACACCTGTATAACCATACAGTATTTTGGCGAAACTTGAAATATTTCTCTGCGCTATTTAGAATCGCACTTGTGGAGAGTGCTGAGCACCTCGTTCGCAGCGCGGTCACCAGCCGCTAAGCGAACAAAAAAAGAAAGGATTTGGCCATGACGCCAAATCCTTTTTTTATGCCTGCGATTTATTACTTCGCGCTAACGCGCCACACCGTATTGCCGGCGTCATCCGCAATTAACAGCCCGCCCTGACGATCGGCTGCCAGTCCTACCGGCAAGCCCCTTACCTGCTTCTGATCGTCGGTAAGAAACCCGGTTACGACCGGCTGCGGCATGCCGACCGGTTTGCCATTTTCAAATTTCACCCACACCACCTGATAGCCGTTAAGCGGCGTGCGGTTCCAGCTGCCATGCTCGCTGACGAAGGCACCGCCGCGATACTGCGGCATATTGTCCGCCTGATAGAAGAGCAGACCCAGCGGCGCGACGTGCGAGCTGAGCGCATAGTCCGGCTTGATCGCTTTCGCGACCAGATCGGGACGCTGCGGCTGTGCGCGCGTATCCACATGCTGACCGAAATAGCTGTAAGGCCAGCCGTAAAACCCGTTCTCCTGCACGGCGGTCATATAGTCCGGCACCAGGTCGGAGCCGATTTCGTCGCGCTCGTTGACAATAGCCCACAGACGGTTGCTCTGCGGCTCCCACTGCAGGCCGGTCGGGTTACGCAGCCCGGTGGCGTAAAGGCGACTCGCACCGGTCGCAGCGTCCACTTCCAGCACGGCGGCGCGATGGTATTCGGCACCGATGCCGTTCTCGGTAATATTGCTGTTGGAGCCGATACCGACATAGAGCTTGCTGCCGTCGGGGCTGGCGACCAGCGATTTAGTCCAGTGGTGGTTAATGGGACCGCCCGGAAGATCGGTAACCAGCTGCGGCGGGGTGCGGATCTCGGTTTCGCCCTCCTGATAAGGGAATTTCACCAGGCTATCGGCATTGGCGACATACAGCGTATTGCCGATGAGCTGCATGCCGAAGGGCGAAAAGAGATTTTCAATAAAGGTGTGCTGCTCCCATTTGCCGTTCACGTTGCGCAGCAGCGTGATGCGGTTGCCGCCCTCGCCGCCTTTCCCAGAGGCTTTCTGCACGATGCCCATGATCAGCTGTTTGGGCCGCGTGGTAGGTTTGGCCGGACCGTTTGCCTCCGCCACCAGCACGTCACCGTTCGGCAGCGTCAGCACCTGGCGCGGATGTTTGAGATTTTCGGCGATCTTCTCAATCTTCAGTCCCTGCGCGACCTTCGGCATTTCGCCCTGCTTCCACGGCACCCCTTCCGGCACCTGCATCGGCGGCATAAAGAAGTTCTTCGCTTCCGGCAGTTCCGGGTTCGGCCCCGTCTGCTTCTGCGGATCGAGCTGCGCGCCGCTGTCGCAGCCAGCGAGAAGCGCGGTCAGCGCCATAGCGATAAGCGTTTGCTTTTTCATCGATGCTTCTCCTTAAGCTGTGCGCTGACGCAGCGCAAGTTGAACGTTGGCGATCAGCATCAGCGCCACCACAAGCGTCGACAGCGTTACGCCGGACGGCACCACGGCGTAAGCGTCGCGGCTGTGAACAAAGGCGTTCACAATCGCCAGCGCTATCGCCAGCAGAGTGATCCAGAAATGCACCTTCTCCGCGCGACTGCTGCCGCGAAAGAGGTCAATCAGGGCGATAAGACGCGGAACAATGGCGATGACCAGCCCGATGGCGATCAGCCAGCTGGCGGCGTGCGTCCACTCCACGACGAAACTGTTAAGGTAAATAATGTCGAAGATCCATGCCGCCACGAAAAAGCCGAGCGGCACAGGTTCGAACAGCGTGTAAAGCGCCACGGCGAAAGCCGATCGTCCCGAGGTTCTGGTCATTATCATCTCCATGTCATTGAGCGATAGAGCGCGTAAAACGCGCCGCGCCTGTAAAATATTAGTAAATATGAAGAAAGATGACGGAAAGATTCAGGAGATGATGCGGCGTCCCTGCCGCAGCATGGGCCTCAGCGCTTGTCGGCGGGCAGCGTTACCCAGTAGCCCGGCTGATAAGGCAGGGGTAAAAACTTCTCGTGAAATTCGCGGAACGTGGCGTCCGGATCGAGATCGGCAAAGAGATCGGGATGTAGCCACTTCGCCAGCGCCTGGATGGCGACGAACTGGTAAGGACTGTCATAGAACTGATGCCAGATAGCGTGCGCGTGCCCGTTATGCGCGACCGGCAGGGTTTTAAAGGCGTCGCGCATCATCAACCTGCGCAGGCGCGCTTCGGCTTCCTTCGTGTCGGCGCCCGGCCCAACGCCAACCCATTTGCCGACGGTATTGTAATTCTTCCAGTTAGCGCCGGTTACCACCATGACGTCGGGACGGCTGGCGATAATCTGCTCCGGATTAAGCGTGCCGAAGGTGCCGGGGATCAACTCCTTCGCTATATTGTTCCCGCCCGCGATCTCCACCATCTGGCCGAAGTTTTCATTGCCGAATGACATGCAGCACTCATCGGTATAGCCGCCTGCGCGGTCAATCATCACTTTCGGGCGCGTGCCGCGAAAATCCTGAAGCCGCGCGGTTACGCGTTCGATCTGCTGGTGGCGAAAATCGATAATCGCCTGCGCGCGTTCGGGTTTATTCAGCAGTTCGCCCATAATGCGAATGCTTTTTTCCGCGTTAACCATCGGCGCTTCGCGAAAGTCGATAAAGACGACCGGAACGCCAACCGCCTGCAGCTTCTCAATCAGCTTCCCTTCATCAGTCGCCGCTCTCGACTCCAGGTTCATCAGCACCAGATCGGGCTTCAGGGTCAGCGCCTGTTCGACGTTAAAGGTGCCGTCTTTCGCGCCGCCGAAAGTCGGCAGCCTCTTAATTTGCGGATAACGCGCTTCATAGGCCCGATAGCCATCCCAGTCCGCTTTGTGAAAGTCGTCGCGCCACCCCACCACGCGTTGAAACGGCGCATCGGTATCGAACGCCGCCAGCAGATAGATCTGTCGCCCCTCGCCTAAGATAATACGTTTCGACTCGTCGGCGACCTCAACCTGACGGCCCGCCACGTCAGTAATAGTTTTGGCCGCAGTCGTTCCCGTTATGCATAACAATCCCAGCGCTAACATCCATTTTTTCATTCAACTAACCCATACAAATGATAATGATAATTATTTGTGTAAAGCGCCGTTACTATCACGCAAAATGGGTTAAAGGAGAAGAGGCGGAGAAAAATGTTGTCAACGGCCGTCAAGCAGGCCCAGCTCGCGTCGATCGTGGCTGCAGAACAGCGTCACCTTCGCGTCGGGTTGCAGGGAGAGCGCGCGCAGCCGCTGTTGATTGGTGCGCCAGGCTTCGCGATCGCTGCACATCATCCACTGGTAGAACCGCAGGCCGGGCGTGCAGTGACGCTCCGGCTGGCGCATCTCCTCGCGGTAAAACCAGGCGTCGCCGCCGTGCAGCAGCCAGCCGTCGCCCTGGCGCACCGCGACGCCCGCATGCCCCAGCGTGTGGCCGGGCAGCGGCACCAGCAGTACTTCGTCGTTAAGATCGTCGAGCGCCCTCACCGCATCAAAGCCGAACCAGCGCTCGCCGCCGGTAGCATAGCCGCGCCAGCCGCTGTGATTGCCCCACTGCTGCGGACGAAAACGCTGCCGCTGCAGCCAGCTCTGCCGCACTGGCGCCGTATCCAGCTCCCGCTGCAGCAGATGCACGCGTGCGTGGGGAAAGTCGCTGATGCCGCCCGCATGGTCGAAATCGAGATGCGTCAGGATAATATGGCGTACATCCTCTGGTTTAAAACCGAGATCGACAACCTGCTGCCATGCGCTGAGTTTGCGGTCGAACTGAATATTGTTAAACAGCCGAAAAAAACCTGACAGACGATGGCCGGGACGCGCCATATCCTGCAGGCCAAAGCCGGTGTCCACCAGCACCAGCCCGTGCGCGTCTGTCTCCAGCAGCAGACAATGGCAGCTGAGGTGCGCCATCGGCGAGCGGCTGAATCCGTCATAGAGCGCGCCGCCAAAGGGACACATACAGCCGCAGTTAAGGTGATGAACGCGCATTTCTTCCTCCTTGCCTTTCGCCCTGTCGGTCAAAAGCCGGTTAATGATGAACGGGTTAATAAACAATAATGGTCAGCTCTGCCGCATCTGCAAGCGTGAGCGGCACAATCGTCTGGGTAAATTCTTCATTGCGTGCGTATTCACACGCGCCAGGAGCGGGATAAAAAAGGCGCGGCGCTGGCGAGGAGGTTCGGAGGAAAGAGAGAGGCGCGCGGTGAACACCGCACGCCAGCAAAAGCGTTACTGCGCCATCTGACGCACGAAATCGGCGATTTCCGGCACCTGGCCATGTTCGAACAGGCAGTGTTGCAGACGGGGGCCGCTGAGCGCAGTGCGCACCAGTTCTGGATCCAGCGCGCGCAGCGTATCGAGATAGTTCTCTTTCAGCATCGCCGCTTTGACCTGATTGAGGATACCGGCGTTGCGCACCTGCGGCTCTTTCCGCTCTGGCGGATAGCCCAGCCCTTTTTCACCGGTGAAGGCTTTTTCAAAAATAAAGCGCAGGTTAAGCTCCGCGCCCCAGCCGAAGCCTTTGGCGAACGGCAGGGCCAGCGCATTGCCGTTGTTGATCTGGGCAAACAGGTAGGCGTCCGCCGGATCGATACAGTAGCCGCAGACCACGCCCGGATGCAGATTAAGAGAGATCAGCGCGCCCTGCCCGGTACCGCAGCCGGCGACAACAAAATCGACCGCCTTGCTGTTCAGCAGCACGCTGGCCATGATACCGAGGTGAATATAGGTCAGATGGTGATCCTGCTCGTCGCTCATGCCAACGTTAAAGACCTGATGGCCCAGCGGCTGTGCCACATTTTCCAGCTCCTTGCGCACAACAGCGTTTTTAGCCGCCTGGCTGTTTTCCATCATTAATGCGATTTTCATGATCTGCCCTTAATTATTTATGAAACACCGTTTCATTTTAATCAAAAGCGGCTAAAGTGCATGCGTTAATCGTACGCCGTGCCGTGATGAGAGTCACAAAAACGGCAGGCAGCAACCTGACCTGAATGAGGAGCGCATATGTTTGTATACCGATCGCAGACGCAGCCGGAAGATTTAGGCAATGGCGTAACGCGCCGCGTGCTGGCGCACGGCGGAGCCATTATGGCAGTGGAGGTCACCTTTGAACGGGGCGCGGTGGGGCCGCTGCATCATCACCCCCATGAGCAGCTGACCTTTGTTTTGAGCGGTCGTTTCGCCTTTACTATCGCTGGCGTCACTCAGGAGGTCGGTGCGGGCGACACGCTCTATAAAGCTCCGAACGTCGAACACGGCTGTGTCTGCCTTGAGGCAGGCACGCTACTGGATACCTTTACCCCGCAGCGTGAAGAGTTCCTGACGCCGGGATAACGATCTCAGGGATGCAAAAAGCGTCCCGGATAATCGGCGGTTACCGGAAGCTGCGCCTCGTAGCAGCCAAAGAGCCGGTAGCGGTTGACGGCAATGCGGTTGTAGAAATAGTTGCTGATAAAGCCAGGAATAATGAACCTCAGCAGCGAGATCAGCCCCCAGGGAAAAGGCATCAGTCGCATAACGCGCAAAATCGCCTGGGCGCGGATCCAGTGACGGTCGCCGTCGATCAGTACGATAGTGCGTATGTTTTCATCCGGCAGCCCGGCAAAGCGCAGCAGCGCCTTGCCCTCTTCACTCTGAACAGCGGCAAAGCGAATGCGATGAGAGAGCTTCCTGCGTAGCAGGAACTTGACCCAGCCATTGCAAAGTTTGCAGATGCCGTCATAGAGCACGACCTTTTCGCCTGGCTTGAGGAAGGGTGGCAGTGACATAGAGCTCTCCTTTAATGACAATTTATTAATTAAGTACGGTCATTAATTGCGCAGACGTCAAGCGGCAGGCGGGGATAAAATAACCGACCCTGAGGCCGGTTTCGGTTTAGCCCTGCCTATACAGGACGTTATCGGAGGCGAAAGAGGTTATGCGCGGCGGCAGTAATTGCTGCTTCAGCCACCGTTCGGCGCCTTCCGTATCCGGCATGCTGGCGTCAAGCTGATATATCGGGCCCGCCGCCATCGGCTTCGCCTGCTCCGCCAGCCGCCGCAGCTCCGGCAGATATTCCGCGCCGGGATGGCCTGGCATCCGGTTCGACAGCCGCGCCTGGTAGCGCGCTGCCGCTTCGTCCGGAGATATCGCCATCCACAGCTCCAGCGCCCGGCTGACGCCCGCGCTCGCCAGCCCCTCTTCCAGTACGCTTTTTGGCTGAAAGCCGAACCAGGCGTCAATCAGGTAGACGCACCCTGGCGGCGCCTGCCCGACGATTTTCCATATCGCCTGATAGGCGGCGCAGCCCAGCTGGCGATTGCGCTGGCGATCCACCGGCGCGAAGCTCGCCATAAAGGGCTCTTTTATGCTGTCGAGCGTCAGCACCGGCAGGCTCAGCCGCGCGGCCAGCGCCCGGGTCAGCGTGCTTTTGCCGGAGGCGGGAATGCCGTTTACCAGCACCACCTGTTTGGGTTGGGTTGCGAGCGTCATAAGATATCCATCACCTCCGCCACGCTGTTCGCCTGGCGTAAGCGCGCCAGCGTTTCCGCATTATCCAGCAGCGAGACAATGGCGCGGATGCCCTCCTCAATGTGCGCATTGCTGTCGCGCGCGCCGAACATAATGACGATATCCGCTTTATCACTGCCATCAAACGAGATCGGCTCCTGTAACAGGAGCAGGCTAAAGCAATCTTTAACCACGCCGCTCTCCGGCCGCGCGTGGGGTATGGCGATCCCCTCTTCAAACACATAGTAAGCGCCATGCCTCAGCGTATTAGCGATAACCGCTTCGGGATAGGAGGCTTTCACATAGCCGCCGCGCACCAGCGGCTGCGCCGCCAGCGTAATCACCTGTTGCCAGTCGCACGCCCTGACGCCGACCTGAATGGCGTTGGCCTCCTGTAATACCTGTTTAATACTCATCAGGTCTCCTCAGATCGACTTGCGCATAATATTGCGCAGCGTATCCATTTTGACGAACAGCGCATCCATTTCAGTGCGGTGGTGTTTACTTTTGGCAAATAAGCTCAGCGCCCGGTTATAGGCCTGCATTAATTGCTTTTGCGCTTCGCCGTCGCGGGAATTTATCTCCAGCCGCTGTTCCAGCCCGCTTATTTCTCTGTTTACTTCGCTGGCTTGCCGATTAATTTCCGCCTCATCCACGCTTTTATCTGGCGTGGACTTTTTCATAAATCCAAACATAGCCTCTCCTGCCCCGAATCGCGCCGGGCAATGGTATTTTCATAATGGAGAAAAGAAATTAACGGAACAGCTGGATCTTCTCGACTAACACATCCGTCACGGCGTCATTCGCCGGAACGAGAAAGTTTCGCACGCTGTCGTTCACTTTGCCTTTTTCAAACGTCTGCTTGCAACGCGCCACCCACTGCACGTTCATTTCAGTGCCGACATTGACCTTTTCGATACCGTTGCGCACCGCCAGCCGCATATCTTCATCACTGACGCCGGTACCACCATGCAGCACCAGCGGCGTGCCGGTCGCCTGGGTGATCTCCGCCAGCCGCTGATGCTGGATATGCGCTTTGCCGGTATAGAGGCCGTGAACGGTGCCGATAGAGATAGCCAGCATATCGACGCCAGTTTCATTCACGAAGCGTCTGGCGTCTTCTACAGGCGTAAAGGCGATCTCCTCCAGCGCCACTACTTTGCCATCCTCCGAGCCGCCTATTGCGCCAAGCTCCGCCTCTACTGACACGTTGCGCGGGCGCGCCATATCAATAACGCGACGCGTATTCGCAATATTTTCGTCAATCGGCAGATGCGAGCCGTCATACATCACCGAACTGAACCCGGCGTCAATGGCGGTCTGAATCGCCGCTAAATCTGAACAGTGATCGAGGTGCAGACAGGTCGGCACATTTTTACTGGCCGACAGCGAACAAATAGCGTCCACCAGCAGCCGGTAGCCTAAATATTTCGCGGTGCCGGTCGAAATCTGGATCATTAAAGGGCTGTTGGTCTTTTCCGCCGCCTTAAAAAACGCGGGCAGCATTTCCAGACAGTGCAAATTAAAAGAACCAAGCGCTTTAAACTCGCGTTGTTTAGCCACCTGCAGCAGATCGATAAAGTTATACAGACTCATGGATATTTTCCTCACGGGGCTTAGTGGATTTTCCGTTAACAAACCAGGCGATCAGGGTAATAAAGAGCACGAACAGCGCGACGAACAGCCAGTTGCCCTGGAAGGCGTGGCCTAACACCAGGCCGGTGCTGATGACGTCAGCATCGCTGAAGGTGACGCCGGTGAAACCGTAGCTTTCCAGCATCGGCACCAGAATGGCGGGCAGAAAGGTGATAAACAGCCCATGCACCACGCCGCCGATCATCGCGCCGCGACGACCGCCGAGCGCATTGCCGAACACGCCAGCCGCGCCGCCGGCGAAGAAGTTGGTGAGCAGACCGGGCAGGATCATCGCCAGGCCAAACATGGGGAAGACGATCATGCCGATGATCGAACCGAGCGTAGTGGCGAGAAAGCCGACAATCACGGCGTTGGGCGCATAGGGAAACAGCACCGGACAGTCGAGCGCGGGCCTGGCGTTCGGCACAAGCCGCATCGCGATGCCGCGAAACGCCGGCACCAGTTCATTGAGCAGCAGCCGCACGCCGCTATAGAGCACAAACACCCCGGCGACAAACTGCATCGCCTGCATAAAGGCATACATCAGGTAGTTCATGCCGTTGCTGTAAGAGGCGATAAAAGCCGGTCCGGCGGCCAGCGCCGGGATGAGATACATCGGCACCATCACGATGCCCATCGCCAGATAGGTATCCTGCAGGAATTTGAAGTTGTCCGGCAGCTTGAGATCTTCCGTAGATCGCGAGCCTTTGCCGACCACTTTCGCCACCGCCGCCTGCACCAGGTAGCCGATAGTACAGAAATGGCCGAGCGCGATATCGTCAGAGTCGGTGATACGTCGTACCACCGGCTGCGCCAGCGCAGGCATCACAACCGCCATAATGCCGCCGAAAATGCCGCCGGTAAGGATCAGCGGAAGTCCGGTCAGTCCGGCTTTATAACCGATCACGGTGCCGATAGTGGCCATCCACAGCAGCGCCTGCCCGGTCAGGAAAATATATTTAAAGGGCGTAATGCGCGCGATGATGATATTCACGATAAAGATCACCAGCAGCGTCAGTGCCACTTCCGATCCCAGCTCGCGGTTAGCCAGTCCGGCAATCGCGGCCACATCGGTGATATAGCCCTGCATGCCGAAACCGTGGGTAAATATGGTATTCAGGAAGGTTAACGCGCCGACAATAATATTGATGCCGGCCATCATTATCAAAAAGCCCAGCAGCGTTTTAAAGGTGCCTTCCACCACTTTACCCGCTGATTTACGCTGCAGCAGCAGACCGATCAGCGCAATAAAGGCGATCAGAATAGATGCCTGCCCTAACAGATCCCTGACCAGGAAATTAATCACGCTATTCATGATTCGCGACCTTTACATTGTGTTCTTTTAAAAACGCCAAGATCTTTTCTTCAATTTCGCCTTTATCGGTAAGCCGGTTAAGCACAATAACGCGCTTCATCTCTTCCGGGCTGGCGTCGGCGTTTAATACGTCGGCAAAGGCTTTTTGCGTTAAAATAATATCGGACTTAAAGGCATTCGCTTCCGATATGGTGGTGTGATCGATGTCGGCTTCAATTTCCAGCTTCTTTAATACCGCCTTTGCGCTCATTTCGATGGCGAAACTGGAACCCAGTCCGCAGCCGCAGACACATAAGATCTTAAGCATGGCTATCTCCTCAGATTATATTCAGTTGTTTAGCGAGTTTGTAATAATGCCCTTCAGTATCGACAAGGCGTTTTTTCATGCTCATTAAATCAATCGGGATAGGTTTATTGCTGCCATTAATAATGACCGCTTTATTCCGCATGCCCGACTGAATACAACGCACCACTTCCTCCGCCATAATGGCGCCCTGATAAATCTCCTCGCAGGTGGGATCGCCGTTACGCAGACCGTAACCAATAATCGTTTTACGAATGCGCACGCCCGTCAGCGGCTCCAGCTGTTTGATCAGGGTGTCGATTGCGCCCTGAAAGCCAGGCGAATATTCGCGCGTGTAGCCCTCCGAGCAAAGGATCACCACGCTGTTCTGCCGCTCCAGCCGCGCCCGGATACGTTCTGCCAGCTGCGGCACCGGAATCTGGCACTCCGGGATCAGCGCGAAATCAGCGTTGCTTTTAATCGCCGAGCGTAGCGTCAGCTCGCCGCAGAAACCGCCCAGCAGCTCCGCCATAAAAACGCGCCCGGCGAGCGCTCTGCCGGTATTGCGCAGCTTCGCCACCTCTTTTAATACCTGCTCGCAGGCGGTGGAAAAACCGATGGTGTAATCGCTGCCGAAAACATCGTTGTCGATAGTCATGCCGACGCCGAAACAGTTAACGCCAAATTCGCTCAGCGTATGCAAAAACTGCAGTGAACCATCGCCGCCCGCCATAATGACTATTTCCACGCGCAGCGCTTTAAGCTGCCTGGCTATTTGCTCATATTCGCTGCGTACTAATTTCTTTTCGGTTCTGCCGGACTGCATTAAAGGAATGGAGGCGACGGAATAATCAACCAGGTCACGCCAGGCGATCTCCTGATGATAATTGTTAAGCAGACCCGCAATGCCGCCGTTAAATAACACCATCTCCGCCTGCGCCAGTCGCGCCACCTGGAAGATAAAATTATTAATTCCGGCGACATCACCTCCGCTTATCACCATGCCAATTCTCATTATAAAAACCTCCCCGCTTAATCCGCTCTGAGGTTATTGTTCCGGTGAGCGCCTTTTAAATTTGCAACGAATATCACAAACTGAGCAGAGAAGGAGCGAGGATCAGGCTTGACATGCTCCGTATGAAGGCAATATTTGGGAGGATGGTCACAGTGACAAAAAAGAAAGAAATCTCTTTTTTTGGCTATTATTCATTAAGTTGAGATAAAAAGCGGCCTGTCTTTTTAGTGGTGTGCATTCAGCGAAGTTCACGCTTTTCACCATGATGCAGAATTGTGATTTCCACCTCATTTTTAAAGCGCATTCGCTTATTTAGACCTTTATTTATACAAGGGGTGATAATTTCTGGTGAAATTACTCTGCAGCAGAGAAGAGATTTTAGCGCCGGTAGTACAGAGAGAAGAGGCGGTTAACTGATAAGGCAGAGTAAGGCGGGAAATAACCTCTCTCTTGTGTAAAGAGAGAGGCCTGACATTATTTCGCGTAGGCTTCAGTTGAAATAGTCAGCGTCACGTCGTCGGCAACGGCTGGCACATATTTATCCAGCTTAAAGTCGGAACGCTTGATGGTGCCGGTGGCGTCAAAGCCGATAGCCTGCTTTTTCACCATCGGATGCTCGCCCTGTTTGTTCAGGGTAGCGTGCAGCGTGACCGGTTTAGTGATGCCCTTCAGCGTCAGGTTGCCTTCCACGTCGAATTTGTTATCGCCCTTCGCGACCACTTTGGTGCTGTGGAACGTCGCGGTCGGGTATTTCGCGGTATCAAAATACTCCGCGCCTTTAAACTCTTTCGTCAGCGCAGGAACATGGCTGTCGATGTGGCTAACTGGCAGCGTAACGTCAACGCGAGAAGCCGTTGGGTTTGCACTGTCAAACACCAGCGTGCCTTTACTGTCAGGGATGTCAGCGGTGGGATGGGAAAAGCCAAAATGGGTCCAGGTAACGATAACTGAAGTATGTTCCGGATTAAGCTCGTACTGCTGAGCGGCCGCCTGTGACAGCGGGACGTAGAGAGCGGTGGCAGCCAGCAGCGGCAGCGCAAGACGTTTGATATTTTTCACTTAGGGTTCCTTTTAAAACAGCCGAATCCCGTTGAGTGTCTCCGAAACGCTCGTGCAGATATAGTGAAGAGTTTTGGTCTTAATTTTCAAATAAATTCAGCAATATCCTGGCGTGACTATTGCGAACCCGCGCAATGCGTCGCCACCACAACGCCGTGATGCCACTGGCTGAGGAGCTGCGCCTGTGCCTGATGCAGCTGCGCCAGCGTAAGTGCCTCTGTTGAGGCCCTGCCAAGGTCGCGCAGCCCGTGCGCCTGGCGTAGCCCGGACTGCAACGCGCTCGTGGCGTCCGGCGCGGCGTTAAGCTGCGCCTCAAGGCGCGAGCGCAACGTCTCCAGCGTCTCCGCGTCATCAGGTATCTGCAGTTGCTGTAAAAAAAGATGGCACTGCTCCAGCAGCGCATCGGGCATGATCTGCGGCGACTGCAAAGCAAAGAGAATACCGTCGCGGTCGACGCAGCGATGATAGCGGCAGCTGACGACGTAGCCGATCTGCTGTTCGACGCGCATACGCTGGAAAAAACGCGGCTCCATCAGCAGCGCCAGCGCGCGCAGCGCCGCCAGTGATATCTCTCGCGGACAAGGCAGAAACAGCAACAGCGCGCTGTCGCGACTGTGATGTTTCACGGTCAACTGGTTGCCCTGCACCGGTTCTGCGGCTTTATCGTCAGTCGTCCCCGTCAGCGGCGAGAGCCACCTTGCGATAAGGTCATACTGCTGCGGCGAGCCGCCATACAGCGCCGCGCGCCAGCCCTTCGCAGGCGCAGCGCTCGCCACAACCTGTGGCAGCCGTCGCAGCAGCTCGCGGATCGCCACATCGTCCGACGATGGCTCAGCGTTCAGGCTTTCTCTCTGATGCAAGGCATCTGACAGCGACGCCAGCCACGCTTCGCTCTCCGGCGGCAATTGTGCCTCCAGCTGCCAGACGCCCTGGATCTCTTGCCAGCTTCCCCTGCCGCCTTGATGACGCAGCAGCGCGAAAAGCGGACGCAGGCGGCGGTCAATAGCAACGGCCGCCGCATGGCTAAGCGTGGTGAAAAAGGGGGGCCGCAGCATCAGCGTGACCGGCTCTTTGCCCGGCGCCAGGTGCAGCAGCGGCGCGCGGGCGGCGGGCGGCGTCAGATGTGGGGCGTGCGTCGCCTGGGGATGAAACCGCAGCGTCGGCAGCGCGCCGTTAAAGTGGCCAGGCGTCCAGGGTTGCAGCGCAAGGATAAACCCCTGCGTTTCCACCGTTTCGCCTTGCACTGCGGGCGAACTCCAGAGCCTTGCCTGCGGCGCGTTCATCAGCTGACGCAGCAGCGGGATAAAACCTGCCGTATGGGCGGGCGGCGCAAACCCGAACGCCCGCTCGCGCAGCTGATCGAGCGGCGTAAGCGCGGCGAAACGCTGCTGCGCCAGCCGCAGATAGTGGTGCTGCTGTGCCTGGGAGGTCTGCGCCAGCGCGCGCAGCGCCTGCGGATACCAGGCGCAGAGCGCCTCTGGCCGCGCCGTTTCGAACTGCAGCGCCAGCCAGCCGCCTGCGCTCTCCAGGCTAAGCCAGGTAAACTCAAGCTGCTGCGCCCACGCCTGCTGGCGCAGGGCGTGCATCGCGCCGCCTGGCGCCTCATCCTGTAAAAACTCACGCATCAATGTGACGTTGTCACGAATTGCGGCTGTATCGCCGCGCAGAGAGGCGGTGATGCGCAGCTCTCCCGCGCCCTGGGTGGCCAGCGCGATATCCGCCTCCCTGACAAAATGAATCGTGTCTGTCCGTGGCTCCGCTCTCCCCGACGGCAGTTGCCGGGCAAAGTTTTGCGCCAGCTGCTCCAGTTCCTCCAGCGTCTGCGGCCCCTGCAGCCATAGCTGCGTCTGACCCGCCTGAAAGAAGCGCTGATGAAACTGATGCAGCGCCTGCTTAAGCGCCCCGACATCGTCGCCAAAAGCGTCGCGGCTGCCGATATGAAAGCGCTGAAATGCAGATGGCGCGCTGACGCGCGTATTCAGCGCGGCTTCCCGTCTGGAGGGCGTATGCTGCTGAATCAGCCGATACTCAGCATCAATGACCGCTGACTCCTGCGCGATCGCGTCAGGGGTAAACTGCGGCGCGGCCAGCATATCCGCCAGACGCGCTACGCCTTCGGCCAGCAGGCTCGTCTCGACCTCGAAAAACCAGGCGCTGCTGCGCGTCAGCGTGGTGGCGTTGACCCGCCCGCCCGCAGCCTGCACCCAGGGCATCAACCGCGCATCGCCCTGAAACCGGGCGCTGTCGCTGAACAGCAGATGCTCCAGCAGGTGCGCCAGACCAGGCCAGGCCTCGGGTTCGTCATGACTACCCGCCGCAACCTGCGCCAGCGCGGCGGCCTGGCGCGCGTCGGGCTGATGGATCAGCGTCACGCGCAGGCCGTTCAGCTGCAGCTGACGGATATTCAGCACAATCAAAAGGTCCGGGTTTTATAGATAAGCTGCGAATTGGCACGGTTGCGGAACTGCAGCTGCCCTATCTTCACATCGCTGCACGCCGCCTCGCGCCTCGCCTCAAGGATCACGTCGTGGTGCGGCGACTTGCTGCACACCGGATCGGCGTTGTCGGCATTGCCGGTCAGCATGAAGGCCTGACAGCGACAGCCGCCAAAGTCTTTCTCTTTCTCATCGCATGAGCGGCAGGGTTCAGGCATCCAGTCGAAGCCGCGGTAGCGGTTAAAGCCGAAAGAGCGATACCAGATATCCTCCAGCGACTGTTCCAGCACCGACGGAAACGCCACCGGCAGCTGGCGCGCGCTGTGGCACGGCAGTGCGGTGCCTTCCGGCGTGACGCTGAGGAAGATCGCGCCCCAGCCCCCCATGCAGGGTTTGGGACGCTCTTCATAATAGTCCGGCGTCACAAACAGCAGATTGGTCAGGTTGCCAGTGCCGCTCATGCGTTCGCGATAGCGGCTGACGACTGCTTCCGCCTGCGCGATCTGCTCGCGCGTCGGCAGCAGGCCCTGACGATTCAGCTGCGCCCAGCCGTAGAACTGGCAGGTGGCCAGCTCTACGTCGTCCGCTTCCAGCTCGATGCAGAGGTCGATAATCTTGTCGATCTGATCGATATTGTGACGGTGTAACACAAAGTTCAGCACCATCGGATAGCCATGTTTCTTTACCGCTCGCGCCATCTCGAGCTTTTGCTGAAACGCCTTTTTCGACCCCGCCAGCGCGGCGTTTAGCGTCTCGTCGCTGGCCTGGAAGCTGATCTGGATATGGTCCAGGCCCGCCTCGGCGAACGCGTCCAGCTTCTTCTCGGTCAGGCCGATGCCGGAAGTAATCAGGTTGGTATAGAAACCGAGATCGCGTGCCGCGCGGATCAGCTCCGGCAGATCTTTACGCGTCAGGGGTTCGCCGCCCGAAAAGCCGAGCTGGACGCTGCCCATGGCGCGCGCCTGGCGAAACACCTCAATCCACTGCGCCGTGGTCAGCTCTTTCTCCTGCTGGGCGAAGTCGAGCGGATTTGAGCAGTAAGGACACTGCAACGGACAGCGGTAAGTCAGCTCCGCCAGCAACCAGAGCGGCGGATTGACGGCAGGTTTATTCTGGGTCACGAAATATTATCCACTTTTGTTCATGCGCCGCGCGCAGAAACTCTTTGACGTCTTCGCCGACGCCGCCCGCTTCCGGGAAGCGCGCGTCGAGGTCGGCGATAATAGCGGCCACACTCTCTTTTCCGTTTACCCGTTCCAGAATGGCGGCAGCCGTTTCATTCAGCTTCGCCATGCCTTCCGGATAGAGCACCACATGGCTCTCCTGCGCGGCTTCCCACTGCATACGATAGCCGCGGCGAAACGCGGGGATGGAGTTTTCATTCATGGGGTTATACCAGTCGTGTAGTGTGCCAGGCCGCCTTATCGGTGACCGTATGGTAAGGCGGACGATTCAGCGCGTAGGCCATGGTCATGGCGTCCAGCATGGTCCAGAGAATATCGAGCTTGAACTGCAGGATCTCCAGCATCCGGTTCTGCTTCTCTACCGTATCGCAGAACTCAAGCGCCAGCGCCAGGCCGTGCTCAACATCGCGGTTCGCCTGGCTCAGACGGCTGCGAAAATAGAAGTAGCCCTCTTCCTTGATCCAGGGATAGTGCTGCGGCCAGCTGTCGAGACGCGACTGATGGATCTGCGGCGCGAACAGCTCGGTCAGCGAGCTGCAGGCCGCTTCCTGCCAGTTGGCGCGGCGCGCGAAGTTAACATAGGCGTCGACGGCGAAGCGTACGCCCGGCAGCACATGGCGCTCCGACAGCAACTCCTCGCGCGTTAACCCTACCGCTTCGCCCAGCCGCAGCCAGGCTTCAATGCCGCCGTCGTGGCCGTTGCTGCCGTCGTGATCGAGAATACGCTGCACCCACTTGCGGCGCGTTGCGGGATCGGGGCAGTTCGCCATGATCGCCGCATCCTTCAGCGGGATGCTGGTCTGGTAGTAGAAGCGGTTTGCCACCCAGCCCTGGATCTGCTCGCGCGTCGCGTCGCCGTTGTGCATCGCGATATGGTAAGGATGATGAATATGGTAATACGCGCCTTTATCGCGCAGCGCCTGTTCAAACGCCTGCGGCGTCAGCGTCTCGGTTATCTGCATCACTCACTCCTGAAGATGAATCGCCATGCCGTCCCAGCTTACTTCTATGCCCTGCTGCGTCAGGAACTGACGCTGCGGCGACTGCTCGTTAAGGATCGGATTGGTGTTGTTAATGTGAATAAGAATTTTGCGTTTCGCCGGCAGCGAGGCGAGCAGCGCCATCAGCCCCTGCTCGTCGGAGAGCGCCAGATGGCCCATCGCCTTGCCGGTATTGGTGCCAACGCCGGTCGTCTGCAGCTCGTCATCTTTCCAGACGGTGCCGTCGATCAGCAGGCAGTCCGCCTTCTGCAGCCAGGGCATAATCACCGCGTCCGGCTCGCCGAGGCCCGGCGCATAGAGCAGCGTCTGTTTAGTGGCGATATTTTCAACAAACAGCGCCACGTTGTGCCCCGGCAGCGGGCGGTCGCGGTAGGGAGAATAAGGCGGCGCGTTGCTGAGGATCGGGATAGCGGTAAAGCGCAGATCGGGACAAACATCGACGCTGAAAGGCTCCAGCGGCGCGATCGGACGATGCTGTAGCCCGCCGTTCCAGTGTTTCAGCATGGTGAAGACGGGAAAGCCGCTGGTGAGATCGGCATGCACTTCTGGCGTGCACCACACCTGATGCGGGCAGCCTTCGCGCAGGCTAAGCAGACCGGTAGTGTGATCGATCTGGCTGTCGGTAAGTATAATGGCGCCGATGGCGGTGCCGCGCAGCACGCCCTTTTTTATCAGTTCCGGCGTATGAGCGATCTGCTGGCTGATATCCGGCGAGGCGTTGCATAACACCCAGTTTTCGCCGTCGTCGCTGAGAATAATTGAGGACTGGGTACGCGCGCTGGCCTGAATCGTACCGTTGCGCACGCCCTGACAGTTGGCGCAGTTGCAGTTCCACTGAGGAAAGCCGCCGCCGGCGGCGGAGCCAAGGACTTTGATATACATAGGGAAACCCGGTGTTGAAACAAAATGCCCGCGCAGCTGGCGGGCATAAATATTAACGGTTGGAGATGTACAGCGTTACTTCCAGACCGAGACGTAAATCAACAAATTCAGGTTTTTTCCACATAATAGTCTTCCTCTAAGGTGAATGAACAAAGCGATACCCGTCAGGTATCATTACGTAAACAATCAAATGATTATGCACGCAATTTTGAGCCGGCTGATGGTGCGCTAACGGCGCAGCGAGATCAACCCGCAAATGTTATGGAAATGAATCAACCTCGCCAGATCGCCTGCAGCACGCGTTGCCAGTTGGCCGAGGCGAGCTTCTCCAGCCGATCCTGATCATAGCCCGCATCGCGAAATGCTGCGAACAGTCGCGGCAGCCCTGACACATCTTTTAGCGCCTCTGGCGTGGAGATGCCGTCAAAATCGGAACCAAATCCGACATGATCGCTGCCCATTATCATTATGAGCCGTTCATAATGCCTGACGATTTCGCCCAGCGGCGTGTCGCCGTCGCGTTTGCCGTCGGCGCGCAGAAACGCGTTGCCGAAGTTAATGCCGACCATGCCGCCGCTGTCGCGAATGGCGATTAGCTGCGCATCGGTGAGGTTTCGCGGCTGGGCGCAGAGCGCATGGGCGTTGGAGTGGGTGGCGACCAGCGGCGAGTCAGAGAGCGCGGCGGTGTCCCAGAACGCTTTTTCGTTCATATGCGATACGTCGATCAGCATATTGAGCGCGTTAGCCTGCTTAATCAGTGCTTTACCAGCATCGGTAAGGCCCGGTCCGCTGTCCGGCGAGCCGGGAAACGCGCCGGTAACGCCGACGCCGAAGCGGTTAGACAGGTTCCAGAAAGGACCGATGCTGCGTACGCCCGCGTCGTAAAATGCCTGCAGCTGTTCGCCCTCTTCATCCAGCGCATCCGCGCCTTCGATATGGGCCACCAGCGCCAGCACGCCCTCGGCGCGGCAGGCGGCAATATCGGCGGCGCTGCGGCACAGGCGCGCGCGCCCCTGCGACTGACTGGCGATCTGCTGCAGAATAGCCAGCTGCTGCCACATGATCTCCAGCGGCTGATAAGGCGTATCGGCAAGGTGCGGCGTCGTCTGGGCGATATAGGCCTGAGGCGGCACAAAGATCGCGAACAGGCCGCCGAAAAAGCCGCCCTGCTGCATGCGCGGAAAATCGAGGTGGCCGCGTTCAATACCGTTAAAGAAGGCGTCGACCGGCGCATCACGATGATTCAGCCACAGATTGAGCAGCAGATCGTTATGGCCATCAAAAGTTAACATCGGAGAAATAAGCGCTTAAAAAACTCGACATCAGGCTATGTTACGCGCCCGCAGGATAAACGCCAAACCAGAGGGCACGAATGGTTACTCCGACGCTGGCGGCGGCGTAACAGAGAAGCGATCGAAAATTTTATAGGTGGCGACATCGAACAGCGAAACCGCCTCGACCTCCGCCATGGGAATAAGGTGACGGAAGTGCTGCAGGTTCAGCGGTTCGGAATCGGGAGTGATATTCTGCGCCAGGTAAAGTTCGTAATAGCGATGCTGTTCGCAGAAGCGCAGCGTCTCTTTGTCGCGGTAGCCGCTGATATAGGGGATAAGCGCCAGATGCTGCGTTTGCGTATGTTCGATGCGCGGCGCGGCGACATAGCCAATATAAACCTTGCGCGATTTCAGCGTCACGAATACCAGCCTCTCTTCTTCTATCGCCTGCAGTAGCAGCGACTCCATGCCATCTTCTCTGGCGACTTTACGGTATTCCGCCATGCTGCTTTTCCCGTCCCGCATCGATCGTCGCGCCGCCTCGCCCGCTCGCCAGGCGCGCAGGCAGGCGAGCGCCAGACCCAGCTCGAAAAAGAGCGGATAATTCATCAGCGTGGTGCGGGTCAGCCAGGAGTAGTAATCCCGGACGGCGTAATCGGGGGAAAAGAGATGAGGAACAGAGAGGAGCAGACTCAGAAGGAACAGCGCGACATAGATAAGCGCCACGCCAAAAAAGCCCTGAAGCGCGAATTTCGCGCCGTGCATCGCCACGTAAAAATAGGCGATCCAGCCGCTTGAGCGGGCCTGACGCGTGCGCGAAGGGTAATGGTTTTCCGTATACCAGTAGCCGCAGACCAGCACGACCATAATGACCAGCGGTCCCATCGCGCGCCCTTAACGTTTTTGCGCCAGCTCTTCCATACGCGCGCGCATCGCTCTGCCCACGTCGGGGTTATTCATATTCAGTCGGGCATTACCGTTAACGTCGAGGATAAGCTTGTCCTGATCGGAGTAACGCAGATCTTCATTGGTTAATCCGCGCATAAACTTATCTGGCTCGGCGAACCACTTGCCTATTAACCTTTGCAGCCTGTTCATTTTACCTCCTCGCCTTTACATCGCGCTGATGTATGCGGTTGCGCTCTGTTGAGTATACGCCAGACGCAACGAACATTCCTTGTTCAGCTTTCTACGCTGTTTTGTGCTGCCGCGCAACCGCATCCTGCTTTAACCGCCCTGCGCTACCGTCAGGCCGCGATAAAAGGTGAGTTTCACATCAAGCGTTTTCGGGAGCAGACCATATTTATGGTAAAAGTCCGCGGTCTCCTGCTGCTGTTGCACCGTATTGTCGTCGATGCTTTGCCAGTGTGACTGGCGACGGGAGAACGATTTTTCCGCTGCGGCGGGCGGGAAGCCGATAATCTTCGCCAGCGTCTGCGCGTAGTCGCTGACGTGGCTGTTGGCCCAGCGGTCCGCCGCCGCCAGCCGATTGACGTAATCCTGCAGCGCGGCGCGTTTATCGCCCTCATTGAGGGCGGCGTCGGTGGCGGCCAGGAAGCTGTTGCCGGTAGCCAGCCCCACGCCGTTTACCAGTACGCGGCCCGTCTGCGTGACTTCCGCCAGCGCGGTATAGGGATCCCACGTCGCCCAGGCGTCTACCGAGCCGTTAGAGAGCGCGATACGCGCATCGGCAGGCTGTAAAAAGCGCCAGACAACCTCTTTATCGCTTAACCCGGCCTGCTCAAGCGTTTTTAACGCCTGCAGGTGGCCGATGGAGCCGCGTCCGGTGGCGATGCTTTTCCCTTTCAGATCGGCGGCCGTTTTAATCGGCGAATCGGGACGCACCAGCACCGCCAGCCCGGCGGGCACCGATTTGCTTACCGCAACCGCTTTCACCTGCGAACCGGCAGCCAGCGAGAAGAGCAGCGGCGCGTCGCCGATAATGCCGGCGTCAACCGCGCCCGCGTTGAGCGCTTCCGCCAGCGGCGCGGCGGCGGGAAACTCCGCCCACTCTATGGTGTAGTTCAGATTGTCGAGCTGATGCGCTGACGCCATCTCGGCGCGCATATTGCCCTTTTGATCGGCGATGCGCAGCGTGACGGCCTGTGCAGACGTCGCGGTGGCCAGCGCCAGCGCGATATAAAGGGTGTGATATTTCATGCGGCTTCCTCCCGGCGCAAAACATCCAGAGTAAAGCGGACGTTGAAAATCGCCGATGCCGATTCCGCATGAGGTTAGCCGCCGGACGCATAAGGCTGAGGCTTTTGCGCCAGCGGTTGTCACCCTGGCGCGCGCCTTTTTTACCTCTGTCGCGCCAGATGCGCCGTCACGGGTTACGCCTTCAGATAATGATGGATCGACGCCAGATCTTTTTCGCCGTAGCCCGCGTCAACCGCCTGCTGCCACAGTTCGGCGATATGCTCCAGCGCCGGCAGTTTTGCATCGCCCTTCGCCTCTAACGCCAGCTTCGCGTCTTTCAGCGCCCAGACCAGATGCATCTGCGGGGTAAAATCTTCGCTGGCGATCATGGCGAGTTTCACTTTAGCGTAAGGGGCTGCCAGCGGGCCGCCCTCCAGCACGTTCCACAGATCCTCGGTGGTGAAGCCGAACTCCTCCGCCAGGCGCGTGCTCTCTGCCAGGCTCTGCATCAGGCCGATCAGCCAGCTGTTGACCACCAGCTTCATGCGTGACGATTTCCCCGCCTCGCCCAGCCACTGGGTGCCTTTGCCAATAGCGGCGAAAACCGCTTCCGCTGCCTGCGCGCGCGACTGATCGCCGCTGGCCATCACCAGGATCTGCGCATTTTCAGCCGGCGCTTTGGTGCCGGAGACGGGCGCGTCGATAAAGAGCACGTCCGGACGCTGCCCGGCGCACCAGGCGATCAGGGCATCGGTTTTCTCGACGCCGATGGTGCCCATCTGCGCGATAGTCGCCCCCTGCTTCAGCGCGTCTTTAACCTGGTGCAGCGTCTTTTCCGTGGTCTCGCCGTCGGCGAGCATGGCAATAACCACATCTGCGTCGCGCACCGCCTCTTCCGGGCTGTCGCTCAGCTTCAGCCCGGACGCGACCAGATCGTCGCCGCGCGCCCGCGTACGGTTCCAGCCATACACGGTAAATCCTTTTTTCAGCAGGTTGGCGGCGAAGGCATGCCCCATGGCCCCTAAACCTAATACGGCGACTGCAGGTTGTTGACTCATACTGACTCCTCTGGTTGTCGTGACGGACAGATGTTTGCGGCGCTGCGCCCGGATGGGCGTTATCATTAACGCATTCTGGAAAGTAAACATTTAAGACTGAAGGGAAAGTCAGCAAAAATCCAGCCTGGGAAAACATTTTTCGACGCTGAATTTCGCATAAAACCACCTTATTATTTACGCTTTTCAAATAATCGTAAAAAGCCTTAACATACGCGCCTAATGTTCCATTTGGTTCATTTCATCTCTTTATTACGGTCTTTCACTCATGAAAATTGCATCACTGCGTCAGGTCAGCGTGCTGTTGCCTGCTATACTGCCGCTGCCCCTGCTGGCGGCTGACAATACCGGCAGTACGATGGTCGTCAGCGCCGCGCCGGCGCAAACCGGCCTCTCTGAACTTGATACGCCCGCCGCCGTCAGCGTGGTGAGCGGCGAAGATATGCGTCAGGCCGCGCCGCGCGTTAACCTGTCGGAAAATCTCGGCAGCGTGCCGGGGCTGCAAATCCAGAACAGGCAAAATTACGCCCAGGATCTGCAGCTTTCGGTGCGCGGTTTTGGTTCGCGCTCTACCTACGGCGTGCGCGGGCTGCGCATGTACGTGGACGGCATTCCCGCCACCATGCCCGACGGACAGGGACAAACTTCCAATATCGATATTGGCTCCATTGACCATATCGAAGTGCTGCGCGGCCCCTTTTCCGCGCTCTACGGCAACGCCTCGGGCGGCGTGATTAACGTCGAGACCCAGACAGGCCAGCAGCCGCCGACGCTGGAAGCGAGCAGCTGGTACGGCAGCTACGGCAGCTGGCGCAACAGCGTCAAAGCGAGCGGCGCCACCGGCGACGGCACCCATGCGGGCGACGTCAACTACACCGTTTCCGCCTCGCGTTTCACCACCCACGGCTACCGCGACCACAGCGCGGCGCAGAAGAACCTCGGCAACGCGAAGCTGGGCGTTCGCATCGACGATGTCAGCAGCCTGACGCTGCTGTTTAACAGCGTACATATCGACGCGCAGGATCCTGGCGGCCTGACGCCGGATCAGTGGCGCGCGAATCCGCGCCAGGTGGTCAGCAACGTAACGCTCTATAACACGCGCAAAACCGTGGATCAGACCCAGGGCGGCCTGCACTACCAGCGCCAGATGAGTGAAAACGACGATCTCAGCGTCATGATGTACGCCGGGATCCGCGAAACTACCCAGTATCAGTCGATCCCGAAAAGCGTGCAGCTCAACCCTAAACATCCAGGCGGCGTCATCGACCTGACGCGCCACTATCAGGGCATCGACACGCGCTGGACGCATCGCGACACCCTGTTCAGCGTGCCGGTAACGCTGACCGGCGGACTCGACTATGAAACCATGACCGAGCGCCGCAAAGGTTTTGAGAACTTCAACGCGACCGACTACGGCGTAAAAGGCGATATTCGCCGCAACGAACGCAACCTGATGTGGAATCTGGACCCCTACCTGCAGACCGCCTGGCAGCTCACCGATAAATGGTCGCTGGACGCCGGGCTGCGCTACAGCACGGTAAACTTTGATTCCAACGACTATTACATTACCTCCAGCAACGGCGATGACAGCGGTGACGCGCGCTATCACAAATGGCTGCCCGCCGCGTCGCTCAAGTACGCTATCGACAACAGCTGGAACGCCTATCTCTCCGCGGGTCGCGGCTTTGAAACGCCGACCATTAACGAACTCTCCTATCGCGCCGATGGCGAAACCGGCCTCAATACCGGACTGAAACCGGCGACCAGCGATACGGTGGAACTGGGAACGAAAAAACGCATCGGCAACGGCCTGATCACCGCTGCGCTGTTCCAGACCGATACCAAAAACGAAATCGTCACCGACACCAGCAGTGGCGGCCGCACAACCTATAAGAACGCCGGAGAGACCCGTCGGCGCGGTCTGGAGCTGGGCGTGGATCAGCAGTTCGCCGCAGACTGGCGAGTGAAGGCGGCCTGGACGCTGCTCGACGCGCGCTATCGCAGCAACGCATGCGGCGATGAGAGCTGCGACGGCAAACGCATCCCCGGCATTGCGCGCAATATGCTCTACACCGGTCTGGAGTATGCGCCGGAACAGGGCTTTTACGCGGGCGCGGAGATGCGCTATATGAGCAATATCGCCGCCGATGACCAGAACGAGGTGAAGGCGCCCTCCTATACCGTCGCGGCGCTCAACAGCGGCTATAAATGGCTGGTGCAGAACTGGACGCTGGATCTCTTCGGTCGCGTCGATAACCTGTTCGACCGCAACTATGTCGGTTCCGTTATCGTTAACGAAGGCAATGGACGCTATTTCGAACCGGCGCCGGGACGCAATTACAGCGTCGGGCTGACGGTGAGCTACGCGTTTCAGTAAGGAATATCGCCCCGGCCAGCGCCGGGGCGAGCGTTATTTCTCGCGCCGCGCCATCCAGCTGGCGATCCAGCGTGACAAAATCGGGCCGGTGAACATCACCACGATAAAACGCCCGGTCTGCATCGCCATCACAAACGGCATATTAACGTTGCTCGACGCGGCAATAATCGCCACTGAATCGGCGCCGCCCGGGCTGGTCGCCAGATAGGCGGTCAGCGGATCGATACCGGCAAACTTCACCAGTAAAAAGGCGAACAGGCCGCAGATGGCTATCAGTGTCAGCACTGACAGCAGCACGCGCGGGAAGGCGTGCGCCGCATAGCGCAGGATCTCGGCGCTGAAGCGCAGGCCGATACCCCAGCCGACAAAGGCGTAAGCCAGCGCCAGCAGCCATTTCGGCAAAGTAATGTCGACCCAGCCGACATCCTGCACCACTGAGGCAACAATCAGCGTCATCAGCATCGGGCCGGCGGGAATACGCAACAGCCGCGCCGCCAGCACGCCTGCGGCAATGGTCAGTAAGGTAAAGAGAAAGGATAACGGCGCAAAAGGCGCGAAGAGATTGAGCGCGGGCGATGCTGCTGGTGCGCCGTCGCCGCCCGCCCAGAAGCGCGTCACCAGCGTCGCGACCAGCGCTACCATCATGACGCGCAGATATTGCATAAAAGCGACAAGGCGCACGTCGGCGCCAAAGCTCTCCGCCATCAGGGTCATGGCCGTTGCCGCGCCGGGCGACGAACCCCAGATAGCCGTCGAGCCTGGCAGCACGCGAAAACGCGCCAGCAGGCCACCGAGCGCCAGGCTGGCGACAATCACCGAGCCGACGCACAGCACAAACAGCGGCCAGTCGTCGGCGATTTCATGAAATATTGAGGCGGGGATCGCCGCAGCGATCATCGCGCCGACCGTCGCCTGGGCGCAGTTGAACAGCGGCCGCGATATTTTCAGCGCGCGGCCAGAGGCGGCAAAGCCAATGGCCGCGAACATCGGGCCAAGCAGCAGCGCAGCCGGAATATGCAGCCACTCCAGCGCCGCTACCAGCGCCACCGAGCTGAAGATCAGCCCGGCCCAGCGCGTCAGGCCCGCCTGCGCGATAGCCATCTTAACGCGCGTTGATCAGCGCCAGCACGTCGGCGGCACTGCCCGTCTCGCCAAGACGCGGGAATATCAGGCTGACGCTGTTATTGTGGGTATCGAGGTTAAGATCGGTCATGGCGTCGGTGGCCAGCGTGACGTTGTAACCTAATTCATACGCCTGACGCGCGGTGGATTCCACACCGATGCTGGTGGCGATGCCGCATACCACTACCTGCGTTACGCCGCGCTTCTGCAGCTCGGCGTGCAGTTCGGTATTGTGAAATGCGCCCCAGGTTTTCTTGGTCACGGTGATATCGCCCGGCTGCGGCGTCATCTCTGGCACCAGCGTCGCCCAGTCGGCGGGCAGCTCGCCGCTGTGGCGGCCCTGTTCGTTACGGCCCGGCGCGCCGCCGGCGACGTTCACCAGCACGACCGGCAGCTGACGGGCGCGGAACCCTTCGGCAAGTTGTGCGCAGAGGTCGATTACCGGCTGCGGCTCGTGCACCACCGGCAGGCGGACAATGCCGTGTTGCAGGTCGATGATAATCAGTGCGGTTTGGGTATCAAGGGTCGTCAGAGCCATGGAAAGTCCTCTCAGGATGCGTTGTCGGCGAGTCGTTGCAGTAAGGGTATAGCGGAGAGCAGCAGTTGCTGCTCGCTGGCGCTGAGCTGCGTATCGATAGCGCGCACCAGCCAGTCATCGCGCATGGCGCGGTTAGCGGCAATCAGCGCGCGGGCGGCTGACGTCGGCGAGTAGCGGGTTTTGCGTCCGTCGTGCGGATCCGCTTCGCCCTGCACCATGCCCACCGCCAGCAGGCTGGCGACGGTTGCGCCCATCGACTGGGTGCGTACCCCTTCCGCCGTGGCCAGCTCGGTAATGGTCATCGCGCCATCGCGCACCAGATACCCCAGCACCGACACCTGTGACCAGGTGAGATCGCCCGGCGGCGCGGATTCGCGCAGCCGACGGCTTAGCTTGCCTGTCACCATGCGCAGCATCGCGGCGGCTTCAGTCAGTTCGCTCATCGCCTTTCTCCTTACGTTAGCGCAAGTATAGAGATACGAAGGTAAACTGTGTAGTTTACCTTCGTATCAATTTGTAAGGTCAGGGACGTTTCAGGTAGTGGATCAGGCTGTGAAAACGCAGCGGCGTGGCAAGCGGATTGCGATAGCTGTGCGCCACGTCGGCTTCGAACTGCAACGCTTCGCCCGCCTGCAGCCTGCGCCAGACGCCGCGCATGCCGAGCAGCAGTTCGCCTTCTGTCACCACCACCTGCTCTATGCAGCCGCTTTCATGAGGGGATGAGTCGCTCTGCGCCCCCGCCGCCAGCTCTACCGCCAGCAAATCGAAGCGCAGCTGCGCATCGTAAGGCAGCAGCGGCCGCACCGTCATCTGCGCGTTGAGCTGGCTGAAGCGTGCGGACTCGCCGCTCTGCAGCCCGTTGCCCTGAATAAAAAAAGAAAACGGGACGTTAAAACCGGTGGCGATTTTCCATAGCGTCGCCACCGTCGGGCTGGACTCGCCGCGCTCGATCTGGCCGAGCATCGCTTTGCTGACGCCGGTGCGCTCCGCAGCCAGCGTCAGGCTCCAGCCGTTCGCCTGGCGCAGCTGTTTCAGCGCCTCGCTGAGATGCTGATGCAGATTTTCCATAGGCTTCTCCTGAAAACATGGCGGCAGTGTAGCACTTGAGCGCTATAGCGCACAGTGCTACGATGTGCGCTATAACGCACGAGGGAGGTTTTATGCAGCGCATCATGGCGCGATCCGCCTTTTCATTTCCGATTGTGGTCTCTGGTTTCGTCGCCGTGCTGGTCGGCTACAGCAGCTCAGCGGCCATTATTTTTCAGGCCGCGCAGGCTGCGGGTGCTTCTGCGACGCAGATCGGCGGCTGGCTGTCGATGCTGGGCATTGCGATGGGGGTAGGCTCGCTCGGCCTCTCTCTCTGGACGCGGATGCCGATCCTCTGCGCCTGGTCCACGCCTGGCGCGGCGCTGCTGGCGACCAGCCTTCACGGCCTCTCGATTAATGAAGCGGTCGGCGTGTTTATCTTCGCCAACGCACTGATTGTGCTGAGCGGCGTCACCGGGCTGTTTGCGCGCCTGATGAATATCATTCCCCCTGCGCTGGCGTCGGCGATGCTCGCCGGCATTCTGCTGCGCTTTGGCCTTGAGGCGTTTACCGGCCTGCAGAGCGATTTTGCGCTGTGCGGCGCGATGTGTCTCGTCTGGCTGCTGGCGCGACGCTGGCTGGCGCGCTACGCCATTTTAGCCACGCTGGCAGTGGGCGTTGCGGTCGCGCTGGCGCGGCACGCGATTCATTTCCCGGCGGATGCGGCGAGCTTCGCGCTGCCGCAGGGCATTATGCCGCACTTTAGCCTGACCGCGCTGCTGGGCATCGGCCTGCCGTTTTTCCTGGTGACCATGGCGTCGCAAAATGCGCCAGGCATCGCCACGCTGCAGGCGCACGGCTATCAGCCGCCGGTCTCCGCGCTGATGAGCTGGTCCGGCCTGGTCGCCCTGCTGCTGTCGCCATTTGGCGGGTTTTCCGTCTGTATCGCCGCGATTACCGCCGCCATCTGCATGGGCGAAGAGGTAGACGCCGACCCGCGCCGCTGCTGGATGGCCGCCGCGCTGGCAGGCGTTTTTTATCTGCTGGCCGGGCTCTCTGGCGCGCTGATCGCCACGCTGTTTGTCGCGCTGCCGCCGCCGCTGATCGCCACCCTTGCCGGTCTGGCGCTGCTGTCGACCTTCAGCGGCAGCCTGACGCGCGCGCTGTCGGAACCCGATACGCGCGATATCGCCGCGATTACTTTTCTGATTACCGCGTCCGGCCTCTCGCTGTTCGGCATTGGCGCCGCTTTCTGGGGGCTGGTCGGCGGTATGCTGGCGCATGCCGTGCTGAAGCGTCGCGCCGCTTAATCACCTGGGCGCGCTGCATATTTTTCATCGCAGCGCGCGAAAAACGCCCTTAATTATCGTTTTTTCCGGCGTTTGATTTGCTCTTGCTCCGCGTAAAATCACTCCAATCGCCGATAACACACGATTTTCTGCCTCAGAATTCGACCGATAAGGGCCCAACAGGTGGCAAAAACTTTTCTGCGCAGCGGCAATCTTGACGCGGTGCTGGCGCTGGGTGAAAACGGCCAGCCGGTCTACGCATCCGCCCTGCAAATTCGTGAAACGCTACGTCTGCGTCGTCAGACGGTACTGGCAAACTGCCTGGCCATTCCCCAGCCAAACGAGCGCGGCGACCGCCTCGACTGGTATGCGCCGTTCAGCGGCAAAGTAAAATCCTGGCTCGGGGCCAGCGATCATGAGCGCCGTCAGGCGCTGGATCAGCTGACGGCGACGCAGCAGGAGATGCAGGATCTCAGCGCACGCGCGCGCGAAGCTGACAACCCGGCGATGCGTCTGTTCGGCGCGCTGCTGGCCAAAGCGCTGCAGTTTCCCGATCAGCAGTATGTCTTTCTGGTGGATGGCAAGCCGGTAATCACCTTCTGGGGATTTGTCGACGCACAGGCGCGCACGCGCGACGATGCGCTCGCCTGCCTGCGCGATACGCTGGATGAATCTCTGCCGTCGCTGCTGCCGGAACCGGTGGTGGTCGAGCCGCAGCCGGAGATGCCGCTGATTATCGCGGAGCCGGAGACACAGCCTGAGCCTGAGCCGCAGCCTGAACCTGCCGCCGAAGCGCCGCCGGTTGTGGCGCCGCCCGCGCCGCGCCGCGCCTTCCGCATCGGGTATCTCGCGCCGGTCGCGCTGGCCGTTGCCGCCGCGGCCGCTTTCTGGCTGCATCAGCCTCAGCCGACCCCCGTCGCCGCGCCGCAACCGGCCGCGCCGGTCGCCGCGACTATCGCGCCCCCAGCCGCGCTGATCGCCGCGCAGAAACTCGCCTCAACCCTGCCGCAGACGCCAGCAAGCGTCGCCATGCCTGCCGACCCTTCAGCTCCTTCCGCAACGCTCGCCAGCGTAGTGACGCCTGCCGTACCGGTTGCCGCAGACGCCGCGCTGAAAATGAGCGTGGAGGATGTTCGCAACGGCGCAATTAACGTCGTCGACGGGCGCTGGCGCGTGGTGATGCAGAATTCCTTGCCGGGCGGCGCTTCGCCGGTGCTGCACTATGAGCTCAGCGCAGGCAAAGGCAGCGCCACGGTCACCCAGGGTAATAATCTGCGCTGCACCGCCGACGAAGTCACCGCCGCCATGCTCGGCAGCGGTCAGCTGTCGGTTCGCAGCCGCTATACTGCCAAATGCAGCGACGGTTCGCGCTACCGCATGCCGCAGCTGATGTGTAAACCGGGAGACGGTGCCGCCGTGTGCGAAGCGCTGTTCAGCGACAACAAATCCTTCCCGATGACGATTAAGCGTGAGAGTAAGTAACCATGTTGGCTCCCCTGATCGATGACAAACAAAAAATCACGCTGATTGAAGAGAGCGGCGTACAGTTTCTGGATTTTGGCCTGCGCATCGCCGCAGGTCAGGCGCGCCGCCAGTTTGTACGCCAGACGGCGAATGGTCCGCTGCTGCGCCTGAACGTTGACGGCAACAGCGGCAAGTTTCTGCTCTATCCGCAGGACGGCGGCGCGCCGGAAGTGGTGCGTCCGGAATCGGACGTGGCGCTGGCCGACTCGCTGACGCTGCTGGCTGACTGCTGGCTGCCGCTGCCGATGCTGCGCTGCGCCAGCGGCCGTCGTTTTATCGGCGGCCCGGAAAACTGGGCGCGTCTGCGCCTCACGGCGCTGGCGCAGCCCGATGCGGCGGGCAATACCCATCGCGTGACGCTGGCATTCGATACCCGCTGCGTAGCGGAAGAGGATGGCGGCGAGCAGCTCGGCCTCACCTCCGCCGACGCGCAAAACGGCGTGACCTTCTCTCTCGCCTGGCATAACTACGAGCTGGGCGAGTTTCTCGATCATATCTGGGTCGACGGCTGGCTGCGCGAGGCGTTCAGCGACCGCGTCGGCGATCGCCGCGAACAGGCAATCGCGCAGGCGCTGCGCGAGTTTGAGTATCAGGCGCACTACCTCAACCTGCTGGAGCTGCTCGGCGAGCAGCTCAACCTCAGCGATATCCATCTTCAGGCCGCCACCCAGCAGACGCCCGCGGTTAATGTCGACATTATTCTCGACGTCGGCAACTCGCATACCTGCGGCATTCTGGTGGAAGATCATCCCGAAGAGAGCAATGGCCTGAAGCAGACTTACGAATTGCAGCTGCGCGACCTCTCGCAGCCGCATCAGGTCTACAACGAACTGTTCGACAGCCGCCTGGAGTTCGCAGAAACCCATTTCGGCAAGGCGAGTTTTTCGCTACAGAGCGGCCGCGAAAACGCCTTTATGTGGCCGTCGCTGACGCGCGTCGGCCGCGAAGCGAGCCGCCTGGCGCTGCAGCGCGCCGGTCTTGACGGCAGCACCGGCATCTCCAGCCCGCGCCGCTATCTGTGGGACGAGGCTCGCTATCAGCCAGGCTGGCGCTTTAACCAGCCGCACGGCACGAACGAGCCGCAGGCCAACGCCGCGCCCTTCACTTTTCTGCTCAATGATGAAGGCGAGCCGCTGCACGCGCTCTCCGCCGACGACCGCCTGCCGGTTTTTTCCGCGCACTACAGCCGCAGCTCGCTGATGACCTTTATGCTGTGCGAACTGCTGGCACAGGCGCTGATGCAGATGAACAGCGCGGCCCAGCGTCAGCGTATGCCGCAGAGCCACGCGCCGCGTCAGCTGCGCCACGTCATTCTTACCCTGCCGTCGGCAATGCCGAAGCCGGAGCGCGAGATTTTCCGTCGCCGCATGCAGCAGGCGATCGCGCTGGTGTGGAAAGCGGAAGGCTGGCACGCCGCCGACGAGCCGTTCGACGCCGATGCACCGCCAGTATGCCGCAAGCCGGTGCCGGACGTGCAGATGGAGTGGGACGAAGCGACCTGCGGCCAGATGGTATGGTTGTTTAACGAAACCCAGGTCAATTTCGCCGGCCGCGCGCAGGATTTCTTCAGCAGCACTGCGCGCCCGGATCGGCCGCGCGAAACGGATGAAGTGCCGGGCAAAAGCCTGCGCATCGCCTCGATCGATATCGGCGGCGGCACCACCGATCTGGCGATCACCCACTACCGTCTCGATGATGGCCAGGGCAATAACGTCAAAATCACTCCGCGCCTGCTGTTCCGCGAGGGATTCAAGGTCGCGGGCGACGATATTCTGCTGGACGTCATTCAGCTCTGGATCCTGCCCGCTCTGCAGCAGAGCCTGCAAAAGGCGGGCCTCGCCCTTGCCGAGCCGCTGCTGAACAAGCTGTTCGGCCATGACGGCCGCCTCGACGGTCAGGCCACGCTGCGCCAGCAGGCGACGCTGCAGCTGTTTATTCCGCTGGCGCAGGCGGTGCTGGAGCGTTATGAGAACTGGGACCCGCTGGAGAGCCATGCGGAGATCAACGCCCTGTTCGGCGAACTGGTGGCCAGCCCGCCGGCCGACGCGGTGCTCGCCTTTATCAACGGCGAAATCCAGCGTGCGCTGGGCGCTGGCAGCGGTTTCGATCTGCTGGAAGTGCCGCTGATCGTCAGCCTGGCGCAGCTGCACGCCGAGTTTATGCAGCACCGCATGGCGATTATTCCGGCGCTGCGTTCGATGTGCGAGGTGGTGTCGCTCTATCAGTGCGACGTGCTGCTGCTCACCGGTCGGCCGTCGCGCTTCCCCGGCATTCAGGCGCTGGTGCGCCATCTGCAGCCGCTGCCAGGCAGCCGCATTCTGTCGCTGGAGGGCTATCACACCAGCGACTGGTATCCCTTCAACAAACATGGTCGTATTGATAACCCGAAATCCACCGCGGCGGTCGGCGCGATGCTCTGCCTGCTGGCGCTGGATCTGCGTCTGAACAGCTTCTGGTTCCGCGCGGGCGATTTCGAACCCTACTCAACCATTCGCTACCTCGGCGTGCTCGACGAGAACCAGGCGTTGACCGACGATAACCTTTGCTACAGCGATATCGATCTCGACGATCAGGGTTTTGCGCTGGATCGTAAGAGCAGCTTCCGTATTCGCGGCAACGTCTGTCTTGGCTTCCGCCAGCTGGATAATGCCCGCTGGCCCGCTTCGCCGCTCTACAGCCTGACGCTGAACGACGCCCAGCTGGCGCGTAAAGTCGCCGGAGAGAGCGTGCTGCGCGTGAAGCTGGCGGTAGCGCCGGGCCCGACGCTACCCGGCCCGGAGCGTCTGGTGCTGAGCGACGCGCGTCTTGACGACGGCACGCGCGTGCCGCTTGAACAGCTGAGCCTGAAGCTTAATACTCTCTCGCCGACGGGCAACGCCAACGCCCAGTACTGGATTGACAGCGGAAGCCTTTGTAAACGATGAGAACTGTAAAGCCCCGCCAGCCGCAAACGCTGGCAAAACGTCTTGGCCTGCTGCAGGAGGCGCTCAACGCCAGCCTGGAGTGGGTTGCCGAACACCGCGACGCGTCGCCGCGTCTGGCGCTGGAAGCGGACACCTTTACGCGCCAGCTGCGCCGCGCCCGCGCCCAGAGCGATGCGCTGGCCCAGCAGGTGGCGCGCCCGGTTACGCTGGCGCTGTTCGGCCAGTCACAGGCGGGCAAAGCCTGGCTGCTGAACGAAATGGTCGCCGACGCGCAGGGCCAGATGCTGACGCGCCTCGGTGAAAAGACGCTGAACGTTTTTCAGCAGATCAACCCCGGCAATCTCGATTTTGCCGCCGCGACCCGCTACTGCCACCAGCGCGAAGCGCTCTCCAGCGAATGGCCGGTAGAGCTGGCGCTGCTGAGCGAGGCGGAAATTGTACGTCTGGTGCTGAGCTGCCGCGGCGAAGCGCCGCAGCCGGAAAGCGCGCATCTCGATCAGCAGCTGCAGCGCCTGCAGCGTCAGCGCCTCACTACGCCGGTCGGCGGACTCGACAGCGACGCGCTGGTCACGCTCTGGGCCTGGAGCCGCCGTCACCGCTGTCACGACGCGCGGCTCGATCGCCATTTCTGGCCGCAGGCGGTAGAGCTTGCCCCCGCGCTCAGCGTGGACGATCGGGTACAGCTTTTTGCGCTGCTGTGGCCGACCCAGCCGGAGCTGAGCGAGGCGCTGCGCGCGCTGCTGCATTTACGCCATCAGCTGCGCAGCGCCAGCCGCGTGCTGGCGCCGCTCAGCCTGCTGGTCGACGACGCGCTGCTGCCGAGCGAGCAGCTGATCGCGCACGCCAGCGAGCAGGATCGCCAGATGAAGGTGGAAGTCTGCCCGCTTAACGGCAACCGCATCGGCAAGCCGCAGCAGGTGCCGCTCGGCTGGCTGACGCTGCTGACGCTGGAGCTGGTGCTTCCTCTGAGCTCGACGCCGCGCACCGCCCTCTATGACGACGCCGATATGCTGGATCTGCCTGCGCCCGGCGCGCCCGCCGATGCGGCGGCGCTGGAGGAGCGCCAGCGGCTGGAACAGCAGGATCCGCTGCGCGCACGGCTGCTGGAACAGAAACGCGCCCTGCTGCCCGGTCTCTACGCCGCGCGCCAGGGGATCGATTTAATGCTGGTCTGTACCGCCGCCAGCCAGCGGCAGGATGCCGATCTCGCCAGCCGCGCCCTGCGCGAATGGCAGCTGCATCAGCCGCCGCGGGAAAGCGGCGAAAAGCCGCGCCTGATTTGGGCGATTACCCCTTACGATGCGCGTCATCAGCAGATCAACGTGGATGAGGCGGTGCAGCGCCAGATCGGCCAGCCCGGTCAGCGCTGGGGTTCGATGCTGGCGCTCGATCGCGCCGGCGTCGATCGGATGGCGGAGTGGCTTCAGGAAGAGATGCAGCCGGATGCGCGCCGCGACAGGCTGCTGACAGAGCTGCGCGACCTGCAGCACAGCGTGCTGGAACGTCGCCTGCTGCCCTGGACCGAAGCCGACGGCAGCCCTGAGCAGGCCGCGCGCAAACAGACCATCGCCGATTCGCTGCTGAAATGTCTGCAGCACCGCACCGGCCTGCACGGCGAACTGCTGGAGCGGCTGCAGCCGCCGCGGGAAGCGCTGCGTCAGCTCTGGCTTAGCCAGCATGACGCGCCCGCCACCGCCGCCGCGATCCGCACAGAGGCGCCGGCACAGCACTTCGGCGTCGGATTTGAATTCGATCTCTTTAGCGATACGCCGCTGGCGGAGCCTGCGAGCGTGCCGCATCACGTCAGCGCCGCCGGTCAGAGTTTTGCCCGTCAGGTGATGGCGCTGTGGCTCGATCATCTGCGCGAACTGCCGGAGAACCGCAGCCTGCTGACGTTGCTGAATGTGGATCGCGTTACGCTGGAGTGGCTGGTAGAGGAGTTGATTGTTGCCAGCTTCCGTCTCGATATGCTGACTTCGCTGGAGCAGGCGCTGCATGAACCGGAAAACCCGTCCGTTAGCCATGAATCGCGCGCCGATCGCCAGGTGTCCCGCGCGATGACGGTGCTGGGCGATTTTGTCGCCTGGCTGGGTTTTTTACAGCGCGACGACGCCGAGCGGCCGCCGAGCCGCGTCAATCGCGGTCAGCCTGTTTTTGCGCGTCCGCCCGCGCCGAGCGTCAACTTTTCCGCCGGGCAGCGTCTGACGCGCTTATCCGCCGCGCCGGCCAACCATACCGCCTACTATATTTATGACTGGCTGGTGGGCCTGAATTCGGTGATCCTCGAGAACAACGGGTACGCCGGTGGCCGCGATGTCACGCCTGCGGCGCGCGAGGCTCTGGCCGCCATCCTTAACACGCTGCGCAGCTAATCCCGCTTCAGGTGCAGGTCGCCGTCCAGCGCCTGCGCCGCCTCTTCCAGCAGTTCCAGCACGGCGGCGAATTCGTCGCTCTTTTCCAGGCCCGCTGCATGGCGCAGATGAATACGCGCCGGCAGCGCCATGCCGCCGGTCAGCCAGTCCCACAGCGCGTCGAGATTATTACCGAAGGCGAACGGGCAATGGCTCTGCTGCGCCAGCGTCTGATAGAGCGCGTCGCGATTCGGCAGGCGATGAAAATCGAGCGTAATCTTCAGCATCTTCAGGGCACCTGCTTAAAGCTGCGGTAATGATCGGTAGTGATATAGACCAGGCCGTCTGAGGAGTAGACCAGCCGGTCCGCCTCGCGATGACCGCAGCGATAGTTGACGTCCGCCTCATACCATAAGCGTCCGCTGCGCTGCGGCAGGCGCTTTTCACGGTTGCCGAAGCGATCGCCGCCGATCGCCTTGCCCGGCAGCGCCTCGCACAGGTTGCCTTTGGCTGGATCCCAGCCGAGGCGGCGCGCGTCGTTTTTGCTGATGTAATAGGCTGGCAGCTGCTGATGTTGCAGCAGGTAACGCGCCACGGTGCGCGCATCCGTCAGCGTGCTGATATCGCTGGCGTTTGATGAAGGCAAAGAATTCAGATGGGGTTTAAAACCGGCCCAGGCGGCCGCAAGCACGATAACCAGTGCAATCCAGAGTTTTTTCGACATGATGGCATCCCAGACAACAGGACGCTGATGATACCAGCTTTAACGTTGAGATGCAGCGCGGGCCAGCAATGCTGGCCCTGCGGGGATCACTGCATCGCTTGCATCTGCGCCCCATGGCGACGCCATGCGCCTGGCGCGACGCCATACTGACGTTTAAAGCTGCGGTTGAAGGATTGCTGCGAGTCGAAGCCCAGCGAAATCGCTACGTTGAGGATAGGCTCGTTGGTGGTGGTCAGACGATCCGCGGATTTTTTCAGTTTCTTGATGCGAATGTACTCACCCAGCGGGTAGCCGGTGTGCTCTTTAAACATACGCTGCAGGTGCCATTTGGAATAGCCTGCGCGCTCCGATACGGTGTCCAGATCCAGACGTGCTTCGATGTTGTTATCAATCCAGTCGATTAGATCGTGAATAAATGCGTCGCTCATCATCCCATTTTCTCCCGTCGCCGTTGCGAACAGTATCAGTATCAGTTGCAATTACACTTTAAGGGTGACTGACTTTGCCATTTAATGCAAGTTGGATTGATACATTAAATGCCGCACTCGCCGTAAGGTCATTCTCCGCCCCGCCACGCCTGCGCACTGCATCAACCAAAACCGCACATAAAGTGTATCAGATATTCTTGCAGTTGCTGGATACCCGAGCCTACACTCCTCGCGATAAATTGCAATCTTAAAAGTTGCAAATATTGGCCCGCCCTTGTGGGCTCTTTTCTAACGCTATGCGGAATAACAATAATGAACAGACAAACGAAGTGGGTTCGTCAGGGTTCAACCCTTCTGGGCGCGGTGCTGCTAAGCAGCATACTCAGCGGATGTGACAAAGGCGTGGCGCAAAACGCCCCGCCGCCGCCCCCTCAGGTCAGCGTCGCCGATGTGGTGGTGAAACCGGTCAGCCAGTGGGACAGCTTTAACGGGCGCATCGAGGCGGTACAGAGCGTCCAGCTGCGTCCGCGCGTCTCCGGCTATATCGACGCCGTGAACTACCGTGAAGGCGACGAAGTAAAAAAAGGCCAGGTGCTGTTCACTATCGATGATCGCACCTACCGCGCCGCGCTGGAGCAGGCGAAAGCCGAACTGGCGCGCGCGCGCAGTCAGGCCGCGCTGGCGCGCAGCGAATCGGCGCGTACCGAAAAGCTGATCGGCACTCAGGCGATTTCACGCGAGCAGTGGGAGCAGCGTCGCTCTGCCGCCAGCCAGGCGCAGGCGGACGTGCTCTCCGCCGAAGCGGCCGTGGATATGGCGCAGCTCAATCTTGACTTTACCCGCGTGACCGCGCCGATCGACGGACGCGCCAGCCGCGCCATGATCACCACCGGTAACCTGGTGACCGCCGGCGACAGCGCCAGCGTGCTTACCACGCTGGTGTCGCAGGATCGCATGTATGTCTACTTCGATGTCGATGAAACCACCTTCCTTCATTACCAGGCGATGGCGCGTCAGGGAGAGCAGCGCGGGTCGCTGCCGGTCGAGATCGGCCTGGCGGGCGAAAACGGCTATCCGCACCGCGGCATGGTCGATTTTACCGACAACCAGCTTACCGCCAGCACCGGCACCATCCGCATGCGCGCCCAGCTCGATAACCGCCAGCGTCAGTTTACGCCCGGCCTCTTCTCTCGCGTACGCCTGCCGGGCAGCGCACAGTTCCAGGCGCTGCTGATTGACGATAAAGCGGTGCTCACCGACCAGGACCGCAAATATGTCTATGTGGTGGACAAAGACGGCAAGGCGCAGCGCCGCGATATTCAGCCCGGCGCGATGGCTGAAGGTTTGCGCATTGTGAAAAGCGGACTGCAGTCGGGCGATCGGGTGATTGTCGACGGGCTGCAAAAAGTGTTTATGCCCGGAATGCCGGTAACGGCACAGCAGGTCGCGATGCGCGCGGCTAACGCCAACTAACTGAGGCTACTGCCGCTATGGACTTCTCCCGCTTTTTTATCGACCGGCCGATATTCGCCGCCGTTTTGTCGATTTTAATTTTTGTGACCGGCCTGATCGCCATTCCGCTGCTGCCGATCAGCGAATATCCGGACGTCGTGCCGCCCAGCGTGCAGGTGCGCGCTGAATATCCCGGCGCGAATCCGAAGGTGATCGCCGATTCCGTGGCGACGCCGCTGGAAGAGGCGATCAACGGCGTTGAAAATATGATGTATATGAAGTCGGTGGCCGGTTCCGATGGCGTGCTGGTGACCACCGTCACCTTCCGCCCGGGCACCGATCCCGATCAGGCGCAGGTGCAGGTGCAGAACCGCGTCGCGCAGGCGGAAGCGCGTCTGCCGGAAGATGTGCGCCGCCTCGGTATCACCACCCAGAAGATGTCGCCGACGCTGACGCTGGTGGTGCATATGTTCTCGCCGCACGGCAAGTATGACTCGCTCTACCTGCGCAACTACGCCACGCTGAAGGTGAAGGATGAGCTGGCGCGCCTGCCGGGCGTCGGCCAGATCCAGATCTTCGGTGCGGGCGAATATGCGATGCGCGTCTGGCTCGATCCTAATAAAGTGGCCGCGCGCGGCCTGACCGCCGCCGACGTGGTCACGGCGATGCAGGAGCAGAACGTGCAGGTTTCGGCTGGTCAGCTCGGCGCTGAGCCGCTGAAAAAGCAGTCTGACTTTCTGTTATCCATCAATACCGCGGGCCGCCTCGAAAACGAGCAGCAGTTCGGCAATATCATTCTGAAAACCTCAAGCGACGGCTCGCTGGTGCGGCTGCGCGACGTGGCGCGCATTGAGATGGGTTCCGGCAGCTACGCGCTGCGTTCTCAGCTCAATAATAAAGATGCGGTCGGTATCGGTATTTTCCAGGCGCCGGGCGCAAACGCCATCGATCTCTCTAACGCGGTACGCGCCAAAATGAACGAGCTGGCGACGCGTTTCCCGAATGATGTGCAGTGGGCCGCGCCTTACGACCCGACGGTGTTCGTGCGCGACTCTATCAGCGCGGTGGTGCATACGCTGCTGGAAGCGGTCGCCCTGGTGGTTCTGGTGGTGATCCTGTTTCTGCAGACCTGGCGCGCCTCGATTATTCCGCTGCTGGCGGTGCCGGTCTCGGTGGTCGGCACCTTTAGTGTGCTCTATCTGCTCGGCTTTTCGCTCAATACCCTGAGCCTGTTCGGGCTGGTGCTGGCTATCGGCATTGTGGTGGATGACGCCATCGTGGTGGTGGAGAACGTCGAGCGTAATATCGCGCTGGGCCTCTCGCCACAGGCGGCGGCGCATCAGGCAATGCGCGAGGTCTCCGGGCCGATTATCGCTATCGCGCTGGTGCTGTGCGCGGTGTTTGTGCCGATGGCGTTTCTCTCTGGCGTTACCGGTCAGTTCTATAAGCAGTTCGCGGTGACCATCGCCATCTCGACGGTGATCTCCGCCATTAACTCGCTGACGCTCTCGCCTGCGCTGGCGGCAAAGCTGCTGAAAGACCACCATGCGCCGAAAGATATTCCAACGCGCATTATCGATCGCCTGCTCGGCTGGCTGTTCCGCCCGTTTAACCGCTTCTTTAACAGCAGCGCGCACGGTTACGAAGGGCTGGTCGGCAAAACGCTGCGTCGACGCGGCGCGGTCTTCGGCGTCTATGTGCTGCTGCTGGCGGGCGCGGCCTTTATGTTCCACGCCGTGCCGGGCGGGTTTATCCCGACGCAGGATAAGCTCTACCTGATCGGCGGCGTGAAAATGCCGGAAGGCTCATCGCTGGAACGTACCGATGAGATGATCCGCAAGATGAGCGAAATCGGTATGAACACCGAAGGCGTCGCCTACTCCGTCGCCTTCCCCGGCCTGAATGCGCTGCAGTTCACCAACACGCCGAATACCGGTACGGTGTTCTTCGGCCTGAAGCCGTTCAACGAGCGTAAGCACAGCGCGGCGGAGATCAACGCTGAAATCAACGCGAAAATCTCTCAGCTGCAGCAAGGGTTCGGCTTCTCAATTATGCCGCCGCCGATTCTGGGTCTCGGCCAGGGCTCGGGCTATTCGCTCTACGTGCAGGATCGCGCGGGTCTGGGCTATGGCGCGCTGCAGACGGCGATCAATACCCTTTCCGGCGCGGTCATGCAGACCCCAGGCATGCACTATCCGATCTCCTCTTACCAGGCGAACGTGCCGCAGCTGGATGTGCAGGTCGATCGCGATAAAGCCAAGGCGCAGGGCGTGTCGCTGACCGATCTCTTCAGTACGCTGCAAACCTATCTCGGCTCCTCGTATGTTAACGACTTCAACCGTTTTGGCCGCACCTGGCGCGTGATGGCGCAGGCGGACGGTGAATTCCGCGACAGCGTGGAAGATATCGCCAACCTGCGCACCCGCAACGATCGCGGCGAAATGGTGCCGGTCGGCAGCATGGTGCATATCACCACCACTTACGGCCCCGATCCGGTGATCCGCTATAACGGCTATCCGGCGGCGGATCTGATTGGCGATGCCGACCCGCGCGTACTCTCTTCCGCGCAGGCGATGACCCAGCTGGAAGCGATGTCCAGCCAGCTGTTGCCGAACGGCATGAATATCGAGTGGACCGATCTGAGCTATCAGCAGGCGACACAGGGCAATACCGCCTTTATCGTCTTCCCGGTAGCGGTGCTGCTCGCGTTCCTGGTGCTGGCCGCGCTCTATGAGAGCTGGACGCTGCCGCTGGCGGTGATCCTGATTGTGCCGGTGACGATGCTGTCGGCGCTGATCGGCGTCTGGCTGACGGGCGGCGATAACAACGTCTTCGTACAGGTCGGCCTGGTGGTGCTGATGGGGCTGGCGTGTAAGAACGCCATTCTTATCGTGGAGTTCGCCCGGGAGCTGGAGATGCAGGGCAAAGGCATCGTGGAGGCGGCGCTGGAAGCCTGTCGCCTGCGTCTGCGCCCTATTGTGATGACCTCTATCGCCTTTATCGCCGGTACCGTGCCGTTGATTCTGGGCGAAGGCGCGGGCGCCGAGGTGCGCGGCGTTACCGGTATTACCGTGTTCGCCGGGATGCTGGGCGTCACCCTGTTCGGCCTGTTCCTGACCCCGGTATTTTACGTGACGTTGCGTAAGCTGGTGACGCGCAAAGCGCCGAAAGAAACGTTGCAGACCGCGTAATGAATAAAGGGCGGTCCTGGATCGCCCTTTATCACTCTCTTACAGGCAGAAATAAAAAAAGCCGCTTCGCGGCTTTTAATCATTTTGCGTGGTAAGTCTTTTTATTACGACTTAGGACGCGTCAGGAAAACCAGGGTGCCGATGATAATATCGCCTACCACCCAGAGGATACCTAGCATCATCGCTCCCATGCCCGCGCCCAAAGCAGCCCCGGCTCGCTCAGCTTCAGAAGCCGCATTGTTGACTACCTCTCCGCTTGCCCCCAGCCCTTTGAAAACGGCGTAGATCATAAAAATATTGAAGACAATAAAGAGTATCTTCACGATCTTTCCAAACAGGGACCGCTTTGGCTTTTTAACCTGGTGTCCGCAGGATGGACATTTAAACGCTGAATCGCTGATTCGCGCAGTGCATTCCGGGCAGTTGATTAACGCCATTTCTCTCTCCTTAGAAACTAATAATCAGCCGGAAAAATACTCTTATCCTGAATTATCAATCGAATAAAAAACCCGCCATTTAGACGGGTTCTTTTGCTATAGCGCCAGATTCAGCGGATTCTGGCCGCAGGGCATCGCCTGTGACAGGCATAAAAAAAGCCGCATCAGCGGCTTTTTTTACAGAGGTCCTCTATCGCACCCGGCTCAAGTACCGCTGCACACTCGGTTTCATTGCCTTTTTTTAGCTCTTCGAGCGCGTCGGCAACGGTGCGTTTTTCCAGAACGTCCAGCGACGCCTGTTCGGCCTCATCCGCAATGGATTTAAAGTACCAGCAGAGATTGGCGCTGACCAGGCAGCGCGGCGCGACGTCTGGACGCGACGCCCAGAGCTTTTTGTCTTCAATCACTGAGGTGTAAATATCGCGCAGCGTGATTTCGCTGGCCGGACGACCTAAATGGATCGAACCGGTGCGGCCAAGCGTCGAGACAATAATGCCGTCGCGGGTTAGCGGAACCATTAGCTTACGGATGAAACTGGGGTTCGCTTCAAGGCCGTATGCCAGAATGGCGCTGGTCGAGCGTTTACCCATTTGCTCCGCCATCGCTACGCTAAGAACCATTTGCAAAGCTGTCGGGAAGCGGTAATCAAGCATTTCTTTATCCTGAGTTGCGGTGCATCTTATTGTTTTATTGCCGCGTAAGTGAACATTCAGTGAGCAATAAATATAACAAACACTGTTGCTTTTTAGAAGCAAGGCTACTGCGCCAGGGCACGTATTCATTAAAACCCGGCTGCCGACAGCACAAGCTGTTCAGCCCGCGGCGCAGCGGCTTTCGCACTGCCCTTAACGCGGCTCTGCCGCTGCCGACGGCAGTCGCTGTTTAAGCGCCATAACCAGCGCGACGTTAAGCAGCGCCAGCGCGCAAAGCATCCACAGCGTAGCGGAAGCGCCGAGCGTTTCAAACAGATAACCGCCCGCCACCGGCGTCAGCGCCTGACCGATAAGCGCCGGACGCGCCATACGACCAACAACAACGGCATACGCCTCCGGTTTGACCATCGCCAGCGGTAAAGTTCCCCGCACAATAGCGCGCAAACCATTTCCCGCGCCGTAGAGCACCATGCTGAGCAGCGCAAACTGCGGGAATAACGCCAGCGCCAGCAAACCGAGCGCCACCAGTCCCACCGAGAAAAACGCCGTCCAGATGGGATGGCCGCGCTTAAACAGAATATCCACTACCCGCGATCCTACCTGGCAAGGCCCGAGTATGGCGCTGATCCCCAGCGCAGAGGCCAGCGTATAACCGCTCGCCTGCAGCAAAGCGATCAGCTGTACTGAGATAGCTGTCATGATCACCGAGGCCAGCGTGAAAATAGCGCATAACAGCCAGAACAGCGACGGCGCGATATCGCTCTGCTGCGCACGCGCGGCTGGCGCTCTCGGTTTCAGAGCCAGAGACTTATCTGGCAGTGCGTAAAAATAGGCCGGTAACACCAGCAGCAGCATCATTGCGGCAATAGCGAAACAGGCGTCGCGCCAGCCAAGCAGATGAATAAGCAACGCAGTGCCGGGCCAGACCAGCGTGGTGCAAAACCCAGAGATAAGCGTAATGCTGGTAATTGCGCTGCGCGCCTGCCCGCCGTAGCGCGTACCCAGCGTGGCAAACAGCGCATCGTAAAGCCCCATCGCCATACCGACGCCAGTAATCGTCCAGGCGCCAAGAAACAGCGGCAGCGAGTGGCTTAATCCCATGATAACGAGTCCGGCCGCCATCACCGCCCCGCTCAGCGCCAGCAGCATGCGGCCGCCGGTACGCGCGATAATGCGTCCACTGAGCGGCGCCAGCAGGCCGGAAACCAGAATGCCGGTCGAGAGCGCGCCATAGACCCACTGCTGCGACCAGCCGGTTTCGGCGACGATGGGAGCCGCCATCACGGCCATCAGATAAAACGAACCGCCCCACGAGAGTATCTGCACCAGTCCCAGCACCACCACCGCCAGCACGCCAGGTTTATTCTGTTGATTCACATCCATCACCGTTTTGTACAGGTAGCGGCTTTTATAACATGTTATGACATAAGGAAAAAACCGAAACGGCGCTCTGCGGCCTGCTTTTCCTGTCAGGCTGGCAGACTGCACTGTTTTGATAATATCTTCTATAAGTATGTTGTAACTATTTAAGCAAATTGCAGAGCGGGCCACTCTCTGCCACATTAGGGTATGTTGTAACTATGGAGACGAATAATGCGTTACGACCTGATTTCTGACCTGCATGACTGCGCCAATAGCCTCGAACGTTCGCTGGCCGAGTTACGCGAGATGATTATGGCGCAGCCGCTCTTGATCGCGCGGGTGTTCTCGCTGCCGCCAGTCGAAAAAGGCCACGAACATGACGCAGTAACCGAAATTGCCGTTGAACAGCATCTGGGCGAAGCCGCGCGCGAGATGGCGCTGGCGCACTTCTGTCGGCTCTTTATGCAGCATCAGTCCGAGAAACTGAGTACCAAAGCCGCCGTCCGCCTGCCCGGCGCCATCTGCATCGAAGCAGAAGGCGAACGCGAAGCCGCCCTCACCGCTCAAATCGCGCAGGTGAATCAATACAAGGCGCGGCTGGAGCAGATCATCACGGTGGAGTCCGGCCTGCCGAGCGAGGCGCGGTTTGAGTTCGTGCATCAGCATCTGCGCGGCCTGATTACGCTCAACGCCTATCGCGCCATTACGCTGCTGCAGGCGCCGGACAGCCTGCGTTTCGGCTGGGCCAACAAGCACGTCATTAAAAACGTGAAGCGAGAAGAGATTATCGCGCAGCTGGAGAAGAGCCTGAGCGCTAACCGCGCGCAGGCACCCTGGACGCGCGAACAGTGGGCGGAAAAAGTGCAGGATGAGCTGGAGAGCGTCCGCGCCCTGCCCGCCACCGCGCGGCTGAAGATAAAACGCCCGGTAAAAGTGCAGCCTATCGCGCGCGTCTGGCGCGCCGAGGAGAAAAAGCAGACCCAGCTCGCCTGCCCGTCGCCGATTATCGTGCTCTGCCGCGACCGCACTCAGGTGCCGGTGCTGGGAGAGTTGCTGAACTACAACGCGGATAACGTACAGCATCGCTATAAGCCAGCGGCGGAGCCGCTCAACCTGCTGATCCCGCGCCTGCATCTGTGGGTCGACTGCCCGATATAACGCAACAAGGCCAGCAGCGCTGGCCTTGTTTGACTCTGCTGGTTACGACTTCATGCTGCCGACCATATCTTCCGGACGCACCCAGGCGTCAAACTCCTCTTCGGTAAGATAGCCCAGCTTCAGCGCCGAGCCTTTCAGCGTCAGCCCCTCTTTGTGCGCTTTTTTCGCAATTTCGGCCGCTTTGTCATAGCCGATATGGGTATTCAGCGCGGTTACCAGCATCAACGACTCATTGAGCAGCTGCGAAATGCGGTCGCGGTTCGGCTCAATGCCGACGGCGCAATGGTGGTTAAAGCTGTCCATACCGTCAGCCAGCAGACGCACCGACTGCAGGAAGTTGTGAATGACCATCGGACGGAAGACGTTCAGTTCGAAGTTGCCCGAGGCGCCGCCGATATTGATGGCCACGTCGTTGCCCATCACCTGGCAGCAGAGCATCGTCATCGCTTCGCACTGGGTCGGGTTCACCTTGCCCGGCATGATGGAACTGCCCGGCTCGTTCTCGGGAATAGAAAGCTCGCCGATGCCGCAGCGCGGCCCTGAGGCCAGCCAGCGCACATCATTGGCGATCTTCATCAGCGAGGCCGCCAGCCCTTTCAGCGCGCCGTGCGCATGCACCAGCGCATCGGTTGTCGCCAGCGCCTCGAACTTATTCGGCGCGGTGACGAACGGCTGCCCCGTCAGTTCGGCCAGCGCTTTCGCCACGCGCACCGCGTATTCCGGATGGGTATTCAGCCCGGTGCCCACGGCGGTGCCGCCCAGCGCCAGTTCCGCCAGGTGGGGAATGCTCTGCTCGATATGTTTGAGGTTATGCTCCAGCATCGCCACCCAGCCGGAGATCTCCTGGCCCAGGGTCAGCGGCGTCGCATCCTGCAGGTGGGTACGGCCGATTTTGACGATATCTTTAAAGGCGCTGGATTTCTCGCTCAGCGTTTTTTTCAGCACGTCAATCTGCGGGATCAGCTTTTCGCGCAGCGCGATTACCGCCGCCACGTGCATCGCGGTCGGGAAGACGTCGTTAGAACTCTGGCTTTTGTTCACATCGTCGTTGGGGTGCACCAGGCGCGACATGCCGCGCTCGCCGCCGAGGATTTCACTGGCGCGGTTGGCCAGCACCTCGTTCATATTCATATTGGTCTGGGTGCCGGAACCGGTTTGCCAGATAGCCAGCGGAAATTCGCCGCTGTGCTGATCGGCCAGCACTTCATCGGCGGCTTTGACGATCGCTTCGGCCCGATCGGCAGGCAGCAGGCCGAGATCGCGGTTCACGGTGGCGGCGGCGCGCTTGGTCTGCGCTAACGCATAGACCAGTTCGGTGGGCATTTTTTCTGTCGAGATACGGAAGTGTTCCAGCGAGCGCTGCGTTTGCGCGCCCCATAACTTGTCTGCGGGTACATCAATGGGCCCCATTGAATCTTTTTCAATGCGAGTGGCTGCCATGTCTACGTCTCCTTTAGCACAGGTTGTGGTGATTGTTCGTCCAGTGCGGCAAGCCCCCTGGACGCGCAGAATCCTTACATACAAGAATTTAACATTATGCGAGTCTGAGGCGCTGTTTGCACTTGATATGTATTCTCCACGCCATTTTCTGCTTTAATAGGCGTCATAACTTCCCGTGATTAAAGGGTTAATCATGCAAAAAATGGTCAATTCGCTGCAAAATTACGCGTGGGGCAGTAGAACCGCCTTAACGGAACTCTATGGCATCCCTAATCCTGGCGGCGCGCCGATGGCGGAGCTGTGGATGGGCGCGCACCCTAAGAGCCCTTCGCAGGTTGAGGTCAAGGGCGAGCGCCGCTCGCTGCGCGAGGTGATCGACGCAGCGCCAGAGGCGTCGCTGGGCTACGCGGTGGCGAAGCGCTTTGGCGAACTGCCTTTCCTGTTTAAGGTACTGTGCGCCGATCAGCCACTGTCGATTCAGGTGCATCCGAGCAAAAGCGCGGCTGAAGAGGGTTTCGCGCGCGAAAACGCCGCGGGTATTCCGCTCAATGCGGCGGAACGCAACTACAAAGACGCCAACCATAAGCCGGAGCTGGTCTATGCGCTGACGCCCTTTCAGGCGATGAACGGCTTTCGCGAGCTGACGGAAATCGCCTCCCTGCTGCAGCCGGTCGCGGGCGCGCATCCGCAAATTGCCCACTTTTTGCAGCATCCCGACAGCGAAAATCTGGCCACGCTCTTTACGACTCTGCTCTCACTGCAGGGCGAGGCGAAGTCGCTGGCGCTGGACGTGCTGAAAGCCGCGCTCAATGCGCGCGAAGGCCAGCCCTGGGAAACGATCAAGGCGATCGCGGTGGATTATCCCGACGACAGCGGGCTGTTTTCTCCGCTGTTGTTGAATGTGGTTACGCTGCAGCCGGGCGAAGCGATGTTTCTTTATGCAGAGACGCCGCACGCCTACCTGAACGGCGTGGCGCTGGAGGTAATGGCCAACTCCGACAACGTGCTGCGCGCCGGACTGACGCCAAAATATATCGATATTCCCGAGCTGCTCGCCAACGTGAAGTTTCAGTCAAAACCGGCCGCGCAGCTGCTTACGCAGCCGCAGCCGCAGGATCGCGCCCTGAACTTCCCCATCCCGGTGGAGGATTTCGCCTTTGCCATTCATATGCTGGACAGCGAACCGCAAACCCTTTCTCAGGAGAGCGCGGCGATCCTGTTTTGTATCGAAGGTCAGGCGACGCTGACGCTGGGCCAGCAGCAGCTGGTGCTGCAACCAGGGGAATCCTGCTTTATTCCCGCCAGCGACGGCGCGCTGAAAGCGACAGGAAGCGGCCGTCTGGCGCGCGTTTTTAACGCATTGCGCTGATTCGGCTGACGGAACTGGCCCTAACTGCTATTATTTCAATCTATTAGCGAAAAACGCCTGCGGGCGTTTTTCTTCCCTCGCCGGACGTCGGAGAGCGGCGTAAGCGGATACAAGGATAAGGACGACTCAGCAATGAAAAAGACCAACGTTGCCGTAGGTGTGATTATCGCCCTGGGCGTAATCTGGACCGGCGCGGCATGGTTTACCGGTAAGCAGCTGGAAAGCCATATGGATGAACTGGTGCAGAACGCCAATACACAGCTTAACGCTTATGCGCCCAATAGCCGACTCAAACTCAGCTATCAGGATTACCAGCGCGGCGTTTTCAGCAGCAAAGCGAAGCTGGTATTGCAGGCCAGTTCGCAGACCGAAGATAACGCCTTCCTGAAACCGGGCCAAAGTATCGTCTTTAACGAAACCATCGATCACGGTCCCTTCCCGTTCGCGCAGCTGCGTCGCTTTACGCTGATCCCGAGCATGGCGTCGGTGCATACCGAGCTGGAAAATACCGATGCGCTGAAAAACCTTTTCGCCCTGACCGACAATAAATCGCCGGCCAATGCGGACACCCGCATCGGCTACAGCGGCGCGACCGATACCGCGCTGCACTTTTTACCGGTTAATTACCAGAACGCCCAGACCGGCCAGCGCGTGGCGACCAACGGCGGCACGTTGAACGTCAGCGCAGACAGCAAAGGCGATAAAGTTTCCGTGGACAGCGATATCGACAGCATCGCCATCACCAGTAAAAACGAGATGGGTCTGCCGGTGCTCTTCACCGCCAACGGCGTCCGCGTAAGCGGCAATACCCATCTGACGCCGGAAGGCGTGCGCATCGGCGATCAGAAAGTCGAGCTGGATAAATTTAACGCCAGCGCGAACGGCAAAGATGTGCTGACGCTGCAAAAACTCAACGGCACTTCATCGTTCGATAACAAAGCGGGCAAAATCAGCGGCAATATCGATTATCAGGTCGATAACGTGCATCTGCAGAGCAATGATTTCGGCGCAGCGAAGCTGAGCATGAAGCTGGCGCAGTTTGATGCCCAGGCGGTGAAAACCTTCTCCGATAATTACCACGCCCAGATGCAGGATCTGCTGAATCAGCCTGGCCTTGCCAGCGATCCGATTCGCTATCAGGCAGGCGTTAACACCATTCTGATGAACAATCTGCCGACGCTGCTGAAAGGCGCGCCGATGGTGAGCATCGCGCCGCTGAGCTGGAAAAATGATAAAGGTGAAAGCACCTTTAACCTGACCGCCAACTTTAACGATCCCGCTACCGTCACCGGCCAGCCGCAAAACCTGGCCGGCATGGTGGATCGCGTGCTGAAGGGGTTAACCGCCAAACTGGTTATCAATATGCCGATGGCGACAGAAGTGATGCGCAACGTCGGCCTGGCCGAAGGTTACTCTGGCGATGACGCGCAGAAGCTGGCGGATCAGCAGGTAAAAGGCCTGGCGGCGATGGGGCAGATGTTCCGTCTGACCCAGCAGCAGGACAACAATATCGTCACCAGCCTGCAGTACAACGGCGGCCAGGTAAATATGAACGGCGATACGATGACGCTGGAGCAGTTTATGTCGCGCTATATGCTCGGCCTGCCAACCAGCGAAGGCATGCCGCAGTAAACGGCAGCCTGACAAAAGCGACCTGCGGGTCGCTTTTTTTATCTCCTTTCGCTGGTAATCAGGCTCGGCGTCAGGATCATATGCTGGCTGGCCGTCTCCGGCGCGCTGATCCGCAGCAGAATACGCGCCGCCGCGGCCCGTCCCATCTCACGCGCCGGGCTGCAGATAAAGGTCAGCGGCGGATCGCTCAGGTTCGCCTGGGGCTCATCGCTAAATCCCACCAGCGCCATCTGCTGCGCGTAATAGCTGTCAACCGCGCCCTTGCCCAGCGTACGGCCGCTGCGCAGCAGGGCAAAGTAACTGCCCAGCGCGGTGGCACCATTAGCGGCGATAATGGCCGTCAGGCGCGGGTAGCGCTGCAGCAGTTGCGTGGTCGCCTCAGCCGCCGCATTCTGGCTCTCTTCGCATTCGATAATCCATTCCGGCTTAAAGGGTAAGCCGTACTGCAGCAAGGTGGCGCAGTAGCCGCCGATGCGCTCGGCGCGCGTCAGCGACGCGCCGCTGCCGCCCAGCCAGGCGATATGCTGATGCCCCTGGCGGATCAGATACTCCGTCGCCATGCGAGCGCCCAGCGCATTGTCGGGCCGGAGGCTGTCCGTGCCCTCCAGATAGCTGGCGCGCGACGCGCAAATCAGCGGCAGCCCAAGCTCTGCGGCGCGCGTCGCCAGCGCCGCGCCATTGCCCGCATCGCCGCCCAGCACTATTCCATCCACCCCCTGCGCCACCAGCGCATCAAAGCAGCGCGTCAGATACTTTCCCTGCGCGCCGCTCTGGGCCAGCACCAGCATCTTATCCTGCGTCTCCAGCGCCTCGCTGAGGCCCGCGGTCATTTCAGCGTAAAACCGCTGACTGAGATCTCGTACGATCAACCCGATCACGCCGCTGGCACCGCCGCGCAGCGAGGCCGCCGAACGGTTGCGCACATAGCCTGACTGTTCGATCGCCTGATTAACTCGCGCCACCGTGGCGGGAGAGATGCGCCCCTTGCCGGAGAGCACCAGAGAAACGGTGGTGACGGAGACGCCAGCCGCTTCGGCGACGTCGTTAATGGTGACTTTTTGCTGCGTCATGATGCTCGCCTGCGAAACACTATCTAATCGCCTTATCATATAGGTAAAACGTTAAACCTGACGAATAAAGTTAGCTGACCCTGCCACGCTCACATTGTGACGGCCCGCTCATAAAGCGGTGGTAAAACGTTTTATCATCATTTTACCTTGATACCCGTCCGCTTTCTTTCCAGGAGAAAATATGTCTGCTCCGCTTCCTCGCCTGTCGCTCTGGGAGTTTTTTCAGAGCCTGGGCAAAACCTTTATGCTGCCTGTCGCCCTGCTCTCCTTTTGCGGCATTCTGCTCGGCATCGGCAGTTCCCTCAGCAGCCGTGACGTGCTGACGTTAATCCCGCTGCTGGACCATCCGCTGCTGCAGCATCTGTTTGTCTGGATGGCGACAACCGGCGCATTCGCCTTTCGCTTTCTGCCGGTGATGTTCGCTATTGCCATCCCGCTCGGCATGGTGCGTGAAAATAAAGGCGTCGCCGCCTTTGCCGGTTTTGTTGGCTATACGGTGATGAACCTCAGCACCAACTTCTGGCTCACGATTAAAGGCATTTTGCCCACCAGCGATGCCGCGCTGCTGAAAGCGAACAATATCCAGTCAGTTCTCGGCATTCAGGCGATCGATACCGGCATTCTTGGCGCGGTAATTGTCGGCGTCGTGGTGTTCTGGCTGCACGAGCGCTTCCATAACGTGCGCCTGCCGGACGCGCTGGCGTTTTTCGGCGGCACGCGGTTCGTTCCCATCATCACACTGCTGGTGACGGGGCTGCTTGGCCTTGTGGTACCGCTGATCTGGCCTTTTTTCGCGCGCGGCATTGCCGGACTCGGCTGGATGATTAACGGTGCGGGCGACTTTGGCCCGATGCTGTTCGGCACCGGCGAGCGCCTGCTGCTGCCGTTTGGTTTGCAGCATATTCTGGTGGCGATTATCCGCTTTACCGATGCGGGCGGCACGATGGAGGTATGCGGCAAGAGCGTCAGCGGCGCGCTGACCATTTTCCAGGCGCAGCTCGCCTGTCCGGAAGTGCATGGCTTCTCGGAAAGCGCCACCCGCTTTCTCTCGCAGGGAAAAATGCCCGCGTTTCTTGGTGGCCTGCCCGGCGCGGCGTTAGCCATTTATCACTGCGCGAGGCCAGAGAATCGTCACAAGATCAAAGGACTGTTGATTTCCGGCGTGGTGGCCTGCGTGGTTGGCGGCACGACCGAACCGATCGAGTTTCTGTTTCTGTTTGTCGCCCCGGCGCTCTACCTGCTGCACGCCCTGCTGACCGGGCTTGGCTTTACGCTTATGGCGGTGCTGGGCGTTACCATCGGCAACACGGACGGCAATATTATTGATTTTGTCGTGTTCGGCATCCTGCACGGCCTTGCAACGAAGTGGTACTGGGTGCCGGTCGCCGCCGCGATCTGGTTTGCAGGTTACTACCTGCTGTTTCGCTTCGCCATTATCCGCTTCAATATCGCCACGCCGGGACGTGAAAGAGAGAGCGGCCTGGAGCAGCAGGTCAGCCGCGCGGGCATTGGTAAATCTGGCTACAACGCGCCAGCCATTCTCGACGCGCTGGGCGGCGTGGAGAACATCACCTCGCTGGATAACTGCCTGACCCGTCTGCGTCTGCGCATCGTCGATATGGCGAAGGTCAATGACGCCGCGCTGAAGGCCAACGGCGCCATCGGCGTCGTGCACCTTAGTCCTGTTACGCTACAGGTGGTTATCGGGCCGCAGGTGCAGTCCGTTAAGGAAGAGCTGGCGCAGCTGATGAATGTGACGGTGTAACGAATATGAGTGAATCTTTTGATTTTGATAAAGTTATCGACCGACGCGGCAGCTACTGCACGCAGTGGGACTTTGTCGCGGACCGCTTTGGCGAGCCGGACTTGCTGCCCTTTACCATCTCGGATATGGATTTTGCCGTTGCGCCCGCTATTCGCGCGGCGCTGCAGCAGCGGCTCGATCACGGCGTGTTCGGCTACAGCCGCTGGCAGCATCACGACTTTCTGTCGGCGGTTTGCCACTGGATGCAGACGCGTTTCCACACGACGCCGGATGAGCGGTCAGTGGTATACGGCCCTTCGGTGATTTATATGGTGGCGCAAGCGATGCGCCGCTGGACGGTGCCGGGCGACGAAGTACTTATCCATACGCCCGCTTACGATGCTTTTTATACCTTGTTGACTCAGAGTCAACGCCAGATTCTTGCCCAGCCGCTGCTGCGTGATGCGCAAGGCTGGCGCTGCGATATGCAGGCGCTGGAGCAGCAGCTCGCTCGTCCAGGGTGCAAGCTGATGCTGCTGTGTAGTCCGCATAATCCCACCGGCAAAGTCTGGACGCGGGAGGAGCTGACGCAGATGGCCGCGCTGTGCGAACGTTACCAGGTACGCGTCATCAGCGATGAAATCCATATGGATATGGTGTGGGGCGACGTTGTGCATTTGCCCTGGAGCGAAGTTGCGCGCAGCGACTGGGCGCTTTTTACCTCCGCATCGAAAAGCTTCAATATTCCGGCGCTGACGGGCGCGTGGGGGATCATCAGCGATCAACAGGATCGACAAGCCTTTATGCAGCAGATGAAGGCGGATGGTCTCTCCTCACCTGCGGTGTTCGCCGTGGCGGCGCATATCGCCGCCTATCGCGAAGGCGCGCCCTGGCTCGACGCGCTGCGCGCCTGTTTGCAGTCAAATCTGCAGCACGTGGCCCAGCGGCTTAATGCAGCCTTTCCTGTGCTCGACTGGCAGCCGCCACAGGCGACCTACCTGGCGTGGCTCGATCTAAATCCGCTTGGCATCGACGAGGCGGCACTGCAGCAGCAGCTTATTCAGCAACAGAAAGTGGCGATGATGCCCGGCTCGACCTATGGAGAAGCGAGCCGGGGCTTTTTGCGCCTGAACGCTGGCTGTCCGCGCAGCAAGCTGGACGAGGGTCTCAGCCGCCTGATTGCGGCGCTACAGGCGCTCGGCGCATGAAACCGGGCGGCTTCTTAGCCGCCCTTTCGCTTAATATCGCAGCAGACGCGGCGCAGGTTGCGCAAATGACTCGCTATGTTGCGCAAGATGTTTCTATAATGGTCTGCACTTTTATCCTTGTCAGAGAGTGCAGCATGTTCGATCCCAGCCTTCCCGTTACCGATATCCATCGCCATCTTGACGGCAATATCCGCGCGCAGACCATTCTGGATTTAGGCCGTCAGTTTAACCTTGCCCTGCCCGCCACCTCGCTGGAATCGCTGCGTCCGCACGTTCAGGTGGTTGAAAATCAGCCCGATCTGGTGAGCTTTCTTAATAAGCTCGACTGGGGTGTGAAGGTGTTGGGCGATCTTGATGCCTGCCGCCGCGTTGCGCTGGAGAATGTCGAAGATGCGGCGCGCGCCGGCATTCACTACGCCGAGCTGCGTTTTTCGCCGGGCTATATGGCAATGAACCATAACCTGCCGGTGGCGGGCGTGGTAGAAGCGGTAATCGACGGGATCAAGGCGGGCTGTCAGAAATATAACGTTGACGTGCGCCTGATTGGCATTATGAGCCGCACCTTCGGTGACGAAGCCTGCCTGCGCGAGCTGGAAGGCTTACTGGCGCACCGCGATCACATCACCGCCGTCGATCTGGCGGGCGATGAGCTGGGCTTTCCCGGCAGCGAGTTCCTCAGCCACTTTACGCAGGCGCGCGACGCCGGTTTCCGCGTAACGGTGCATGCGGGTGAAGCGGCTGGTCCGGAAAGCATCTGGCAGGCGATCCGCGAGCTGGGCGCCGAGCGTATCGGCCATGGCGTAAAAGCGATTGAAGACCGCGCGCTGATGGATTTTCTTGCCGAGCATCGCATCGGTATTGAGTCCTGCCTCACGTCCAATATCCAGACCAGCACCGTTTCGTCGCTGGCGCACCATCCGCTGAAACAGTTCCTGGAGCACGGCATTCTGGCGACGCTGAACACCGACGATCCGGCGGTTCAGGGGATTGAACTGGCGCATGAATATCAGCACGCTGCCCCTGCCGCCGGGCTGAGCGCTGCGCAGATCCGCCAGGCGCAGGAGAACGGCCTGACCATCGCCTTCCTGAGCGACGCGGAGAAAACCGCCATTCGCAATAAAGTGAAGGCGTAAGAAAGGCCGCGGGTGCGGCCTCAGCTTATCGGCAACGTGGCGACGTGGGTGACAAGGCCCGATCGCAAAGACGCAAAAAGCGCCATCCATGGCAGCTCGGCCCGCGCCGTCCCTGGCGCGGGACGCTTTGCTCTTCGGTCCATGTCACCCACGTTTTACTTTTTTGAGCTGCCTGTGACCACCAAAAGCCCAAAAGAAAGGTCGGCGCGCAGCCGACCTTTTCTGTTACTTCAGCGACAGCGTCTGTCGCTTCTCAGCCGACTGTAGCCCCAGCTCGATCAACTCCATCACCTGGATCGCCTCTTCCGCCGTGACCGGATTGTTGCCACGCCCGCTGATAGCATCGCGCACCGCCGCATAATAGGCGGGATAGTTGCCCGGCTGCGTCATCAGCGTCTCTTCTTTGACGCCGTCGCCTTCCGCCAGCGTCAGCACGCCGTCGCGCATATCGTAGCCCCACTCCTCGCCCGGCGGAAAATCGCCCGCTTTCAGCCGGTCTTCCTGCGGGTCCAGACCATATTTCACGTAGCTACCGCGCGTGCCGTGCACCACATAACGCGGCGACTCGGCGGCCACCAGCATGCTGGCGTGCAGCACCACGCGGCGTTGCGGATAGGTGAGCGTGGCGTGAAAATAGTCGGTGGTCTGCGCGCCCGGACGCATCTCCGCCATATCGACATTAATGGCGACCGGCGCGCCAAACAGCTGCAGCGCCTGATCGAGCAGATGCGGTCCCAGATCGTACCAGATGCCGCTGCCAGCGCCTTTCATCTCGCGCCAGCGCTGACGCACTTCCGGACGAAAACGGTCGAAATGCGATTCAAAATAGCGCACCTCGCCCAGCGTGCCATCCTTCAGCAGCTGCTTAAGGGTCAGGAAATCGCTGTCCCAGCGACGGTTATGGAAAACGGAAAGCAGCAGACCTTTGGCCTTCGCCAGCGCTTCCAGCTCACGCGCCTGTGACAACGTCACGGTAAAGGGCTTATCCACCACGACGTGCTTACCGGCATTCAGCGCGGCCTTGGCCAGCGGAAAGTGGGTATCGTTAGGCGTGGGGATAACGATCAGCTGCAGCGTAGGATCGTCCAGCAGCGCCTGGGGTTCGGCCACCACCTTAACCTGCGGCCAGTCGGCGTGCACTTTCGCTTCGTCGCTACTGGAGACAGCGGCCAGCTCGACGTCCGGCGTGCCCGCAATCAGCGGCGCGTGAAACGTCTTACTGGCGAAGCCGTACCCCATCAATCCAACACGAAGTTTGTCGCTCATTATCACTCCTCTTATTCGCATACCCGACTGATTTAAGACCATAGCGTCGGTTAGAACAAGCAGGATTCCCCCGAAAAATCAGGAGATAGCACTCTGCGCCATCGGCCAGGGGGTTTCAGCGAGCAAGGTATCCTGCGCATCCTGGTTGCGCCGACGGAAGTCGCTGGGGCTGACGCCGACGCGTTTGCGGAACACACGTGAAAAATAGAGCTGGTCGTCGTAACCCACTTCCCGCCCGACGCTGGCGATAGGTTCCTGCGTGGTTTGCAGCAGCAGTTTGGCGCGGATCACGCGCTGGTCTTCGCGCCAGCGCAGCAGATTGACGCCCATCTGCTCGCGGAACAGGTGCGCCAGGCGCGACGGCGAAAGGCAGACGTGGCGCGCCACCTCTTCGATTTTTACTTCGCTGGCCAGATGGTTGGTGACGTACTGGCAGGCTTCGATAATGCGCGGGTCGCGCACCTGCTGATGACTGCGCGGATCTTCTTCCACCGCGCGCAGCAGCAGACGTTCCAGCAGGTTCATTGCCAGCTCTTCGGCGAAGCGGCGACCCGAGTTATGAGTCTGCTCGATGCTGGCGAACAGGCGATCAAATTCGGCGCGCAGCGTCTCGTTGAGATGCAGCCGCCCTACGCCTTCGCGCGCATCCTGCCACTGCAGCCAGTCGTTCCAGTAGGCGCGCGGTCGAAAGTAAACCCAGCGGTGATGCCATTCGGGACTGTCCGGCGCGCGTCCGTAGTAGTGCGGGGTTTTCGGCTGGAACAGCAGCATATCGCCCGGCAGACAGTCAAAGCCGTTCTCGCCGTCGAAAACGCGACCTTTGCCTTTAATGGTGAGGTTAAGAATAAAACCTTTCATACCGTGGGGACGGTCAATAAAAAAGTCGAGCGGGCCGTCGGCCGCGATAGGCGTCAGCCCGGCGACCAGCCAGGCGTTAAAGGGATAACCGGGCAACAGAGGATTTTGCTGCGCCGCTGTGGATTCACGGTGGTACATAACGCCCTCACTCAGTCATGGTTAATCAGTGCGCGGCGCCACCGGGCGCCGCGTCTTTTTGCCGTCAGGCTTTATTCTTTTGTTTATAGCGGTCGAAAATCACCGCCGCTAACAGTATCAGACCACGCACCACGTACTGTGAGAATGGCGAGATATTCAGTAAATTCATTGCATTTTCAACGGTGCCGAGGATCAGCACGCCAGCCACGACATAGGAGATTTTGCCGATGCCGCCCTTCAGCGAGACGCCGCCCAGTACGCAGGCGGAGATCACCACCAGCTCATAGCCCAGCGAGGTCATCGGCTGGCCGCTGGTCATACGCGAGGCGAGAATAATGCCCGCCGCCGCCGACACCAGCCCGGAGAGTATAAAGATGATGATGCGGGTGCGCACCACCGGCACGCCTGCCAGACGCGCCGCCTCTTCATTACCGCCGATTGCCAGCGTGTTGCGGCCAAAGGTAGTTTTGTTCAGCAGGAAGCCGAAAATCAGCATGGTCGCAATGGTGAGCCAGATAGGCGCAGGCACGCCAAGCCAGTTGGCGAAGCCGATGGTAAAAAAGCGCTCATCCTCAATGCCGACCGCTTTGCCGTCGGAGAAGATATAGGCCAGGCCGCGCACGATCTGCATGGTCGCCAGCGTGGTGATCAGCGCGTTGATTTTCAGGCGCGCAATCACAAAGCCGTTGATAAAGCCGGTGGCAACGCCGATCAGCAGGCCAGCGAACACGCCGATCCACAGGCTTTCGGTCATATTGATCACCACGGCGGTGACCACGCCAGCGCAGGCAATTACCGACGCGACCGAGAGGTCAAAATCACCGGAGGCGAGGCAAAACAACATGCCGCACGCCACCATGCCCGACATCGACATCGCCAGGCCCAGACCTTTCATATTGATAAAGGAGCCGAAGTTTGGCACGAACACGGCGCAGGCGATGAACAGCAGCGCGAACACCACCAGCATGCCGAAGTTATCCCAGATACGCCCAAAGCGCATGCCGCTGCGCTGCTGAACCGGCGGCGTACCTGAAGTTGTGGATGAAGACATAATATTTTCCTCTGTCAGGCCACAGCGGCCGCTTGGGTGGTTTTAGGCATCGCCAGGCTCAGCGTCTGCTGCTCCGTGGCGTCGTCATGCAGCAGTTCGCCAGCGATGGCGCCTTCGCGCATCACCACGATGCGGTCGGCAAGGCCCATCACTTCCGGCAGGTCGCTGGAGGCGAACAGCACCGCGATGCCTTTGCTCGCCAGCTGATAGATCAGGTTGTAGATCTCATGTTTCGCGCCGACGTCGATGCCGCGCGTCGGTTCGTCCAGCAGGATCACCTTCATCTCTTCCGACAGCCAGCGGCCCAGAATCGCCTTTTGCTGGTTGCCGCCGGAAAGATTCATAATCAGCTGCCCGGCATGGGGCGTTTTGATATTGAGCGAGCGGATATGGCTGTCGGCGTTGCTCGCCTCCCACTGGTTTTTTATCAGGCAGCCGGCGGTCAGGTTGTGGCGCCGCGCGCTGATATTGATATTGTCGCGCACCGAGTGCACCGGAATAATCCCTTCCGCTTTACGATCTTCCGGGCAGAGCATGATGCCGGCGCGAATCGCGTCTATAGGCTCGCGCAGCTTCACCACTTCGCCGTCCAGCAGGATGCGTCCGCCGCGCAGTCGGGTCGCGCCGAACACCCCTTTCATCAGCTCGCTGCGTCCGGCGCCCACCAGCCCGAACAGGCCGACGATTTCACCGGCGCGCACCTCGAGCGAAATGGGTTCGCGCACCCCCTTCGCCTCGACCTTCTCCAGCACCAGGCGCACCGGTCCGTGCGGACGCGGCGTATAGCCATAAATATCGCCGAGGTTGCGTCCCACCATCGCCTGCACCAGATCGTCGTGATGGGTATTGGACATATCGGTAAAGGTGCGAACGTAGCGGCCATCTTTAAACACGGTAATGGCGTCGCTCAGCGCGAAAATCTCCTCCATGCGGTGCGACACGTAGAGCACCACGCGCCCTTCCGCGCGCAGCTGGCGGATAACGCGGAACAGGTTGTCGATTTCGCGCGCGGAGAGCGAGCTGGTCGGCTCGTCAAAGGCGATAATGCGCGCGTTGCGCGCCAGCGCCTTGGCTATCTCTACCATCTGCCACTGGCCGAGCGAGAGATATTTCAGCGGCATATCGGGATCGATATCCATGCCGAGGTTTTTCAGCTGCAGGCCCGCTTCGTAGCGCAGCAGCTTGCGGTTTACCAGGCCGCGCTTGTGCGGGATCTGGCCGAGATAGATGTTCTCCGCCACGCTCATTTCCGGCACCAGATGCAGCTCCTGGTAGATAATGGCGACGCCCGCATCCAGCGCGTCGCTGGTATGCTGAAAACTGACCGGCTCGCCTTTAATGCGGATCTCGCCGCCGCTGGGCTGATAGCTGCCGCTGAGAATTTTCAGCAGCGTGGATTTGCCCGCGCCGTTCTCGCCCATCAGGGCGTGCACTTCGCCGCCGCGACATTCGAACGAGATATCCTGCAGCGCTTTAACGCCGGGAAAAGTCTTGCTGATGCCATGAAACGACAGAAAGGTTGGCTCGCTATTCATGGTAACTCCTCTGGGTTTACCGTTAAGGTGCCGCCGCATACGCGGCGGCACGGTACGCGGGTTTACATCAACCCTTTCTTCGCCAGTTCGGTTTTAAAGTTGTCGCGGGTAATCAGCACTACGTCGGTGACTTCGGTGAATTTCGGCGGCTCAGTGCCTTTGCTCACCCAGTCGTAGAGCATCTGGCTGCTCTTGTAGCCATGCACGTCCGGGCTGGGCAGCAGCGAGCCGTAGAAGCCGGTCGCTTTGTCTTTCGACAGTTCGCTTATCGCATCGACGCCGTTGATGCCGATACCGATCACGTCGGCTGCCTTAAAGCCCTGGCCTTCGGTGGCGCGCACGCCGCCCAGCACGGTGTTGTCGTTCATGCCGACGATAAGCCAGTGTTTCACTTCGGGATGCTGCACCAGCAGCGAGTTGCCTGCGTCAAACGCGCCGGGAATATCGTTGGATTTGGTAGGAACCTGATAGATCTGCGCCGCCGGGAAGCCGGCTGCTTTCAGCGCCTCCATCGAACCGCCGGTACGGCGGCGCGCGGTGTCCAGCTCGTTGGCGGTAATCGCCATCACGCCGGTCTCTTTGGCGTTCCAGCCGCGCTTCTGCATCTCTTTATACAGCTCCTGTCCCTGACGCTCGCCGATTTTGGTCGCGGCCATCATCACCAGCGGCACGCTGTCCATCGGTTTGCCTTTGGCGTTGACGAACTGATCGTCGACGGCGATCACTTTCAGATCGTAACCGCGCGCCTTGGCGACGATAGCGGAACCGAGCTTGGGATCGGGGGTGCAGATAACGAAGCCTTTCGCACCGCTGGCGGCGAGGCTGTCGATGGCGTTAAGGGTTTTCTCGCCGTCGGGAATGGCGATTTTGATCACTTCAAAGCCTAAATCCTTCCCGGCTTTGTCCGCGAATTTCCATTCGGTCTGGAACCAGGGTTCTTCAGGCTGCTTGACCAGAAATCCCAGCTTCATGGTCTCGGCGATAGCGGAATGTGACATAACCGCTGCCAGGCCGATGGCCGCGAACGCTTTAGTGAATTTATGCATGATGCTCTCCGGCGCTAGGGTATTTTTCACTGCTGTTAACGAATCGGTGTAAACGCTACCAGTCAATTTTCTTTTTTGGGTACGGATGAAAATCAGCGCGTTAGACGGGCGATTGAGTAAAGCCTGCACAAACGCTGGGCTAGTTGTAGCGGGAAAGCCGATGAAAAATGTAGAGCGGTATCACACCCTGAAATCACGACAAAATGTTCCATATATTCAGCAATTTTAACCGAGAGGTAACTTTTGTCGGCGATCACAAAATCGCTGCCCATGGCAGAAAAGTGCATATTCTCAGCGATCGGTGAATAACGTTTCTTGCGCCGCCGCCACAGGATGGAGAGACGATTATTCATAACAGGAGATTTCCGATGCGTGCTGGAGCCATCACTCTGGGTCTCGATTTTGGCAGTGATTCGGTACGTGCGCTGGCGGTGGACTGCGACAGCGGCAGCGAGCTGAAAACCGCCGTAGTGAACTATTCGCGCTGGCAACGGGGCATGTACAGCGATCCTCATGCCAACCGCTTTCGTCACCATCCGCTGGACTATATAGAGGCGATGGAGCAGGCGCTGCTGGGCGTGCTTGAGGCGCTGACGCCGACACAACGTGACAGCGTCACGGGAATCGGCGTCGATACCACCGGCTCGACGCCTGCCCCCATCGACCGCGACGGTAACGTGCTGGCGCTGCGTCCCGACTTTGCCGATAACCCCAACGCGATGTTTGTGCTGTGGAAAGATCACACCGCTATCGAAGAAGCGGAAGCGATTAATCAGCTGTGCCGCAGCGGACGCTTTACCGACTACAGCCGCTATATTGGCGGCATCTACTCCTCTGAATGGTTCTGGGCGAAAATCCTGCACGTTTCGCGCGCCGACGCCGCCGTTCGCGACGCCGCCGTCTCCTGGGTTGAGCTGTGCGACTGGGTGCCAGCACTGCTGAGCGGCACTACCGCGCCCGCCACTCTGCGCCGTAGCCGCTGCGCCGCCGGTCATAAGGCGCTGTGGCATCCCGACTGGCAGGGCCTGCCCGACCCCGACTTCCTGAACGCGCTCGACCCGCTGCTGACGCAGCAGCTCGACTCGCCGCTGTTCAGCGACACCTGGACCGCCGATATCCCGGTCGGCACGCTCAGCGCCGAATGGGCGCAGCGGCTCGGCCTGCAGCAGAGCGTGACTATTGCTGGCGGCGCGTTCGACTGCCATATGGGCGCGGTCGGCGCTGGCGCACAGCCCTATACGCTGGTGAAAGTGATTGGCACATCAACCTGCGACATCCTGATCGCTGACGCGCAGCGGGTCGGCGATCGCGCCATTAAAGGCATCTGCGGTCAGGTAGACGGCAGCGTTATGCCGGGCGCTATCGGCTGTGAAGCGGGTCAGTCGGCGTTCGGCGATATTTACGCCTGGTTCAGCCGCCTGCTCGGCTGGCCGCTGCAGCAGGCGGCGGCGCAACATCCTGAACTTCAGCCGCAGCTGGCCGAGCTGCAGCGCAATCTGATCCGCCAGCTGACCGAGGCCTGGGCCGCCGATCCGCAGCTGGATCATCTGCCGGTGGTGCTCGACTGGTTCAACGGTCGACGTACCCCCAACGCCAACCAGCGCCTGAAAGGAGTTATCACCGACCTTAACCTCGGCACCGACGCGCCCGCCCTGTTCGGCGGCCTGATCGCCGCAACCGCCTTCGGCGCACGCGCCATTATGGAGTGCTTCGAACAGCAGCAGATCCCGGTAGAGAACATCCTGACGCTGGGCGGCATCGCGCGCAAATCACCTGCCATCATGCAGGCGTGCTGCGACGTAATGAACCGCCCGCTGGATATCGTCGCCTCGGATGAGTGCTGCGCGCTGGGCGCGGCGATTTTCGCCGCCGTCGCCGCAGGCGTTTACGCCACGGTGCCCGAGGCGCAGAAAGCGATGGCCAGTCCGGTCGCCGTCACGCTCCAGCCCGACGCCGCGCGAGTCGCGCGCTATCAGCAGCTTTATGAACGTTATCAACTCTGGTGCGCGGCGGCTGAGCCGCAGTATGCGTCGCGCCCCGCCAACGCTAATTAAGGAGTGGTTTTATGGATCAGTACAACGCGCACAGCGTATGGTTTGTGATCGGCACGCAGCATCTTTATGGCCCGGAAACCCTGCGTCAGGTCGAAGCGCACGCGCGCCAGGTGGTGGAAGGACTGAATGCCTCCTCCGCCTTGCCGTTAAAGCTTATCGTCAAGCCGCTGGTGAAGTCGCCGGATGAAGCGCTGGCGCTCTGCCGCGACGCCAGCCACGACGACAGCTGCGTCGGTATCATCACCTGGCTGCACACCTTCTCGCCCGCCAAAATGTGGATCGGCGGGCTGAGCGTGCTGAACAAGCCGCTGCTGCAGTTCCATACCCAGTTCAATGCGGAGATCCCGTGGGACAGCATGGATATGGACTTTATGAACCTGAACCAGACCGCGCACGGCGGCCGCGAGTTCGGCTTTATTGGCGCGCGCATGGGCCTGCAGCACAGCGTGGTGACCGGCCACTGGCAGGACCCGGCCAGCCAGCAACGTATCGGCAACTGGATGCGCGCCGCATTCGCGAAGCAGAGCAGCCAGCAGCTGAAAGTGGCGCGCTTCGGCGACAATATGCGCGAAGTGGCGGTTACCGAAGGGGATAAAGTAGCCGCGCAGATCCAGTTCGGCTATGCGGTCAACGGCTGGGGCGTCGGCGATCTGGTCGAGGTGATCAATCAGGTCAGCGACGGCGAGGTCAACGCCCTGATCGATGAGTATGAAAGCCTCTATCGCTTCAGCGACGTGGCGGCCAGCGGCGGCGAAAAGCGCCAGAACGTGCTGGACGCGGCGCGGATTGAGATCGGCATCAAGCGCTTCCTTGACGACGAGGGTTGCAAAGCTTTTACCACCAACTTCCAGACGCTGCACGGCATGACGCAGCTTCCCGGCCTGGCGGTACAGCGTCTGATGGGCCAGGGCTACGGCTTCGCCGGCGAAGGCGACTGGAAAACCGCCGCGCTGCTGCGCATTTTCAAAGTTCTTGCGGGCGATCGTCCCGGCGGCACCTCGTTTATGGAGGATTACACCTATCACTTCTCGCCCGGCAATGACCTGGTGTTAGGCTCGCATATGCTGGAAGTGTGCCCCTCTGTCGCTAAAGAAGAGAAGCCGCTGATCGACGTGCAGTTCCTTGGCATCGGCGGCAAAGCCGATCCGGCGCGCCTGATCTTCTCAACGCCAGCCGGACGCGCGGTTAACGCCAGCGTTATCGATATGGGCGATCGTTTCCGCCTGCTGGTAAACGTGGTGGATGCGATTGAGCAGCCGAAACCGTTGCCGAAGCTGCCGGTGGCGCGTGCGCTGTGGCGCGCCCAGCCGTCGCTGGCTACCGCATCGGAAGCCTGGATTCTGGCGGGCGGCGCGCACCATACGGTATTCAGTCAGGCGCTGACGCTGGATGATATGTACCTCTACGGCGAGATGAACGATATCGAAGTGCTGGTAATTGACGAGCATACGCGGCTGCCGGCGTTTAAAGACGCGCTGCGCTGGAATGAAGTTTATTACCGTTCGAAACGTTAAGTTTTTATTAGAAAAAATCAGCGCCGACTTTAAAAGTCGGCGCTGTTGTTTACGAAAGACCGAACTGCCCATCTCCCTCCTTGATTAACCTCTGTGCGGTTTGTTTAAAACAGCAATGCAATAGCCAATACGTGCAAGGGTTCTGCCCGAAGAGCAACGCGTCCGAGCCATGGATAAAAACGCCGGGAGCGTTTTTGAACAAGGTGTAGCGTTGGCCCGCTTAAAGCACATTCTCACCGCCACAAAAAAGCCGCCCGCAGGCGGCTTAGTCAACAACAAACCCTCAGGTCGCTATTCGCTTCACCGGCGCATTTTTCTGCCGGTCCCACATCACCGTCAGCAGACGCTGCAGCGCGATAAAGGCGAACAGTAAAATGCCAATGGCGATCTTGGTCCACCAGGAGCTCAGCGTGCCGTCAAAGTTAATCCAGGTCTGAATCAGCCCCTGAATCAACACCCCGAACAGCGTGCCGAGCACCGTACCGACGCCGCCGGAGAGCAGCGTGCCGCCAATCACCACCGAGGCGATAGCGTCCAGCTCGACGCCCAGTCCCGCCAGCGCATAGCCCGCCGAGGTATAAATGGAAAAAACGATACCCGCCAGCGTCGCCAGCGTGGTCGACAGCATATAAATGCGAATGGTGGTGGCGCGTGTGGAGATCCCCATCAGCTGCGCCGAGGTCACGTTGCCACCTATGGCGTAGACCTGATTGCCGAACCGCGTACGGTGGGCAAGCAAAATCCCGCCCGCCACCACCAGCAACATAACCAGCGCCAGCAAACTCAGGCGACCGCCGCCCGGCACTTTCCACGCCAGACTGGAAAGCGTGGCATAGAGCGGATGATCAATGGGAATCGAGTTCTCCGATACCAGATAGCTGCAGCCGCGCAGGAAAAACATGCCTGCCAGCGTAATAATAAAGGCCGGGATCTTCAGCGCGTCGATCAGCCAGCCCATCATCGCGCCGAACAGCGCGCCCGCCGCCAGAATAATGGCGAATGCCAGCAGCGGATGAATATGCAGATCGCCAATGGCGCGCGCCAGAAACACGCCGGTGAAAGCGATCACCGCGCCCACCGACAGATCGATGCCGCCAGAGAGGATCACAAAAGTCATGCCGACGGCGATAATGCCGAGAAAAGCGTTATCGGTCAGGATATTGCAGATTACGCGCGTTGAGGCGAAGCCGGGAAACTGGCTCAGACAGAAAAGGTAGCCAGCGACAAACACCAGCAGCGTAATCATCAGAGGAAGATGACGTTTAATCATTGGGAACCTCTCCGTTTCAGCATCGCCAGAAAGCGCGGCGACTGCAGCAGCAGCACGCACATGACGACCACCGCTTTCACCACCTGATTAAGCTCCGGCGGGAAACCGGACAGCAAAATGCCGGTATTCATCGCCTGAATAATCAGCGCGCCGATCAGCGACAGCACCAGGTTAAAACGGCCGCCCATCAGCGACGCGCCGCCAATCACCACAGCGAGGATCGCGTCCAGCTCCAGCCATAAGCCGGCGTTATTGGCGTCTGCGCCGCGAATATCGGCGGTCACGATCAGGCCCGCTATCGCCGCGCAGAGTCCGCTAATCACATAGGTGGACATCACCACCAGCCAGCCGTTTACGCCCGCATTGCGCGCCGCGCGCAGGTTAATCCCTACCGCCTCGATAAACAGCCCGAGCGCGGTCTTGCGCGTCAGCAGCCAGACCAGCAGCGCCGCCGCCAGCGTAATCCATACCGGCACCGGTAGCAGCCACAGCGAACCGCTGCCCAGCCATCCCAGCGTCGCGCTGTCAAAGGTCACGATCTGCCCTTGGGTAATCAGCTGCGCGATGCCGCGCCCCGCCACCATCAAAATCAGCGTGGCGACAAAGGGCTGAATGCGCAGCAGCGCCACCAGCACGCCGTTCCATAACCCGCACAGCAGACCTGCGCCCAGCGCGGAAAAAATCACCATTGTCAGGCTGTGACCCGCCACGGTTAAGGTTGCGGCGGTCGCGCCCGCAATCGCCATCACCGCACCCACGGAGAGATCGATGCCGCCGGTGGCGATCACCAGCGTCATGCCGATCGCCAGCAGCGCGACCGGCGCGGCGCGGTTAAGGATATCGATGGGGCTGCCGAACAGGCGGCCATCCTGCAGATGCACGGCGAAAAAGTTATTCGCCACCAGGCTATCCACCAGCAGCACCAGAATCAGTGCGGCGACCTGTGGCAGCCCCGGCGGCAGACGGAATTTACGGCGTTCTGGCTTCGTCATATGGGATTCAAGCATGTTGTGCCCCTCCATCCGCGATAGCATTAACAATCGACGCCACCGACAGTTGCTCAAGCGGGATCTCCGCCACCTGCTTCAGGTCGCGCATAATCACCACGCGATCGGCATAACCCACCAGCTCCTCCAGCTCAGAGGAGATCACCAGCAGCGCCAGACCATCGGCGCAGAGGGATTCGATCAGGCGAATAATCTCGGCGTGCGCGCCGACGTCGATGCCTCGCGTCGGCTCGTCAAGGATCAGAAACTGCGGTCTGGTCACCAGCCAGCGCGACAGCAGCACCTTCTGCTGATTGCCGCCGGAAAGCAGCTCCACGGCCTGCTCGGCGTGCGGCGTGCGAATGCCGAGGCTTTTGATGAAACGTTCCGCAATCGCCTGCTGCTCGCGCCGCTTAATCGGCCGCAGCCAGCCGCGCTGCGCCTGCAGCGCGAGAATAATGTTTTCGCGCACCGAGGCGGCGCCGATAATGCCGTCGGTCTTGCGATCTTCCGGACAAAAACCGATGCCGAGGCGCGACGCTTTCGCCGGGGAGCGTATGGTCTGCGGCTTGCCCTTAATGGTCGCCGTGCCGCGATCGGGACGGCGAATGCCGAACAGCACCTCGGCGGTTTCGGTGCGGCCGGAACCGAGCAGACCAGCCAAACCGACCACTTCCCCAGGCCGCACCTCAAGGTCGAAAGGTTCAATGGTGCCCTTCTTGCCGTAGTCGCGAAACGACGCTACCGGCTGGTTGCTGCGCAGCGTGCTGCCCTGACGCTGCAGCGCGGTTTCCAGCAGCTCGCGCCCCAGCATCAGCTTGATCAGTTCAATCTGCGGCAGCGTCGCGGTATCGCGCGTGGCGATAAACTGACCGTTGCGCAATACCGTAATACGGTCGGTAATCCGATAAACCTGATCGAGAAAATGGGTGACGAAGATCAGGCTCATGCCTTTGGCTTTCAGCTGCGCCATCAGGGCAAAGAGCATCTCCACTTCGCTGGCGTCGAGACTGGCGGTTGGTTCATCCAGGATCAGCACCTGCGCTGACAGATCGACGGCGCGACAGATGGCGATAATTTGCTGCATGGCGACCGAGTAGTGTCCCAGCGGACGCGTTACGTCGAGAACAAATCCGTAATTGCGCATCAGCGCGTCGGCGTCGCGCACCATGCGTCGGCGGTCGACCATGCCGAAGCGGCGCGGCTCGCGGCCGATAAACAGGTTGTCAGCCACCGACATATTCGGCAGCAGATTGACCTCCTGATAGACCGTGCCGATGCCCATTTTTTGTGCGTCGGCGGTGCTGCGCGGCGCAATGGTCTGCCCGTTCAGGGTCAGGGTGCCCGCGTCGCGGCTGTACACCCCGGTCAACACCTTGATCAGGGTCGATTTGCCCGCGCCATTCTCGCCCAGCAGCGCCATGATCTCGCCCTTGCGCACGCTAAATGACACGTTATCCAGCGCCTTAACGCCGGGAAAACCTTTGCTGACGCCGCTGATGGTGAGCAGCGCATCATCATTGTGCCTAATCATCTTGTCAGCTCCGCCTCAACAGATAAAAAGCCGCTCCGGAGAGCGGCTCGCGGCTCAGTAACCCATGCCTTTTTTCAGATCCAGCTGTGCCTGCGCATCAGCAGGCAGATAGAGCCGGGATTCGGTTTTGGTGATTTTCGGCGGCAGCGTGCCATCCTTTTTGAATTTCTCCAGCGCGTCGAAAGCCGGACCAGCCATATTCGGCGTCAGCTCGACGTTGGCGTTAGCTTCTCCCGCCAGCATCGCCTTATAGATATCGGGCACGCCGTCGATAGAGCCGGTGAGGATATCTTTGCCCGGCTTCAAGCCAGCTTCTTTAATCGCCTGAATCGCGCCGATTGCCATATCGTCGTTGTGCGCATAGACCATACAGATGTTCTTGCCGTTGTTTTCCGCCTTGATAAAGCTCTCCATCACCTCTTTGCCCTTGCTGCGGGTAAAGTCGCCAGACTGCGAACGAACCAGTTTGATATTGGGATGGCCGGCGATCGCCTCGGCAAAGCCTTTTTTACGGTCGATAGCGACGCTGGCGCCGACGGTGCCCTGCAGCTCGACAACGTTGCACGGCTTGTTACCGACGGTTTTCACCAGCCAGTCGCCAATCAGTTTGCCCTCCAGCACGTTATCGGCGGTCACCACCGTCATATAGAGCGATTTATCTTTCACCACGATGGCGCGGTCGAGCAGGAACACCGGAATTTTGGCATCTTTGGCCTCTTCCAGCACCGGCTCCCAGCCGGTCTGCACCACCGGCGCAATAAAGATCGCGTCGACGCCTTGTGCGATAAACGACCTGACCGCTTTGATCTGGTTCTCCTGTTTTTGCTGACCGTCAGCGATTTTCAGCGTGATGCCGCGCTTCGCCGCTTCACTTTTCGCCACGTTAGTTTCCGCTGCACGCCAGCCAGATTCGGAGCCGACCTGAGAGAAGCCGACGGTCAGGTCAGCCGCCATTACCGGCGCTGCTAACGCGGTGCTGACCAGGGTGGTCACAAGTAAACGTTTCCACATAGTTTGCATTCCTCTGAAGGGCTTTTGCGAGTAAGGGTAAAGAGCCCGTTTAGCCTGGCGTAAATCGCTATGAATAAGGGCGACGCGCCTCACAAATTAGTTCAAATTAAAGGGGTTACGTGCAGGTATGGCAGTTGCTCGCCTTAGCAGGCATGGACAAAATGACTGGTTATTTTAAAAACGCTGGTTAAATAAATGTAATAAACAGAATCGCTTATGAAATCTGCTCCTGAAAGCGATTACAATTATACGTAAACTTTGGTCATCGCACGTGGTGCAGGCGAGATGATAAATTTGTGATTTTCCGCACAGAAACCGGGAATGAACAGGCGCGTCTGAGGCGCCCTTTTGACCACCGGAAAGAGGGCCTGAATGATTAAAAACGCTGTTATTTACTCCTTTCAGTCACCCTGGTGGCGGGGAACGTAATAAATACACTTTTATAACCCTAAGCGAAGCGGATTCAGCCTCAGAAAAGTGTAATCGCAGACGTGGCGAGCCCTGGCACCGTTTAGCGCAGCGGCAAGCGACGGGCGGCGGCGCCATCCCTTTTAGCCGTTTCGCTTTTTTTATGCTCAGATGATAATAAGTGGCGTTTTTAGCGCATTGATTAGCAAAAATAAATAATTTGTCTCTTTTACAGCATAAGACGCTGGACAGCGTGCAGTTGCTCCCTATACTGACCTCTCCTCTGTTCTCTTCATTTATGGCAATCATGACCGCGCAAGATTACCTGCTCAAATTCCGCAAAGTGAATAATCTGGAAAGTCTGGAAAAGCTCTACGATCACCTCAACTACTCGCTCACCGATGATAAAGAGATTATCAGCATGTACCGCGCGGCGGATCATCGGCGCGCTGAGCTGGCGTCAGGCGGTCGGCTGTACGATTTAGGCCGCGTGCCTAAAACCGTGTGGCGTTACGTCGTCTGATCCGCGATTAACGGGCCTGCTGGCGCCGCTTCTCTTCTGCGCAGGCAGGCTCTGTTTGAACGTGTTATTCTCTCCCGCTTTCCTTGTCGCAACAGGATCATCCTCATGAATGAATCGGTAACCGCGCCGCGTCTGGGCGGCTGGCTGCTAGTCCCGCTCGCCTGGCTGATTATGATGCTGCTCACCAGCGCCCTGGTGGTGGCAATGTATCTCAGCCCGCTGTTTAATCCGGAATGGCGCGCGACGCTGTTTTCGCACGGCGGCATGCTGGTGACCAACTGGGCAATCTCTCTGCTGACCGCGCTCGCCGTCTGGCTTTACAGCCTGTGGGTATGCTGGATCTTCTGCAAACGTTCGCGCCGCCTGCCACGCCACTACATTATCTGGCTGCTGGTCACGCTGCTGCTGGCGCTAAAGACCTTCGCCTTTACACCGGTCGCCGACGGCAAAGCTGCTCAGACGCTGCTGCTGGCCCTGCTCGCCGCCGCGGTTTTCGTGCCCTACTTCAAACGTTCCCAGCGGGTAAAAACGACGTTTATCCGGCCGTAACGCCGTGAGTTTCGTCAACAATTTAATCCTGAGTGCGAAACAGCCTGCTGCGTTTCGCGCAGTGGTTGAGATAGCGTCACAGATCACAGATAATGAGCCGCTTTCCGAATCAATGGCGAAAAAATGACCGATTATCTGCTGCTGTTTGTAGGCACTGTGCTGGTGAACAACTTCGTTCTGGTGAAATTCCTTGGCCTCTGTCCTTTTATGGGCGTTTCCAAAAAGCTGGAAACGGCGATTGGCATGGGCCTTGCCACCACCTTCGTGATCACCCTGGCGTCGATTTGCGCCTGGCTGGTAAACCACCTGATCCTGGTGCCGCTCGATCTCGTCTATCTGCGCACCATGGCTTATATCCTGGTGATCGCCGTCGTGGTGCAGTTCACCGAAATGGTGGTGCGTAAAACCAGCCCGTCGCTCTACCGACTGCTCGGCATTTTTCTGCCGTTGATTACCACCAACTGCGCGGTGCTCGGCGTGCCGCTGCTGAGCGTTAACCTCAACCATACCTTTTTGCAGGCGGCTCTTTATGGCTTTAGCGCCTCACTCGGCTTTTCGCTGGTGATGGTGCTGTTTGCCGGGATGCGCGAGCGTCTGGTGCTGGCTAACGTGCCTGCGCCCTTTAAAGGCTCCTCTATCGCACTGGTGACCGCTGGCCTGATGGCGCTGGCGTTTATGGGCTTTACCGGTCTGGTGAAATTCTGATGACCGCTATCTGGATTGCAATTATTGTTCTGAGCGCGCTGGCCCTGGTGTTTGGCGCGCTGCTGGGCTACGCCTCTCGCCGCTTCGAAGTAGAAGAAGATCCCATTGTCGAACAGATTGACGAATTGCTGCCGCAAAGCCAGTGCGGCCAGTGCGGCTACCCCGGCTGCCGTCCCTATGCGGACGCGGTGGGCAACAACGGCGAGGCGATTAACAAATGCGCGCCGGGCGGCGAGCAGACCATGCTCAAGCTGGCGGCATTGCTGAACGTCGATCCCCAGCCGATTGACGGCGACGAAACGGCGAAAGAGCCGGTGCGCACCGTGGCCTGGATTGATGAAGCGAACTGCATCGGCTGCACCAAATGCATCCAGGCCTGCCCGGTTGACGCTATCGTCGGCGCGACGCGCGCCATGCATACCGTGCTGAGCGACGTCTGTACCGGCTGCGATCTCTGCGTCGCGCCCTGTCCTACCGACTGCATCGAGATGCGTCCAGTGGCGACCACTACCGCTAACTGGAAGTGGGATCTCGAAACCATTCCTGTACGGGTGATCCCGGTAGAAAGTCATGCTTAATCTGTTGAATATCTTTCGTAAAGAGAAGCTGTGGGATTTCCAGGGCGGCATCCATCCGCCTGAAATGAAAACCCAGTCTAACGGCACCCCGCTGAGCCAGCTGCCGCTGCCGGACCGTTTTATTATTCCGCTGAAACAGCATATCGGCCATGAAGGCGAGATTTGCGTTGCGCCGGGCGATCGCGTGCTGCGCGGTCAGCCGCTCACCTTTGGCAACGGCCGGATGCTGCCGGTGCACGCGCCGACCTCGGGCACCATCGATGCGATTGCGCAGCATATGACCGCGCATCCCTCCGGGCTGTCGGAACTCTGCATTTTTATGTCGCCGGACGGCGAGGATCGCTGGACGACGCTGGAGCCGATGGCGGACTACCGCCAGCGCCAGCGCGCCGATATCGTTCAGCGCATTCACGATGCGGGCGTCGCCGGCCTTGGCGGCGCGGGCTTTCCGACCGGCACCAAGCTGCGCGGCGGACTGCGCGGCGTAAAAACATTAATTATCAATGCCGCTGAATGTGAGCCCTATATCACCGCCGACGATCGCCTGATGCAGGATTATGCCGCCGAAGTGCTGGAAGGCAGCCGCATCCTCGCCTGGGTATTGCAGGCTGAGCGCGTGTTAATCGGCATTGAAGATAACAAGCCGGAAGCGATTGCCGCGCTGAAGCGAGCGCTGGGCGGCGAGCGCGATCTGCACATCCGCGTTATTCCGACAAAATATCCCTCTGGCGGCGCAAAGCAGCTGACCAAAATACTTACCGGTCTGGAAGTGCCGCACGGCGGACGTTCTACCGATATCGGCGTGCTGATGCAGAACGTCGGCACCGCCTGGGCGGTGAAGCGCGCGGTGATCAACGGCGAGCCCCTGACCGAACGCGTGGTGACCCTGACCGGCGAGGCGATTGCGCAGCCGCGCAACGTCTGGAGCCGGATCGGCACCCCCATCAGCCATCTGCTGCACCAGGTCGGCTTTACGCCCGCTCCGCGCCAGATGGTCATTATGGGTGGTCCGCTGATGGGCTTTACCCTGCCGTCGCTTGACGTGCCGGTAGTGAAAATCACCAACTGCATTCTCGCGCCCTCCGCCAGCGAAATGGGCAACAACGACGAGGAGCAGTCCTGCATTCGCTGCTCCGCCTGCGCCGACGCCTGCCCGGCGAAGCTGCTGCCGCAGCAGCTCTACTGGTACAGCCAGGGCGGCGATCACGATAAAGCGCGCGCCCACCATATCGACGACTGCATTGAGTGCGGCGCCTGCGCCTATGTCTGTCCGAGCAATATTCCGCTGGTGCAGTATTACCGCCAGGAGAAGGCCGAGCTGCGCGCTATCGATCTTGAGGCGAAGCGTACCGCTGAAGCGAAAGCGCGCTTTGAGGCGCGCCAGGCACGTCTGGAGCGTGAAAAGCTGGCGCGTGAAGCGAAGCATGAGCAGGCGAAGCAGCGCGTTGCGCGCAGCGACGAAGGCGAACTGGCCGCAGCCCGCGAACGCGTTATGGCGAAGCGGCAGGCGGCAGGCGAAGTTGATCCGGCGGTAGAAGAAGCACAGCGTCAGGCGCGACACGCTCAGGCGCATTTGCGTCAGGCTGAAGCGCAGGCGGAAACCCAGGCGCTGAGCCGCCAGGCTGAGGATCCGCGTAAGGCGGCCGTAGAGGCTGCGATCGCCCGTGCTAAGGCGAAGAAAACTACGCAGCCTGAAGCAGCGGAAGAAGCGAAGACGGAGGCAGCCGACCCGCGCAAAGCGGCGGTAGAAGCCGCCATCGCCCGCGCAAAGGCGAAGAAAGCCGCCGCCGTGCAGACAGAAGAGACGCCGCCGAACGAGGATGCGGCATCGGTCGATCCACGCAAAGCAGCGGTAGAAGCTGCTATCGCCCGTGCGAAGGCGAAGAAAGCCGCCACCGCGCAGGCTACAGCCGATGCGCCGACGGAAGAGACGCCGCCGATCGAGGATGCGTCGCCGGCCGATCCGCGCAAGGCGGCGGTAGAAGCCGCTATCGCCCGTGCGAAGGCGAAGAAAGCCGCCGCGCAGGCTACAGCCGATACGCCGACGGAAGAGACGCAGCCGGTCGAGGAGGCGCCGTCGGTTGAAAATGCTTCGCCGGTCGATCCGCGCAAGGCGGCGGTAGAAGCCGCCATTGCCCGCGCGAAGGCGAAGAAAGCCGCCGCGCAGGCTACAGCCGATACGCCGATGGAAGAGACGCAGCCGGTCAAGGATGCGCCGTCGCTTGAAACTGCTTCGCCGGTCGACCCGCGCAAAGCGGCGGTAGAAGCCGCCATTGCCCGTGCGAAGGCGAAGAAAGCCGAAGCTGCACAGGCCGCTGCCGGTACGTTGACCGAAGAGGTGTTGCCGGTCGAGGACACCCCGCCGGTCGATCCGCGTAAGGCGGCGGTGGAAGCCGCCATCGCCCGCGCTAAAGCGAAGAAAGCCGCCGCGCAGGGATCAGAAAAGGACGTCGTGAATCTCGACGTTGAAAACAGTGATGCGCGTCCGTCGGAAGACGCGCGCAAGGCAGCCGTCGCTGCCGCCATCGCCCGGGCAAAAGCGCGTAAAGCGCAGACGCCGTCGACGTTTGAGGAATAAATGGCTTTTCGTATCGCAAGTTCTCCTTATACCCATAACCGCCGCAGCACCGGCAACATTATGCTGCTGGTGGTGCTGGCGGCCGTCCCTGGCTTTGCCGCGCAGTGGTATTTCTTTGGTTACGGCAGCGTATTGCAGGTGTTGCTGGCGGTGCTGACCGCCTGGCTGGCGGAAGCAGCGATTCTGCGTCTGCGCAAGGCGCCGATTGCTCCCAGCCTCGCGGATAACTCCGCGCTGCTGACCGCTGTGCTTATCGGCATCAGCCTGCCGCCGCTCGCCCCCTGGTGGCTGGTGGTGATCGGCACCCTTTTCGCTATTGTCATCGCCAAACAGCTCTACGGCGGACTGGGACAGAACCCGTTTAACCCGGCTATGGTCGGCTATGTGGTGCTGCTGATCTCTTTCCCGGTGCAGATGACCAGCTGGCTGCCGCCCGACGCGCTGCAGGTGGTTAAACCGGGTCTGCTCGATTCGCTGAGCATGATTTTCACTGGCCATACTCTGGCGGGCGATACCATGCAACAGCTGCAGCTGGGCGTGGACGGCATTAGCCAGGCGACGCCGCTGGATAATTTCAAAACCGGACTGCGCGCCGGCCACAGCGCAGAACAGCTGCTGGCGCAGCCGATTTATACCGGCGTCCTGGCCGGTCTCGGCTGGCAGTGGATCAATATCGGCTACCTGGCGGGCGGGCTGTTTCTGCTGTGGAAGAAGGCGATTCGCTGGCATATTCCCGCGGCGATGCTGCTGTCGCTGGCGTTCTGCGCCACGCTGGGCTGGCTGATCTCGCCGGAAAGTTTGAATACCCCGCTGATCCACCTTTTCTCCGGCGCGACCATGCTCGGCGCGTTTTTTATCGCCACCGACCCGGTTACCGCCTCTACCACCAACCGCGGGCGCCTGCTCTATGGCGCGCTGATTGGTCTGCTGGTGTGGCTAATCCGTAGTTTTGGCGGCTATCCCGACGGCGTGGCTTTTGCCGTCCTGCTGGCGAATATCTGCGTGCCGCTGATCGATTACTACACGCAGCCGCGCGTCTACGGCCATCGCAAGGAGTGATCGATGCTTGAGACTATCCGCAAAAACGCCGTCACCCTGGCGCTGTTCGCCGTCTTTACCACCGGTTTAACCGCCGTGGTGAACTACGTCACCAAACCCACTATCGCGCACCAGACGGCGCTGAATCAGAAAAACCTGCTGGATCAGGTGGTGCCTGTGGATCTGTACGATAATCAGATCCAGCACGAATGTTACCTTGTCACCGATCCTGCGCTGGGGACGACCACGCCGCACCATCTCTATCTGGCGCGTAAAGGCGATACGGCAGTTGCGGCCGCGCTTGAGACCACCGCGCCGGATGGCTATTCTGGTGCGATACAGATGCTGGTTGGCGCTGATTTTCACGGTAAAGTGCTGGGCGTGCGCGTTATTGAACACCACGAGACGCCCGGCCTCGGCGATAAGATCGAACTGCGTATTTCCAACTGGATTAACAGCTTTAATGGCAAAGTCGTACACGGCGCCGATGATAAAGCCTTTGCGGTGAAGAAAGATGGCGGCGAATTTGATCAGTTTACCGGCGCGACTATTACTCCGCGCGCGGTAGTCAACGCCACCCGACGCACCGCGCTACTGATTGAAACTTTGAGCGGCAGGCTCTCGTCGCTGCCCGAATGTGGAGAGGCAAATGAGTGAAGCCAAAAACCTGCTGGTTGGCGGACTGTGGAAAAATAACTCGGCGCTGGTGCAGCTGCTGGGGCTCTGCCCGCTGCTGGCAGTAACTTCGACGGCGACCAACGCGCTGGGCCTCGGTCTGGCGACCACGCTGGTGCTGACCATTACCAACAGCGCTATTTCCGCTTCGCGCCGCTGGGTGCCGTCGGAGATCCGCATCCCGATCTACGTCATGATTATCGCCTCGGTGGTGAGCTGCGTGCAGATGTTGATCAACGCCTACGCCTATGGCCTCTATGAGTCGCTCGGCATCTTTATTCCGCTTATCGTGACCAACTGCATCGTGGTCGGCCGCGCCGAAGCGGTCGCCTCGAAAAGCAGCATTCCCCTTGCCGCGCTCGACGGCTTCGCTATCGGCATGGGCGCGACCTGCGCCATGGTCACGCTCGGCTCGATTCGTGAGCTGATCGGCAGCGGCACGCTGTTTAACGGTGCGGATCAGCTGCTCGGCCCCTGGGCGAAGGCGCTGCGCATCGAGGTGGTGCATTTCGATTCGCCGATGCTGCTGGCGATGTTGCCGCCGGGCGCTTTTATCGGGCTGGGCATGCTGCTGGCTGCGAAGTACGTTATCGATCAGAAGATGAAACAGCGCGCTGTGCGTCGCGCCGCTGAAGCGGCGGCGGCTGAACCGCACGCCCAGGCCGGGAAAGCAGTGTGAATCAGGCAAAGCGCGTAGAAATTCTCCGTCGGCTGCGGGAGAACAACCCGCACCCCACGACTGAACTTAACTTCACCTCACCTTTTGAGCTGCTGATCGCCGTGCTGCTGTCGGCGCAGGCGACTGACGTCAGCGTCAATAAGGCAACCGCCAGGCTCTATCCCGTCGCGAATACGCCTGCCGCCATGCTGGCGCTGGGCGTGGAAGGCGTGAAGGAACATATCAAAACCATCGGCCTCTACAACAGCAAAGCCGAGAACGTCATTAAGACCTGCCGTATGTTGCTGGAGCAGCACGGCGGCGAAGTGCCGGAAGATCGCGCCGCGCTGGAGGCGCTGCCGGGCGTAGGCCGCAAAACGGCCAACGTGGTGCTGAATACCGCTTTTGGCTGGCCGACCATCGCCGTTGATACCCATATTTTCCGCGTCAGCAACCGCACCCGCTTTGCGCCAGGAAAAAACGTGGAAGAGGTTGAGGCGAAGCTGCTGAAGGTGGTCCCCAGCGAGTTCAAGGTCGATTGCCATCACTGGCTGATCCTGCATGGCCGCTATACCTGCGTTGCGCGCAAACCGCGCTGCGGCGCCTGTCTGATTGAAGATCTGTGCGAGTTTCCGGACAAGACGGAAATTTAACGGGCGCGAAAACGCCCGTAGCAAGCTAGCGACGCGCCAGTGCCGCCTGTAGCCAGGCGATCGCCAGCGGCGAATTTTTATTTTGCAGCGCGGCCCGCTCTGACTGAAACAGCGTCGCGACAAAGAAAGGATGATCGTTCAGTTCGATGCCGCGCACATCGCCCGACGCGTCCCAGGACGTGATGCGCAGGTTTTCTCCTTCCAGCGCCTCGCTGAAGGCGGGGTTAACGCCGAAGTTGCAGTGATAGCCCTCATCGCTTGACTGCGCGCCATAGGCCTCGGCAATGCGCGATCCCGGCGCGAATCTCACTTCTCCGCGCTGCTCCACCAGCGAACAGCTCAACGGCGCGATCACCATGCGGCCGCCTTCGTCGGTCTCGGCGTGATTCGCATCCTGCCAGCCCAGCACATTGCGGGCGTACTCGATTACCGCATACTGAAAACCGCCGCAGGACCCCAGAAAAGGGTGTCGCTGCTCTCGCGCCCAGCGAATGGTCTCAAATACCGCGTCATCATTTTTATAAGGACTACCAGGTACCACCCAGACAGCATCGCTGCTGCGTACGGCGTCTGAAACGTCCGGCTGGTCGGTAGGAAGCCAGGTGAAGCTAGCGGAAACGCCCAGGTGCGCGGCGGCGCGCTCGATAGCCAGCGGAATGGCCTGATGCGCAACGGCGCTGGCGCGGTAATCGCCCACCAGTGCCAGGTTTAGAGAGGCTGTCATGTTAACGTCCTGTAAAGAGAAATATCGAGGTTACCGGATCGGTAATTTGTTGTCGAGACGGTAAAAATCGCAATTTTCATCTGGCTGCGGCGTGGATTTTCGCTCACGCATGCGACGCCTCCTCCCCGGCACGGTGAGACGCGATTAACTGCTCCCGCCTGGCATTATCAGGGCATTTTTAACGCCCTTTTCGGCTACGCAAACGCTTTCTTCTTTTACCTGATGAATTAATTGATGATTTTGTGCGAAGGATCAACTTTTACACCTGGCTTGTCATTTTAAGGAAGATTTTTGCCGATTTGTTGTTCAAATTAGCTGATAAGTGGATCACATACAAAACATTAAACTGGTTAATTAACGAACCACAACACCTTAGCCTGCAAAATAACGCCAAAGCAGCTTATCTGGTTCTTGTTGCCTGGCGCACCTGAAAAACAACCGTTTGTTCTGATAGAATTGCCAGAGTTGAAATTAAAATCCATTTAACAAACTTCGCTCGGGTTTTAAACCTTACGCAACCCAAGCTTTACAGCATTCAAAAAATTCTTGCCCTGATGCGCGTTATCAGCCACATTAGGCGCCGCTTTTCCCTACTAATAACAATGTCGCGCATGGAAACCTGACATGACGCGGACTTATTTCCTGTCATAAAACAGGGTACGAGAAAAACTGAGGTACAAGTGTCAACTGCAAACAAACACACTGATGAGGCCGTCAGCCTCAATGCGTTCAAACAGCCGAAGGCGTTCTACCTGATCTTCTCGATTGAGTTGTGGGAACGTTTCGGCTTCTACGGCCTGCAGGCCATTATGGCTGTTTACCTGGTGAAACAGCTGGGCATGTCAGAAGCGGACTCTATTACCCTCTTCGCCTCTTTTAGCGCGCTGGTCTACGGCCTGGTGGCTATCGGCGGCTGGCTGGGCGATAAGGTGCTGGGCACCAAACGCGTTATTATGCTGGGCGTGCTCGTGCTGGCGCTGGGTTATGCGCTGGTCGCCTTCTCTGGCCATAACGTCGGCATGGTCTATATCGGCATGGCGACCATCGCGGTGGGCAGCGGTCTGTTTAAAGCCAACCCCTCTTCGCTGCTCTCGACCTGCTACGAGAAAGACGATCCGCGTCTCGACGGCGCCTTCACCATGTTCTATATGTCGATCAACGTCGGCTCGCTGTTCTCTATGATGCTGACCCCCTGGCTGGCGGCGAAATATGGCTGGAGCGTGGCGTTTTCGCTTTCGGTGGTCGGTCTGATCATCACCCTGCTTAATTTCCTGTTCTGCAAAGGTCTGGTTAAGAACTACGGTTCTAAGCCCGACTTCGCACCGCTGAACGTCGGCAAACTGCTGATGACGCTGGTCGGCGTTGTAGTGCTGGTCGCCATCGCGACCTGGCTGCTGCATAACCAGACTATTGCGCGCATCACCCTGGGCGTGGTCGCGCTGGGCATTATCCTGATCTTCGCGAAAGAAGCTTTTGCCCTGCATGGCGCGGCACGTCGTAAGATGATCGTGGCGTTCCTGCTGATGGTCGAGGCGATCGTCTTCTTCGTGCTCTATATGCAGATGCCGACTTCGCTCAACTTCTTTGCGATTCGCAACGTCGGGCACACCATTCTGGGCATTACCTTTGAGCCGGAACAGTTCCAGGCGCTTAACCCGTTCTGGATCATGCTGGCGAGCCCGCTGCTGGCGGCGGTCTATAACAAGCTGGGCGATAAGCTGCCGATGCCGTTTAAGTTCGCTATCGGTATGGTGCTCTGCTCGGCAGCCTTCCTGGTGCTGCCGATGGGCGCGAAGTTCGCTTCGGATGCCGGTATCGTCTCGGTTAACTGGCTGATCCTCAGCTATGCATTGCAGAGCGTGGGCGAGCTGATGATTTCCGGGCTGGGCCTGGCGATGGTCGCGCAGCTGGTGCCGCAGCGTCTGATGGGCTTTATTATGGGTTCCTGGTTCCTCACCACCGCTGGCGCAGCGATGATCGCCGGTAAAGTGGCAGGTCTGATGGCGGTGCCTGAGAACGTAACTGACCCCCTCGCCTCGCTGAGCGTCTACAGCAGCGTCTTCCAGCAGATTGGTATCGTTACCGGCGTGATTGCCGTGCTGATGCTGCTGACGGCGCCGCTGCTGAACCGCATGACGCAGACACCGCAGGCGGAGCTGGAAAAAGCGCAGGCCTGATTATTCAGGTTCTATGCAGCCGGGCCATGCGCCCGGCTTTTTTTTATCCTTTTTCGGGCCAGACAGAACGCTTGACCGAGGTCACTGGCAAATCTGCGACGACGCATTAAGCTGCAATGATGCTGTCGCAACCCGGAGGTCCGTTATGAAACTGTTCTGTAAGGCTGGCGCCTGCTCACTTTCGCCGCATATCGTGCTGCGTGAGTGCGGGCTCGACTTCACCCAGGTTAATGTCGACCTGATGAAAAAAGTCACCGAATGCAGCGAAGATTACTGGCAAATCAACCCCAAGGGCCAGGTGCCGGCGCTGGAGCTGGATGACGGCACCGTACTGACCGAAGGCGTGGCGATTGTGCAGTATCTGGCGGACCTGAAGCCCGATCGCCAGCTGCTGGCGCCGGTCGGCAGCCTGACGCGCTACCACACGCTGGAGTGGCTCAGCTTTATCAGCAGCGAGCTGCATAAAACCTTCATCCCGCTGTTTAAACCCGACACCCCTGACGACTATAAACCTCTGCTGCGCGCCCGGCTGGAACAACAGTTCCGCTACGTCGATAAGGCGCTGCAGGATAAGCAGTGGCTGATGGGGCTGCGCTTTAGCGTGGCGGATGCCTATCTCTACGTGATGGTGCGCTGGGCGCATGCGCTGAAGCTAGAGCTGGATGGGCTGTCAGCGCTGGAAGCCTGGTTCCAGCGCGCCTCCCAGCGGCCCGCGGTGCAGGCGGCGCTAAAGGCGGAAGGGATAGCGTAACAAGCGGGGCCGACAGGATATCGGCCCGGTGCGAGCTTACAGAGGCTCGGCGGTAAAGTGCTGGGTCGGCTGCGCGATAGCGTCCTGCGCCGCCACCAGCTGCAGTTCATATTCGCCCATAGCATGGGTCGTCAGCATCACTTCGTAGACGGCGGCGGTGACATGCTCCAGAGCGCTTTTCAGATCCTTGCCGTGCAGCAGATTCACCAGCAGCAGGCCGCTGGTCAGATCGCCGACGCCGACCGGTTGCCGCACGCCGAAATCCACCAGCGGGCGGCTGATATGCCAGGCCTCTTCCGCCGTTACCAGCAGCATCTCGAAGCGATCGCTGCGGCGTCCGGCGCGCGCCAGGTGTTTCACCAGCACCACGCGCGGCCCCTGCGCAATCAGCGCGCGCGCTGCCGCCGTCGCCTCTTCTACGCTGGTCACGCTGCGCTCGCTAAGCATCTCCAGCTCCAGCAGATTGGGCGCAATAATGTCGCTGGCGGGCATGGCGTATTTGCAGTGATACTCCGCCACGCCGGGCGCCACGATACACCCTTTTTCAGGATGGCCCATCACTGGATCGCAAAAGAACCAGGCGTCGGGGTTGGCGGCCTTTACCATGCGCACGATTTCAAGGATCTGCTCGCCCTGCTCAGCTGAGCCAAGGTAGCCGCTCAGTACCGCGTCGCAGGTTTTCAGGCGATCGATATCGCTGATGCCCTTGACGATATCCGTCAGGTGCGTTGCGGGCATCACGGTGCCGGTCCAGTGACCATACTGGGTGTGGTTGGAGAACTGTACGGTGTTAAGCGGCCAGACATTGGCCCCCATGCGCCGCATCGGGAACTCGGCGGCGGCGTTACCTGCATGGCCGAACACCACATGCGACTGAATTGCGAGAATATTCTTCATTATTTTCTGTACTGCCTTGCCCTTGCCGTCCATAAAAAAGGGCCGGAGACCGGCCCTGAGCGCTTACTGCCAGACAATCAGGCAGTAGTGTTTTTTACCGCGACGCAGCAGCGTATAGCGACCAAACAGCTTATCGCTCTCGCTAAAACGGTATTCCGCGTTTGACTGCTTCTCGCCGTTGATGGTGACGGCGTTTGAGCCGATCATGGTGCGCGCCTGACCGCGTGACGGCACCAGTTCAGCATTCACCAGCGCCTGCTGCAGATCATCTTCCGCGCCCAGCTCAACGGTCGGCATGCCGTCCTGCGCCAGCTGTTCGAAGTCCGCTTCGGTCATGTCGCTCAGCGCGCCGGAGAACAGGCTTTCGGTAATACGCTTCGCCGCGGCCAGACCCGCTTCGCCGTGTACCAGACGCGTAACGCTTTCGGCGAGCACATACTGCGCGCGCGGCGCTTTCCCGCTGTTCTTGTCTTCTTCTTCCAGCGCGTTGATCTCTTCCAGGCTCAGGAAGGTGAAGAACTTGAGGAAACGGTAGACGTCGGCGTCCGCAGTATTGATCCAGAACTGGTAGAACTTATACGGGCTGGTTTTCTTCGCATCGAGCCACACCGCGCCGCCTTCGGTTTTACCGAACTTGGTGCCGTCCGATTTGGTGATCAGCGGCACCGTCAGGCCAAAGACCTGATTCTGGTAGAGGCGACGCGTCAGATCGATGCCGGAAGTGATGTTGCCCCACTGATCGGAACCGCCAATCTGCAGCGACACGCCGTGACGCTTGTTCAGCTCGGCGAAGTCGTAGCCCTGCAGCAGGTTGTAGGAGAACTCGGTAAAGGAGATCCCCTGGTCGTCGCGGTTCAGGCGCTGTTTCACCGCTTCTTTGTTAATCATCTGATTCACAGAGAAGTGCTTGCCGATATCGCGCAGGAAGGTCAGCACGTTCATGCTGCCGAACCAGTCGTAGTTGTTAGCGGCGATAGCGCTGTTGTCGCCGCAGTCGAAATCGAGGAAAGGCGCGACCTGCTTGCGGATCTTCTCGACCCACTCGCCTACGGTTTCGCTGGTATTGAGTTTACGTTCTGCTGCTTTAAAGCTGGGATCGCCAATCAGACCGGTGGCACCACCCACCAGCGCGACCGGCTTGTGTCCGGCATCCTGAAAACGTTTCAGGCAGAGCAGCGGCACCAGATGGCCCAAATGCAAGCTGTCAGCGGTCGGATCGAAGCCGCAATAGAGGGAGATCGGCCCTTGCGCCAGTCGCTCTGCTAACGCTTCCTCGTCCGTTACCTGGGCGATTAAGCCCCGTTCCTGCAATTGTTGTATCAGGTTACTGCTGGTCATCACTGACTCCAAATTGATCAGACTGCACCTATGCTGGTACACAGCTCTCCGCTGAGTGCGGAAAAAAAAGAGGGCTATAGCATAAAGCGCTGGCGACTTCTGTGCCAGCGCTGAGAGAGTAGAAAAACGCTGTTTTACGGGGCTAAGCGGTCGATTTTCCAGCCGTTGTCGTCGCGCTGGTAGAGGAAACGGTCATGCAGGCGATGTTCGCCCCCCTGCCAGAACTCCATGGTATGAAATTTAACGCGATATCCTCCCCAGAAACTCGGCAGCGGCACCTCTCCCTGCTGGAACTTCTGCTTCAGTTCGAGGAACTTGCCCTCCAGCACGCCGCGCGCCGAGATACGGCTCGACTGACGCGATACCCAGGCGCCGATCTGGCTGTCGCGCGGGCGGCTATGGAAATATTTCAGCACTTCCAGCGGCGACAGTTTCTCCGCTTCGCCCAGCACCATCACCTGCCGCTCAAGGAAGTGCCACGGGAAGTGCAGCGAAATACGCGGATTGCCGGCAAGATGCTGCGCTTTGCGACTGCCCAGGTTGGTATAAAACACCAGACCGTTGTCATCATAGTGCTTGAGCAGCACGATGCGCTGGTAAGGCTGCCCCTGCTCATCCACCGTCGCTACTGTCATGGCAGTGGGATCGGGCAGCTGCGCCTCGCACGCCTGCTGCAGCCAGGTTTCAAACAGCGCCAGCGGCTGGTCCGGCAGATCCTTGCGACGCAGCCCGCCGCGCGTATATTCGCGGCGCAGGCTGGCGATATCTTGCAGAGTGAAATTCGTGCTCATAAGGAGTTACTCAACATGAACTGACTGGCTGGCAGGCTGCAGCGCACAGTCGTTAACGACGATTTTATCGTCACGCTCGATAAAGGCGGTATCGCCTTTGCTCCAGAATACATATTTCCCGTCGCTGTAGCGCGCGCCTGAGGCGGAAATCGCTCGCTTCAGCGTTAAAGGCTGGCCGTCCATAATAAAGCTGACCTGATCGCTGACGTTGTCGAGCGTGACGGTCAGCGGCAAGGTTCCACAGCGATAGTGCAGCGTTTGCGGCGCCTCAGCCTGCTTGTGCATCAGGCCGCAGCCCGAGAGCAGCAGCGCGGCGGCAAAAATTAACCCCTGTTTCATCATGATTCTCCTTACAGTCAAAAGAGCGGATTAGCCGGATAGATGGCGCCGAGCACGCTTTTTTCGGCCGCGCCGGTCACGGCAGGCAGATTACCGGGCAGCCCGGAGAGCGTACGGCTGGCAAGCCAGGCGAACGCCAGCGCCTCCATATCGTCGCCGCGAATGCCCGCCGCATCGGTGGTGGTGACTTCGGTTCCAGCCAGCAGCGCGGCGAGGCGCGCCATCAGCAGCGGATTGCGACCGCCGCCGCCGCACACCAGCAGCCGATCGCAGCCGTCGTTAAGCTGCACCTGATGGGCGATAGAGACGGCGCTCAGTTCAGTCAGCGTCGCCTGCACGTCCTGCGGCGCCAGGCCCGGGAAGTTCTGTAGCTGACGTTCAACCCAGCCCAGATTGAAATATTCGCGACCGGTGCTTTTCGGCGACGGCAGCGCAAACCAGGGATCGCGCAACATCTGCTCCAGCAGCGCAGGCACCACTTTGCCGCCGCGCGCCCAGCCGGCATCCCGATCGAAGGGCTTGCCCTGATGGCGCCAGATCCACGCATCGATCAACATATTGCCGGGACCCGTATCGAAACCGCGCACCGGCTGGCCGGGCAGCAGCAGAGAAAGATTAGCGATACCGCCGATATTGAGCACCATGCGGCGCTCCACCCCATCCATCAGCAGCGCCTGATGAAAAGCGGGCACCAGCGGCGCGCCCTGACCGCCCAGCGCCATATCACGGCGGCGGAAATCGCCCACCACCGTAATGCCCGTCGCCGCGACAATCTGATTATTATCGCCGATTTGCAGCGTGTTGGGCGCGTCGCTTTGCGGCTCGTGCCAGACGGTCTGCCCATGACAGCCAATCGCGACGATATCGCTCGGCTCCAGCGCCTCGCGTCGCATCAGCGTATTGACCGCTTCGGCAAACAGCCGGCCAAGCCGCGTATCGAGCTGGCCGAGCTGCGAGAGCGTCAGCGTCTGGCCCTGGCAGATCGCCAGAATCTGCTGGCGCAGCTCACCCGGCATGGGATGGCAGTAGCTGGCCTGTTGCGCCACCATATTCTCATCAATGGCGGCCAGCACCACGTCAACGCCGTCCAGGCTGGTGCCTGACATAACGCCGATATAACGTCCTGATTTCATTTCGGGTCCTTAAGGCGATTCAACTCCGTTTAGTCTGGCAAATTCTCTCGTCTGATTCGACGATTACCTGATGTTTTTCACCCACTTTATGCAACAGGTAACATTGCGCGCCTTTTTTTGCCGCCTGGTTGAATTTTTGTTGATCGCCAATAGTCTATGCTTGGGTTCACCATGTTTTACTCAGACTAAGATTAATTTGCTTTGTGTCTTATACTGTTTGCAGGATTTCGCGATACACATGGCGCATTGCTTAAGAAAGGAGTAACAAATGATCAAGCGTTTCGTTGCGGTTGCACTGGCTGGTATTACCCTGGCCGGGTGCGCAAATAACAGTACCCTGTCAGGCGATACCTACAGCGCCAGTGAGGCCAAACAGGTTCAGAGCGTCTCTTACGGCACGCTGGTATCGGTCCGCCCGGTTAAGATTCAGGGCGGCGATGACAGCAACGTGATCGGCGCTATCGGCGGCGCAGTGCTGGGTGGTTTCCTCGGCAACACCATCGGCGGCGGCACCGGACGCAGCCTTGCCACCGCAGGCGGCGCTATCGCTGGCGGTCTGGCGGGTCAGGGCGTTCAGGGCGCAGTCAATAAAACCGACGGCGTTGAGCTGGAAATTCGTAAAGATGATGGCAACACCATTATGGTGGTGCAGAAACAGGCGGCTACCCGCTACTCAGTTGGCCAGCGAGTGGCGCTGGCGTCTAACGGCAGCCAGATTACCGTTTCGCCGCGCTGATCGCCTCAGCAAAAAAAAACCGACGCCGCTGCGTCGGTTTTTTTATTTTTCCCGATGCTGAAGCTCGAGAATATTTTTTTCCAGCCGGGCGATCAGCGTCACCATCTGGTTGATCTCCTCGCGGCTGATGCCGGCAAGGATATCGTCGCGGGTGGCGTCGATAACGCTTTCCACCTGTTCAATGATCGGTTCCGCCTGACGCGTCAGCTTGATGCGCTTTGCACGACGATCGTTAGCGCAGGTCGAGCGGGTAATCAGGCCTTTCTCTTCCAGCTGATCCAGCGTACGCACCAGCGACGGTTGTTCAATGCCGATGGCCTTCGCCAGCTGGATCTGCGACTGTTCTGGCGGCAGCTGATGAATATTATGCAGCGTGACCCAATGGGTCTGCGTAAGCTCAAGCGGCTTTAAGCGCTGATCGATCAACGCGCGCCAGATGCGCACCAGGCGAGACAAATCCGTTCCAAGGGGCGTATCCATTTCATCTCCTTATAATTAGCTTGCTAGCTATCAAGCCAGATTTTACACTATTCTGCGAGTTTAAAGGACAAATTACAAACCCCAGGCGAAGCCGCAGCGCTTCATCTACGCTTTTTGAGACCGATGCCCGGGTGATATCAGAAGGACGATATGTGACAATTCCTCCCTTTCATGCGGCTAGCCCCCTGACTGACTTGGTGTTCGGCGCTTCGCTGTTTTTTCCACCGCTCTTTAAAGCCGTCCTGCTCGGCTTCTTTTTCTGGTTGATTCTCCATCCGCTGCTGCGCGGCTGGATTTACTCGGGCGATATCTGGCATCCGACGCTGCTGGATCTCTCTCTTTTTGTGCTTTGCGTCGCCGCCGCGCTTTTACTGCTGGGACAGGGATACTCACCATGAAATTTAACGCAGTGAAATATTTTTCGACCTTGATCGTCTTCGCGGCCGCCCTGCTGGCGGGCTGGTGGATGTGGAACTATTACATGCAGTCGCCCTGGACACGCGACGGCAAGGTCCGCGCCGAACTGGTGCAAATTACGCCCCAGGTTTCGGCGCGCATCGTCTCCGTGGCGGTGAAAGATAATCAGTTTGTGCATCAGGGGCAGACGCTGCTGACGCTGGATACCGTGCCCTTGCAGATTGCGCTGGACAACGCCGAGGCGCAGCTGGCGAAAGCGCAGGCCGATCTGGCCAAAGCGCAGCATGAGGCCCGCCGCCGCGCCAGCCTGCCGCGCAATGTAATCTCCGCAGAAGATCTTGACGCCGCGCAGCTCAACGCCGCCTCGATGGCGGCCAGCGCCAAAGCGGCACAGGCGGCGCTGGACCAGGCGCGCTGGAACCTGCAGCAAACCACCGTGGTCGCGCCGACCGACGGCTGGGTCAGCAACCTGACGCTGCGCGTTGGCGATTACGCCACGACGGGCACGCCGCTCTTCGCACTGGTCGACAGCCATTCCTATTACGTCATGGGCTATTTTGAAGAGACCAAGCTGCGCCATATCCGTCCCGGCGCGCCGGCGCAGATCGTGCTCTACAGCAATGGCGCACGGCTGCAGGGCGAAGTCGAAAGCATTGGGCGCGCTATCTATGACCAGAGCATCGACAGCGACAGTGGGCTGGTGCCGGATATCAAACCGAACGTGCCCTGGGTGCGGCTGGCGCAGCGCGTACCGGTACGCATTCGCTTAGCGCAGATACCGGATAACGTGCCGCTGGTGGCGGGCACCACCTGCACCATCTCCGTACAGCCGTGAGCGCGCCATGAATCTGCAATGGCTGGCGTGGGACCAGCTGCCGTGGGTCAAGGCAGACGCGAATCAGTGGCGTTACGCGCTGCGTAACGCCATCGCGATGTGCCTGGCGCTCAGCATCGCCTACGCGCTCGATCTGGATGAGCCTTACTGGGCGATGACCTCGGCGGCGGTCATCAGCTTTCCCACCGTCGGCGGTGCGATAAGCAAAAGCCTGGGACGTATTGTCGGCAGCCTGATGGGCGCGGGCGCCGCGCTGCTGATCGCCGGTCATACCCTTAACGATCCCTGGCTGTTTACCTTTTTTATCGCCGGCTGGCTGGCGTTCTGTACCGGCATCGCCAACCACTACCAGAACAACGTGGCCTACGCCTTTTCGCTGGCGGGCTATACCGCGGCGATTATCGTCTTCAGCAGCGTTGACCTGACCGACGCGACGGATCTCTGGACCCTGACTCAGGCGCGCGTATGCGAGGTGATTTCAGGCATTTTGTGCGCCGGTTTCATGATGATGGTGCTGCCAAGCACCTCGGACGGCGAGGCGCTGATTACGTCGCTGCAGAAGATGCATACGCGCCTGCTGGAGCACGCCGGACTGCTGCTGCAACCCACCGACGTCGAGAATGTGCGCGCCGCGCATGAAGCGGTCATCAGTCAGATTCTCACCATGAACCTGCTGCGCATCCAGGCGTTCTGGAGCCACTACCGCTTTCGCCGTCAGAACAATGTCCTTAACTATGTGCTGCACCAGCAGCTGCGCCTGACCAGCGTGCTCTCCAGCCTGCGCCGCATGCTGCTTAACTGGCCCGATGCGCCGCAGACGCTCTACGACGCCATCAGCGCGCTGATGCAGGAGCTGGCCAGCGCGGAGTGCAATAAATACCGGCTGGCGCAGATTCTGCGCAGCGTGACGCCCGCTGCCGACGGCGATTACCGCCAGCGCGCGTTTTGCCAGCGGCTGCGCTATTTCTGCTGGATGTATCTGAACGTCAGCCGCTGGATCCGCCTGCTCGCCCGCGCCGATGCGGATACCCGCTTTCAGCCGCCGCGCGTGCCCTCGCTCGCGCGGGAAAGCGACAGCGCCGAGGCGGGCTGGAGCGCACTGCGCACCTTTTGCGTGGTCGTCGCGGGCTGCGCCTTCTGGATTACCACCCAGTGGTCTTCCGGGGCGGCGGCGCTGACGCTGACCGCCATCGCCTGCGTGCTTTACTCCTCTGCGCCCTCACCGAGCGGCAGCGTGACGCTGCTGTTAAAAACCCTGCTCTGGCTGTCGCTGTTCAGCTTTGTGGTGAAGTTCGGCCTGATGGTGCAGATTTCCCAGCTGTGGCAGTTTCTGCTGTTTCTGTTTCCGTTATTGCTGACGTTGCAGCTGTTTAAGCTGCAGCAAAAACAGCGCGCCGCGCTCTGGGGCCAGTTTATCGTTTTTATGGGATCGTTTATCGCGGTCACCAACCCGCCCAGCTGGGATTACGCCGATTTCCTCAATGATAATATCGCCAAAGTCTGCGGCGTGATGCTCGCCTGGCTGGCGTTCCAGATCCTGCGACCCAGCTCCGACGCACGCCGCAGCCGCCGCCATATTCGCGCGCTGCGCATGGCGTTTCTCGATCAGCTGCGCCGCCGTCCGCGCCTGAGCGAAAGCCGCTTTGAATCGCAGATTTATCATCGCATCAGCCAGCTGAGCAGCAGTCGCGATGAACAGGCGCGCGTCTGGCTGCTGCGCTGGGGCGTAGTGCTGCTGAACTGTTCGCATATTGTCTGGCATCTGCGCGACTGGCAACCCGCGTCGGCCACGCTGGCGCAGATGCGCGAGGCGAGCCTGCAGGATTTACAGCGTATTATGAGCGCGCGCGGCGTGCGGCACAGGTCGCTCGACCAGACGCTGACGAAGCTGGATGAGATGATCCGCCAGCTGGTGGCGGATGGCGATACGGAGGCGAATACGCTGGCAGGCATTTTGTGGCGCTTGCGCTGTTCGCTGGCGCAGCTGAAGCAGGCGGTGCCGGAATAGCTATTTACAGTACTGCAGCTGCTGGCGTTCAAAATCAGCCTGCAGCTGCGCCAGCGTTTTACGCTGCTCGAACCGGGTTTTATCGTTGGGGGACATCGGCTCAATCACCAGCTCACGCTCTTCCGGCGAGTAGATAAAACGACGCCGGATTTCGCTGCCGGTAAAGCTCTTGCCGACAATGCTGCCGCACACCATGGTCATGCTGGTGTGATAGACCGCCGTTTGCTCGAAGTTAGTCTCCGTCGCGCTGCGCAACACAAACTGGCAGCCCTTCTCTTCAAGCCGCTTACGCGCGCTGTGGCTCAGCCACTCGCGTCCTTTCGCAATATCTTCACACTCGCCGCGCGCCGGATTGGCGTCAATGGTGCGCTGCAGCTGACGTCCTGTTTCGGTCATAAGCTGGGTCGCATTGGGTTGATCGCAGCCCGCCAGCAGCAGACAGAACAGCAGTGCGCCTGTTCTTCTCATTCCTTTTCTCCTTTGACCGCGCCAGATGAAAGTGTCCAGAATCAGTATCATAGGCGGTAATTTATCAGGAGAATATAGCTATAAACTAAATGGTAATTAAACGGCTCCCTTACGGAGCCGTCGGCAGGCGAGCAATCAGATCACTCCGCAGGCGTAGCGCCCGCCGCCGCCGCCAAGCGGCAGCGGATGATCGGCATGGTTATCGCCGCCGATATGCACCATCAACGCCTTGCCCTTGATCTCATCCAGGGATTTCAGACGCGGCGCCAGTACCGGATAAGTGGCGTTGCCCTTATCGTCAACGTAGATGGCCGGCAGATCGCCGAGGTGTCCCTCTGCATAAGGACCAAGGTGCTTGCCGGTTTTTTGCGGATCGAGGTGGCCACCCGCCGCGCCTGCCGCGACCTTCTTGCCTTTAGAAACGGCTGGCTCACAGCTGCCGCTGGCATGAACATGAAAGCCGTGCACGCCCGGCGTCAGGCCACTGAGCTTCGGCGTAAGCTGCAGGCCGTACGTTGTCTGCTCGATATCGATCGTGCCGATCGCTTCACCGATACCCTCTGCGCTCACTTTATGCAGCGTCACCTCTTGCGCCTGCGCGCTGGCGGCCAGGCCGCCGCCCATCAGTAATAACAACGCTAAGACCGATTTTTTCATCGTTGCCTCTTATCTCTCCCCCAGGGTTTGATAAGCCTGGCCGCAATTTCAGATCCCTGCCCCTGATTGACACAGCTTTACGCTTCAGGGTACGTCGTAACCCAGCGCCGCTTTACGAATGCGGAACCATTGCTGGCGGTCCAGCCTCACGCTTAGCGCGGCCGCCGCCTCGCTGACGCGTTCGGGATTGCCGGAGCCAATAATCGGCAGCGGCTGGCTGGGCAACATCAGCACCCAGGCGTATACCACCTGCGCCAGGCTGGCTGCGCCGGTCTCGAGGCGTACCTTTTCCAGCTCATCGCGCAGCGGCTGGTAGTGCGGATCCTGAAACAGCTCGCCGCCGCCCAGACAGGACCACGCCATCGGACGCAGGCGAAGCTGCTGACACTGGTCGAGCGTGCCGTCCAGCAGCACATTTTGCTGGACTGGCGAGATCTCTACCTGATTGGTCACCAGCGTAAAGGGCAGACGCGACTGCAACAGCGCAAACTGCGAGGGGGTAAAGTTCGACACGCCGAAGTGCAGCACCTTGCCGCTCTGATGCAGCGCCAGAAACGCCTCGGCCACCACATCGGCATTCATCAGCGGATCGGGACGGTGGATCAGCAGCAGATCCAGGCGATCGGTGGCGAAATGACGTAGCGAATTCTCCGCGCTCTGCACGATATGCGCCTTGTCGGTAATATAGTGTCCGATGTGATGCTCTGGCTTAGCGCGCGTGGCGATGCCGCATTTGGTCACGATTTGCAGCCGGTCGCGCAGGCCGGGCGACAGCTTCAGCGCCTCGCCAAAGGCGGCCTCGCAGCGGTAATCACCATAGATATCGGCGTGATCGACCGTGGTAATGCCCAAAGAGAGATGATGTTCGATAAAGCTGACGCGCTGCTGCGGCGTCATTCCCCACTCCATCAGGCGCCAGTAGCCCATAATCAGCGGAGAGAAATCTGGACCCTGTGGCGAGACTGGTTGCGGTTGCAGCATAGTGATATCCCTGTGTGTGCTATCTCAGTTGGTGACAGGGAGTATAACGAAAAGCGGTCAGAACAGGGACGGCTGCTGCGGTTCTTGATCGTCATCCTGTTTCTGCGTGCGCAGCATGCGCAGACGGCGCTGATGGCACAGGCGCAGCACTTCGCGCTTCTGCGCATCGCTGAACTTCATCCAGTGAAAGCGTTCGTCACGGCTGCGCAGGCAGCCGATGCAGTAGCCGCGCGCATCTACCTGGCAGATGCCGCGACAGGGACTGGGTACCGGGAAAAACTCAAGTTGCTCCGCCACAGCGTCTCCGCATTGTTCAATATCTCCACTAAAGATAGCGCAATCCCTGCACCTTTTTCCTCAGGCAGATGCGTCTGGTCAATAAATGTAACTAATGAGGTTGGCTTATCTGGAAATTCCCCTCATAGTGTTGAGCTTTTGTTAAGGTTTCTCAAAGCAGTTATCGTTATTCTCTTTTAGCGACTCTTTGTTTTTTACTGGATACTCATGCTGTTAAATAAGTTACGCTGTCACGAAAGCACGTTTAATCTGGCGGTTTCTCTGTTTTTTGCGTTAGTTCTGAACGGACTGTTTGTCTTCCGCGCCTGGGAACGTATCCCCTACACCTCGCTGCACGACTACCTTTTTGCCTTTAGTCTTCCTGTCGTGCTGACGGCAGCGTTCGCGTTGATCTTCAACCTGATCGCCTGGCCTTATCTGCGTAAGCCGCTGCTGGCGGTGCTAATCCTGTCGAGCGCGGCGGCAAACTACTTTATGTACAGCTTCGGCACCGTTATCGATACCAATATGGTGCAGAACGTATTCGAAACCGATCTCCAGGAATCCACCGCGCTGATCAGCCCTAACGCCATCATCTGGATTACCCTGATGGGCGTGGTGCCGACCCTTATCATGCTGCTGGTGCGTTTCAAACGCCGCGACTCATGGTGGATGAATCTGGCCTGGCGCGCGCTGTTTATGGCGGCATCGCTGGGCGTGATCATACTGATGGCGTTGCTGTTTTATAAAGATTACGCGTCGCTGATCCGCAACAATAAAGGGCTGGTCAAGATGGTGACGCCCGCCAACATCGTCAGCGGCGCGGGCCACTACGTTAACAATCGCTGGATGAAAGGCAGCCAGGAGTGGGTCCATATCGGTCAGGACGCGCATAAAGGGCCGACTATCGCAGCGGAGCAGAAAAAAACGCTCGTGGTGCTGGTCGTAGGTGAAACTGCGCGAGCGGAAAACTTTTCGCTGGGCGGCTATGGGCGTGAGACCAACCCGCAGCTGAAGAAACAGAAGGTTATTTACTACCCGCAGGCGACCTCCTGCGGCACAGAAACGGCCATCTCCGTGCCCTGTATGTTCTCCAGTATGCCGCGCATCCATTACGACGCCAATCTGGCGCACCATCAGGATGGCGCGCTGGACGTGCTGGGACATGCGGGCATCAGCGTACTGTGGCGCGAAAATGACGGCGGCTGCAAAGGCGCCTGCGACCGTGTGCCCCACACCGATATGACGCTGTGGAAGCTGAATGACGGATGCCAGCAAGGTTCCTGTCTGGACGATGTGTTGCTGCACCGGCTCGATAACTATACCGACAGCCTGCATAACGACGGCATTATCGTGCTGCATCAGATGGGCAGCCACGGGCCTGCCTACTATCGCCGTTATCCGCCGCAGTTCCGCCAGTTTACGCCGACCTGCGACAGCAACCAGATTCAGGACTGCGATCATCAGGCGCTGATGAATACCTACGATAACTCTCTGCTCTACAGCGACGATATGATCAGCCGCACCATCGATAAGCTGAAAGGCCTCAGCGACCGCTTCAACGTGGCGCTGATCTATCTCTCCGATCACGGCGAATCGCTGGGCGAGCATGGCATGTATCTTCACGGCGCGCCTTACCTGTTTGCGCCGTCTCAACAGACGCATATCCCCTTACTGCTCTGGATGTCGGACGATTACGCCAAAACCTACGGTATCGATCAGGCCTGTCTGCGCCGTCAGGCGCCTGCGGCAGAGGTGTCGCAGGACAACCTTTTCCATACGCTGCTGGGTATGTTTGACGTGCAGACCAGCGAGTATCAGCCGCAGCTCGACATGATCAGAACGTGCCGTAAAGCGGGCTAAGCGTTGCATTCGACCGATCGGTCTACTACCTTAAGCGCCATGAACAAGACGCTGCAACGCAATGAAACTCGTGAACACCTGCTCGCCACCGGCGAGCAGCTCTGTCTGCAGCGGGGGTTTACCGGAATGGGACTCAGCGAACTGCTGACGCTGGCGCAGGTGCCGAAAGGCTCCTTCTATTACTACTTCCGCTCGAAAGAGGCGTTTGGCGTGGCGTTGCTGGAGCGCTACTTTCTCCATTTCCATCAGCAGGTCGACGCGCAGCTGCAGCATGACAAGGGCACGCCGCGCGAACGTCTGCTGGCGTTCTTCCGTCAGGCGGAGCGGCTGTTCAGCGAACAGGGGCATATCGTCGGCTGCCTGGTGGTAAAACTCTCCGCCGAAGTCTGCGATCTCTCTGAGCCGATGCGCGATGCGCTGCAGCATGGCGCCAGCCGTATTATCGCGGCCTATGCGCAAACGCTGGAGGCGGCTCTGCGGCAGGAGAAGATGGTGTTGCCACATGCGCCGCAGGAGATGGCGAAAGTCATCTATATTTTGTGGCTGGGCGCAAGCCTGCAGAGCAAGCTATCGCGTGAGCCCGAGCCGCTGCGTCTGGCATTAAGCACTCTCGAACAGTGGTTACACGCCCACTGATTTTAAAAACGCCGTTTTATAGCAGACCGGTCTACTACAGGAGTTGTTATGGCAAGTACCCAGCTGTTTAGCCCGCTTAAAGTGGGTGCGATTACCGTACCGAACCGCGTATTTATGGCGCCGCTGACGCGTTTGCGCAGCATCGAACCTGGCGATATTCCTACTCCGCTGATGGGAGAATATTATCGTCAGCGCGCCAGCGCCGGGCTGATTATTACCGAGGCGACGCAGGTCTCTTTCCAGGCGAAAGGCTATGCCGGCGCGCCGGGGCTGCATACCCAGCAGCAGATTGCCGCCTGGAAAGCGATTAACGCAGGCATTCACGAGGCTGGCGGCCACAGCGCCGTTCAGCTGTGGCATACCGGCCGGATTTCGCACCACAGCGTCCAGCCGGAAGGGAAAGCACCTGTCGCCCCCTCCGCTATCGCCGCTGGCACGCGCACCTCGCTGCGCGCAGAAGACGGCAGCGTCTATCGTGAAGAGACCTCAACGCCGCGTGAGCTGACCATCGCCGAGATTAAGCAGATCGTGGCGGACTTCGGCCAGGCGGCCAGCAACGCACGCGAAGCGGACTTTGATCTGCTTGAGCTGCACTCGGCGCACGGCTACCTGATGCACCAGTTCCTGGCGCCCGACTCCAACCGTCGCACCGATGAATATGGCGGCAGCATTGAGAAACGCGGCCGCTTTGCGCTGGAAGTGGTGGATGCCGCCATTGCCAACTGGTCTGCCGATCGTATCGGCATTCGCATTTCGCCAGTGGGCAGCTTCCAGAATCTGGATAACGGCCCTGAAGAAGAGAAAGCCGCGCTGTGGTATATCGGCGAGCTGGCGAAGCGCAATATCGCCTATCTGCACCTTTCCGAGCCGGACTGGGCGGGCGGCAAGCCCTATAGCGACGCCTTCCGCGAAAAAGTGCGCGGGATCTTCCCGGGTGTGATTATCGGCGCAGGCGCCTATACCGTCGAAAAAGCGGACGACCTTATTTCGCGCGGTCTGATCGATGCCGTGGCGTTTGGCCGCGACTTTATCGCCAACCCCGATCTGGTGGCGCGTCTGCAGCAGGATGCCCCGCTCAACCCGCAGCGTCCGGAGAGCTTCTACGGCGGCGGCGCGGAAGGCTATACCGACTACCCCACGCTCTAAGCGAAGCGCTGGCGTGACGACGGTTACGCCAGCGACCGTTTTTTGCTATTTTCATCGCTATACTTAGCGTTTGCGTCATCAGAAGATGACAATTTAATAAAAGAGGAAGTTATGCGTTTACTCCACACCATGTTACGCGTTGGCGATCTGCAACGCTCCATCGACTTTTACACCCGCGTTCTCGGCATGCGCGTGCTGCGTCAGAGCGAAAACACGGAATACAAATATACGCTGGCATTCGTGGGCTACACCGAAGAGAGCGAAGGCGCAGTTATCGAACTGACCTACAACTGGGGCGTGGACAGCTACGATCTCGGCAACGCCTACGGTCATATCGCGCTGGGCGTGGACGACGTGGCGGCGACCTGCGACCGTATTCGCAACGCGGGCGGCAACGTAACGCGCGAAGCTGGCCCGGTTAAAGGCGGCTCTACTATTATCGCTTTCGTTGAAGATCCAGACGGCTATAAAATCGAGCTGATCGAAAACAAAGATGCCGGTAACGGCCTGGGCAACTAAGTTTGCCGCTTCAGTCTGTTGTTTGCGGCAGGCTGAAGCCTTCCCTTCTGCTGCACCCTCACCTTTTTTTTGCCATAATGCGCGCTGCCTAATTTCTGCTATGAGATGCTGATGTCTGAAACGAACTCCCTGAACGCGCTGAATCAACGTTTCCGAGGTTTCTATCCTGTGGTGATCGATGTCGAGACCGCAGGCTTTAACGCGCAGACCGATGCGCTGCTGGAGATCGCCGCCACCACGCTGAAAATGGATGAAGAGGGCTGGCTGCACCGCGACCAGACGCTGCATTTTCACGTCGAACCTTTCGAAGGCGCGCTGCTTCATCCGGAAGCGCTGGCCTTTACCGGCATCGATCCCAGCAATCCGCTGCGCGGCGCGGTCAGCGAATATGAGGCGCTGCACGCCATCTTCAAGATGGTGCGCAAAGGGATCAAGGATCATCACTGCAATCGCGCCATTATGGTGGCGCACAACGCGACCTTTGACTTGAATTTTATGATGGCTGCCGCCGGACGCGCAGGCCTGAAGCGCAACCCTTTCCATCCGTTCGCCACCTTTGATACCGCGGCGCTGAGTGGGCTGGTGCTGGGGCAGACGGTGCTGGCGAAAGCCTGTAAAGCGGCAGGCATGGATTTTGACAGCACGCAGGCGCACTCGGCGCTTTACGATACCGAACAGACGGCGACGCTGTTCTGCGAGCTGGTGAACCGCTGGAAACGGCTGGGAGGCTGGCCTTTGCCGCTGGCCGCGGCGGACGACGAGGGTGAACCTGCGTCGGAGGAATAGTCATAAAAAAGGCCGACTCGCGTCGGCCTTTTTGTTTATTCCGCTTCTTTATGCTTTTCTGCCGTCTCTTTGATCAGCGACTGCAGTTCGCCGCGCTGGAACATTTCTACGATAATGTCGCAGCCGCCAACAAGCTCGCCGTCAACCCACAGCTGCGGGAAGGTCGGCCAGTTGGCATATTTCGGCAGCTCGGCGCGAATATCAGGGTTCTGCAGAATATCCACGTAAGCAAAACGCTCACCGCAGGCAGAGAGCGCCTGCACCGCCTGCGCAGAGAAACCGCAGCTCGGCAGTTTCGGCGAGCCTTTCATATACAGCAGGACCGGGTTTTCTGCGATCTGGCGCTGAATTTTTTCTACAGTACTCATAATTGCCTTCCTTAATTCCCTACTTCGTGTTTGTTTATTGTAGCGACTTCGCCCCGTTACTGAAAACGACAATTTCTCGCTTACCAGGCGAAACCGCCATGTTTGTTAAGTTTTTAAGTAAAGCTCTGACTTTTTCTGACGATAATCAAAACTTAAGCTGTTCATAACTGGTAATAAGTTTGCTGCTATAAGCTTCTGAAATCGCTCATTTATGAGTCAGTTGCAACCCTGTAACAGTTTAATAGAAAAATGGCTTAACTTTTGAAAAAAACCTGGCTTAGAATGGCCCCGGCGCTGATCCTCGATCAGATTTTTCTAACCTCGTTACGGCCTGTCGTCGTAACCGCTAACCCTGTAACCGGACTATGCGATTACTGATTACGCTTTTCATATTAGCTTTCGCGCAGCTGTTTCTGAACATCGCTTCAGCTTCGCCGCAAACGCCGGTTAACGCCAGCCTGCACAAGGCGGAGAAAAAAAGCGCGCGCGAAGATGAGCGACGCAAACGGCGGCCGGTTAAAAGCAGCTCGAAAAAATCGCGCCCTTCTTCTGCTACGCAAAAAATTAAACTGAAAAAACAGAAGAAAATCGAAACGGCTTCACTTTCTCATTCCGCTGGCGAACAGAAAAAATCCCTTAAATCTTCCCGTAAACGTTATGGCCATCAGCGCGAGCTGGGTACGGCCAAAACCGCTAAGCTGCAGCTGCTGGACGCCGATGACGGCACCACCATCAAAATGAGCAAGTCTCATCGCCTGCGTTACCAGAAAGCGCGCGAAACCGCGATGACCAAGCTGATGGGACAGCTGGGCAAACCCTATCAGTGGGGCGGCACCTCTCCGCATACCGGTTTCGACTGCAGCGGCCTGGTCTGGTACGCCTATAAGGATTTAGTGAAATTCAGAATTCCGCGCACCGCCAATGAAATGTACCACCTGCGCGACGCCGCGCCGGTGAAGCGCGAATCGCTGGAGAAAGGCGACCTGGTGTTTTTCCGTATTAACGGTCGCGGTACGGCCGATCACGTTGGCGTTTATCTCGGCAACGGCAAATTTATTCAGTCGCCGCGCACCGGAAAAGATATCCAGATCAGCGGTCTGTCGGAAGATTACTGGCAGCGTCACTACATCGGCGCGCGCCGAATGATGACGCCGAAAACCATACGCTAAGACAGAAAAGAAAAACCGGGGGCCTCCCCGGTTTTTTTATCGCTGCGTATCAGTGCATCACGGCGGTAAAGCTAAACGCTACGATCATCAGCAGCGCGGCACAGGTCGTCATCAGTGCCATTTTCAAATCAGTGCTCATCACTTTTCCTTATCCACACAATTAACAGGGTCTTAAGGGATTTTCCCATAGTTGCCGGTAAAAATCTCGTTTTATCCTGCAAGCCTTGTTAGAATCTCCGGCTTTGTTGCGCAACTGACGCAACACCGGTTCCGTTCGCACGCAACAGCCTCTGTTTTGTCCCGCCCAGTGAATATTTCACCGACAAAAACTGTAGCGAATTAACAGAAAAGTCTCTTAGCGGACGCAAACGTTTAACATTATGCTTATCAGCGAGTTATTGATGAGTTCTGGAGTCTCTTTTTAATGGCAACAATCAAAGATGTCGCGAAGCGCGCGGGTGTCTCCACCACCACCGTTTCTCACGTTATCAATAAAACGCGCTTCGTTGCGGAAGAGACGCGCAACGCCGTCTGGCAGGCGATTCAGGAGCTGCACTACTCGCCCAGCGCCGTGGCGCGAAGCCTGAAGGTAAATCACACCAAGACGCTGGGGTTGCTTGCCACTTCCAGCGAGGCGCCCTATTTTGCGGAAATTATCGAAGCGGTGGAGCACCACTGCTTTGAGCGCGGCTATACCCTGATTCTCGGCAACGCCCACAACGATCTGCAGAAGCAGCGCGCTTACCTGTCGATGATGGCGCAGAAGCGCGTCGATGGACTGCTGGTAATGTGTTCCGAGTACCCGGACGATCTGCTGAAGATGCTGGAAGAGAATCGCAATATCCCGATGGTCGTGATGGACTGGGGCGAATCGCGCGCAGACTTTACCGATACCGTGCTCGATAACGCCTTCCAGGGCGGCTATCTGGCGGGGCGCTACCTGATTGAACGCGGCCATCGCGACATCGGCGCCATACCGGGTCAGCTGGAGCGCAACACCGGCGGCGGCCGTCATGCAGGCTTTTTAAAAGCGCTTCAGGAAGCAGGCATCGCGGTGCGTTCCGAGTGGATTGTGCAGGGCGATTTTGAGCCAGAATCGGGCTATCAGGCGATGCAACAGATCCTGCAGCAGAAGCAGCGCCCAACGGCGATCTTCTGCGGCGGCGATATTATGGCGATGGGGGCGATCTGCGCCGCCGACGAGATGGGCCTGCGCGTGCCGCAGGATATTTCAGTGATCGGCTATGATAATGTGCGCAACGCGCGCTACTTCACGCCAGCCCTGACTACCGTCCATCAGCCTAAAGCCCAGCTGGGCGAGAAGGCGCTGGAGATGCTGCTGGATCGCATCACCAGCAAACGCGAAGAGTCGCAGACCATTGAAGTGCACCCGACGCTGATTGAACGTCGCTCGGTCGGTGACGGTCCCTTCCGCGACTACCGCCGTTAATCCTCGCTTAACCACTCCTGATTGAGCGTTTGCGCATCGCCGAGATAGCTGAGCAGCCAGCTCAGTGCCGGCGATGCGTGCGCTTCCGACCAGCTCACGCAGCAGGGGCTTTCCGGGAACGGCGCAGGCAGCGTCAGCTCCGCCAGATCCCCTCTGTCCAGCAACGGACGCGCCAGATGGCCCGGCATCATCGCCACGCATAATCCATCCAGTACGCACGCCAGCCCCGCCTGCCAGTCCGGCACCACCAGACGCCGTTGATTATCGAGCGTCCAGGTCATGCGGCGCGGCAGCGCACGCGAGGTATCTTCCAGCACCAGCGACGGCCAGGCGCGCAGCGCGTCGTCGTCGAGTCGCGGCTGTTGCGTAAGCGGATGCTGGCGCGCCACAACGCAGCGCCAGTTTAGCGCGCCCATATCGCGAAAAGAGAAGCGTCCACCGACCGGAATCGCCTGGGTCGCGCCGATCGCCACGTCTACGCGCCCGTCGGCCAGCGCATCCCAGACGCCGTTAAAAACTTCATAGCTGATGTGCAGCTCCATATCGGGGAAATGGCGATAGAAGTCCGTGACCAGCTGGCGGCTGCGCGACAGCTTCACGATGCGATCAACCGCTATGCTCAGCTGGCCGCGCCAGCCATTCGCCAGCTGCTGGCACTGCCTGCGGGTGGCGAGCATTTTTTTGATAACTTCGCGTCCTTCCCGTACGAAATGTTCTCCCGCGGCGGTCAGCGCCACGTCGCGGTGCTGCCGCTCGAAGAGCGGTACCGCCAGCCAGCTTTCCAGCTGACGCACCGTATAGCTGACGGCAGAAGGCACGCGATGCAGTTCCTTAGCGGCGGCGCTGAAGCTGCCGGTACGCGCGACGGCGTCCACCACCTCAAGCGCATATTCAGACCACATAATTATTCCCTTCAAAATATTTCACAGCATTCTGCAAATATTAACGTTTCACAGTGACGGGCGCACCCTTTTACACTTTGCCGCGTTCAACCTGCCTGACGAATATGAGAATGAGTAAAACCATGCTGTCATCAAAAGGATTTATGCCCTATCTCGCCCTGCTCAGCATGCTGGGTTTTCTGGCGACCGATATGTACCTTCCCGCTTTCGGCGCGATGCAGATTAGCTTCGCCACGTCGCCCGGCGTCATCAGCGCCAGTATGAGTCTCTTTCTGGCGGGCTTCGCCGTGGGTCAGCTTTTCTGGGGACCGCTTTCCGATCGCATCGGCCGCAAACCTGTCCTGCTGATGGGACTGGCACTTTTCGCGCTCGGCTGCGCCGGTATGCTGTGGGTAGAAAACGTGGCGCTTATGCTGGCGCTGCGCTTTTTGCAGGCGATCGGCGTGTGCGCGGCAGCGGTGAGCTGGCAGGCGCTGGTAGTAGATCGCTATCCCAGCGCCCGCGCCAACAAGGTATTCGCCACCATTATGCCGCTGGTTGCGCTTTCGCCTGCGCTTGCGCCGCTGCTCGGCGCCTGGCTAATCAGCCATTTTCACTGGCGTTCGATTTTTCTGGTGCTGACGCTGACCGCCATCGCGCTGATGCTGGTGACGCTACGCCTGCCCGCCAGCCGCCGCCCGACGGCGAAAGAGACCGCCGATCAGCCTGGCTTTTTCGCTCTGCTGCGCTCCGGGGTGTATAGCGGCAACGTCTTGATCTACGCCGCCTGCTCCGCCAGTTTTTTCGCCTGGCTCACCGGGTCGCCTTTTATCCTCGCCGACGCGGGCTTAACGCCGGCGGATATCGGTCTGAGCTATATTCCGCAAACTATCGCCTTTTTGCTGGGCGGATTCGGCTGCCGCGCGCTGCTTAACCGCTTCTCCGGCACGCTGCTGCTCCCCTGGCTCCTGACGATCTACAGCCTGAGCGTCGCAACGCTGTTTGCCGTGGCGCTGACCGGCAGCCATAACCTGATCGCCCTTCTCTTGCCTTTCTGCGGCATGGCGCTGGCGAACGGCGCGATTTACCCTATTGTGGTGTCGAATGCGCTGCTGCCTTTCCCGCACGCCACCGGTAAAGCCGCGGCGCTGCAAAACACGCTGCAGCTGGGCCTCTGCTTTCTTGCCAGCCTGGCGGTCTCTGCAGGTTTACAACAGCCGCTGCTAATGACTACGCTGATTATGGTGATGACGATTGCTCTGGCGATTGCAGGCTATATCTGGCAGCGACGCGCCTGCGCACAAATGGATATTGTTCGTCCCGCTGCTCCCTGCCAGGATCATCACTAAGGCAACTTGCATAGTTAGCTGCCTAACAATAAGTCGTTGAATATTGACCTGGTTGAGCTTATACTCAGTCAGGTCAATAAATCTGCAACAAATCAATAACATAATTGTTTTATTATTAGGCGAAGCTTATCGCCCGGATGGTGTCTGCACGCGCTTTCCACTCCGTTGCGTCAGACTATAATTTTCAGATTCAATCCTCTGTAAAACGTCGGATATCAGGCGCACGGAGCAATCCGTGACTTTTCTCACAAGCCTTGAGAAATTGACTATTCTTTTTCTCAGGTTCAAAGCGGACAGGTGATGGAGAAGCTATGAGTTCATCGTGTATAGAAGAAGTGAGCCTTGAAGAAAACCACTGGTATCGAATCGTCCACGAAATGCTGGAAAAAGCGGACATCGAAATCAATGGCAGCCGCCCATGGGATATTCAGATTAAACATCCTGACTTTTTTAAGCGCGTGATTCAGGAAGGCTCACTTGGTCTTGGCGAAGCTTACATGGATGGCTGGTGGGAGTGCGAACGGCTGGATATGTTTTTTCACCGCGTGCTGAAGCACAAGCTGGATAAGCAGTTGCCGCACCACTTTAAAGATACGCTGCGCGTGGCCGCCGCGCGTCTCACCAACCTGCAGTCAAAAAAACGCGCATGGATAGTAGGTAAAGAGCACTACGATCTTGGGAACGATTTGTTCTCGCTGATGCTCGATCCCTATATGCAATACTCCTGCGCCTACTGGAAAGAAGCCGACACGCTGGAACAGGCGCAGGAAGCGAAGCTGGATATGATCTGCCGCAAACTGCAGCTTAAGCCCGGCATGACGCTGCTCGATATCGGCTGCGGCTGGGGCGGTCTCGCTGCTTATGCCGCCCGCCACTACGGAGCGGTCGTGCATGGCGTGACCATTTCGGCCGAGCAGCAGAAGCTGGCGCAGCAGCGCTGTGAAGGACTGGACGTGACTATCCTGCTGCAGGATTATCGCGACCTCAATCAGCAGTTCGATCGTATTGTTTCGGTTGGCATGTTCGAACACGTTGGCCCGAAAAACTACGCGACCTACTTCGACGTGGTGGATCGCAACCTGAAGCCTGACGGCCTCTTTTTGCTGCATACCATCGGCGCGATCCGCACCGATATGAATGTCGATCCCTGGATTAATAAATATATTTTCCCTAACGGCTGTCTGCCGTCGGTACGGCATATCGCGGACGCCAGCGAGCCCCACTTTATTCTTGAAGACTGGCATAATTTTGGCGCCGATTACGATACTACGCTGATGGCCTGGTATGAGCGTTTCACGCAGGCGTGGCCGCAGCTGGCTGAGAAGTATGGCGAACGCTTTAAGCGTATGTTCAGCTACTACCTCAACGCCTGCGCTGGAGCGTTTCGCGCCCGCGATATTCAGCTGTGGCAGGTCGTGTTTAGTCGCGGTGTGGAAGGCGGTTTGCGCGTAGCGCGCTAAACCGTACAGATAAATAAGGCGCCTTGAGCGCCTTTTTTTATGCTTATTCTGCGTCGCGGCTGAGCGCGGCGGCTTCGCGCTGCGCCAGTACGCGCTCGACGGTATCGACAATCGCCTGCGTATGCGGATCGATCTCGATATTGACGCGGTGGCCCAGCTTTTTAGCGCCAAGCGTGGTGCGTTCCAGCGTTTCCGGGATTAAATAGACGCAAAATTTGCTTTTCGTCACTTCACCCACGGTCAGGCTAATGCCGTCAATACCGACAAAACCTTTATGCAGAATATATTTCATCTGCGCCGGATCCTGAATTTTAAACCAGACTTCGCGGTTATTTTCTGACTGGATAATTTTGCAGATTTCCGCAGTGGTCATAATATGGCCAGACATCAGGTGGCCGCCGATCTCATCGCTGAATTTCGCTGCGCGTTCAATATTGACAACATCGCCTTCCTGCAGATCGCCTAAATTGGTGACGCGCAGGGTTTCTTTAATCAGATCGAAACTGACGCGGTTGCCTTCAATCGCGGTGACGGTCAGACAGCAGCCGTTATGCGCAACCGACGCGCCCAGCGCCAGCCCCGGCAGCAGCTCTTCCGGCAGCTCCGCAACATGGGTGCGAAACAGTTCTTTTTCTTCAATGGACACAATCTTTGCGGTGCCCTGCACAATTCCGGTAAACATAGTTTTGGCCTCTGCGAAGTTTGCCCTAGCTTATCACAGCTTAGCGCGCGGATATTATTTCCGCGTCGCGTCCGCTTTACAGCCGTAATATAACGCACAGCGTGACAAAACTTGGTGAATTCGGTTAATGCCGCTACACTAACCGCGCATTTCTCCGGGATTACTCCCCTTTCTTTTTTAAACAGGTGTTAACGTGCAGAAGTATTTAACAGAAGCGCGTCAATTGCTTGCCCTTGCGATTCCGGTCATCCTTGCTCAGGTGGCGCAGACCGCAATGGGATTTGTGGATACCATTATGGCCGGCGCAGTAAGCGCCACGGATATGGCCGCCGTCGCAGTCGGCACCTCTATCTGGCTTCCGGCCATTCTGTTCGGCCACGGTCTTCTGCTTGCATTGACGCCAACCGTTGCGCAACTTAACGGCTCAGGCCGCCGCGAACGTATTGCCGAACAGGTCCGCCAGGCTTACTGGCTGGCGTTTTTCGTCGCTATCCTGATTATGGTGGTGCTGTGGAATGCCGGTTACGTTATCCGCGCCATGCATGATATCGACGAACAGCTGGCTCTGAAGGCGGAAGGCTATCTTCATGCCCTGCTGTGGGGCGCGCCTGGCTACCTGTTTTTCCAGGTGATGCGCAACCAGTGTGAAGGCCTCTCTAAAACCAAGCCCGGCATGGTGATGGGTTTTATCGGTCTGCTGGTCAATATCCCGCTGAACTGGATCTTTATTAACGGCCACTTCGGTATGCCGGCGCTGGGTGGCGTCGGCTGCGGCGTAGCGACCGGCTCGGTATACTGGGTGATGTTCCTGGTGATGCGTTTCTGGGTGCGCCGCATGGGCGGTTTGCGCGATATCCGCATGCAAACTCGCTGGTCGCCACCGTCGCGCGCCGTGCTGCAGCGGCTGGTTTCGCTGGGGTTGCCGGTAGCGCTGGCGCTCTTTTTCGAGGTGACGCTGTTCGCTGTGGTGGCGTTGATGGTGTCGCCGCTGGGCATTGTGGATGTCGCCGGACACCAGATCGCGCTTAACTTCAGCTCGCTGATGTTCGTTCTGCCGCTTTCGCTGGGCGTCGCCACCACCATTCGCGTCGGCTACCGGCTGGGACAGGGTTCGGCGGAGCAGGCGCGCGTTGCCGCCTGGACCGCACAGGCGGTCGGCGTCTGTATGGTCGCCATCACCGCGCTGTTTACCGTCACCTTCCGGCATCAGATCGCCCTGCTCTATAACGACAATCCGGAAGTGGTGGCGCTGGCGGCGCAGCTGATGATGCTGGCGGCCATCTATCAGTTCTCCGATTCGATTCAGGTGATCGGCAGCGGCATTTTGCGCGGCTATAAAGATACGCGTTCGATTTTCTTTATCACCTTTATCGCTTACTGGATCCTGGGGCTGCCCAGCGGCTATACGCTGGCGATGACCGACTGGGTCGTGCCGCGTCTCGGCCCGGCGGGCTTCTGGTGCGGTTTCATTATCGGGCTGACCTCAGCGGCGATCATGATGCTGTGGCGTATCCGCCGTCTGCAGCAGCTGCCTGCGCAGGTGATCCTCGCCCGCGCGGCGCGCTAACGCCTCTACGCGGAAAAGGCGCTCATCTCTCTGAACGGGCCTGTAAAGGCCCGTTGCGCCTAAAAAAACGACGCATAGCGCAGTTGCTGGTCAGTCAGACGGAAAAATACGTTTTTCCCCTTGCCAGCGTTGCTGGCTGTCGTTAATATTCGTCCCCGCTGTCGCCCTGACAGCCGTTGCGTTCTTAGCTCAGTTGGTTAGAGCACCACCTTGACATGGTGGGGGTCGATGGTTCGAGTCCATTAGAACGCACCAAGTGCGTCCGTAGCTCAGTTGGTTAGAGCACCACCTTGACATGGTGGGGGTCGGTGGTTCGAGTCCACTCGGACGCACCATTTCTTCAATGCGTTCTTAGCTCAGTTGGTTAGAGCACCACCTTGACATGGTGGGGGTCGATGGTTCGAGTCCATTAGAACGCACCACTCTCTTGCACCCTTTTCCCCTTGCGCAACTTCACTTTTTATTGATCTCCATCGTTTCCCCTTCTGCTTTTTAATTGGTTTTCGGATACTTAGCGACTATACTATCCCGCGTTGTTTCACTTGAAAGGTTTCAGCGCGGCGTGCCTATGGCGATAACTTATACTCTTTGCGCAACACGCTCCTGGCGGTTTCCAGACGTAACCGCACAACTTCCCTGCACGCTCAGCCTTCGTCACCTATTCTTATTCTGTATCGTCCGTTTCGCTATCAACCAGAATTCTCATTTCGATGCGCTGTCATCGAACTCCGACCTTTATCATCCATCACAACTTACAGATAACCTGTCATGAAAAAGACCAAGATCGTTTGTACTATCGGCCCGAAAACCGAATCTGAAGAGATGCTGACTCAACTGCTGGAAGCGGGCATGAACGTTATGCGTCTGAACTTCTCGCATGGCGATTACGCCGAACACGGTCAGCGCATCACCAATATGCGCGCGGTCATGCAGAAGACCGGTCGTCAGGCTGCTATCCTGCTCGACACCAAGGGTCCGGAAATCCGCACCATGAAACTGGAAGGCGGTAACGACGTTTCGCTGAAAGCGGGCCAGACGTTCACCTTTACCACCGACCAGAGCGTAATCGGCAACAGCGAGCGCGTAGCTGTCACCTACGCGGGTTTTACGGAAGATCTGAAAATTGGCAATACCGTGCTGGTAGACGATGGTTTGATCGGCATGGAAGTGAAAGAAGTGACGGAGAACACCGTGGTGTGTACCGTCCTGAACAACGGCGACCTTGGCGAGAATAAAGGGGTTAACCTGCCGGGCGTCTCTATCCAGCTGCCTGCGCTGGCGGAAAAAGACAAACGCGACCTGATTTTCGGCTGTGAGCAAGGCGTCGATTTCGTGGCGGCTTCATTTATTCGTAAGCGTTCCGACGTGCTGGAAATTCGTGAGCACCTGAAAGCCCACGGCGGCGAACATATCCAGATCATCTCCAAGATTGAAAACCAGGAAGGCCTGAACAACTTCGACGAAATCCTCGACGCCTCTGACGGCATCATGGTGGCGCGCGGCGATCTGGGCGTAGAAATCCCGGTCGAAGAGGTCATTTTCGCGCAGAAGATGATGATCAAGAAGTGCAACAAGGCGCGCAAAGTAGTGATCACCGCTACCCAGATGCTCGACTCGATGATCAAAAACCCGCGCCCTACCCGCGCGGAAGCAGGCGACGTGGCTAACGCCATCCTCGACGGCACCGACGCAGTCATGCTGTCAGGCGAAAGCGCCAAAGGTAAATATCCGCTGGAGTCGGTGACCATTATGGCCACCATCTGCGAGCGCACCGACCGCGTGATGAAATCGCGCATCGATACGCTGGAAGATTCCCGCAAGCTGCGCATCACTGAGGCCGTCTGCCGCGGCGCCGTGGAAACCGCAGAGAAACTGGAAGCGCCGCTGATTGTGGTGGCGACGGAAGGCGGTAAATCGGCGAAATCCGTACGTAAGTACTTCCCGGATGCGACCATCCTGGCGCTTACCACCAACGAGACCACGGCACGTCAGCTGATCCTGAGCAAAGGCGTTGAAACACGCCTGGTTAAAGAGATAGCTTCTACCGATGATTTCTATCGCATCGGTAAAGAAATGGCGCTCGAAAGCGGCTACGCGCAAAAAGGCGACGTCGTGGTAATGGTGTCAGGCGCATTAGTACCAAGCGGTACCACAAATACGGCGTCAGTACACGTCATTTAATTACGAGAAGCATTTATTTAAAAGCGCCTTTAAAGGCGCTTTTTTTATTCTGTTACTAATACAAAACCAAAAAATTTCCAATCGATAATAACTATTCAATATCCTCTGAAATTAAGGTTAATCCGATTAAATCTCTCTGTTTTCGCTAAATATTTTTATCATATGCGGTTAAGCGCTGCTTCTTTGAGCGAACGATCAAATTTAAGCATCTTCTCATCAAAAATTTATTCTCAACTTAAAAAGCTTTGTGTAATACTTGTAACGCTACATGGAGATTAACTCAATCTAGAGGGTATAAATAATGAATCGTACTAAACTGGTACTGGGCGCGGTAATCCTGGGTTCAACTCTGCTGGCTGGTTGCTCAAGCAACGCTAAAATCGACCAGCTGTCTTCAGACGTTCAGACTCTGAACGCTAAAGTTGACCAGCTGAGCAACGACGTGAACGCAATCCGTTCTGACGTGCAGGCTGCTAAAGATGACGCAGCTCGTGCTAACCAGCGTCTGGACAACCAGGCTCACTCTTACCGTAAGTAAGAGTTCTGGTATTAAAAATGGCGCCCATGTGGCGCCATTTTTTTTGCCCTTATTTAGCGCCTAGGGCGTGTTAACCGCCGCCTGGCTCACAGATGTCGTCTGCACGCTCTGCGCCTGCTCTGGGGCCGTCTCAGTCCCCTCTCCGACCGCTTCTCCGTTCGATACCAGCACGGGCATCCCGGAACGGCGTTCAAGCGCCGCCTTAATCAGCTCGCTGTCACTGTGCGGGCTTTTGATAAACTTCTTCAGCGCAGGGCTGAGCGCTATCGGCATCGTTTGTGGATCGTCTTTGTCGCTGTGCGACAGCGGCTGATGCACCTCGACGTAGCGTTTTCCGTCCGGCTCAATGGCAAATTTTACCGGCTGGTTGATGACCTGCACGCGCGTCCCTTTCGGCACGCTGTTAAACAACGCTTCGATATCCTGCGGGCGCAGACGTATGCAGCCGGAACTGACGCGCATACCGATGCCAAAATCCGCATTGGTGCCGTGGATCAGGTAGTTGCCGCTGCCGCGCGCCAGACGCAGCGCAAACAGCCCCATCGGGTTTTCCGGGCCTGCAGGCACCACTGCCGGCAGCGTAATGCCATCTTTGGCGTAGCGCTTGCGTATATTGACGGTCGGCGTCCAGGTCGGGTTAGGGATCTTCTGGCTGACGCTGGTCACCATCACCGGCGTTGCGGCACCGAGCTGGCCGATGCCGATCGGATAGACGATGACCTTGTCCTCTCCCTTGGGATAGTAGTAGAGGCGCAGCTCGGCCAGGTTGACGACAATGCCCTCACGCGGCGTATCCGGCAGCAGCATCTGCTGCGGCACCACTAGCTGTGTCCCGGGCTTCGGTAGCCAGGGATCGGTGCCGGGATTGGCTTCCAGCATGCTCAGGAGTCCAATCTGGTACTTCGCAGCAATCGCTTCAAGGGGGCGTTTGTCGTCGGGAACGGTGGTTAACTGGTTTTCGCCGATAAGGCGGCTGTCAGCAGGAGGTAGCGGATATTCCGTGGAGAAAGCAGGTGCGGCAAGTCCAACGCTTAGCAGCAGCGCACCGGCGAAACGTAAGGCTGATTTCATGCAATCTTCTCTTTCAGATAAAAAAACAGACGCCTGTTGGCGTCTGCTAGTTTAACTCAGAGGAGATTTTGAGCGTTATGGCGAATTGCCCGAATCATCGCCTCAAGGCCTTGCGACCGCGACGGGGTCAGATGCTGGGTCAGCGCCAGCTCTTCGAACCAGTGACGCACGTCCAGCGCGACGATATCCGCCGCAGTCAGGTTCTGATAAAGGCTAAACACTACTGCAATCAATCCTTTAACGATAGCAGCATCGCTGTCGCCCTCAAAGGCGAGCGTACCGTCGCTCTGAGGCGTCATCTTGATCCATACCTGGCTCTGACAGCCGGAGATAACGTTTTCCGGCTGGTGCAGGCTTTCGGATGATTCTGGAAGTTTCGCGCCCAGCTCAATGATGTAGAGGTACTTCTCTTCCCAGTTGGCGCAACGGTTAAAGTTGCGCACCAGCTTCTCTTTATCTGGCAACGTGGCCATGACTTACTCCTGAACTCTGCTCAACCGCCCAGCAGACGATGAATACGGGTCAAACCAGCCGCCAGACGATCGGCCTCTTCTTCGCTGTTGTAGAAGGCAAACGAGGCACGGCACATAGCCGGTACGGCGAAATGGCGCATCAGCGGCATCGCGCAGTGATGGCCGGTACGAATGGCGATACCGTATTGATCAAGGAAGCTGCCGACGTCGTAAGCGTGATGCTTGCCCAGGTTAAACGCAATTACGCCTGCGCGCTCCTGCGGACCATAAATCACCAGGTCCGGCACCGAAGCGAGCTTATCGAGCGCATAGCGCATCAGCGCCTGCTCGCGCTGCTGAATCGCATCAAGCCCAATCTCTTCCACATAGCGCAGCGCCGCGCCGAAGCCGATAATGCCGCCGGTGTTGGGCGTGCCCGCCTCGAATCGCCAGGGCGCTTTATTCCATGTGGTGCCAGTCGGCAACATGACCTGATCGATCATGGAGCCGCCGCCTTCCCACGGCGGCATCTCATCGAGCAGCGCTTTGCGCCCGTAGAGAATACCAACGCCGTTGGGGCCGTAGATTTTATGGCTGGAGAAGACGTAAAAGTCGCAGTCGATATCCTGCACGTCGACTTTGCCATGCATAACCGCCTGCGCGCCATCCACCAGCGTAACCAGGCCAGCGGCTTTCGCCTGCGCCACCAGCGCCTTGACCGGGTTAACGGTGCCGAGCACGTTTGAGACGTGCGTCACTGCCAGCAGCCGCGTACGGCTGTCGATCAGCCCCGGCAGCGCGTCGATCGCCAGCTCTCCGCTGTCGTTCAGCGGCAGCACGCGGATTTCCGCGCCGGTGCGCTGCGCCACCATCTGCCACGGCACGATATTCGCGTGGTGCTCCATCTCGGTGATGATCAAATTGTCGCCGGCTTTCAGCTGGCTTGCGCCCCAGCTGTTCGCCACCAGGTTAATGCCCTCGGTGGTGCCTTTAACGAACACGATCTCTTCCGGTGAAGAGGCGTTAAGAAAACGCGCCGCCTGCAGGCGGACGTTTTCCATATCGGTGGTGGCCTGCGCGCTCAGGCTGTGAATGCCGCGATGTACGGCCGCATAGCCGTACTGATAAAAATGACTTTCGGCGTTAATCACCGCCAGCGGACGCTGGGCGCTGGCCGCGCTGTCAAGGTAGGCCAGCGGATGACCGTTGACCTCACGCTTCAGGATCGGGAAGTCGGCCCTGATACGTTCGAGATCGAAGTTCATCATGAGGCATCTCCAGGGAAGCGCGCCGCGATACGCTGCAGAACCGCCTGACGCAGCGTCTCATCATCCAGCGCTTCGGTCAGCTCGGCTGCGAAAGCGTGAATAATCATCTGCTGCGCCGCGTCCTCTGCAATACCGCGCGAGCGCAGGTAGAACATCTGCTCATCATCAATGCGGCCGATGGTCGCGCCGTGGCTGCACTTCACGTCGTCAGCGTAGATTTCCAGCTGCGGCTTGGTGTCCACTTCCGCCAGACGACCCAGCAACAGGTTGTTGTTGGTCATCTGTCCATCGGTTTTCAGCGCGTGCTGCGCCACTTTGATGTGGCCGTTAAACACCGCGCGGCCTTTGTCGCGCGAAATCGTTTTATGCAGCTGACGGCTCAGGCAGTAGCCTTTGTTGTGCTCCAGATAGCTGCGGGTGTCCGCCACTTCCGAATTCATCGGCAGCACCAGGCTGTTCAGCGACAGCTGGGTATTTTCGCCGTTGAGCTGCACGCTGGTGTTGTGACGAGAGAGGCCCGCGCCCAGCAGGAAGCTGGTGCTGCTCACCTGCGCATCGCGTCCGATAACGATATCGTTATGGGCGAAGTGGTAGCTGCTGCTCTCTTCAAACGCCAGCTTGATGTGTTTCAGCTGGGCATTGTCGCCGACCGCGAAGGTAAAGCGCGCGCCGGTAAAGTGCTGCGCGCCCTTCAGCGTCACGTAGTGCTCGATAACCTGCGCCTGCGCGCTCTCTTCCAGCTCGAAATGGTGACGATGATGCACGGTATTAAGCGCATCCGCCTGGCCGCTGGTGATATGCAGCAGGTAGAGCGGACGCGCCGCTGCCTTGCCGCGCGCCAGGCGAATCGAGGTTACCTCTTCCGCCAGGCTTTCGGTCAGGTGCAGGAACACTTCCGGCTGAACCGGCGCAGGCAGCGGGCGACGCTCGGCGGCGCGGCTGTGCTGGATCGCGAACAACTCCGTATCGGCCGCGCTCAGCGACGGCTGGAACAGGCCGTCGACAAACACCAGACGGATGGCGTCCAGCGGCAGCGCCAGCGCATCGACCTGCGCCTGACTCAGGCTCTGCGCCTGCGGCAGTACGAACTGGTGGGCGAACAGCCCGTCCAGCGCGGTGTATTTCCAGTTTTCATGCTTACGCGTCGGCAGGCCGACGCGCATCAGCTGCTGCCAGTGCTGCTGAGCCTGCAGCGAGCGTGACTCGCCGCGGGATTCAAACAGGTGGTGCCACTGCTGCAGGGCGTTATCACTCTTCGTCGGTAAGCCAGCCATAGCCTTGCTCCTCCAGCTGTTTCACCAGAGTAAAGTCGCCAGATTTGACGATCTTGCCTTTGTACAGCACGTGCACGAAGTCTGGCTTAATGTAGTCCAGAATGCGCTGGTAGTGGGTTACGATGATAAAAGCGCGCTTATCGTCGCGCAGGCTGTTAACGCCTTCCGCTACGATTTTCAGCGCATCGATATCAAGACCGGAGTCAGTTTCATCCAGAATACACAGCTCCGGCTCCAGCGCCGCCATCTGCAGGATGTCGTTGCGTTTCTTTTCGCCACCGGAGAAGCCGACGTTGACCGAACGGGTCAGCAGATCTTCCGGCATCTTCAGCAGATGAATTTTATCTTCGATAAAGTCCTGGAAGTCGAAACGATCCAGCTCCTCTTTGCCGCGATACTTACGCACCGCGTTGACCGCAGTCTGCAGGAAGAACTGGTTGCTGACGCCCGGGATCTCTACCGGATACTGAAACGCCATAAAGATGCCTTCGCCCGCGCGATCTTCCGGGTCGAGTTCCAGCAGATCTTTGCCTTTGAAGCTCACGGAACCGCCGGTGATTTCGTAATCTTCACGGCCAGCCAGCGTTGCAGAGAGCGTACTTTTGCCTGAGCCGTTCGGGCCCATGATGGCGTGTACTTCGCCCGGTTTCACTTCGAGGTTAAGACCGCGCAGAATCTCTTTATCTTCAACGCTAACCTGTAAATCTTTAATGCTTAACATACTTATTCCTTCACATTGCTTCCGGCAACGCGTGTGACGGCATCAGCCCACACTGTGCTCAAGGCTGATGGCTAACAGTTTTTGTGCTTCCACGGCGAATTCCAGTGGCAGCTCAGAGAAAACGTCTTTACAGAAGCCGTTGACGATCATCGAGATCGCATCTTCTTCGCTGATACCGCGCTGGAGGCAGTAAAACAGCTGGTCTTCGCCGATGCGCGAGGTGGTCGCCTCATGCTCCAGCTGAGCGGTGTTATTGCGGGTTTCCACATACGGGAAGGTATGCGCGCCGCAATCAGGGCCGATCAGCATCGAGTCGCACTGGGTAAAGTTACGCGCGTTGGTCGCGGTCGGCATGATTTTCACCAGGCCGCGATAGGTGTTCTGGCTCTTGCCGGCAGAGATACCCTTGGAGATGATGGTCGATTTGGTGTTTTTACCAATGTGGATCATCTTGGTGCCGGTATCGGCCTGCTGGCGACCGCTGGTCAGCGCAACTGAGTAGAACTCGCCAATCGAGTTATCGCCGCGCAGGATGCAGCTCGGGTATTTCCAGGTGATGGCGGAACCGGTCTCGGACTGCGTCCAGGACATCTTGCTGTTCTCGCCTTCACACAGCGCGCGCTTGGTAACGAAGTTCAGGATACCGCCTTCGCCTTCGCCGCCCGGGAACCAGTTCTGGACGGTGGAATACTTCACTTCCGCGTTTTTATGGATAATGACTTCTACCACCGCCGCGTGCAGCTGATAGCTGTCGCGTACCGGCGCGGAGCAACCTTCGATGTAGCTGACGTAGCTGTCTTCGTCTGCAATCAGAATGGTGCGCTCGAACTGACCGGTTTTCGCCGCGTTGATACGGAAGTAGGTCGACAGCTCCATCGGGCAACGCACCCCTTTCGGGATATAAACAAAGGTGCCGTCAGAGGCAACCGCAGAGTTCAGCGCCGCAAAGAAGTTGTCGTTAGCCGGAACCACGGTGCCCAGGTATTTCTGCACCAGCTCCGGGTGTTCCTGAATCGCTTCGCCGAACGAGCAGAAAATAATGCCCTGCTCCGCCAGCTTGCCGCGGTAGGTAGTGGCGACGGAAACGGAGTCGAAAATCGCATCAACTGCCACTTCGCGCCCTTCGCGTACCGGCACGCCGAGCTGATCGAAGGCTTTCTCAACTTCCTGCGTCAGGTAGTTGTTCGTCTCTTCAATGCCCGATGACTGCAGCGCGCCCGGCTCTGAGGCGCAGCTGTCATCGCAGTTGCCGCATGATGGCGCCGAATAGTAGCTGTAATCCTGATAATCCAGTTTGTCGTAATGCGCTTTCAGCCAGTGCGGCTCTTCCATTTCGAGCCAGGCGCGAAAGGCTTTGAGACGAAACTCCAGCATCCACTCTGGCTCGTTACGTTTAGCCGAGATCGCGCGCACCACATCCTCATTAATGCCGTGCGCCATTTCGTCGGTTTGCAACTGGGTAAAGAAGCCCTCTTTGTAATTGAGCTTGCCTTCCCACATTTGTACATCGTCAGATGTTTCGCTGTGTCGTGACATATTTCACTTACTCGACGCCAAAGCTTTCACCGCACCCGCAGGCGTGCTGAGCTTTAGGGTTATTGAATTTAAAAATCTGGTTCAGGCCTTCGCGGACATAATCCACTTCGGTGCCGTCGATAAACGGCATCGCCTGAAGCGGCACGTAAAGCGTTGCGCCGTTATGGGTAAACTGCAGATCGTCATCGGCAGGCTCTTTCACCAGATCCATGACGTAACCGAAACCGGCGCAGCCGGATTGCTTCACACCCAGGTGCAGACCTTTGACTTCAGGGTCTTGCGCCACCAGGTTAAGAATTTGCTTTGCCGCGGAATCAGTCAGCGTGACCCCTTTCCAGACAAAATCATCAGGAGAGAACGTTGCTGCATTTACAGATGCCATGTTGATACCTCGTAAGTCCGGACCTTTTCAGGCTATCCCCCTATGGTAAGGATCTGGGCGATCACTTCAACCTCTTGTTTTGCAGGGATAATCATCTTGTGCTGTTTTTAATCGATGCTTTATTAAGCATAGCTGCTTCGCAGACCTTTGCGGCGAGGCAGTGCGGGCGTCAGACAGCGCCCTAACTTGTTAAAATTACGTAAAAAATTTTTCAGCCAGTTATTAATAACTTCTTATTAATAGGTTACGCCTTTATCACCTGGATGGGGATTGTTCTTGCCGATTTTATTAACAGGCTAAGTAAATCGTGAAATTTTTCGCGCGGCGTAATTGCAATCCTCACCCAGTTGAATATGATAATTATTATCATTAACCACTTGAGGTGGCGCCATGACGCTTTCCGTCTCCGCCTGGTTACAGCGCAAAATCGACGATTATAAATTTTCCGTTCGCGATATCACCGTTGACTTCTATCTGGCTCAGGCAAAGCTGAACCGGGCCGACTGCACCATTCATCAGCTTCGTCAGTTTAACGATACCTGTCTGGATATGGCCGAAATTTGCCAGATCAACGGAGACGATCAAAGTTATCTGCACGCCATGGGCAAACTGCACCATCGGCTGGTGCAGGAGATGGGCAACAGCGAGCGCGACAGGCTGTTCCGCATCCAGGCCTATCAGCTGGCGCGCCTCTCCCTCACCCGCCTGTGCCATCAGCTGGCGCTGGTCGGAGAGTGGGACAAAGCCACCGCGCTGCAAAGCGACTTCGTGCGTCACGCGGGCTGGATATTCTAATCCAGCCGCGCCGTGACGTCGCGCACAATTTTGTTACATCAACGCCAGCAGCGCCTGTAGCGGATGACGCATGCCGTTGCCTTCCAGCCTTTTGACCTGGCTACGGCAGGAAAAGCCGGTCGCCAGGCAGCGCTGGCGCGGCAGTTTCTGCAGCTGCGGATGCCACGACAGCCCATAGATCCCCAGCGAGTTGTCGAGGTTTTTGCTTTCATGCCCGTAGGTGCCCGCCATGCCGCAGCAGCCGACGTTGATATTCTCCAGCTTCGCGCCGAAGCGCGCAAAGATCGCCTGCCACTGATTCGGCGTGTTCGGCAGCGCCGTCACTTCGGTGCAGTGCGCGAACAGATACCAGCTTTCGCCGCTGCCCGGCTGGGCGGCGCGCGGGCTCACCACGTCGTGCAGCCACTCATGCACCAGCTGTACATGAAAGTCGCCGCGCTTCTCGCCGAGCGCCTGCCGGTATTCGTCGCGATAGCAGAGCACCGTCGCCGGATCGACGCCGACCATCGGCATGCCGAGTTTCGCCACGCGATTAAGAAAGTCAGCGGTTTTTGCTGCGGTGCGGGCAAAGCGCTGCAGAAAGCCTTTAACGTGCTGCGCCTTGCCGTTGGGCATAAAGGGCAGCAGCACCGGCCGCAGGCCCAGCTTCTCGATCAGGCGAATAAAATCAGCGATCAGCTGCGCCTCATAGAAGCTGGTGAAGGGGTCCTGCACCACCAGCACATAGTCGGCGCGCTGGTCGGCACGCAGCGCTTCCAGCTTCTCCAGCGTCATATTCATTGCCGGATGACCGCTCAGCTCCTGCTTTAGCGAAGGCGACGACAGTAGCGGCAGATCGACCATGCCGATGTGGTTTTTGCTCAGCTCGCGCATCCAGGGCTGTTTAAGGAAGAAGTTAAAGGCCTTCGGCGCTTTCGCCATTAGCGGCGCATAGCTCTCTACCGCCGCGACCAGATGGTCGCTTGCCGGCCGCAGGTAGCGCGTATGGTAGAGCTGTAAAAAGCGCGCGCGAAAATCGGGTACGTCGATTTTGATCGGGCACTGGGTCGAGCAGGCTTTACAGGCGAGGCAGCCGGACATCGCCTCATGGACTTCATGGGAGAAATCATACTCGCCCTTACTGGCGTGCCAGCTGTTGCGCACGCGGCCAATCAGGGCGCGCAGCGACAGGCTGTTCTCCGGTATCTGCTTCTCCAGCTGCTGCGGATCGATGCCCTGCTCCGCCAGCAGGCGCAGCCACTCGCGCGTCAGGGTGGCGCGCCCTTTCGGCGAATGGATGCGATTGCGGGTAATTTTCATCGAGGGGCACATCGGGCTGCGCGCATCGAAGTTGAAGCAGAGGCCGTTGCCGTTGCACTCCATCGCGCCGCGCCAGTCGCTGCGTACCGTCAGAGGGATCTGGCGGTCATAGCTGCCGCGCTTCACCGCGTCGACCTGCATCATCGGCTCATTGCTGTCGATGGGGGTACAGATTTTGCCCGGGTTCATGCGGTTGTCGGGATCGAACGCCGCCTTGATGCGCCGCAGTTCGTTGAACAGCGTTTCGCCGAAGAAGGCCGGGCTGTACTGCGCGCGGAATCCCTTACCGTGTTCGCCCCAGAGTAATCCGCCATAGCGCGCGGTAAGCGCCACCACGTCATCTGAGAGGGTTTTCATCAGCATTTCCTGCTGCGGATCGCACATGTCCAGCGCGGGACGCACATGCAGTACGCCCGCGTCAACATGGCCGAACATGCCGTAGCTCAGGCCGTGGCTGTCGAGCAGCGCGCGAAACTCGACGATATAATCGGCGAGATTCTCCGGCGGCACGGCGGTATCCTCCACAAAGGGGATCGGCTTGGCACGGCCTTTCGCATTGCCCAGCAGCCCCACCGCTTTTTTACGCATGTTATAGATGCGCTCGATGCCGTCGAGATCGTTACAGAGCTGATAGCCGATCACGCCGCCCTGACGCTGCGCCATCAGCAAATCCAGCCGCGCGCAGAGCGCGCTTACCTGCTGCTCGATCAGCGCGCCGTCGTCGCCTGCGAACTCCACAATGTTCAGGCCGAGCATCTCTTTATCCGGCACGTCGGTAATCAGCTCGCGCACCGAATGCCAGACGATATCTTCTCGCGCCAGATTCAGGACTTTGGAGTCCACCGTTTCTACCGACAGCGCCTTAGCCTCTACCATAAAAGGCGCGTTGCGCAGCGCAGAGTCGAAGGAGTCATACTTGATGTTCACCAGACGGCGCACTTTCGGGATCGGCGTAATGTCGAGCCGCGCCTCGGTGATAAAGGCCAGCGTGCCCTCTGCGCCGCACAGGATGCGCGTCAGGTCGAAGGTCTGCATATCGTCGCTAAAGACATGGCGCAGATCGTAGCCGGTCAGAAAGCGGTTCAGCTTAGGAAACTTCTCCAGAATTAAGGCGCGCTGCTCGCGGCATCGCGTCAGCACCTGCTGATAGATACGCCCTTCCGGCGTCGCCGTCTGCGCCAGTGTCTCCGCCAGCGCGGTGGCCATCGGCCGGGTATCAAGAATATCCCCGCCGAGCAGAACTGCGCGCAGCCCCAGCACATGGTCGGACGTTTTACCGTACACCAGCGATCCCTGACCCGAGGCGTCGGTATTGATCATACCGCCCAGCGTCGCGCGGTTGCTGGTAGAGAGCTCCGGCGAGAAGAAGAAACCGTAAGGCTTAAGCCAGGCGTTAAGCTGATCCTTGACCACGCCCGCTTCGACGCGCACCCAGCCCTGCTCGGGATTGATCTCCAGGATGCGGTTCATATGGCGCGACATATCCACCACAATGCCCTGATTCAACGACTGCCCGTTGGTGCCGGTCCCGCCGCCGCGCGGCGTGAAAACAAGCTCGCGGAAGCGTTCCTCGCCCGCCACGCGCGCAATCAGCGCGACGTCGGCGGTAGAACGCGGAAAGAGCACCGCATCCGGCAGTAGCTGATAGATGCTGTTATCCGTGGACATTAACAGGCGGTCAGCATAGCTGGTGGCGGTATCGCCGGTGAAACCCTGCGCCTTCAGCGCGTCGAGGAATGTCAGCACCCGTTGAACGAGGCCGGGCGCCTGAGAAATCTGTGGGATCATTGTTGGGAGACCAGATGTTGTAAACGTTTGCGTTGTCTGTTTTGTCTGAACGTTCCGTTTTAACACATTTTTTTCGCGCTCGCTGTTTTTTCAGGAAAGGGAAAAACCCTCTCTTTCGCCCCTGTTTAAAGCCCTGAAAATAGCTCATCATTAAGCCGGGCCCGATTGCCCCTCCATGAAGGATTATTTGAGGTCGTTGTTCCTTATGAAAAACCTGCACCGCACCACGGATATGCCGCAGATGCTCTTTACGCTGATGTTTATCCTGTTGATGATCGTCGCCTGTATCTGGATAGTTCAGCCTTTTATTCTGGGTTTCGCCTGGGCGAGCATGGTGGTGATTGCTACCTGGCCGCTGATGCTGCGCGTACAGCGACTGCTGTGGAACCGGCGTTCGCTGGCGGTCATCGTGATGACGCTGCTTTTGCTGCTGCTGTTTATTATTCCTATCGCGTTGCTGGTCAACAGCCTGATCGACAACAGCGCCCCGGTGATCGCCTGGGCGACTCAGGGTCATATGGAAATGCCGTCGCTGCTGTGGCTGAATGATATTCCGGCCATTGGCGATAAACTCTTTTCCAGCTACCACAAGCTGATTGCAGGCGGCGGCTCCGCCATTATGGCGAAACTGCAGCCCTACGTCGGCCGCACCACCGGCTTTTTCGTCGCTCAGGCGGGCCACTTTGGTCGGCTGATGATCCACCTCGGCGTGATGCTTCTGTTCAGCGCCCTGCTGTTCTGGCGCGGCGAACAGGCGGCGCATGGCATCCGTCACTTCGCCTTTCGTATGGCGGGCCGCCGCGGCGATGCAACCGTGTTGCTGGCTGGTCAGGCGATCCGCGCCGTGGCGCTCGGCGTGGTGGTCACTGCGCTGGTGCAGGGCGTGCTTGGCGGCATTGGGCTGGCGCTTTCCGGCATCCCTTACGCCACGCTGCTTACCGTACTGATGATCCTCTGCTGCCTGGTGCAGATTGGGCCGCTCATCGTGCTGGTTCCCGCCATCGTCTGGCTCTACTGGAGCGGAGACACCACGTGGGGAACGGTGCTGTTGATCTGGAGCTGCGTGGTCGGCACGCTGGATAACGTGCTGCGTCCGATGCTGATTCGCATGGGCGCGGACCTGCCGATGATCCTGATCCTTTCCGGCGTTATCGGCGGGCTGGTGGCCTTCGGCCTGATCGGCCTGTTTATCGGTCCGGTGGTGCTGGCGGTTTCTTACCGACTGGTTTCCGTCTGGATGCATGAGGCGCCGCCGCCAGCGGACGATGCCGCCAGCGTGGTCGATATCCTCGCCGATCACGACGAAGAACATCTGCCTTCCTGAACCCAGGCTCAGGGCGGTTAACCGCCCTGATTCATTTGCGTCACGTTAATATTTTTTTTCATTAGCGCTTTTTAAGAAAAAACGCAGTTTTTAACCATGAGGCCGCATATCAGCGGCGAATAGTTTATTTTTCGCACTGGTTTACCCGGAATTCGCGGCAAAATACGTGACAAAAGTTTACTGGCTTTAAACTAATAAGAGGATTCTTAAAGACTCAGAACGGCGCGATGAATAACATGATTCCTATGTTTGAAATCAAGCTACTGATTTTTAAACAACCTTTTCCCCTGAGTAAAGTGAAGAATTGCTGTGTGTAGTCTTTGCCCATCCCCTGTGATGGGCTTTTTTTTGGCCCAGATAAAGTAAAAAGGCCAGCAAAGCTGGCCTTTTGTCTGCATTTTAGCTTAAACAATCATGCGCTTTTGCTTAACTCAGCGAGCGACAGCCAGGTCTCAACCACGGTGTCTGGGTTAAGCGACAGGCTATCAATACCCTCTTCCATCAGCCAGGCCGCGAAGTCCTGATGATCGGATGGTCCCTGGCCGCAGATGCCGACATATTTGCCCTGCTTCTTCGCTGCCTGAATCGCCATCGACAGCAGCGCTTTGACGGCGTCATTGCGCTCGTCGAACAGCGCCGACACCACGCCTGAATCGCGATCCAGCCCCAGCGCCAGCTGCGTCATATCGTTCGAGCCGATAGAGAAGCCGTCGAAATGCTCAAGGAACTGCTCGGCCAGTAAGGCGTTAGAGGGAATTTCGCACATCATAATGATCTTCAGGCCGTTCTCGCCGCGCTTCAGACCCTGGCGTTCCAGCTCTTCGACCACGGCCTGCGCCTGCGCGACGGTGCGTACAAAGGGAACCATGATTTCAACGTTGGTCAGCCCCATTTCGTTACGCACGCGCTTAACCGCTTCGCACTCCAGCGCAAAACAGTCGCGGAAGCTATCAGACACATAGCGTCCCGCGCCGCGGAAGCCCAGCATCGGGTTCTCCTCTTCCGGCTCGTAGCGTTCACCACCGACCAGGTTGGCATACTCGTTCGATTTAAAGTCCGAAAGGCGCACAATTACCCGCTTCGGCGCAAAAGCGGCGCCCAGCGTCGCAATCCCTTCGGTAAGGCGCGCAATATAGAACTCCACCGGATTGTCGAAGCCTTTCATCATGGTGCGGATTTGCTGCTGCAGCTCCGGCGTCTGCTGATCAAATTCCAGCAGCGCTTTCGGATGCACGCCGATCATACGGTTGATGATGAACTCCAGACGCGCCAGACCGACGCCTTCGTTCGGCAAGCAGGCGAAGTCGAAAGCGCGATCGGGGTTGCCGACGTTCATCATAATCTTCAGCGGCAGCGCGGGCATTTCGTCTACCTGCGAGCTGGTGACCTCGAAATCGAGCAGATCGTTATAGACATAGCCGGTATCGCCTTCGGCGCAGGAGACCGTCACTTTGTTGCCGTCTTTCAGGCGGTCAGTGGCGTCGCCGCAGCCCACTACCGCAGGAATACCTAACTCACGCGCGATAATCGCCGCGTGACAGGTGCGTCCACCGCGGTTAGTGACGATCGCCGAGGCTTTCTTCATGATCGGTTCCCAGTCCGGGTCGGTCATATCCGTTACCAGCACGTCGCCTTTTTCAATGCGGTTCATCTCGCTGATGTCGTGGATAACCTTCACTTCGCCGGCACCGATGCGATGGCCGATGGCGCGCCCTTCCACTACCACGCTGCCTTTGCCCTGCAGGTTATAGCGCTCCATTACCTGACCATTGGAACGCACGGTTTCCGGGCGCGCCTGGACAATAAAGAGTTTGCCGGTGTGGCCATCTTTGGCCCATTCGATATCCATTGGACGCTTGTAGTGCTGTTCGATCAGTACGGCCTGACGCGCCAGCGCTTCTACTTCCTCATCGGTAAGCGAAAAGCGGTCGCGCTCCGTTTCCGGCACGTCTTCAATACGCACCTGTTCGCCGTGAGACTGCGAATCGGCGTAGACCATACGAATCTTTTTCGAGCCCATATTGCGGCGCACGATAGCGGGACGATCGGCAGCCAGCGTCGGCTTATGCACGTAGAACTCATCCGGGTTAACCGCGCCCTGCACCACCATCTCGCCGAGGCCGAAGGCAGAGGTGATAAATACCACCTGATCAAAGCCCGATTCGGTGTCGATGGTGAACATAACGCCCGACGACGCGAGATCCGAGCGCACCATGCGCTGAATGCCCGCCGACAGCGCTACGCCGCGATGGTCGTAGCCCTGATGCACACGGTAGGAGATAGCGCGATCGTTAAACAGCGAGGCGTAAACATGCTTCACGGCGATCATGACCGCGTCAAAGCCCTGCACGTTAAGGAAGGTCTCCTGCTGACCGGCGAAGGAGGCGTCCGGCATATCTTCCGCTGTGGCGGAGGAGCGTACGGCGAAGGACGCTTCGGCATCGTCGGAGGAGAGCTGCTCGTAGGCCTCGCGAATAGCCGCTTCCAGCTCAGGCTGGAACGGGGTATCCACGACCCACTGACGGATCTGCTTACCGGCTTTCGCCAGCTCATCGACATCGTCAATGTTGGTCTTGTCCAGTAAATCGTAAATGCGCTGGTTGAGGCCGCTCTGATCGAGGAACTGATTAAAGGCGTAAGATGTGGTCGCATATCCGTTAGGCACCGAGACGCCCAGCGACGACAAATTCGTAATCATTTCACCCAGAGAGGCATTCTTCCCTCCCACGCGATCGACATCATGCATGCCAAGCTGGTTATACCAGAGCACTAACGGCTGTTCGCCTGTAATGGACATCGAGATTATCCTTTTAAGAATGAATGGGCACATGGAAAATTTAGCTATTCGCAAAATTAGCCTGGCACAATGCGCAATTAATGACTAAGTGTTGAATCGTTAAAGCGCGCAAGATTTCGCAAATTAAGAATTATTCCAATAATTCGGACTGGTTGCGCAAATCGGTTATTTTCCGCTAAGGCTATGATGGATTTGATTTTTTATATTATTCATTGAGTTAGTGGCGATTTTGTTGCGCAACGAGCAGCCGTTTTATTTCCCCGCAGACCTTACCTGCCACCCAGAAAATGATTTCAAAACGTCATTTCATTATTTTAACGGCGTCATCGAGGGCTAAAACAGGCAAGAAAAAACAAAAAGTTCATAAAATTCAAATATGGATTTTTTATTTTGCTTAAACCGCTATTTAAAGCTGCTAACCTATCCGATATCTCTGTACGCATAAGGTAAAAAGCCATGAGCAGCGAAAGAAGCGTTTTTTATATTTCAGACGGCACCGCAATTACCGCCGAAGTGCTGGGACATGCCGTGCTTTCGCAGTTTCCGGTGGGGTTCAATAGCCTGACGCTGCCTTTTGTCGAGAATGTTCAGCGCGCGCAGGCGGTGAAGGCGCAAATTAACGCGCTCTATCAAAAAAGCGGCGTTCGCCCGCTGGTGTTTTTCTCTATCGTCACGCCGGAAGTGCGCGACATCATTATGCAGAGCGAGGGTTTCTGCCAGGACATCGTGCAGGCGCTGGTGGCGCCGTTACAGGAAGAGCTGGGCCTGGCGCCCGCACCGGTGGCGCACCGCACCCACGGCCTCGACGCCAGCAACCTGGGCAAGTACGACGCGCGTATCGCCGCTATTGACTATACCCTGGCGCACGACGACGGCATCTCGCTACGTGGCCTGGAGGATGCGCAGGTCATTCTGCTGGGCGTTTCTCGCTGCGGTAAAACCCCTACCAGCCTCTATCTAGCGATGCAGTTCGGCATCCGCGCCGCCAACTACCCTTTTATCGCCGACGATATGGATAATCTCCGCCTGCCTGCCGCCCTGCGTCCGTTTCAGCACAAGCTGTTTGGCTTAACCATCGATCCGGAACGGCTTGCCGCCATTCGTCAGGAGCGGGCGGAAAATACCCGCTACGCCTCAATGCGCCAGTGCCGGCTCGAAGTGGGCGAAGTCGAAGCGCTGTTCCGCACTCACCAGATCCGCTATCTCAACAGCACCAACTATTCGGTGGAGGAGATCGCCACCAAAATTCTCGACATTATGGGCCTGACGCGCCGCATGTACTGAGCAGCCAACGGCAGCGGCTTGTAAACCGCCGCTGCCGTTGGGCAAAAAATCATTTCAGTTTATAGGGTTGCATTCGCAGGCTAATAATTTATTGTGATCATCATCACTTCCCGGTATGTCACCGTTGCGAAGAAAAAGCTTTCGAGATGCTCATGAATAAAACTGATGAACTGCGTACGGCACGCATCGGCAGCCTGATCACGCCTGCCGCATTAGCCGCTGCCCATCCTCTCTCCGCCGACATTGCGGATAACGTGACCCGCGCGCGCCAGCGCATCGCCCGGATTCTGACCGGCGAAGATCCGCGTCTGCTGGTGATTATCGGCCCCTGCTCTCTGCACGATCCGCGCGCCGCGCTCGACTACGCGCAGCGGCTGAATGCGCTGCGCGAGCGCTACGCCGATCGCCTGGAAATCGTGATGCGCACCTATTTTGAAAAGCCGCGCACCGTGGTGGGCTGGAAAGGACTGATCTCCGATCCCGATCTGGATGGCAGCTTTAACGTTAACCGCGGCATCGACCTGGCGCGCCAGATTCTGCTCGATATTAACCGCCTCGGTCTGCCCACCGCGACGGAATTCCTGGATATGGTTACCGGCCAGTTTATCGCCGATTTGATCAGCTGGGGGGCGATTGGCGCGCGCACGACGGAGAGCCAGATTCACCGTGAAATGGCCTCAGCGCTCTCCTGTCCGGTGGGCTTTAAAAACGGCACCGACGGCAACGTGCGCATTGCGGTGGACGCCATTCGCGCCTCGCGCGCCAGCCATATGTTCCTCTCACCCGACAAAGATGGCCAGATGACGATTTACCAGACCAGCGGCAACCCGCACGGCCACGTTATCCTGCGCGGCGGCAAAGCGCCAAACTATCACGCCGACGATGTGGCCGCCGCTGCCGCCAGCCTGCGTGAATTCAGTCTGCCAGAGCAACTGGTCATCGATTTCAGCCACGGAAACTGCCTGAAACAGCATCGTCGTCAGAAAGAGGTGGCGGCCGAGGTGGCGCAGCAGATCCGCGCCGGGTCGCGCGCGGTCGCGGGCGTAATGATCGAAAGTTTTATTGAAGAGGGAAACCAGAAAGTGGTCGCGGGCGAGCCGCTGGTTTACGGCCAGTCGATTACCGATCCCTGCCTCGGCTGGCAGGACAGCGAAGCGGTGCTGTCGCTGCTGGCCGAGGCGGTGAACAGCCGCTTCTGAGCCGCCTAGCTGGAGCAGCTCACCTCCAGCGTCTTACCCCAGTCCGGCGGCCGCTGACGATACTCAGCGGCCGTTTCGTCGCTAAAGGGCTGCTGCAACGCCTGATGCAGCCGCGCCAGCGCCCCGCTTTCGCCCTTTTCCGCCTCGTCGATCGCCTGCTGCGCCAGGTAGTTGCGCAGCACCAGCGCCGGGTTGGCGGCTTTCATGCGCTGCTGTCGCGCCTCATCGGCAACCTCTTCCTGCAGCAGACGCGCGCGGTAGCGCTGATACCAGCGGTCAAAGGCATCGCGATCCATAAACTCGTCGCGCAGCGGCGAACGCGCGTCCTGCGGCTGCGTATCGCTGAGCAGACGGAACGTCAGGGTATAGTCGCTGTGCTCCTGCGCCATCAGCGATAATAGCTCCACCAGCAGCGCGTTATCGCCGCTGTCAGGCTGCGTGAAGCCCAGCTTCGCCCGCATACGTTCGCCCCATACCCGCATCAGCTCCGGCTCGTAACGGCTCAGCGCCTGTTTAAGCTGCTCGACGTTAAGCAGGCCGGAAAGCGCGTGCGCCAGGCGGTTCAGGTTCCACAGACCAATCATCGGCTGGTTTTCGAAGCTATAGCGCCCCTGATAATCGCTGTGGTTGCAGATAAAACCAGGCTGATAGTCGTCAAGGAAACCGTAAGGGCCGTAGTCGATTGTCAGCCCCAGCAGCGACATATTGTCGGTGTTCATTACGCCATGCGCGAAGCCCACACTTTGCCACTGGGCGATCAGGCGCGCGGTGCGCTCAACGACGTCGGTAAACCATAAAAGATATTTATCCGCTTCGTTAACCAGATGCGGCCAGTGGTGGCGCAGCGCATAATCCGCCAGCTGCTCTACTTTTTCCTGCTGCTGGCTATAGAAGAAATGCTCGAAATGACCGAAGCGCAGATGGCTTTCAGCGATGCGCATCAGCGTCGCACCGCGCTCTGGCGTTTCACGATAGACCGGCTCGTCGCCGATGGCGATAGCGAGGGCGCGCGTGGTGGGAATGCCCAGGTGATGCAGCGCCTCGGAGGCGAGAAATTCGCGCACCGTGGAGCGGATCACGGCGCGTCCGTCGCCCATCCGCGAGTAAGGGGTAAGTCCGGCGCCCTTCAGATGCCAGTCGACTTTGTGTTCCGCGCTGAGGCGTTGTTCGCCCAGCAAAATGCCGCGGCCGTCGCCCAGCTGACCGGCCCAGACGCCGAACTGATGTCCGCTATAGACCTGCGCAAGCGGCTCCATCCCGGGCAGCAGCGCGGCGCCATGCCATACGCCATGGCCTTCGCCGGCGAAAAGCGCCGGGTCGACGCCCAGCGTCTGCGCCAGCGGCGCATTGTGATAAAACAGACGGCCGCCCTTAAGCGCAGTCGGCATCTGAGCGGTATAGAATCCCGGCAGCTCGCGCTGCCAGCTGTTATCAAACAACATACACTCTCCCGAGCGGCAGCCAGGCGAAATCAGGGCCACCGTCGCTGTGAAAAACCGGATATCGGGCCGTCCCGGCGCAGAGGCGCGAGACACCGCAAGTATAGTGGTGGGAAATCAAATACAACAGGCGGGCTTAATCAGGGGCGCAGCATTGGCTCGCAATCAGACGCTTTAGCGCCTCGGCTTTTACCGGCGGGAAAAGCGCGCCCTGCAGCACGGCATCCTGCAGCGGCGCTGTTTTATCGAGCAGCGTTCTGTCGTCAATGCCGCAAATAATCATCAGCTGCGTATGGCTGCAAAAGTTATCAATGATGCTCTGAATAAAAGGCTGGAAAGAGGCACGTTTCGCCAGTGCCTGAATAAATTGTTTATCCAGTTTGATGCAGTCGAACAGATTATCGTAGACGGCGCGAGTCGAAGATTTACCGGCACCAAAATGAGATAATGATAAACGGAACTGTTGTTTTAGCGCAGAAATAAGAGGATCGTTAATTCCGTTTAAAAGCTGCGGAAACGTTTCGCTGAGGTCCAGCAATAAAAAGGGAAGCTGCTTAATTTTACGTATCAGCAATTCACTCGCCAGCAGCGTTTGCGCCAGATTTTCATCAATTCGCATTAATGCCAGCACATGATTCTTTTCGAAGAACTCGTAGTGTTGCTCCAGCAAGCTAATCTGGCGCTGCAGCAGACGCAGTCTCTGCGTTTCATTAAGCTGCGGCAATAACAAATCCTGCGGCAAGGTGACAGGCGCAGTCTCATGCACGAACTGGCTAACCAGCTCGACGGCCACCAGCTGCCCGCTAATTGTGCAGGCAGGATAAAACCAAATTTCCGACTGATAGTCGGCAGATAAATGAACTTTCATTTTTACAGCCAGATAAAGTGGCGACTGGCGCATCGTATATCATCGAAATCAGGCAGGCAATAGTACCAAACCCCGGAAGAGATGGACATCTTTGCCGTTAAATTTCGCTTTGCCCGCTGCGCCAGATCCCTAAGCCAAATAACGGTCGCGTAAATACCCTTTACCAGAAAATTAAATCTCTGTCTTATTGATATAATTATTTCCCGGCAGCGTAAAGTGCCAATTTAAATAAGAGTTAAAATATACCTGCATTTTTTGCTGCTATTTACGCAGCTATTACGGCGCACGGCGTTCTGAGAGAGAGGTAATTTGCCTTAAATGCGCCGCGCCTGCCAGAAGGCTTTGCGCCAGTAAACGTTGTCCAGCGAGGAGCGTATCACCCCTTGGCTGGTGGAGGCGTGAATAAAGGCGTTGTCGCGGTCATATATGCCGACGTGCAGGCCATTTTCACCGCGGCCGGTTTTGAAAAATACCAGATCGCCCGGCTGCAGCTCATCCTTGCTGATACGCGTGCCGATATCGCTCTGCGCCCGCGTGCTGCGCGGCAGCTGCAGGTCGAACCTGTCACGCATGGTGAGATAGACAAAACCGGAGCAGTCAACGCCGCCACGACTCATGCCGCCGTAACGATAGGGCGTGCCACGCCACTGGCCCAGCTGTTCGTTGAGCTGTGCCACCACCATAATGGGATCAGACAGGCGGCCGTTCACCGGCGGCGCGCGATGGCCGCTGCATCCTGCCAGTATCAACACCAGTAAAAACACGCCTAACCGCATTCGCGCACATCCTCTGTTAATCGCAACGGCCTCACTCTAGCGTCAGGCGCGCAGCCTGGCAAGACGTGGCCGTCAGGGTTGCGCAGTCAGCAGCGGCTGGCCATCCAGTTCCAGCAGGCGAAACGGGATAGCATAGAGATCGCTGAGACGCTCGGGCGTCAGGATCGCCGCAGGTGCCCCTTGCGCCATCACTCTGCCCTGCGCCATCAGCCAGACGCTATCGGCATGACGCAACGTATGGTTGAGATCGTGACTGCTGGCGATAACGCAGATGCCGGCGCGCTGCAGCCCGACAATCAGGCTGTGGACGGCGTGTTGCTGGGCAATATCCAGTCCCGTCATCGGTTCGTCCAGCAGCAGCACTTTTCCCTCTGGGTTAAGGGCGGGATCGATCTGGGCGAACGCCGCCGCCAGCCTGACGCGCTGCCACTCGCCGCCCGACAGCTGCGCCAGCGGACGCGCCAGCTTGTCCTGCAGCTGCAGCTTCTCCAGCAGCGCGGTCAGCGGCGCGTCTGACTGCGTCTCGCTCAGATGGAGACGCAAATAGTGGTAAACCGGCATAAAGCCCGGCGCGATTTGCTGCGGCAGCCAGGCGCGCAGCCGTGCCAGCGCCGGGCCGCGCCATTCGCGCAGCGGACGCCCCAGTAGCCGGATCTCTCCTTCGCCCGGCAGCATCCCCGCCATTAGCGCCAGCAGAGTGCTTTTGCCCGCGCCGTTTGGCCCGACCAGATGCAGCAGCGTGCCGGCGGCCACTTCGGCGGAGAAAGACGCCAGCCGTCCGGGAACGGCGGCGTCCCTGAGGCTGATGAGCACGGTTACGCCAGCGCCTGCTGAATACTCTGCTGGATAATGGCGTCGTCCGGCGTCATATCCGGCGCGAAACGCTTCACTACGTTGCCCTGACGATCGATCAGGAACTTCTCGAAGTTCCACAGAATATCGCCCGGCGCTTTCGGCCCGCGGCCTTTGCTGACCTGACGCTCGTAAAAGCCGCTGCCTTCCGGGCGCACCGCCTCCGGCTGCGCCGCGATCAGCTGCGCATAGAGCGGATGGCGCGCCGGGCCGTTGACATCGCCTTTGGCCAGCATGGGAAAGGTCACGCCCCAGGTGGTGCTGCAGTAGGTTTTAATCTCTTCGTTGCTGCCCGGCTCCTGCTCAAGGAACTGATTGCAGGGAAAGCCCAGCACGCTGAAGCCCTGCGCCTGATACTGCTGCTGCAGCGCCTCCAGCTGCTCGTACTGCGGGGTAAGACCGCATTTTGACGCCACGTTCACCACCAGCAACACCTTGCCCTGCCACTCTTCCAGCGTGGTTTTCTTGCCGTCGATCGTCATCAGTTCAGTTTGATAAAGGCCCATAAAAGTCTCCTGTCGTGGATGCGGAAAGCCAGCCGAAGCTAGCGCGAAGATTTGACTAACAGCGCAATAAACAGCGGCGCGCCCAGCGTGGCGGTCACCACGCCGATCGGCAACTCCGCCGAGGTCAGCGCCAGACGCGCGATAATGTCGGCGGCGAGCAGTACGCCCGCGCCCGCCAGCGCCGATGTCGGCAGCAGATAGCGATGATCGCTGATGCCGCTCAGCCGCAGCAAGTGCGGGATCACTAAGCCGACAAACCCGATCGCACCCGCCATAGCGACGCTGACGCCGACCAGCCAGCCCATAGCCAGCACCAGCGTATTGCGCCAGAAAAAGAGCGACAGGCCCAGCTGCTGCGCCGGAGTTTCGCCGAGCGCCAGCAGATTGAGCACGCGCGCGGTGGCGATCAGCCCAGCGGTGACCGGCAGCAGCGCCAGCATCATCCAGCCATAACGCCAGTCGATACCGCTAAAGCCGCCCATCATCCAGTACATAAGCTGGCGCAGATCCAGGCTGGTGCTGAAGTAGACCGCCCAGGTCATAATGGCGCTACAGATAATGCCCAGCGCCACGCCGGTAAGCAGCAGTCGCGTTACGGAGAGCTGCCGGTGGGCGAAATGGAGCAGGATGAGGGTGATCAGCAATGCGCCCGCCATCGCCGCCAGGCTCAGGCTCCAGAGCGACCCGCTGCCGAACAGCACGCCCAGCACCAGTCCAATGCCCGCGCCGTTAGAAACCCCGAGCAGGCCCGGCTCCGCCAGCGGATTGGTAAACAGCGCCTGCATTACGACGCCACAGACTGCCAGCGCCGCGCCGACCAGCACCACCGCAAGGGTGCGCGGAAGACGCAGCTGCCAGACAAACAGCTGGCCGCTGTCGCTCAGCCACCGGGCCGGGGCGATCCAGCTATCGCCCGCGCACAGGCTGAGAACAATTAACGCCAGCAGGATAAGGCACAGCGCCATCAGCACGCGACGGCTGCGGCGATCCGCCTGATGAGCAAGCTGCTCCAGCAGGGACATAATCGAGGATTCGCTGAGAAAACAGAGATTTGATTGTAGAGAGATTGGCAGAAAAAGAAAGGCTGGCGTTTGCGGCGCCGGAGGGCGCCGCAAAGAGGATCAGTTGTGGTTAGCGCGCGGCGGCACCGGCTCGCGGTCGTTGCGCGTCGGATGGTCGTTATGCGACGGGTTGTCGCGCTTCGCCATCGGCTTGTCGTGGTCAGGGCGCTGCGCCTGCCAGCCGTTGCCGTTCCAGTAGCCATGCGGCCCTTTCAGTCCGACATTGCGGCCATGGTGCGCCTGCCACCATTTCGCCGGACGCCAGTCATAGCCGTCCCAGTAGTAGCCGCGATGATCGCGATCGCCAATATGGACGCCAGGGCCCGGCGCGTTGTCATAATGCGGAGCATGAGCGCTCGCCAGCAGCGGCATCCCCAGCAGGACGCTTAAAAGCAGTGCGGTTTTTTTCATCAGGGTAGTCTCTTGTTATCTGTCGGCGCAGTTATAACAAAAGCGTTTCACGGGTCACTATCGGCGCAGGCGGATTTTCAGCTTATTTCCCCTATGCTTACAGAAAGCTGACAGTGTGAAGAGAACATGCAGAAAGAAAACAGCGCGCACGGCGCAGAAATGAAAAAGGCCGCTTGCGCGGCCTTTTTAGAACACTGAAATCGGTCAGTCGTTATCTTTCGGAGAAGCATTTTCGACACGGCTTTTCAGCTTCTGACCCGGGCGGAACGTTACCACGCGGCGCGCGGTAATCGGAATATCTTCCCCCGTTTTTGGATTCCTGCCTGGACGCTGATTTTTATCGCGCAGGTCGAAATTACCAAACCCAGACAGTTTTACCTGTTCACCATTTTCCAGAGCGCGGCGAACCTCTTCAAAAAACAGCTCCACCAGCTCTTTCGCGTCGCGTTTGCTCAGCCCAAGCTTCTCAAACAGGTACTCTGACATTTCAGCTTTTGTAAGCGCCATAGGTTCAATCCCTCAAGGTTGCCTGGAATCGCTCTTTTAATGCCGCAACACATTTGCCAACGGTCGCGGCAATCTCCTCTTCTTCGAGTGTCCGGCTGGTATCCTGCAAAATCAGGCTGATGGCGAGGCTCTTGAAACCCTCTTCAACACCCTTACCGCGGTACACGTCAAACAAGTTTACGCCAACTACCTGATTTACGCCAACTTTCTTACACTCGGCGATGATATCTGCTGCGGGGACGTTTTCAGCCACCACCACGGCGATATCGCGACGGTTCGCCGGGAAGCGTGAAATCTCGCGCGCATCAGGCAGGACGCGGTCTGCGACCTTATTCCAAAGCAGTTCAAAGACTAAGGTGCGACCATTGAGATCCAGCTTACGTTCCAGCTCAGGATGAACCACACCGATAAATCCGATTCGTTCATCATGCAAATAAATTGCTGCGCTCTGTCCCGGATGAAGCGCTGGATTAGCTTCGGCGCGGAAGCGAATGTCATCCAGCTTGCCGGTTAAATCGAGCAGCGATTCCAAATCACCTTTCAAATCATAGAAGTCAACCGTCTGACGCGCCAGATCCCAGTGCTCTTCGTTGCGGTTGCCGCTCAGCACGCCCGCCAGCATAAGATCCTGACGGATGCCTAAATCAGCCTGGGTATCAGGTACAAAGCGCAAACCGCTCTCAAACAGGCGCACACGGCTCTGCTGGCGGTTCTGGTTGTAGACCACGGCGCTCAGCAGACCGGTCCACAGCGACAGGCGCATCGCCGACATATCGCTGGAGATCGGGCTTGGCAGGATCAGCGCCTCTTCGCCCGGGTGCAGCAGCTGCTGCATTTTCGGATCGACGAAGCTGTAGGTGATCGCTTCCTGATAGCCTTTATCCACCAGCATATTTTTCGCGCGCTTCAGCGACAGATTCGCTTCGCGATGCTGAGTCATCACCAGGCCAGCCTGTACCGGCACGTTCGGGATATTGTTATAACCGTAGACGCGCGCGACCTCTTCAATCAGATCTTCTTCAATCGCCATGTCGAAGCGCCAGCTCGGCGCGACCGCTTTCCACTCGCCCTGGCCTGCCGTCACGTCGCAGCCGAGACGCGTCAGAATGTCGGTCACCTGCTCATCGGTAACAACATGGCCAATCAGGCGATCCAGCTTCTCGCGGCGCAGCGTGATGGTGGCGCGCGGCGGCAGCGCCGCTTCGTGCGTCTGGTCGATAACCGGGCCAGCCTGGCCGCCGCAGATTTCCAGCAGCAGCTGAGTGGCGCGCTCAATAGCTTTGTACTGCAGCGCCGGATCGACACCGCGCTCGTAGCGGTGCGAGGCATCGGTGTGCAGGCCGTGACGACGCGCGCGGCCAGTGATCGCCAGCGGCTCGAACCAGGCGCACTCAAACAGGATGTTCTGCGTCTCTTCATTCACGCCGGAATGCTCGCCGCCGAATATGCCGCCCATCGCCAGCGCTTTATGGTGATCGGCGATAACCAGAGTATCGCTGCTGAGCTTCGCTTCGCTGCCGTCGAGCAGCGTCAGGGTTTCGCCCTCTTCCGCCATGCGCACCACGATGCCGCCGTCAATGCGGTCAAGATCGAAGGCGTGCATCGGCTGACCCAGCTCAAGCAGTACGTAGTTGGTGATATCCACCACCGGATCGATAGAGCGGATGCCGCAGCGGCGCAGCTTTTCACGCATCCAGAGCGGCGTGGCAGCCTTGACGTTGATGCCTTTTACCACGCGGCCCAGGTAGCGCGGACAGGCGTCGGTGGCGTCAACGCGGATCGGGAAGGTGTCACCGATGGTGGCGGCTACCGGCTCGATAGCGGGCGCGGTAAGCGGCAGGCTATTCAGCACCGCCACATCGCGCGCAATACCGATAATGCCGAGGCAGTCGGCACGGTTCGGCGTCACGCTGATCTCAATGGTGTTATCGTCCAGCTTCAGATAGTCGCGGATATCCATGCCGATCGGCGCATCGCCCGGCAGTTCGATAATGCCGCTGTGATCGTCGGAAATGCCCAGCTCAGAGAAAGAACAGAGCATGCCTTCCGAAGGTTCGCCGCGCAGCTTAGCCGCTTTAATTTTAAAATCGCCCGGCAGTACGGCGCCGACGGTGGCGACCGCCACCTTCAGCCCCTGACGGCAGTTCGGCGCGCCGCAGACGATATCCAGCAGACGATCGCCGCCGACGTTGACTTTAGTCACGCGCAGCTTGTCGGCGTTCGGGTGCTGGCCGCACTCCACCACTTCACCGACGACCACGCCGTGAAACGCGCCGGCAACCGGCTCCACGCCGTCCACTTCCAGACCGGCCATGGTGATCTGTTCAGAAAGGGCAGCGCTGTCCAGAGCCGGGTTTACCCATTCGCGTAACCAGAGTTCACTGAATTTCATTGGATAACCTGCCCTTATTTAAATTGTTTGAGGAAACGTAAATCATTTTCGAAGAAGGCGCGCAAGTCGGTCACGCCGTAACGCAGCATGGTAAGACGCTCCATGCCCATACCGAAGGCGAAGCCGGAGTAGATTTCCGGATCGATACCGACGTTGCGCAAAACGTTCGGGTGCACCATGCCGCAGCCCAGCACTTCCAGCCATTTGCCGTTTTTGCCCATCACGTCCACTTCCGCCGAAGGTTCGGTGAACGGGAAGTAGGAAGGACGGAAACGGATCTGCAAATCTTCCTCAAAGAAGTTGCGCAGGAAGTCGTTCAGCGTGCCTTTCAGGTTGGTGAAGTTGATGTTCTTGTCGACGATCAGCCCTTCCATCTGGTGGAACATCGGGGTATGCGTCTGATCGTAATCGTTGCGATAGACGCGGCCCGGCGCGATGATGCGAATCGGCGGCTGTTGATTTTTCATGGTGCGGATCTGCACGCCGGAAGTCTGAGTACGCAGCAGCCGCGTGGCGTCGAACCAGAAGGTGTCGTGATCGGCGCGTGCCGGGTGATGGCCGGGAATATTCAGCGCGTCGAAGTTATGGTAGTCATCCTCGATTTCCGGACCGGTCACCACCGCGAAACCCAGTTCGCCGAAGAAGGTTTCGATGCGATCGATGGTGCGCGTTACCGGATGCAGACCGCCATTTTCCGTACGGCGCCCCGGCAGGGAAACGTCGATGGTCTCGGCGGCCAGCCGGGCATTGAGCGCGGCGGACTCCAGCGTCTCTTTGCGAGCGTTAAGTCGCTCCTGCACCTGCTGCTTGGCGTCGTTGATCACCGCGCCCGCAGCCGGACGCTCTTCCGGCGGCAGCTCGCGCAGCGTCGTCATCAGCTGCGTCAGATGGCCTTTTTTACCGGTATATTCGACGCGCACCGCGTCAAGGGTGGCGATATCCGTCGCCTCGTCGATAGCGGCTGTGGCGCGGGCCACCAGTTCTGCGAGTTGGGACATGGTTTCCTCTTCTTCCAGGCGGGCTGGTCAGTTCTCGTTGGGACGTTGCCGTCCAATATGCTTCGCCAGAAACACGAAAGCCTCCACGAGGGAGGCTTTCGGCGCGATTTTTCGTTTCTTTTCTATGCGCAAAAGCCCCTGAGAGTCAGGTGCTAAAGTAAAAAAAGAAACGGAAAATAGCAGCGTGCATGCTTGCGTTACCTTGCTGGGATTCTGAGGGTACTATTGAAAAGCCCAGCGATGAAAATGTCAATCTTTTGCTTGAGTTACAAGCAATAAAAAAGGGAGCAAGCTCCCTTTTTCATCTGACTTACGCCAGAGCTGATTTTGCTTTTTCGACCAGTGCAGTGAATGCCACTTTGTCGAATACAGCGATGTCAGCCAGGATCTTACGGTCAATTTCAATGGACGCTTTTTTCAGGCCATTGATGAAACGGCTGTAAGAGATGCCGTTCTGACGCGCTGCAGCGTTGATACGCGCAATCCACAGTTGACGGAACTGACGCTTACGTTGACGACGGTCACGGTAAGCATACTGACCAGCTTTGATAACAGCCTGGAAGGCAACGCGGTATACACGTGAACGTGCACCGTAGTAGCCTTTAGCTTGTTTTAAGATTTTCTTGTGACGTGCGCGAGCAATTACACCACGTTTTACGCGAGCCATGTGAGCTCTCCTGTATCAATATTCTGTGATGCCCTTATCCCCTGCTGGCCAGCGGCCGTTATGCAAAGGTTTCAGGCAGATTTATAAAAAAGTTAACTTATGCGTACGGCAGGCAGGCAACAACCAGACCCAGATCGCCTTTAGACACCAGACCTTTCGGACGCAGGTGACGTTTACGCTTAGTTGATTTTTTAGTCAGAATATGACGCAGGTTTGCGTGCTTACGCTTGAAGCCGCCAGAAGCGGTCTTCTTGAAGCGCTTAGCCGCGCCACGTACAGTTTTAATCTTTGGCATTTTAAAAATATCCACTTCGCATTGTTAATAAAACGAATCAGACAGGCGAACAAAGAACCGCACAGCGCGAACGCTGCGCGGTCATTGTTACTTGAAAGCCTACTGTTTCTTCTTGGGAGCGAGCACCATAATCATCTGGCGGCCTTCGATCTTCGATGGGAAGGATTCGACTACTGCCAGTTCGGTCAGATCTTCTTTCACGCGGTTAAGCACTTCAATACCGATCTGTTGGTGCGCCATCTCACGACCGCGAAAACGCAGCGTGATTTTGGCTTTATCGCCTTCTTCCAGAAAACGAATCAGGCTGCGGAGTTTTACCTGATAGTCGCCTTCATCGGTACCAGGACGGAATTTAATTTCCTTAACCTGGATAACTTTTTGCTTCTTCTTCTGTTCCTTAGAAGATTTGCTTTTTTCATAAAGGAACTTGCCGTAATCCATAATACGGCACACCGGCGGTTCGGCGTTGGGGCTGATTTCTACTAAATCAACACCCGCTTCTTCAGCTTTTTCAATAGCTTCGCGAAGGCTGACAATACCAATCTGTTCGCCATCCACGCCAGTTAAGCGTACTTCAGTGGCACGGATTTCACCGTTGATTCGATTCGGACGCGTCGGTTGTACTCGTTTTCCGCCTTTAATAACCTTATTCCTCTAATTGGTGAAGATTGCGGCTGCGAATCTCTTGTTGCAGCTTCTCAACAAACACATCGACATCCATCGTCCCGAGGTCTTTACCGCGGCGGGTGCGAACGGCAACTTTGCCTGCTTCCACCTCTTTGTCACCGCAAACCAGCATATAAGGGACGCGACGCAATGTGTGCTCGCGGATTTTAAAGCCTATCTTCTCGTTTCTCAAGTCTGCTTTCACACGAATGCCAGCATTCTGCAATTTGCGTGTCAACATGTCGACATATTCTGCCTGCCCATCGGTGATATTCATCACCACCGCCTGCATCGGCGCCAGCCACGTCGGGAAGAAACCGGCGAACTCTTCGGTCAGGATGCCAATAAAGCGCTCCATAGAGCCGAGAATCGCGCGGTGAATCATAACCGGCGTCTGACGATCGTTGTTTTCGCCCACATACGTGGCGTCCAGACGTTTTGGCAGGGAAAAGTCTAGCTGAACTGTGCCGCACTGCCAGGCGCGATCGAGACAGTCGTAAAGCGTAAATTCAATTTTCGGGCCGTAGAATGCACCTTCTCCGGGCTGGAATTCAAACGGAATTTCGTTTTCATTCAGCGCAGCGGCTAAATCTTCTTCGGCGCGGTCCCACATTTCGTCGGTGCCGATACGCTTCTCAGGACGCGTGGAGAGTTTCACCACGATCTTTTCGAAGCCGAAGGTGCTGTACATGTCATAGACCATGCGGATACAGCTGTTCACTTCGTCACGCACCTGATCTTCCGTACAGAAGACGTGGGCGTCATCCTGGGTAAAGCCGCGTACGCGCATCAGGCCGTGCAGCGCGCCTGACGGCTCGTTGCGGTGACAGCTGCCGAACTCCGCCATGCGCAGCGGCAGATCGCGGTAGGACTTCAGCCCCTGATTAAAGATCTGCACGTGGCCCGGACAGTTCATCGGCTTGATGCAGTATTCACGGTTTTCTGAAGAGGTGGTAAACATCGCCTCTTTGTAGTTTTCCCAGTGCCCGGTTTTTTCCCACAGCACGCGGTCCATCATAAACGGACCTTTTACTTCCTGGTACTGGTACTCTTTCAGCTTGCTGCGCACGAACACTTCCAGCTCGCGGAAGATAGTCCAGCCGTCATTATGCCAGAAAACCATGCCGGGTGCCTCTTCCTGCATATGGTAGAGGTCGAGCTGCTTGCCGATTTTACGGTGGTCGCGCTTCGCCGCCTCTTCCAGACGCTGCAGATAGGCGTTGAGCTGCTTTTTATCCGCCCAGGCCGTGCCGTAGATACGCTGCAGCATTTTGTTATTGCTGTCGCCGCGCCAGTAGGCGCCCGCGATTTTCTGCAGCTTGAAGTGGTGGCAGAAACGCATATTCGGCACGTGCGGACCGCGGCACATGTCGATATATTCTTCGTGATGATAAAGGCCAGGACGATCGTCGTGGCTGATGTTCTCATCCAGAATAGTAATTTTATAGCTCTCGCCGCGCTCGGCGAACACGTCGCGCGCCTGCTGCCAGCTGACGACCTTTTTCACAACGTCGTAGTTAGTTTCGGCCAGCTGGTGCATACGTTTTTCCAGCGCGTCGATATCTTCCTGCGTCAGGGTATGATCGAGATCGACGTCATAATAGAAGCCGTTGTCGATAACCGGACCGATCGCCATTTTGGTGTTGGGCCACAGCTGTTTAATAGCGTGCCCCAGCAGATGCGCGCAGGAGTGGCGAATAATCTCCAGACCCGCTTCATCTTTTGCGGTAATGATGGCCACAGAGGCATCTTCGGTGATGGGATCGACCGCATCCACCAGCTGACCGTTAACGCGTCCGGCAATACAGGCTTTCGCCAGGCCAGGCCCGATATCCAGCGCAATATCCATCACGCTGACTGCGCGATCGTAGGTGCGCTGGCTGCCATCAGGAAGAGTAATTACAGGCATTTAATATCCTTAATTGCAGTGGTAAGCCACACGAAAGCTTACATACAACATTGAGTAAAATTGATTGCCTGGCGTAATGTCAGACCCACATTGTCGGAATGACGCCAGGAATTGTAGTGCGCCGACGATGATAACAGCTTTGAGCGGCCAGCAAAACCCGTGCTCTCGCAGCTAAGTCGAGGAGCAGGCGAAAAAAAACCGCAGACAGGCTGCGGTCAGGAAGCGGTTTACGCAGAGAATTACATCGCGTAGGTCAGCATAATGCTGGTTTTGGTGTCGGTGCGATCGGGCGCGGACTCCGGCGGATTGTTGTTCCAGGTGACGTTGTAGGCCAGCTTCAGCGCGAAGTGGTCGTTGATGCCAACCTGCAGGCCGGTTTCTGAGTTAATGGTGGTGTCTTCACCGAAGCTGCTCAGCACCGATACGCCCTGAATAAACTTGGTGTTATCGGTCAGCTGCCACTGATAGCTCAGCGCGCCGTAGCCCAGCGCTTTGGTTTCGCTGCCGCCGTCATGGAAATCGTCATAGCGCACGCCTGGACCAAATTCAGCACGTAGCGAATGAATGGGGCCGCTCAGGATCTGACGACCGTAACCTGCGGTCAGCACATCGCGCGAATCGTAGCCGTTAAAACGGTCGCTCAGCCAGCTTGCCTGACCAAACAGGTAATCGAAGCTGTTGAGGTTATAACGCGAGCGGCCGCCGATATTGTAGGTTTCAGAAGAGCGTTCATCATTAGATGAGGTGTTCGCCGCGTTGCCCCACAGGCTGTACGCCATAGAGCTCTGATACCACGTCATATTAGTCTGCGCTGTCAGCGAAGAGCTGGTGGTGTTACCGGTCTGCGCCAGATAGCCTGCGGAGGCGCTGCCGTCAAACGGCTTCTTTGCCGTTGAAGGATCGTCCATCGCGGTAAAAACGGTGTTGTCCGCCAATGCCTGGTGGCAAAACGCGCCAGCGGAGAGCAAAAGAACGGCTGAGAGCTTGTTAAGCACTTTCATTTATTGTGACCCGTACGACAGTTTAAAAAACGAAGAGTGTGAAGGGTTTTACGGGCCGATCAATGCAATTTACGGTAAGTATTGTAAATAAGTATTAACCTCCATGAAACACCCCATTCAGAGTCAATCACGCTTGATTATTGGGAATTTTCTCATTAACGCCGCGCATTATAGGGAGCAGCCAACAAAAATTCAGCGGAGTTGCGACAAGATTTTTCTGAACCCGCCAGGGGCGCCTTTACCCAGCTTTACTTTTATGCCTGTGATAAATAATGCCTTTATCCTGTTCATTATTCGCGCATTTTTTCACCATGGTCTACGCTGTGCTCAGTCAAGCCGAACAGAGGTGAAAAATGAGCGACGGACTTAAACGTTACATTGTCACGTTTCACTATCAGGAATCGGGCCTCAGCGACGTTCAAACGCTTAACAGCGCGATGATCGCGGGCGGTTTTAGCACCACGCTTAAGGACGATCAGGGTCACACTCATGAACTAGGCACCAACAGCTTCGGTCTGGTCAGCGCCCTGTCGCAGGAGGATCTGCAACGACAGGCTGTTGCCGCTGGCGAGAGCGTGCTGCATCAGACGCCCGATGTCACCGTGACGACGCTGGAGGCGTTTTTACGTGACGCTTCGCAGTAACCGCGCCCGCCATTCGTTCCGGTAAGCTGTGCGCAAGCGCGGGTTTTGAGCGATATTCACGCGATATAATCGTCTTTGGGTCGTAGAGCGTGCTGACCGACACCGCAGCCTGACAGGTTAAAAGAGGATCGCCCAATGTGGAACGCTATTAGTCGTTTATTAAGCGAACAGTTTGGCCATGCCGATATTACCGAACGCCACGAACTTCCTGGCGGCGACATTCACCCCGCCTGGCGCATTCGCTATGGCGAACATGACGTCTTCGTGAAGTGCAATAGTCGTGAAATGCTCACCCTTTTCGCCTGGGAAGCCGATCAGCTGGCGCTGCTGGCGCGCACGCAAAGCGTACGCGTACCGGCGGTTTATGGCGTGGGCCATCACCGCGATCAGAGCTTTTTGCTGCTGGAATATATCACGCCTCAACCGCTGGATGCGGAGAACGCCTTTCAGCTGGGACAGCAGCTGGCGCATCTGCATCAGTGGAGCGAACAGGCGCAGTTCGGCCTCGACTTCGACAATAATATCACCACAACGCCGCAGCCCAACAGCTGGCTGCGTCGCTGGTCAGTCTTCTTTGCCGAGCAGCGTATCGGCTGGCAGCTTCAGCTGGCCGAAGAGAAAGGCCTCACCTACGGCAATACGGAAGAGATTGTGAACTGCGTGCAGCGTGCGCTTGCCACGCACCAGCCGCAGCCCTCCCTGCTTCACGGCGATCTCTGGCCAGCCAACTGCGCTGGCAGCGCCAACGGTCCCTGGCTGTTCGATCCCGCCTGTTACTGGGGCGATCGCGAATGCGATCTGGCGATGCTCGGCTGGTTCCCGGATCTGCCGCGGCAGATTTATGAAGGCTATCAGTCGGTCTGGCCGCTGCCAGACGGCTTCTCGCAGCGCCAGCCGGTCTACCAGCTCTACTACCTGCTTAACCGCGCCAACGTATTCGGCGGCAGCTGGTTAAGCGAGGCGCAGTTCGCCGTCGGGCGGCTGCTGGATGAGGACGCGCTGGCGCAGCGTCAGGCCAGACCGGCCTGACCTGTCACAGAAAGCCGAGCAGCGACAGCACAAAATAACCGGCAACGGCGATCACCACCGGCAGGATATAGAGCGGAAAAATCTGCAGGAAGATGGTGTGGTGCGGCACGCGGATTTTCTCTTCCAGCTGCTGGCGCGTACGGGCATCGCCGCCTTTCGCCTGCTCCAGAATCAGCTGATCTTCAACACCCTCTTTTATATGGCGCGCCTGACGCGCCATTCGCGAACCGGATGCTTCCAGCGCCAGACCGACGAAAATCAGAATGTAGATGATCCAGAAGCCGATATTCATCTGACCGTGGAACTCCGGTACCGGCGAGTTCTGCCAGAAGAAGCCAAGGAAAGGCGTGTTGAAGCGGATCATGTCAACGATCACATGGACAAAGTCGAGCATAACGGCGTCAATGCCCGGCTGTTTTTCACTGTGTCTGAACATAAAGCTCAGCACTGAAATCACGGTCGACAGCAGCGCGAGCAAAAATATTGCCCAGCCAGCCACTCGCTTAAGGATGGCGATGCGGCCAGCCTGTTGATAAGTCATGGTATCTCCTGTACCTGAATCCAGATTGCAGCCAGTCTACCTGCCTGTGGTTTTAATTTCCTGTAAAAAGCGCAGCCTGCGCCCCTTTCGCGGCGCGCGCCAGCCCATGATAAGGTAGCGCAAATTCTACAAGGAGCCAGCCGATGAGTTATACCCGCCCTGTTTATGCCGCCCTTTTTGATATGGATGGCCTGATTATCGACTCCGAACCGCTGTGGGATCAGGCTGAACTGGACATCTTCGCCACGCTGAACGTCGATTTATCGCGCCGCAGCGAGCTGCCGGACACGCTGGGCCTGCGCATCGATCAGGTGGTGCGCATGTGGTATGAAACCCTGCCCTGGTCAGGCCCGGACCAGCAGACGGTCACGGCGCGCATTATCGCCCGCGCGCTGGCGCTGATTGAGGAAAAGCGCCCGCTGCTGCCCGGGGTTAAGCAGGCGCTGCAGCTGTGTCGCCAGCGTGGACTGAAAACCGGTCTGGTCTCCGCGTCGCCGCTGATGATGCTGGAGCGCGTGCTGACGCTCTTCGACCTGCGCGACGATTTCGACGTGCTGGTCTCCGCCGAGGCGCTGCCCTACAGCAAACCGCATCCGCAGGTCTATCTGGATGCCGCCGCGCAGTTGAACGTCGACCCGCTAAACTGCGTGACGCTGGAAGACTCATTTAACGGTATGATCGCCACAAAAGCGGCGCGCATGCGCTCCATTGTGGTGCCGCCCGCGGCGCTACGCGATGACGCGCGCTGGTCGCTGGCGAACGTCAGGCTGGACGATCTTACCCAGCTGACCGCGGCGCATCTGCTGGGCGATTCCGCGCCCTGATCCGCGCGTGCACCTCTGATTGCGCCTTTTATCAGACCCGACCCGCCGCTGGCGGGTTTTGTTTACGGTATGATCCCCTTCTCAAAAAATAAAACAACGTTTCATTTTTATTGAATTGATCTTCCACTCCTCCTAAGATGCCCTCAGACGCCCTGCGGGGCACGTATGCCTTTTTCGCCAGAGGGGATCAGAATGGACGTTCGACAAAGCATTCACAGCGAGCATGCCAGACAGCTCGACACCGCCGCGCTACGCCGCGAGTTCTTAATCGAAAACATCTTCGAAGCTGACCGCTACACCCTGACCTACAGCCATATCGATCGCATTATTGTCGGCGGCGTAATGCCGGTCGCCGCCAGCGTCTCCTTCGGCAACGAGATGGGCAAACAGCTGGGCGTAAGCTATTTTCTGGAGCGCCGCGAACTGGGCGTCATCAATATCGGCGGTCCGGGTACCATTGAGGTGGACGGCAAAGTCTGGGAGATCGGCACGGAAGAAGCGCTCTATGTCGGCAAAGGTGCCCAGTCGCTGAGCTTTCGCAGCAGCGATGCGGCTCACCCGGCGAAGTTCTATTTCAACAGCGCGCCCGCGCACAGCCGCTTTCCCGATAAGAAAGTGGGTAAAGAGGAGGCGGTACGCACCACGCTCGGCGATGCGGCGACCTCCAACCGCCGCACCATCAATAAATATCTGGTGCCGGACGTGCTGCCGACCTGCCAGCTCACCATGGGGCTGACCCGCCTGGATGAAGGCAACCTGTGGAATACCATGCCGTGTCACACGCACGAGCGCCGTATGGAAGTCTATTTCTATTTCGATATGAACCCGGAAAGCGCGGTATTTCACATGATGGGTCAGCCGCAGGAGACGCGTCATCTGCTGGTGCACAACGAGCAGGCGGTCATTTCGCCCAGTTGGTCGATTCATGCCGGCGTCGGCACCGAACGCTACACCTTTATCTGGGGCATGGTCGGCGAGAATCAGGTATTCGACGACATGGATCATGTCAAAATCCGCGATCTGCGCTAAAAAAGGAGGCGCTCTCATGATACTCAACGCATTTAATCTGGAAGGTAAAATCGCGCTGGTCACCGGTTGCAATACCGGGCTTGGCCAGGGCATGGCGCTGGGCCTGGCGCAGGCCGGTTGCGATATCGTCGGCGTCAATCGCGAAGAGCCAGCAGAAACGCAGCAGCGCGTCGAAGCACTTGGCCGCCGCTTCTGGTCCCTGCAGGCGGATCTTATCCGTACCGAGCAGGTGCCGCGCGTCGTGGAGCAAGCGATCGCCGCCGCGGGCAAAATTGACATTCTGGTCAATAACGCCGGAATTATCCGCCGCGAAGACGCGCTTAGCTTCAGCGAGCAGGACTGGGACGATGTGATGAACATCAACACCAAGAGCGTCTTCTTTTTGTCGCAGCAGGTGGCGCGTCATTTCATCGCCCAGGGCCAGGGCGGTAAAATCATCAATATCGCCTCGATGCTCTCTTTTCAGGGCGGCATTCGGGTTCCCTCATACACAGCGTCGAAAAGCGCGGTGATGGGGCTGACGCGACTGATGGCGAACGAATGGGCGAAACACGGCATTAACGTTAACGCCATCGCGCCGGGTTACATGGCGACCAACAACACCGAGCAGCTGCGCAGCGACGAGGGCCGCAGCGCAGAAATTCTCGGGCGCATCCCGGCCGAGCGTTGGGGACTGCCGGAAGATATGATGGGTCCGGTTGTTTTCCTGGCCTCTTCGGCGTCGGATTATGTGAATGGCTATACGCTGGCCGTCGACGGCGGCTGGCTGGCGCGTTAAGCGCTGTGATGCGCGCCAGGCGAGAAAAGTAGCCCTTCGGCACTTCTCGCCCTGAAAGGCTATCTGTGGCGAAACGGCAGGTCTGGCGCCGCCGTTTCGCTAAAAAAATTCACGCTTCGTTACAGCGTCACAACTTCTCATTCACTGGATAAATCCCTATACTGGATGCATCGACAGTTTGCAGCCAGGTTTTATCATGACGGGCGAAGGCCACGTAATTTTCGCTATTGCCACCGCTATTTTTGCCAAGCGCGCAGAGCTGACGCCTGTGCTGGCGCAGGCCGACTGGTGGCACCTTATTTCCGCCTCGCTGCTCACCTGCCTGCTGCCCGATATCGATCATCCCAAATCCCTGCTTGGCCAGCGCTTAAAGTGGTTGTCGCATCCTATCGCACGCGCCTTTGGTCACCGGGGATTCACGCACAGCCTGCTGGCGGTGGCCGCCAGCCTGTGGCTGTTCCAGATTAACGTCCCCGAAGACTGGCTGCTGCCTGCCGACGTGCTGCAAGGTATGACGCTGGGCTATCTCAGCCATATCGTGGCGGATATGCTAACCCCCGCCGGAGTGCCGCTGCTGTGGCCGTGCCGCTGGCGCTTCCGCCTGCCTATCCTCAGAAGCCAGAAAGGTAACCAGCTGGAGCGTACGCTTTGCCTGGCGCTGGTTGGCTATGCGCTCTGGTTTCCACCCGGCTCGCCCTCTTTTGGTGCGAACGGCTGGCCTTCACAGCTCTTCGATACGCTACAAAATGGCGTTTCCCGCTTGATTTCTACACAAAAAGCGCATTAAACCAGCAGAAAGCGCTGTCTGGTTATAAGCCATTCCATTTGGATATAAGTTGGCACCCCAGGTAACTGTTAACATACCGGCACTTAATTCGTGCATAACATTATCTGGCGCCCCGACACCACAGCTGTCGTCGGGCGCCTCTCTCGGGAGCCAACATGGATCTACCTCTGATTCTTAATCTCGCGGCCTTCGTCGCGCTGCTGCTGCTGCTGTCGCGCCTCGGCCGTCAAAGCTGGAGCCTGTCGAAAAAGGTGCTGGTCGGTCTGGTGATCGGCGTACTGTTCGGCCTGGCGCTGCAAACCATCTACGGCCAGCAGAGCGAGGTGCTGAAAACCTCTATCAACTGGTTTAATATCGTGGGCAACGGCTACGTACAGCTACTGCAGATGATCGTGATGCCGCTGGTGTTCGCCTCGATCCTCAGCGCCGTCGCGCGTCTGCATAATGCCTCGTCGCTGGGCAAAATCAGCCTGCTGACGATTGGCGTGCTGCTGTTCACCACCGCCATCTCCGCACTGGTCGGCGTACTGGTTACCGGCCTGTTCCACCTCAGCGCTGAAGGCCTGGTGCAGGGCGCGCAGGAGAGCGCGCGCCTCGCTGCGATACAGAGCAACTACGCGGGCAAAGTGGCGGATCTGACCGTCCCTCAGCTGCTGCTCTCGTTTGTGCCGAAAAATCCGTTTGCCGATCTGACCGGCGCCAGCCCGACCTCGATTATCAGCGTAGTGATTTTCGCCGCCTTCCTCGGCGTTGCGGCGCTGCAGCTGCTGAAAGATGACGAAGCCAAAGGCCAGCGCGTGCTGGTGGCGATAGATACCCTGCAATCCTGGGTAATGAAGCTGGTGCGTCTGATTATGAAGCTGACGCCTTACGGCGTGCTGGCGCTGATGACTAAAGTGGTCGCCGGGTCGAACCTGCAGGACATTATCAAGCTGGGCGGTTTTGTCGTCGCCTCTTATCTGGGCCTGGCGATTATGTTCGGCGTGCACGCGCTGCTGCTGTCGGTAAACGGTATTAATCCGCTGCGCTTCTTCCGCAAGGTCTGGCCGGTTATCACCTTCGCCTTTACCAGCCGTTCCAGCGCCGCGAGCATTCCGCTTAACGTGGAAACCCAGACGCGTCGTCTGGGCGTGCCGGAATCGATCGCCAGCTTCTCCGCCTCTTTCGGTGCGACTATTGGTCAGAACGGCTGCGCAGGACTCTATCCGACCATGCTGGCGGTGATGGTTGCCCCGACCGTAGGCATTAACCCGTTCGATCCGGTCTGGATCGCCACGCTGGTAGGCATCGTTACGCTCAGTTCCGCTGGCGTGGCGGGCGTAGGCGGCGGCGCGACTTTCGCCGCGCTGATCGTACTGCCTGCGATGGGCCTGCCGGTGACGCTGGTCGCCCTGCTCATCTCTATTGAACCGCTGATCGATATGGGCCGTACCGCGCTTAACGTTAACGGTTCGATGACCGCCGGTTCCCTTACCAGCCGCTGGCTCGGTCTGACCGATAAAGCGGTGCTGGAGAGCGAGGAGCACGCGGAGCTGGCGCACCGTTAATCACCTTTTCTGTCGCCGTAAACCGGGCCATTGCGCCCGGTTTTTTTATGTCTGCGCTTCACAATCCGCTGGCTTTATGGCGACGTCGTTAAGAAAGCGTTAAGCGTGGTAAAGAGAGGAAAAAGTCGCGCCTCTGCGCTTGTTTTCGCGGCGGAAAAGGAGAATGCTTCAGTCAGTTATCGCAGGAGAAAACCCATGAAAAAAGTTATCGCCTCACTGCTGGCGTTAACGCTGTTGTCGCCAGCCATTGTCTCTGCTCACCCCGGCGGTTGGGGCCCAGGTCCGGGTCCCCACTGGGGCGGCCCTGGTCGCGGCTGGGGTGGTCCCGGCCCGCTGCGCTTCCTGCCTGAAGCGGCTACCGCGGTGCTGATCGGCGGCCTGACCTACTATATGCTCAACGGCGCCTACTATCAGCGTCAGGGCGAGAACTATGTGGTGGTGCAGCCGCCAGCCGAACCGGGCAGTGCGATGCGCGTACTCGACTTTAACGGACGACGCTTCTACGTCCAGGAGGGGCATTACTATCAGCGCGATATTAATGGCGAGTATATTGAGGTGCCGCGTCCCGCCGGGCTGTAACCGTTCGCCCGGGCAGCTTCTGGCACTAAGTCAGCCAATGAAAAACGGCCCGTCACTGACGGGCCGTTTGCTATTCTCTACCGCTCTTGCGCAGCTTACTGGGCAGCCTGCGGATCGGTATCGTACTCTTTACAGCTCTGGAAGCCGTAGTTCATGACGCGACCGGTGTCGTTGTAGCTGACGAAATAGGTCTGCTGTTTACCGTCGCGCTCGCCCAGCACATAGGTCTGACAGGTGCCGCGCGCGTGAACCATGGTGATCTCAGTTGAAGCCGGACCGGCAATCTGGCGAACCTGATCGCGCGTCATGCCTTTTTTCACATCCTTAACTACTGGCTTGCTCACGTAGCTCTCAGCACGATCGTAAGCCGTACAACCAGACAGTGCGACCAGCGCCAGCGCCGCAGCGATACATCCCATTGCTTTTTTCATCTTGTTGTTCCTCGTTGTATTGTCCATGTAAGCTTAAGCCTGGAACAGAAATGCAGATTAATCAACTTTATGGCGCATTTTTAAGGTGAGTCTGAAACGTCAGGTTAGCGTAAAAAAGCTGTTCTTATCGCGATCGCCTCGTATAATCCAGCGCGAGAATAAACACTCTCAAAACTTGTTTCAGGAGGCAGGATGAACAAACAGCGTGAAGCGCGCGATGCGCGGCATCGCACGCGCCAGGATGAGATCATCGCGGCGGCGCGGCGCTGTTTCCGCCAGTCCGGCTTTCACGGTGCCAGCATGGCGCAGCTCGCCAGCGCCGCCAGCCTGAGCGTCGGGCAAATCTACCGCTATTTCCCCAGTAAAGACGCGCTGATCGAAGAGATGGTAAAACGCATCGTCGATGGCCGCGTGGCGGCGATGAGTGAGCAGACCGACGCCAGCCATCTCGCCGATCTGATCGCCCGCCGCGAAACCCTGAACGAAGAGGATGAGATGCTGATGCTGGAAGTTGCCGCCGAGGCGAGCCGCAATCCGCGCGTCAGCGATATCCTGCAACATGCCGAGGCGCGACTGTTTCACAACGCCTGTGAAAAAATGCGCGCAGACTATCCGCATCTCAGCGAGACGCAGCGCGCCGCCTGCGTCGAAGTGCTGGCGGTGCTGGTAGAAGGCACCGCTTTTCGCCGACTGACGACGCAGAAAGCGTCAGCGGAGCTGCTCCATACCCTCTACAAAAAGATGATCCACGACTTAGTAAAGCCCTCAGAGGACAAATGACACCTGCACATAATAACCGACTGGTCTATGCCATAACGCTGGGCCTGCTGGCGGCGCTCGGCCCGCTCTGCATCGATCTCTACCTTCCCGCGCTGCCTGAACTGGCCCGGGATCTCCAGACATCAACCGCGACGGCGCAGCTCAGCCTTACTGCCGGTCTGCTCGGCCTGGGGGCCGGACAGCTGCTGTTCGGGCCGATGAGCGATAAGTTCGGCCGCCTGCGGCCGCTGACGCTTTCGCTGGTGCTGCTGTTTGTTGCCTCGATTGGCTGCGCACTGGCGCAGGATATCCACCAGCTGCTGCTGGCGCGCCTGTTTGAAGGCCTGGCGGGCGCAGGCGGCGCGGTGCTGTCGCGCGCGGTGGCGCGGGATATGTACAGCGGACATGAGCTGACGCGTTTCTTTGCCTTGCTGATGCTGGTGAACGGGCTGGCGCCGATCGGCGCGCCGGTGCTCGGCGGCGTGCTGATGACGGTGCTTAACTGGCGCGGCATCTTTGTGGTGCTGGGCGCGACGGCGCTGCTGCTTATCCTGCTGGCGCGCTGGAAGCTGCACGAAACCCTGCCCCCGGAACGCCGTAGCCAGGGCTCGGTGTTTTCCGCCTGGGCGGCGCTGGGCCAGGTTATCGTCCATCGTCCTTTTATGGGCTTCTGCCTGACGCAGGCGTTTATGATGTCGGGCATGTTCGCCTATATCGGCGCCTCGCCGTTCGTGCTGCAGCAGATTTATGGTCTGTCGCCGCAGGCGTTCAGCTTCTGTTTTGCGGCGAACGGCATCGGCCTGGTGATCGCCTCGCAGACCAGCGCGCGTCTTTGCCCGCTCTGGGGTGAGTATCGCGTGCTGAAGGGCGGCCTGACGCTGGCGTTCGTCGCCTCCAGCCTGCTGCTGCTGGCGGGCATTACCGCCGCGCCGCTGCCGCTGGTGCTGGTGGCGCTTTTCTTCACTATCGCGAGCAACGGGGTGATCGCCACCACCGCCTCGTCGCTGGCGATGCAGAGCCAGGGCCATCGCGCCGGCAGCGCCTCGGCGGTGATTGGCGTCTGCATGTTCTCGCTCGGCGCCATTTCAGTCCCCATTACCGGCCTTGGCGGCACCTCGCTGCTCAGCATGACCGGCACCATCTTCGGCTGCTTTATGCTGGCGATTCTGATGTTTATTTTCCTGGCGCAGAAGCCCGCGCCGCGAACATAAACTGCCTGATATCGCAACACTTAACTGGAAACAACTGGCGCTTTGGCTTGTTGTTTTCAGCGATGCACGTTAGCTTTAATGGATGGTTCGCACGGGCCAACAGGCCACCGTCTTGAGGAGAAATGCATGTCACTGCAGCAGGAAATCATTACAGCACTCGGCGTTAACCCGGTTATCGACGCGCAGCAGGAAATTCGCCGCAGCGTTGATTTCCTCAAAAGCTATCTGAAACGCCACCCGTTTCTGAAGACCCTGGTGCTGGGCATCAGCGGCGGTCAGGACTCAACGCTGGCGGGCAAGCTGTCGCAGATGGCGATCAGCGAACTGCGCGAAGAGACCGGCGACAAGGCCTACGCCTTTATCGCCGTGCGCCTGCCCTACGGCGTGCAGTCGGATGAGCAGGATTGCCAGGACGCGCTGGCGTTTATCCAGCCGGATCGCTCGCTGGTGGTAAATATCAAAGAGTCGGTGCTGGCCAGCGAACGCGCGCTGCGGGAAGCGGGCATCGAGCTTTCCGACTTTGTGCGCGGCAATGAAAAAGCGCGCGAGCGTATGAAAGCGCAGTACAGCATCGCCGGTATGACGCAGGGCGTGGTGGTGGGTACCGACCATGCGGCGGAGGCGGTGACCGGCTTCTTCACCAAGTATGGCGACGGCGGCACGGATATTAACCCACTGTTCCGCCTTAACAAACGTCAGGGCAAACTGCTGCTGAAAACGCTGGGCTGCCCGGAACATCTCTACCTGAAACGCCCGACGGCGGACCTGGAAGACGATCGTCCCGGCCTTGAAGATGAAGTCGCGCTCGGCGTGACTTACGAGATGATTGACGACTACCTGGAAGGCAAAAGCGTCGCGCCGGAAACGGCGAAAATCATTGAAAACTGGTATACGAAGACCGAGCACAAGCGTCGTCCGCCGATTACGGTATTCGATGACTTCTGGAAATAACCTCTTTTCCCCTGCTCTCCGGCAGGGGGAATTTTTCCTGCCGTTGTGTTCACTCATTAACCCGCTGGCGAAAGCCTGAACAGACTGATATGCTGTATGAATACACAGTTACAGGAGTCTGTCTTGGTTCGACGTGCCGCCACGCACCGCCTCGAGTTCGATGCGGCTGCCATCTACGAATATCCCGAACATCTGCGCGAATGGCTGGAAGGTTTACCGAATCAGCCGGGCGTCTATACCTTCCACGGTGACAGCGAAACGCTGCCGCTCTATATCGGGAAAAGCATCAACCTGCGATCGCGCGTGATGTCTCATTTCCGTACGCCGGAAGAGGCGCGCATGCTGCGTCAGGCGCGGCGCGTCAGCTGGATCCCGACCGCTGGCGATCTCGGCGCGCTGCTGCTGGAAGCGCAGATGATCAAGACGCAGCAGCCGCTTTTTAATAAGCGCCTGCGTAAGAATCGCCAGCTCTGTTCGATCCGCATCGCCGACGGCAAGCCTGAAGTGGTGTCCGCGCGCGACGTCGACTTTTCCCACTCGCCCGATCTGTTCGGCCTCTACCGCAGCCGCCATAAGGCGCTGGAGACGCTTAAGTTTCTTGCTGACGAGCATCAGCTCTGTCACGGGCTGCTGGGGCTGGAAAAGCTGAGCGCCAACCGCGCCTGCTTCCGCGCCGCCCTGCGCCGCTGCGCAGGCGCCTGTTGCGGCCGCGAGACGCTAAGCGAACATCAGGCGCGCCTGGTGGAGGCGCTGGAGAGCGTACGGGTGATCTGCTGGCCGTGGCAAGGCCCGGTGGCGCTGATAGAGGAAGGGAAGCTGATGACGCAGATCCACGTTATCGATCACTGGTTCTATCTGGGATCGGTCAACGATATGGAGGAGGCGCGCCAGCTAAAACGGGCGCCGAGCGGCTTTGACCATGACGGCTATAAAATCTTGTGTCGGCCGCTGCTTTCCGGCCACTATCCTGTCGAACCCTTATAAAAAAAACCGCCTGCGCTGCCCAGCATTTTGCTTATCTGGACAACACAGGCGGTCTCACTGCCTTAATTCAGCCTGATTATTCAGCCGGCGGTGGTGCCATTTTATCGTCGTGCGGGCCTTTCTCTGTCAGACGCTTCTCAAAATTAGCGTTGTACTGCTTTTTCTGCTCCGGCGTGAGCACGTTATAGAGTTTGTTCTGCGTTTCCATCATCGCCACCGCGCGCTCTTTCGCGTCTGCGGTCATTTTCTCTGCCTGCGCTTCCGCTTTCGCACGGTCGAAGGTGTCAGAAGCGATAATGGCGTGACCGGCGCGACGCTCTTCCAGCGACGGACGTTTAAAGTCTTTGTGGCTCTCTTTCAGGATCTCATGGATCTGTTTTTTCTGCGCCTCGGTCAGATTGAGATCTTTGAACATCATGTTCATCCCGTGCGGCATCGGCGGCTTATGCATGGGCTTTTCGCTACCGGCCGGCGGCGGCGTCAGGTTGTCAGCTGCGGCATGTACCACGCTTGCCGCACCGAAAGCCAGAGTAGACGCCAGAATCAGGGAAGTCAGTTTACGCATAATAGTTGTCCTTATCATTCAGTTAATAACGACAGCAGCCTGTCGCGTCTTCGAGAACAAGATTACGCTGCTGAATGTCAACTACTCAGAGAGTGAGTAAAGCCGTGAAAGCATAAAAGACAAAAATCGCGCAATCATGGAGAGAATGAGAAGAATTAAGTGAAGAATTGCAAAAGAGTATGAATTCAAAGCGGATTTGGCAGGAATTATGGAGGAGTGTAAGGGTTCTGGCAGCAAAGCGGAAGGAAAATCCCACGCCCTGCCGCCTTTATTTCGTCAGCGCGACAGCGCCTCGGTCTGCGCATTCTCTTCCACCAGCATCAGGCCGGCGCGCAGCCCGAGCGCCACGCCGGGATTGGGGAACAGCACATATTCGCGCGCCTGCTGCACAAAGTAGCGCGTCTCACCATCCTCGGCCAGCAGCGCGCCCTGCGGAAACGCAGTGAAGTTACGCGTTTCCGCGTCCATGTGCAGCCGGAACTGCTCGCTGAGGCGGGTAATCTGCTGCACCACCCGATAGCGGCGCGGCGCCTCCTGCGCTTCCGGCAGCGGCTCGCCGCTCAGCAGCGCCGCCAGCGCCTGCTGCGCGGCAGCGAACTGCGTCAGGTCGTTGGTGCCGAACGGCAGGGCTTTACCCAGCTCCAGCGTACAGCTGGCAGCATTAAAGTTTGCACAGCTGAAATGGGTGAAAGTACCGCCCGGCGCAGTGTGGAAGACCAGCGCTTCCAGCCCTGCCGCTGTCAGCCAGTCGATAAAATTATCCGGCCAGGGCTGCGGATTAAGCGGCAGCACGCCAAAGCGTGTATGCCAGGAGCCGCGAATGGCCGTATGCAGATCAAGATGCCAGCGCGGCTGAACCTCTCTGGTCTCCTGCAGCCAGAAGGCTTCCGTCGCCTGTTCCAGACGCAGCGCGCGTCGCGCCTCGTCACAGTCGTCGATGCGCTGCCAGCGGCCGCCGAACAGGCGATTAACATCATGACGCAAATAGCGCTTGCCGGCACGCAGGGCGGCCGGATTACCGAGGATCGCCAGTACGCGATGCCGCAGCTGCATTTCGCCGCGCAGCAGCGCGCCGATAAGCGTATTCAGTATCTCTACCGGCGCGGTCTCATTGCCGTGAATGCCTGCCGACAGCACCAGCGCCTGCTGCGGTTCGCCCAGCGGCTCAAGCTGTAAAATACCGTGATCGAGCCACTGCCAGCGTAAATAAGGGGTTTCGCCGCGCTGACGTTGCGGAGCGTCGCCCGACAGCGTTTGCTGAAGAAAATCCTGCATTGCTACTCCTGTCTGCGAGAAAAAGAGCCGTTTCCGCTACAGCTGGAAGGCATAAACGCTGCCTAAGTCCAGCAGTCGCGTCAGTTCGTCCAGCGCTTCGCGCCCCTCTCTTAACAGCTGCGGATCAGCCAGATCCGCCTGCGTCAGGCGATCGCGATAGTGGCGATCCACCCAGCGATTGAGCGTGGCGAACAGGCTGTCGTTCATTATCACCGCCGGATTGAGCGCCTGCTGCTCCTGCGGCGTCAGCACCACGCGCAGGCGCAGACAGGCCGGGCCACCGCCGTTTTGCATGCTTTCACGCAGATCGAAACTGACCAGCTCGCGCACCGGGCCGCCCTGCTCCACCAGTTCGCTAAGATAGCGCCAGACGCCGGGATGCTGGCGCGACTCTTCAGGCAGCACCAGCAGCATGGAGCCGTCGTCGCGGCTCAGCAGCTGGCTGTTGAAGAGATAGGTACTGACCGCGTCCGCCACGGACACGCGACTGTCGGGCACCTCGATAGCGGTAAAGCCGGGTACGCGGCGCGCCAGCGTCGCCAGCAGCGCAGGCTGGTCGACAAACGCCTGCTGATGGCAGAACAGGACCTCGCGGTTGCTCACCGCGATAACGTCATTATGAAACACGCCCTGATCGATCACCTGCGGGTTCTGCTGCGCAAACAGCACCTGGCTGTCAGCAAGCTGATGCAGCCTGGCCACCGCCTGACTCGCCTGCAGCGTCTGGCGCGCAGGGTAGCGCCCCGGCGCGCTGCCGCCGTTATCGTCGCGTCCATAGACAAACAGCTGCAGGCTGCGTTCACCATACGCCGCGCCGAGGCGGTTATGGTTCGCTGCCCCTTCGTCGCCGAACAGCGCCACCTGCGGCAGCGCGTCGTGGACGGCGAAATGCTGCGGATCGCGGAAGATAGCACGCAGCAATCGGGCGGTTTGCGGCGATTCCATCGCGCGATGGAATTTATTATTCAGGTTTGCCGCGGTGAAGTGTACGCGTCCGTCGGCGCTGTCAGCCGAGGGCGACACCGTCGCCGCGTTGGCGACCCACATCGCCGAGGCGGAGCTGACCGCCGACAACAGGCCAGGGGAAGTTTTCGCCGCCTGCGCCAGCACCTGCTCGTCGCTGCCGCTGTAGCCGAGCTGGCGCAGCAGCGGCAGGTTTGGCCGCTCGTGCGGCGGGATCACGCCCTGCACAAAGCCGCGGTCCGCCAGCGCCTTCATCTTCAGCAGCCCCTGCTTCGCCGCCAGGCGCGGATTTGACGGCTGATGCTGGTTGCGCGTCGAAGCCTCATTGCCGAACGATAATCCGGCATAGTGGTGCGTCAGGCCGACCAGCCCGTCGAAGTTCGCTTCAATCGCTTTCATCATCGCCCCTCGCCCACAGAGAAATCGAGTCCCGGCGAGAGCGCGGCAGGCAGCGTCAGGTCAGGTGTCTCCAGCGACGCCATCGGCCAGGCGCAGTAATCCGCCGCATACCAGGCGCTGGCGCGATGATTGCCGGACGCGCCGATGCCGCCAAAAGGCGCGCTGCTCGCGGCACCGGTCAGAGGCTTGTTCCAGTTAACGATCCCGGCGCGCGCCTCCAGCAGCAGCTGATCGAACTGCGCGCGCGACGGCGAAATAAGGCCGCATGAGAGGCCATAGCGCGTGTCGTTGGCGAGGCGGATCGCCTCATCGAAGCTGTCATAGCGGATAACATTAAGCAGCGGCCCGAAGACCTCTTCATCCGGCAGGCCGCTGACCTGCGTGACATCGATAATGCCGGGCGTCAGCAGCGCATTGCCGCGCTGCGGCCAGCGCATTTCCAGCAGCGGCTTGCCGCCCAGCGCGACGCGCTGCTGCCAGGCCTGATAGATTTTTTCCGCCGCGCCGACGGAGATAGCGCTTCCCATAAAGGGCTGCGGGTCGGCGTTCCACGCGCCGGGCTGCAGCCGCGCGCTCACCTCTACCAGACGCTGTAAGAAAGCGTCACCCGCCGCGCCGCGCTTCACCAGCAGGCGACGTGCGCAGGTGCAGCGCTGCCCGGCGGTAATAAAGGCGGACTGAACGGCGATATGCACCGCCGCGTCGATATCAGCCGGATCTTCAACGATCAGCGCGTTGTTGCCGCCCATCTCCAGCGCCAGCATTTTTTCCGGCTGACCGGCGAACTGGCGATGCAACTGATAGCCGGTTCCCGCGCTGCCGGTAAAGAGCACGCCGTCGATCTGCGCTTCAGCCGCCAGCGCCTGGCCGGTTTCGCGCGCGCCCTGCAGCAGCGCCAGCACGCCGCGCGGCAGTCCCGCCTCTAGCCAGAGGCGTACGGTCTTCTCCGCCGTCAGCGGCGTCAGCTCGCTCGGCTTAAACAGCACGCAGTTGCCCGCCAGCAGCGCTGGCACAATATGGCCGTTGGGCAGATGACCGGGGAAGTTATAAGGACCGAAGACCGCCAGCACGCCGTGCGGACGATGGCGCAGCGAACTTTCGCCCTCGTGCTGTTCGCCAGTGCGCGTGTGAAAGGCTTTTACCGAGATAGCGACTTTATTGATCATCGCCTGCACTTCGGTCAGCGCCTCCCAGCGCGGCTTGCCGGTTTCGGCGGCGATGGTTTCCGCCAGTTCGGTTTTGTGGCTCTCCAGCAGCGCGGCGAAACGTTCAGCTATCGCCTGACGCTCGGCGAAAGGCCGACGCGCCCAGCCGGGAAAGGCTTCGCGGGCGGCGGCGGCGGCCTGCGCGATCTGCTCCGCAGTCGCGGACTCGCCCTGCCACAGGGTCTCGCCGAAGACCGGATCGATTTTACTTAAGGTGTCGCCGCGGCCCGGCAGCCAGTCGCCGTTAATCATTTGCGTCATGCTTTTTTCTCCTCGCCGCTCAGCGTCACCACGCGCAGGCTGTCGCCTGGCTGAACGTGCAATGCCCTGAGCTGATTCTCATTAAGTACGACGTCGTGCTGCTCGATACGTGCAGGCAGCAGCGCGACGCGAAAATGGTGATAGTCCAGATTCGCCACCAGGCAAAGCGGCGCATGGTCGTCCGGCTCGCCGAGCACGGCGCTGCGCACATGGCTTTTGCGGATGGCGCGGATGTCGTCGATCTCGCACTCCAGCGTCGGGCCGCCGTCGAAAATGTCGATATAGTTGCGGTAGCGGAACCCCTCCGCCTCAAGCACCGCGCGCGCGGGCGCGGTCTTCTCATGCACCTGACCGATAACCGCTTTCGCTTCCGGCGACAGGTAGTCGATATAGAGCGGATGCTTCGGCATCAGCTCGGCGATAAACGCCTTTTGTCCGGTGCCGCTGAGGAAGTCAGCCTTGCGAAACTCCATAGAGAAGAAGCGGCTGCCGACACTTTCCCAGAAGGGCGAATGCCCCTCTTCGTCGCTGACCCCGCGCATCTCCGCCACCACGCGATCCATAAACAGATGGCGAAAGTTGGCCATAAACAGAAAGCGCGATTTCGACAGCAGGTAGCCGTTTTTGCCGTCGCGGTAGTCAGGGTCAAGAAACAGCGTGCAGAGTTCGCTGCTGCCGGTATGGTCATTGCTCAGCGACAGCGTCGGCAGCGCCGCATAGACGTTAAGCTCTTTCGAGGCGTGCACCTGCGTGCCGACGCGAAAGTTATACCAGGGCTCCTGAAGTCCGACCGCCACCTCAATGGCGCAAATGCCCACGGCACGGTTGTCTTCGCTGTCCGCCAGTACAAAGACGTAGCCCTGTTCGGCGCGCGGCAGCGTGCCCTGCCAGGTTTGCAGCGATCGCTCAATGCGCGCCTGTAAGGTCGGGCTGTCGACGGGCAGCGATGTCAGCCCGCCGCCGGTTTTACCCGCCAGCGTCAGCAGCTGCGCCAGATCGTCATGTTCAACAGGGCGGATCACCATCATGATGTCGATCCTCGCGCCAGGTGTTCACAGGCGACGGCAAAGCGCGCCATGCCGGTTTTCACTTCCTGTTCGCTGATATTCAGCGCGGGCGCGAAGCGCACCACGTTAGCGCCGGCGATCAGCACCATCACGCCCTGCTCGGCGGCCGCCAGATTGAACTGTTTCGCTTTACCGGCATAATCCTCATTCAGCACCGCGCCAATCAGCAGGCCCAGGCCGCGCACCTCTTTAAACAGATGCAGCCGCTGGTTGATCTCCTCCAGCGCGTCGACGATCCACTGATGGCGTTCCTTCACGCCCGCCAGCGTCTCGGGCTGGTTGATCAGCTCCAGCGCCTTGCCCGCCACCGCGCCCGCCAGCGGATTGCCGCCGTAGGTGGTGCCGTGCGTGCCGACGCTCATCACCTGCGCCAGGTCTTCGCGCGTCAGCATCGCGCCGACAGGAAAACCGCCGCCCAGCGCCTTGGCGGTGGTGAGGACGTCCGGCGTTACGCCGTAGTGCATATAGGCGTAGAGCGAACCGGTGCGGCCTACGCCGCTCTGCACCTCATCAAAAATCAGCAGCGCCTGATGTTTATCGCACAGCTCGCGCAAACCGCGTAAAAAGGCGGGATCGGCGGGCAGTACGCCGCCCTCGCCCTGAATCGGTTCCACAATCACCGCACAGGTATTGTCGTCAATCTGTTGCGCCGCGGCCTCCAGATCGTTAAAAGGCGTATGGCGAATATCGGGCGGCAGCGGCGCGAAATCTTTTGAATAGGCGGGCTGGCCGCCAGCGGAAACGGTAAACAGCGTACGGCCGTGAAAAGCGTTATTAAAGGCAACGATGCCGCTTTTATGCGCGCCGAAACGATCGTGCGCCGTTTTACGCGCCAGCTTCAGCGCAGCCTCGTTGGCTTCGGCGCCGGAGTTACAGAAGAAAACGCGGTCAGCGAAGGTGGCGTCGATCAGCTGCTTCGCCAGGCGCAAAATCGGCTCATTGGTGAAGCCGTTACCGGTATGCCACAGGCGCGACGCCTGCTCGGTCAGCGCCTGCTGCAGCGCCGGATGCGCATGACCCAGCGCGTTAACCGCAATGCCGCCGGCAAAGTCGATATACTCTTTGCCGCTCTGATCCCAGAGTGTCGAACCCGATGCGCGGACCGGTACAAAGCTCGCGGGCGCATAGACCGGCACCATCCATTGATCGAAATCGTGACGCGAAACCTGCAGTGACATAACTGTTTCTCCTGCTTTCCCGCCCGGCGCGCCGGTGAGTAAAGCGAATGTTTTAAATTTGTGAAAGTTGGGTAAACGCAGCCTACTCTAGATTGCAGCATGCGTGCCAGCCAGAGAAAAAAATGCATAAAACAGTTGTCACGACGTAATATCAATAACTTATAAACATCAACTATTCATTTTAAGTGAATAAATAGTGAATAATTTTGACCGAAGCGCGCCTGCGCCGCAGAATCCGCAGCAGATTTATGCAGTTGCCAGAGTAAATATTGCTTTTGTGATCGCCCCTGACTTTTATGTTCAAATTCGGGCAAAACCTGCACCAGAGAGGCGCATGTTGCTTCACTGGTGGGCAAAAAATCGGGAAGGAAAGCAGCCGTTACGTTTTCTGCGAAACGGAATAACAACAGCGCGTCTGAACAAATAAAACCCTCTGGTGGAAAAGCGGACTATTTATCTTTCAGGAATGGGGGAATAAATAATGAGCATCGTCATTATTATTTCTGACGTTATTATCAGTGCAGAAATAAGATAATATGATGACCAGGCTATTTGTAAGCAAACTAATGATTAGGTATTTAACCTCAATAAATTCCATTGCTTTTTTTCAGTAAAGCTTGATGTCCACATGGGATTAGCCGGGGAAATAGAAATAGCCTAATCGCTTTACAGAAACCATTCACCCCACACAAAAAGACATTAAAATCATACAGATATTAATTCATAATTCTTTTTTCCTTTGTCAGATATAAATTTACGCCATACAGAAAAGGTTAATAACCAGGCAATGCATGGGCGAGGAAATTCATTGAAATATTTACTTACAGTTATTGCACTATGTCGCCCCACCCTTTTATGTCATTTTTCCTTCGCCCCAGATAGCGGGGAATAATAACAAACAGTGACAGGGTAAAAATAAATGATGAAGCGTGCTTTAGCGGCGACAGTCGTGTCGTCTCTGCTTGGAATATCTGCCGTTCAGGCAGCGGAAATTTATAATAAAGATGGCAACAAGCTCGACCTGGTGGGAAAAATAAACGTCTCGCATCTCTTTTCCAGTGACAGCACTAACGATGGCGATACCTCTTCCTACACCCGCCTCGGGTTCAAAGGCGAAACTAAAATTACCGATCGACTGACCGGCTATGGTTTCTGGCAGTATCAGTACAGCCTGCGCAACTCAGAAGGCAGCGACGCGCAGGCCGGGAACCGAACCCGTCTTGGCTATGCCGGTCTGAAATTCGGCAATGCCGGATCGCTGGACTACGGCCGTAACTACGGGCTGGTCTACGACGCGCTGGCCTATACCGATATGCTGCCCTTCTTCGGCGGGGATTCAGGTTACACCGATGCTTTCCTGGCGGGCCGCTCAACTGGCGTGCTGACCTGGCGCAACAAAGATTTCTTTGGTCTGGTTAAAGGCCTCAGCCTGGCCGCGCAGTATGAAGGCAAAAACGATCGCGCCGCCAATACCGACGGCGTGCGCCGCTCCAACGGCGACGGCTACGCCCTTTCCGCCAGCTACGATTTCGATTTCGGCCTGAGCTTTACCGGCGCATTCGCCAGTCTGGACCGCACCGAGGCGCAGAACGCGGCGGCGCGCGGTGAGGGTGATAAAGCGCAAAACTGGGCGACAGCGGTGAAATATGACGCTAACCAGATCTATCTGGCGGCGATGTATGGCGAGACGCTGAACGCCACGCCGATCAGCGGCGGCTTTGCCAACAAAGCGCAGAACGTTGAAGCCGTCGCGCAGTATCAGTTCCTGAACGGCCTGCGCCCGTCAGTAGGCTACGTCTCCTCGAAGGGCAAAGAGATTGAGAACATCGGCGACGCCGATATCTTCAAATATGTCTCGGTGGGCACGACTTACTACTTCAACAAAAACATGTCTGCCTACGTGGAGTACAAGATCAACCTGCTGAAGGAGAACAATCCGCTGGGACTGAAGACCGACGATATCACCGCCGTCGGCCTGATCTACCAGTTCTGATAACCTTCCCCACGCTGCGCCCGGTTTCTGTTAACCGGGCGCGCGTCGTACAAGCGCTTTTTGCCAGGGCTAATGCAGACGTAAAAGCCGCCTTCAGGTCAGGCGATAGTGTACGTCCGGCCGCAGCGGCGTCGGCAGCGTCTCCTCTTCACCCGCCATTTCTCGCAGGCTTATTTCAATATTGGCGCAGATAGCGTCCATCGGCAGATGGTTGTTCTGATAGCCAAAGGGCATCTCCAGCTCTTCCGCCAGCGTGTCCAGCGACAGAAAGGTATAGGAGATGAACATCGACACCAGCGGCGTCATCGCGTGCAGATCGGGCGCCAGCGCGAACGGCAGCAGCGTGCAGAAGAGATAGACGGTGCGGTGCAGCAGCAGGCCATAGGCGAAAGGCACCGGCATACTAGCCAGCCGCTCGCAGCCGCCGAGCACCGCCGCCAGCTGATTCAGGCTTTCGTCAATATTGCTCCATACCAGGTCGCTGATTTTGCCCTGACGACGCTGCTCCGCCAGCCAGTGCGACAGCTGAAGGTGCAGCATATTGGTCGGCGAGCGGCGCGACAGCACCCATTCGGCATCCTCGCCCAGCAGACGCTCCAGATCGGGGCGCGGATCGCTGCGGCGCAGCTGGTGCTTCAGGCTGTAGCAGAACGCCAGCAGCAGCGCCTGGATACGCGGCGCCTCGTCAGGAAAGAGCGCCAGCACCTGACGCTGTAGCGTGCGGCAGGCGATCAGCAGCGCGCCGAAAAAATGGCGCGCCTCGCTGAAGCGCGCAAAGCAGACGCTGTTGCGAAAGCCGAGAAACACGGCAATTGAGACGCCAAGCAGGCTAAACGGCGCCAGCGTCAGCCGGATGCCGAGCGTCTCGTACCAGTTGAGCAGCCAGAGCGCGAGCAGCGACATCAGCAAATTGAGAAACAAGCGAAACGAAATATCGGGCAGCACTGAGCCGTGCCAGGCGAACAAACGAACGAACCAATGGCGATGGGGACGAACGATCATGATGTGCAGGTGAAAAGGGATTTTGCGGCGATTCTGCGACTTTCCCGCCCGCCTTACCAGCGATAAATTGTGACAATTGTCACAATTTATCGCCCCAGGCCAGCGCGTCGCGATTTCCGCACGGGCTGGCTATTCCCGGATGCTGCCGCAGCGGGAAATAAGCGCTGCGACGACGCTTTTAGTTTCAGGTTTATCGGGCGCGTAATAGAACTGGACGCTGGTTTCTCTGTTGCTGAACGGCGCCACCTCAATCCAGGCGACCACCTCTGACTGCGAATTCAGAAGATTGAAGCGGTCTGTTCCGCCCGGCAAGGGGTCGTCTTTTTGCAGCTGGTGCTGCTGGCGCAGGGCTTCATTCTCCAGACAGGATTCAACCTCACCACGATAGGCGGAAAAGTAGCCGGTTGTGGTTTGCGGATGGAGCGAGACCTGGCCCACATCGACGCAGCCGCATAAAAAACAGCTAAACAGACAAAGTGAGATGCGTTTCATTTCATTACCAGCCTGAAGGAAAAGAGTAAGGCGAAAAGACCTGGCGCCTTCGCTGAGTTGAGCTTTCCTCAGAACAGGCTCAGAGCGCCATGATATCGAAGCGATCGGACGCCTGCCCCGCATCCAGACGCATCGGCGGCTGCACCTTCAGCGTAATCCAGTTCGAGGTGACGCGCTGCTGTTTATCATCCTCCAGCGTCACTGACAGGTGATATTCGTTGCTGGCGCCTGGTGAATCATCCCACGCGGGCACGATCAGGCTCCAGCCCTGCGGCTGGCTGTTATCCCCCGGCGGCGTCAGGCTCAACGCCTGCGTATCGCCCTGCCAGCTCACTGCCTTAATGGGATTGCTGTGGCGGATCTGCAATTTAAGCGGCAGGCTTTCGCCCGGCGTCAGCTGCCAGGGCGGCGTGGCGAGAAACACCGACAACGTTTTGCGCTGGCGGAAATCGAGCACCGGCGTATCTGAACGCGTGACGCGATCGTAGCGGCTGCCGCGCAGTGAACGCGCCTCGTCGACGTTGCTCGCCTCCAGCTGTTTGCTCAGCGCCACGCCGAAGCGATAGTTGAGCTTCAGGCCCAGCTGGTCCTGCGTCTCGCCCGCGCTGCTGGTTTTATGGCTGGCGGAGAAGGTCACCAGCGGCACCGGGGTATAGGAGACGCCGAGCGACAGCGCGGAAGGATTATGATAGCGGTTGCCGCTGTGGAACAGATCGACGTTGTCGCCCAGGTACTGCTCCCAGCTCAGCGAGACGCCCAGCTGACGATAGAACGGCAGATAGCTCTGAGTGGTGATGTCGTAGCCGCGCGCCATGCGCTGCTGCTGCGTTTCGCCGCTGTTCTTCCAGCTGCCCAGCGGGTGATAGTAGTTAGCGGAGAAGCGCAGATTTTCATTCCAGGCTTCGGTGCCGAGCGAGGCGCGCTGCTGGCCAATCTCAAAGCTGCGATCGAGAAAGGCGTTATAGCCCAGCAGCCAGTCTGGGGTAACCCAGCGCTGGCCCAGCCCGACATTGCCCACCAGCCCGTCGCTGGTGTCGCGCACCCCCACCTGGCTAAAGGTCAGATGGCTGCGCTCGTCCGCCAGCGCGGTAAAGAGATCGCCGCCGGTGCCGGTAAAGCTGCCTTGCATATCCACCATCAGATCGAGCTGCGCATTGCCGTAGGGCGACAGCAGCGACTTCCCTTCGCTTTCGACGCGGTTCGCTACCTCGTCGCGAAAGTGATTAAAGGCCCACACGCCCGCCTGCTGGCCGAAGCTGGTGCTGTTGTCGCTGTTCTGGCTCGCTTCGCCGATGCTTTTGGCGATAGCAGCGAGGCGCTTGTTCCACTCGTCGTCGCCCTGCGCGTTGCCCAATGACGGCAGCGCCGCCAGCTGCTGGTTAAAGCGCGTTGGATCGTCGAATGGCGCATCCGCGACGGAGGCGCTGTCAGTGAACGCCTGAGCAGCAGGCACGCTGGAAAGAATCGCCGCAGCGACCAGACAGAAAGGAAAAAACAGCCGGGTATTGGGGTGAAAAAACATAGCGTAGTAAGGCGTTTTTCGGCTAATTAACGAGACCTGTCTCACAAAATGCATGAAATTTATTTTAACACAGCAGGATTTATTTGCAGGAAAAGCGGGAAAAACAGCGGAGAAAGGCGAGAACAGGCTGGATAAGCACGCCGCTTATCCAGCAGAGAAAGCGAATCAGGAGAAAATCAGCCCGCCATCGACGTTGATGGTCTGGCCGGTAATATAGCGCGCATCCTCAGAGGCGAGGAACGCCACCAGCCCGGCGACATCCTCTGGCTGGCCGGCGCGCTTCAGCGGAATATTTTGTACCCACTCCGCCATCAGCTCACCCTTGCCATATTTTTTCTGCCCGGTGCTGAGGATTTCGCCCCAGACGCGATCGTTATAATCCCACATCTCGCTTTCGATAATGCCGGGACAGAAGGCGTTCACGGTGATATGCCAGGGCGCCAGCTCCAGCGCCAGGCTCTGGGTAATGCCGATGACGCCCATCTTGCTGGCCGCATAGTGCGGCGTGTAGATAAATCCCTGTCGCCCCTGGCCCGACGAGGTATTGATCAGGCTGCCGCCGTTCTGCTGCACCATATACTTCGCCGCTTCGCGACAGCAGAGCCAGACGCCGGTGGTGTTGACCGCCAGTACCTTCTCGAAGTCCGCTTTCGGCATGGCGTCGAAGCGATCGATCGTGATCACGCCTGCGTTCTGAATCGAAACATCGATCCGGCCAAAGCGCTCAAACGCCTGCTGGTAAAGCTGCTGCACCGCCTCTTCATCGGTGACGTCCACCTGCAGCGCGAGGATCTCGCTGCCGTACTGCCCTTTTAGCGCCTCGGCGGTGGCGAATACCCGCTCGGCGTTGGACACCATTACCAGGTTCGCGCCGTCGCGCGCAAAGCGCTCAGCGATGCCCGCGCCGATGCCGCGACAGGCGCCGGTTATCACTACGGTTTGTCCTTGAAAATTACGCGTCATATTGCCCTCCGCTTATCCATGACTGACTTCAGATACCGATGTCGACTGCTGCTTTTTTTCATGGCGACGCAGCAGCACCACTTTGCTTTGTAACCGTTGCTGGAACTGATCGATCACCACGGCGGTGACAATCACCAGCCCCTTGATCACCATCTGCCAGAAGTCGCTGACGCCCATCATCACCATGCCGTCGGCAAGGAAGACGATAACGAACGCGCCGATAATCGAGCCGGAGACGCGCCCGCGGCCGCCCGCCAGCGCCGTACCGCCCAGTACCGTGGCGCCGATAGCATCCATCTCAAACATGTTGCCGGTCATCGGGTGCGCGGTTTGCAGCTGCGACGCGACTACCAGCCCCACCAGCCCGGCGCAGAGGCCAGAGAAGGCGTAGACGAAAATTTTCACTTTTACGATCGGCACGCCTGCCAGCCGTGCGGCCGACTCATTGCCGCCGGTGGCGTAGATATAACGGCCCAGCGGCGTTTTGCGCGTCAGATAGAGCCCGAGCAGCAGAAAGGCCACCATCAGCCAGATCGGCAGATAGACGCCGAGCAGCGTGCCGGAGCCGAGAAAGGCGAAGCCGGTGTTGCCCAGCGCCGGTATGCCGACCAGATTGGCGTAGGTGCTGCCGTCGTTAAATAGCAGCGCCGCGCCGCGCGCTACGTACATCATGCCGAGGGTGCAGATAAAGGGCGCGACGCCGAGCCGGGTGATCACCGCGCCGTTCACCAGCCCGATAATCACGCCGAACAGCGCCACCGCGAGGATCACCTCCGGCACGTTAAGAAACAGGGTATTGCCGTGCCACAGCGGCACGCCGCTGGTGTGCAGCGCGCCCGCCACCATGCCGCAGATGCCCGCCACCGCGCCGACCGAAAGATCGATGCCGCCGGTAAGGATCACCAGCGTCATGCCGATCGCCAGCAGTCCGGTAATGGCGACATGCTGCGTCATAATCAGCAGGTTCGACGGCGTAAGAAAGTTCGGCACCATCACGCTGAAAAAGCCGATGACAATCAGCAGCGCAATAAAGGTGCGCGCTTTCAGCAGGTACATATAGAGCAGGTATTTTTGGTTCATCATCTCTCCTGCAGGCGGTCACAGCCGCCCGTCATGCCGCGGAAACCCGCGGCTAGTCATGCGGCGTCGAGGCCGTAATCAGTTTTTCGCGCGTCGCTTCGGCGCGGGTTAAATCGGCAGTGATACGTCCATCGGCCATAACCAGCACGCGGTCCGCCAGCGCCATCACCTCATCCAGTTCGGAAGAGGAGAACATCACCGCCAGTCCCTGCTGCGCCAGCGTGCCGATCAGGTGATAGACGTCGGTTTTCGCGCCGACATCGATGCCGCGCGTTGGCTCATCCAGCAGCACCACCTTCGGCCCGGTCATCAGCGCCTTGCCCAGCACCACCTTCTGCTGATTGCCGCCGCTCAGGGAGGTGATCGGCAGCTCAGGATCGCTGACTTTAATCGCCAGGTGCTGGATCATCTCGTCCACGCGCTGCTTCTCTTTCGCGGGATGCAGCAGGCGCAGCGCGCGGCGGAAACCGCGCAGGCTGAGATCGGTCAGCGTCATGTTGGCGGTGATCGACATCAGCTGCACCACGCCCTCGCCCTGGCGATCCTCCGGCACCAGCGTGATGCCGCGCTTCAGCCGCTGCTGAAAGCTGCATCGCTCCAGCGCGCTGCCCGCCAGCCGCACCTTGCCCGCCTGGCAGTGCATCAAACCGATCAGCCCCTTAAACAGCTCGGTGCGTCCCGCCCCCAGCAGGCCGTAAATGCCGATGACCTCGCCTTTGCGCAGCGAGAAGCTGACGTCGTTCAGCCGGTAGCCGCCGTTCTGATGCAGTGCGGTAAGGCCCTCCACCTCCAGCACCGTTTCGCCCTGCGGCGCCGCCTGATAGTCGAAGTGCTTTTTCTTGTCGCCGACCATCTGCTCAATAATCCAGGGCACGCTGGCGTCGCGCACGTCGCGCTCGCTGATAAAGCGGCCGTCGCGGAAAATGGTGATGTGGTCGCCGATCTCCATCAGCTCCTCCAGCCGGTGTGAGATATAGATAATGGTGACGCCGCGCCGCTTCAGCTGGTCGATAACGTTGAACAGCACCTTGACTTCCGACTGGCTGAGCGCGCTGGTCGGCTCGTCCATAATCAGCACGCGCGTGTCTTTGGAGAGCGCCCGCGCGATCTCCACCATCTGCTGATGGCCGATGCCCAGCTCGCCCAGCGGCGCGCGAGGATCGACATCCAGCTCCAGCCGTTCAAGCAGCGATTTCGCCAGCGCGTACTGGTACTTCTCATTGATAACCCCGCGCTGAAAGAACTCATTGGCGATAAAGATGTTGTCCATCACGTTCATGTTGGGAAACAGGTTCAGCTCCTGAAAAATAATGCTGATGCCCTGTTTTTCCGCCTGATGCGTCGAGGAGAGTGACACCGGCTGACCGTCGAGCAGGATTTCGCCGCTGGAAGGCGTCTCCACGCCAGCCAGCATCTTCATCATGGTGGACTTGCCCGCGCCGTTTTCGCCAATCAGCACGTTGACCTTGTTGCGGTAGACGCGGTAGTTGACCTGATCGAGCGCGGTAACGCCGGGATAGATGCGCGACAGGCCGCGCGTCTCAATAATCACCTCGCTGGCCGCGTCCGTCTGGGAATGCTGCATAACCGCTCCTTACTGCCGCGCGATGGCGACAGGCGTCACGTTAGGGATCTGCTGCGGCACGTCCCAGCTGCTGAACACGCCCGTCAGCTGAACCTTGTCGCCCACTTTCGGTTTGAAGGCGGTCATCATGCTGGAGGCCTGCTGATTGATGGCGCGGCCGTAGTCGCCGAACAGCACCTGATCGTTGAAGTCCTGATAGCTCGCCCCTTTAAAGGCGTCGCGCAGCGCGGTGCCGGGGATAATCGGGCCGGTCTGCACCGTTACGTTTTCGCCGGAGCGATCTTTCACCGTCATGCGGCCGTTGCGCGACGTGGTATTGACCGCTGTTACTTCGCCGCTGACGCTGACGCTAAAGACGCAGGGGTTTTCCGCCTGGCTGCGGTAGCCGAGGGTGCTACAGGCGGTATCGAAATCTTTCGCCGACTGCAGCGCCTTCAACAGCTCGTCCGCCGGTTTCGCGTCGTGCTGCACCTGCGGCACCAGCTGCTCACGCCACGTCCGGGCGATGTTCGCCATCTTTGGATTAGGCGGATTTTTCAGATCCGCCAGCTCCTGCTGCGACACAATGCGGCAACCGCTGAGCACCATCATGGGAAGCAGAAGCCAGAGTCGTCTGTCCATTCGTTTCTCCTGGCGCCCGCCGGGCATGGGCGCCGCTGCGATTAATTACGACTTAAAGTTGAAGTCCTGCACGCCGCTGGCGTTATCCGGCGTAATCAAAATGCCGCGGAACATTACGCGCTGCTTCGCCGGTTTAGTGCCTTTCTGAATGAAGTTATCCAGGTCGGTAACGCCCTGCGCGGCGATGGCCTGCGCCTGCAACATAACCGTGGCTTTCAGCGTGCCGGCCTTCACCGCGTCGCGTTCGTCGTTGCTGCCGTCGATGCCGACCACGGTCACGTCGTCGCGTCCCGCCGCCTTCAGGGCGGCAATCGCGCCCAGCGCCACCGGACCGTTGCCGCAGATCACCCCTTTTACATCCGGATGCGCCTGCAGGATGCTGTCCATAATGCGCTTGCCGTCGATCAGGGTGCCCTTTGCATCCTGCCGCGCCACGCTCTGCATATCGGGATACTGGTCCAGCACCTGATGGAAGGATTTAGATCGCGTTACGCAGTTGTTGTCCGCCAGATTGCAGGTCAGTTCGGCGTATTTGCCCTTCTCGCCCATCTTCTCGACGAACACGGTGGCGACGTCGGAACCGGCCTGGAAGTTGTTATGGGTGATCTGCTCCAGCGCCACGTCATCCACCGGGATTTCGCGGTTGATCAGCACCACCGGAATACCGGCGTCTTTGGCTTTTTTAATCGCGGCGACGCTGGCGGTAGAGTCGGCGTTGTCCAGAATAATGCCCTGCACTTTTTTACCGATGGCGGCGTCAATCAGCTCGCTCTGCTTCTTCACATCTTCGCCGTGGGAGAGCACCGAGGTTTTGTAGCCCAGCGCCTGCGCCTTCAGGTTGGCGCCTTTGGCTTCCGAGGCGTAGTAGGGATTATCCAGCGAGTTAACGAGGATCATAATGGTGCCTTTTTCCGCCGCGAAACCGGCACTGGAGAAGAGGCTGGCGGCTATGGCGGTGCACAACAGGGAGCGGATTTTCATAATGATGTTCTCTCTTTTAGTTGTAGGGTCGTGACGCTTCAGGGGTGAGGTGTTGCCTTACCAGATGGTAAAACCGCCATCGATCATCAGATCGGCGCCGGTAATCATGTCGCTGCCGTTGCTGGCGAAAAACAGCACGGCAGCGGCGATTTCGTCGGTGTAGGCGAAGCGCCCTAAGGGGATCAGCTTTTTCATCTGTTCGCCCTTTTCGCCGCGCCAGGCTTTTTCGCCCATCGGCGTCAGCACCACGGTGGGCGAGAGGGTGTTAACGTTGATGCGGTGCGGCGCAAACTCTTTTGCCATCACTTTGGTCATGCCGAGCAGGCCCGCTTTCGCGGAGGTATAGGCGACGTGATTGTCGATAGCGATCGAAGCCGCCTGCGAGGCGATATTAATGATTTTGCCGCCGTTGCCCGCCGCGACCATGCGTTTGCCCGCCGCCTGTGCGCAGAGAAAAGGCCCGGTCAGATTGACGGCGATCTGCTTCTGCCATTCGGCGAAATCGGTCTCCAGCACCGGCTGCAGCATCACGTAGCCGGCGCAGTTGATCAGAATGTCGATCTGGCCGTAGTGGCGCGCCACTTCATCAAACGCCTGCTCCACCGAGGCCGGATCGGTGACGTCGCAGGTGACAAACAGCACCTTATCGGCGTCGAAAGCGTCGCGCAGGCTGGCCACCTTTTCCGCTTCGAAAGGGGGATAGAGCAGCGCCAGACGTGCGCCTTTCGCCAGCAGCATCTCGTTGCTCGCCATGGCGATGCCCCCTAACCCGCCGGTCACCACCGCCACTTTGCCGCCAAGATCCAGGTTGCTGTCGACGCCGTAGCGCAGGTTTACGTCATATTCGCTGCTCATCTGTTCCTCTCTTGTCTCATGCGGGCGACCGGTCCAGTTAAAAACGAATTTTTTCCGGGCTTACGGGATATTTGACTTTCGAACAAAAATATAAGCTATCGAAACGCAATGGTATGTGGGTGAGATCAAATTTCATACACCTCGTAGTAATTATTTTTATCCCCTTGTTTTAGCGTGATATAGCGTATACAGCTCAGGCGCGGCATGGATAAAGACGCTACGTGAACCCAGCACATTCAATAACATGCGGCCAAATCATTTTCGTTCGAAAACAAAAACAACGATGGGTCGTCTCGCATTCGCTAAAAGTGCGGGGTAAACTCAGCGACAGGCGTGTACTCGCCCGAAAAGACCGGGTTTGAGAAGAGGGAGCATTTCGATTGAAAAGCAAAATTGAGCAGCTTGCCGATATGCAGCAGCGTCGTGAAAAGATTCTGGAGATGATCCGCGAAGACGGTACGGTGACGGTTAAGGCGTTGACGGAAGTCTTCGGCCTGACGGAGGCCACCATCCGCACCGACCTGAGAATGCTGCAAAAGCAGGGCTTTGTGCAGCGCTATCACGGCGGCGCGACGCTGATGACCGGCAAGCAAAATACCGGCGCGCTGCTGCTGGAGCGGCAAACTCATCTGGAAGAGAAAGAGGCGATTGGACGTCTGGCGGCGCAGCATATCGAAAATGGCGACACGGTGATTTTCGATTCAGGCACCACGACTACCGCTATCGCCGAGGCGATCGGCCATATTCGCCGTCTGTCGGTGGTGACGACGGCGGTCAATATCGCCCTGAAGCTGGGCGGCGAACCGGGCATCAACATTCTGCTCACCGGCGGCACCTTTAAATTCCCGACGCTCTCTACCTCTGGCGAAAAGGCGGCGCGCTTTTTTGAAAACGTGCTGGCGCAAAAGCTGTTCCTCGCCACCGCCTGCATTTCACCGCGCCTGGGCCTCAGCTTTCCCAGCGAAACCGATATCAAAGTGAAAATGGCGATGATCAACTCCGCCAGTACGGTTTATGTGGTGGCGGACTCCAGCAAAATCGACAAGGTGTCGATGTTCGCGCTGCCCTGCGACTGGAGCCATATCCACTATCTGATCACCGATGACGGCATCAGCGCGGCGCAGATCGCCGCCTTTGAAGCGCTCGGCGTCAACGTGCTGGTGGCCTCGCTGCCGCAGGCGCAGCGCCGGGCGGTTTAAGCCTGAGCGACGGCGGCGCTTTGCTGCGCGGCTGACGCGTAGCGCACCACCTCGCCGACGATCAGCAGCGACGGAGAGACCGGCCGCTGCTCCTCTACCGTCTGCGCCAGCCCGGCCAGCGAGGTGATCAACACCCGCTGATCCGCTCGCGTGCCGTTCTCGATAATCGCCACCGGCGTATCGCCCGCGCGGCCCTGGCGCTGAAGCTGCGCGGCGATCGAGGCGCTCCAGCGCAGTCCCATATAAAACACCAGCGTCTCGCGGGCGTCGCTGAACGCCCGATCCGCCAGCTGCGGCTCGCCGAGTTTGCCGTGGCCGGTGATCAGGCGCAGCGACTGGGCGCAGTCGCGGTGCGTCAGCGGAATATTGCTGGCCGCGGCGCAGCCCACGGCGGCGGTAATGCCGGGCACCACCTCGCAGCGCACCTGCGCCTGCTGCAGAAAAGCCAGCTCTTCGCCGCCGCGCCCGAAGATAAAGGGATCGCCGCCTTTCAGACGCACCACCTCGCGGCCGCCGCGCGCCAGATCCGCCAGCAGCTGATTGATCTCGCCCTGCTTCAGCCCGTGGCGGCCTGGCTGCTTGCCGACGTCGATACAGAGCGCCGAGGCTGGTACCTCCGCCATCACCGCCTCGCTCACCAGCCGGTCATAGACCACCACCTCCGCCTGATGCAGCAGCCTCAGCGCTTTTACCGTCAGCAGCTCGACGTTGCCCGGCCCCGCGCCGACCAGCCAGACGCGCCCTTCTCCTTCGCCCGGCGACAAAAGTTTATTCAGTGAATCGATCGCGTTGGTCATAGAGTTCTCCGTTACGCCGTCGCCGGCGTTGATAACAGCAGTTTCAGTTCAGGCAGGCAGGAGCCGCAGTTGGTGCCGCACTTCAGCGCGGCGCCCAGCGCCGCAGGCGAGTCGCAGCCCTGCGCCACGGCCTGCCTGATCGCCGTTTCGCCGACGCCGAAGCAGCTGCAGATGATGCGCCCCGCGCTGTTGCCCTGCGCCGCCCGGCCCGCCAGCAGCGCAAAACGCCCGGCGGCGTCGGCGGGCGGTGCGCGAAAGGCGGCGGCGATAAGTTCATGGTCGAGCAGCGGCAGGCGCGGCGCGGCGTAGAACGCCAGCTGCAGTTCGCCCGCGCGCCATGCCAGCAGCCGATACTCTCCCGCCGCGCCCTGCGCCAACTGGAGTTGCATACCCTGGGTTGCCAGCTGCGCCTGCGCCCAGTCGCTCGCGTTGCCATCGCCCGCCAGCGTCAGCCGCTGCGCGCCCGATTGTGGCGCGCGCGCCCAGTAGCGCAGCCCGGACGGCGCAGCAACTTCGCGCTGCCACAGCCAGCCCTGCCAGCCGGTACGCAGCGGCTGGATACGCACCGCCGTCTGCTTCAGCGCCGGCTGGCCCGACGCAGGACAGCAGCGCGCCGTCACCAGCGCATCGACGTTGCTCTGCAGCGCAAACTGGCGGTTCCAGTGCATCGGCGCAAACAGCTCGTTAAGCCGCATACCGCTGTCGAAACGCACCCGCCCGATCATCCAGCCATGCGTCGACTGCACCCGCGCCAGCTCGCCGCTGACAAGGCCCCGGCTCCGCGCTGTCGCGGGATGCAGCGCGATAAAAGGCTCGTCGATATGCTGCATCAGACGCGGCACGTTGCCGGTGCGCGTCATGGTGTGCCACTGATCGCGAATGCGCCCGCTGTTCATCAGCAGCGGATACGCCTCGCTGGTCAGATCATCCAGCGGCGCGGCGCAGGGCAGCAGCCGCGCTTTGCCGTCGGCATGGAAAAAGCGGCGATCGCCGAACAGCCGGGCGCAGCCCTGCGGGAAGCGCGCGTTAACCGGCCACTGCACCGGTTTCAGCCGATCCCACGCCTCGTTGCTGAGCGGCGCCAGCCCGCTGATGTCAAAGGCGCGCTGCCCCTGGTTTTCAAAGCCGGAAAGCGCGGCATGTTCGCGAAAGATTTCCGCCGGATGCTGCCAGCCAAAGGCATTGCCGAAGCCGAGCCGCTGCGCCACCTGCGCCAGCAGCCACCAGTCCGGCTTCGCCTCGCCGGGCGGCGGCGCAAATGCGCGCTGGCGCGAGATGCGTCGTTCGGAGTTGGTGACGGTGCCGTTTTTCTCGCCCCAGCCGAGGGCGGGCAGCAGAATATCGGCAAAGGCCGTGGTGTCGGTATGCGCCATCACGTCGGAGACGATCACCAGCGGACAGGCGGCAAGCGCCTGCGCTACCCGGTTGCCTTCGGGCATCGATACCGCCGGGTTGGTGCCCAGGATCCACACCGCCTTCACCTCGCCGCGCGCCACCGCCTCAAACAGCGCGACGGCGGTCAGGCCAGGCCGACGCGCCACCGTCGGGCTGCCCCAGAAGCGCTGCAGCCGGTCACACTCCGCGTCGCTGAAACCCATATGCGCCGCCAGCTGATTTGCCAGTCCACCCACCTCGCGTCCGCCCATGGCATTAGGCTGACCGGTCAGCGAGAATGGCCCGCAGCCCGCGCGGCCCAGCTTGCCGCTCAGCAGATGGGCGTTAAGGATAGCGTTGTTGTGGTCGCTGCCGCTCGCTGACTGATTGATGCCCATGCACCAGAGCGTCAGCACGCGATCGCTGCCGGTAAACAGCTGATAGAACTGGGCGAGCTGGTCGCGATCCAGCGCGCAGGCATCTGCCGCGCGCGCCAGCGTCCAGGGCCGCGCAGCCTCCAGCGTCTCCGCGACGCCGTTCAGGTGCGGCAGCATCTCGCTGTCGATGGCGTTATGCTGCGCCAGCCAGTTAAGCAGGCCGCTGAACAGCGCGCCGTCGCTACCCGGCCGCAGCGGCAGGTGCAGATCCGCCAGATCGGCGCTTGCGGTGCGGCGCGGATCGATAACCACCACGCGCATCGCCGGGCGCTGCTGCTTCGCCTGTACCAGCCGCTGATACGCCACCGGATGCGTCCAGGCGGCGTTAGAGCCTGCCAGCACCACCAGATCCGCCTCGGCGAAATCTTCATAGCAGCAGGGCACCGCATCCGCGCCGAAGGCGCGCTTATAGCCCACCACCGCCGAGGCCATACAGAGTCGCGAGTTGGTGTCGATATTGGCCGCGCCGAGATAGCCCTTCATCAGCTTGTTGGCGACGTAGTAATCCTCGGTGAGCAGCTGCCCGGAGGCGTAGATCGCTACCGCTTCCGGGCCGTGCCGATCGATAATGGCGCGCAGGCGTACAGCGGCGCTCTCCAGTGCCGCATCGAGCGACACGCGTTCGCCATCCACCTGCGCCCACAGCAGCCGTCCGCTGGCGTGCAGGGTTTCGCCCAGCGCCGCACCCTTGACGCACAGTCGCCCGAGGTTCGCCGGATGGCTGGCGTCGCCCGTGACCGTGCCGTCGGCGCGTACGCTGACGCCGCAGCCGACGCCGCAGTAGGGACAGGTGGTATTCATGAGGCCTCCGCCATCAGCTTCAGCGGCCGGTTCGCCACCCAGATGCGCCCCGCTTCCAGCTTCACCGGCCAGCAGCGCAGCTGGTGCTGCGGGTTGTCGAGGCTCTGTCCGTCGCGCAGCCGCACGCGCTGTTTATAAAGCGGCGAGATCACCACCGGCTCACCCGCCACATCGCCAAGAATGCCGCGCGACAGCACGCTGACGTCGCTGCCCGGCTCGCGATCCTCCAGCGCGTAAAGCGCGTCGCCGAAGCGGAACAGCGCGATGCGCTCACTGCCGAGCCGCGCGCCAATGCCCGCCTGCGGCGGCACCGCCGTAAAATCGCACAGCGCGCTCCAGGGTTCGGCGGGCATTTGTAGTATCGGGATATGCGACTGCGCCGCAGGCTGGCGCTGCTCGCGCACCCGGTCGTAGTGCAGCGTCTCGTCCGGCCGATCGCTGTTGACTGCGGCGGTGAAGAGCGCGCGCCGCGACGGATCCGCCAGCGTGGTTTGCCATTCGCACTGGTAGCTTGCGACCACGCGCTGCATCTCCGTCTCCAGCGTCGCCGCAATGCCCAGGCTATCCTCAATAACCACCTGACGCAGATAGTCGAGGCCGCCCTCGAGGTTATCCATCCAGACGCTGGTGCGCTGCAGCCGGTCGGCAGTGCGCACATAGAACATCAGGATACGGTCGACGTAGCGGATCAGCGTCTCGTCGTCGAGATCGCTGGCGAAGAGATCGGCATGGCGCGGCTTCATGCCGCCGTTGCCGCAGACGTAGAGATTCCAGCCCTTCTCGGTGGCGATCACGCCAATATCTTTGCTCTGCGCTTCGGCACACTCTCGGGTGCAGCCCGACACCGCCATCTTGATCTTGTGCGGCGCACGCAGCCCTTTGTAGCGGTGCTCCAGCGCAATGGCGAAGGCGGTAGAGTCCTGCACGCCGTAGCGGCACCAGCTGGAGCCGACGCAGGATTTTACCGTGCGCAGCGATTTGCCGTAGGCGTGACCGGTTTCAAAGCCCGCCGCCAGCAGCGCTTCCCAGATGGCGGGCAGCTGGTCCAGCCGCGCGCCAAAAAGATCGATACGCTGGCCGCCGGTAATTTTGGTGTAGAGATCGTAGCGCGCCGCCACTTCGCCGATAGCGATCAGCCCCTGCGGCGTGATCTCGCCGCCCGGTACGCGCGGCACCACGGAATAGGTGCCATCTTTCTGGATATTGGCGAAATAGCGATCGTTGGTGTCCTGCAGCGGCAGGTGCGCCGGTTTGAGCAGGTAGTCATTCCAGCAGGAGGCAAGCAGCGACGCCGCCAGCGGCTTGCAGACCTCGCAGCCGTGGCCGCGCCCGTGCGCCGCCAGCAGGGCGTCCCAGCTTTTTAGCTCGCCGACGCGGATCAGGTGATAAAGCTCCTGACGCGAGCAGGCGAAATGCTCGCAAATATCCTTTTTCACCTCGACGCCGAGGTTCGCCAGCTCGCTCTCCATAACCTGTTTGACCAGCGCTGAGCAGCCGCCGCAGCCGGTGGCCGCACGGGTGCACTGCTTCACCGCCGCCAGATCGCCGCAGCCACTCTGCACGGCGGCGCAGATGTCGCCCTTGCTGACGTTATGGCAGGAGCAGACCTGGGCGCTCTCAGGCAGCGCCGCCACGCCCGATGTACGGGCCGGCGCGCCCGCCAGCGCGGGCAGGATCAGGCTCTCCGGCGCATCGGGCAGCGCCATCTGATTCAGCATGAGCTGCAGCAGCGTGCTGTAGTCGCCGCTGTCGCCCACCAGTACGCCGCCAAGCAGGCGCTTACCGTCGCCGCATACGACGATTTTCTTGTAGACGCCTTTAGGTTCGTCAGTCCAGAAGTAGCTCTGACTGCCTGGAGTGCGGCCATGCGCATCGCCGAACGAGGCGACTTCCACGCCAAGCAGCTTGAGACGGGTGCTCATATCCGCGCCGCTAAAGGCGCTCGCCTCGTCGGCGAGGTGCCCGGCCAGCACCCGCGCCATCTGGTAGCCGGGTGCCACCAGGCCGAAGACCTGCCCGTTCCAGAGCGCGCACTCGCCGATGGCGAACACCGCGTCGTCGCTGGTCTGGCAGAGGTCATTGATCTCAATGCCGCCGCGCGGGCCGAGGGTTAATCCCGCCTCGCGCGCCAGCTCGTCGCGCGGACGGATGCCCGCCGAGAAGAGCAGCAGATCGGTGGACAGGGTTTCGCCGTCGGCGAAGTGCAGCGTCAGGCTGCCGTCTGCCTGGCGGTCGATGCGCTGCGTCTGCTTAGCGGTATGCACCTGCACGCCGAGCGCGTCGATTTTCCGCCGCAGCATCTGCGCACCGCCCTCATCCAGCTGCACCGCCATCAGGCGCGGCGCGAACTCGACCACATGCGTCTCCAGCCCGAGCTGACGCAGCGCGTTGGCCGCCTCCAGCCCCAGCAGGCCGCCGCCGATTACCACGCCGCGACGGCTGCCGCGCGCGCAGGCGGAGATGGCGTCGAGATCGTCCAGCGTGCGATAGACGAAGCAGCGCGCGTCGTCGTGGCCGGGGATGGGCGGCACGAAGGCGCGTGAGCCGGTGGCGAGCACCAGCTTGTCCCATGCCAGCTCGTCGCCGCGGCTGTCGCGCAGGCTGCGCTGCTGACGATCGATAGCGACGACCTGACAGCCGCTGCGCAGTTCTATGCCGTGCGCGGCAAAAAAGTTCTCATCGACCAGCGATAAATCCGCCGCGCTTTTGCCGTCGAAAAAGGAGGAGAGATGCACGCGGTCATAGGCGGGCTGCCGCTCTTCGCCGTAGACCACGATCTGATAGCGCTGATGCAGCGCGCGCGCCACCAGCTGCTCAAGGAAATGGTGACTGACCATGCCGTGACCGACCACGGCTAATACCGGTTTACTCATCATCGGGCTTCCTGCAGCCTGCGGCTGCGCTTCGGGTTGATTATCAAAAAGGGTGTGAAGAGCGGCGTTATCGCCCGCCTGTAGTTTTGCCAGCAGCGGCGCGGCCTGCTGGCAGTCGCCGTAAAGCAGCACGCCGCACAGGCGACCGTCGCGCAGAAACAGACGGCGATAGTCGCCGGAGAGAGGATCGAAGCTGGTGCAGCTCTCCGCCTCGCGAATATCGCCCGCGCTGAACAGCGAGATACCGCTCACCTTGAGGCGGGTGCCGCTTTCCTGGTAACGGAAATCAGCGATCGGCCGATCGGCCAGCTGCGCCGCCAGCACGTCCGCCTGCGCCAGACAGGGCGCCACCAGACCAAAGGTTTCGCCGCTGATTTCGCAGCATTCGCCGAGCGCGTAGACGTCGGGTAATGCGCTGCGCAGCTGGCGATCCACCAGGATGCCGCGCCGACAGGGCACACCCGCTGCCGCCGCGACGGCGATCTCTGGTTCAACGCCGATGGCGATCACCACCTGCGCGGCGGGCAGCGTGCGGGCGTCTGCCAGTACGACGCCCGCTGCGGTCACCTCAGCCAGTCCGCTGTTAAGCTCCACGCGCAGGCCGCGCGATTCCAGCTGCCTGCACAGCAGCGCCCCCGCCTGGGCATCCAGCTGGCGATCCAGCAGCCAGGCTTTATGGTGCAACAGCGTCACCTCGCGCCCCTGCGCGCGCAGCGCGGCAGCGGCCTCGATACCGAGAAAACCGCCGCCCAGCACCACCACCGGCCCCGCGCCGGCCAGCAGCGCATCGACATCCTCTTTTGTGCGAAAGCCGTAGACCTGCGGCTGCGCAATGCCGGGTATGGCGGGCAGCCGCGGGCGCGATCCGGTGGCAAACACCAGCCGATCCCACGCCAGCGCGCGCCGATCGGTGCGGAGCCGACGCGCAGCGAGATCGACCGCCTGCACCCTTTCGCCCGCCAGCAGCGTGATGCCCTGTCGCCGGTACCAGTCGCGCGTGTGAATCAGCGTCTCCTCGAAGCTTTTCTCACCCGCCAGCACCGGCGAGAGCAGCACGCGGTTATAGTTGCCGTGCGGCTCGCGTCCGATCACCGTGATGGCGTAACGATCCGGCGCGAGGCGCAGCAGGCTTTCCACCATGCGCATTCCCGCCATGCCGTTACCCACCACCAGCAGCCGTTGCTTCATATGCGGCTCCTCAGGCTGCCGAGGTCTGTTTTTCATAAAGGAAATGCAGGATCTGCTGGCGTAGCTGGTGGTAGCGCGCGTCATCCGCCAGCGCGACCCGCGAACGCGGCCTGGGGAGATCGATATTCAGTATCTCGCCCACCTTCGCCGCCGGGCCGTTGGTCATCATCAGCACCCGGTCAGAGAGCAGCACCGCCTCGTCGACGTCGTGGGTGATCAGCACGATCGTGGTGTTCAGCTCCTGCTGAATGCGCATCACGCTCTCCTGCAAATGCGCGCGCGTCAGGGCGTCAAGCGCGCCGAACGGCTCGTCGAGCAGCAGGACGCGCGGCTTCATCGCCAGCGCGCGCGCAATGCCGACGCGCTGCTTCATGCCGCCGGAGATCTCGCCGGGACGCTTGTGCATCGCATGGCTCATCTGCACGCGGTTCAGATTGTGCTCAATCCACTCCGCCATTTCCGCTTTATCCATGCGGCCGTTGAACACCTGCCGCACCGCCAGCTCCACGTTCTGCCAGGCGGTCAGCCAGGGCAGCAGCGAATGGTTCTGAAACACCACCGCGCGCTCCGGCCCTGGCCCGGCGATTTCGCGGTTGTCGCACAGCAGCACGCCGCTGCTCGGCGCGGTCAGCCCGGCGATCAGGTTGAGCAGCGTCGATTTGCCGCAGCCCGAGTGCCCAATCAGGCTGAGGGTCTCTCCTTCGTGAATGTCGAACGAAACGTTATCCAGGGCGAGGAAGTCGCCGCCCGCCGTCGTGAAACGCTGACTGACCTGCTGAACGCGAATAATCGGTGACATAGCGGCTCCTTATTTGTCCCAGGTAAAACGACGGGCCAGCAGCATCAGGCCCTGCTCCAGCAACAGCCCCACCACGCCGATAATCAGAATGGCGATGAGGATGTTCTCCACGTTGAGGTTGTTCCACTCGTTCCAGATCCAGAAACCGATGCCGAGGCCGCCAGTGAGCATTTCGGCGGCGACGATGACCAGCCAGGCGATGCCGATCGACAAACGCACGCCGGTCAGCACCGCAGGCAACACCGCGGGAAAGAGGATGCGGCGCATCACCGTCCACTCTGAAAGCTGCAGCACGCGCGCCACGTTGAGGTAGTCCTGCGGAATACGCTGCACCCCTTCGGCGGTATTGATCACCATAGGCCAGATGGAGCAGATAAAAATGGTCCAGCTGGAGGCGGGCTCTGCGCGCTGAAACAGCAGCAGGCCGATGGGCAGCCAGGCCAGCGGGCTGACCGGACGCAGCAGCGCGACGATGGGGCTGAACATGCGCGATACAAAGGTGAAGCGGCCCAGCAGAAAGCCCGCGGGGATCCCCACCAGCGCCGCCAGCCCAAACCCGACGGCGACGCGCTGCAGCGAGGCGAGCACGTTCCAGCCGATGCCCTGATCGTTCGGCCCGGCGTTATAAAAGGGATCGGCGAACAGCGTCAGCGCTGCCTGCCAGGTGGCGTAAGGCGTCGGAAAGCCGCTGCTCCACAGCGCGGCGATCTGCCACACCAGCAGCATCAACAGCAGACCACACAGCGCCGGGATCAGGCGCTGCATCAGCGGACGCAGACGGGGCGTACGGACCGCGCGTTTCGGTGTCAGCTTGAGGGTGACGACGGTGCCGGACTCGACGGCCGTCGGCGCGCTTATCTGAGCGGTTTTTTTCATTTCTGCTTCTCCTGGCGGTTCAGGGCGAAACCTGCGGCGTAAGCGGCAGGATCGCTGCCGTCCCATACCTTGCCGTCTATCAGGGTGCTGCTGCGCAGTTCGCTTTGCGGCAGCGCGACGTTGCCGACGGCGGACGCCGCCTGTTTGTAGATGTCGATACGGTTGATCTGGCGCGCCACCGCAAGGTAGTCCGGCTCGGCGCTGAGCATGCCCCAGCGCTTCATCTGGGTCAGGAACCACATGCCGTCGGAGAGCCAGGGAAAGCTCACCGCGCCGTCGTGGAAGAAGCGCATCGGATGGGTCTCCTGCCAGCTTTTGCCGAGACCGTCCTGATACTGCCCGAGCATGCGTCCTTCAAGGGTTTCAACCCGGGTATTGATCCAGGCGCGCTGCGCCAGCACCGCGGCGGTTTCGCGGCGGTTATCGTCGGAGGCGTCTATCCAGCGCGCCGCCTCCAGCACCGCAGCGGTCAGCGCGCGGGCGCTGTTAGGAAAGGTTTTGACCCACTCGGCGCGGGTGGCGAGGATCTTCTCTGGGTGATCCGGCCAGATCTGCTGTGAAGTCGCGACGGTGAAGCCGATGTTGTCGCTGATGGCGCGCTGGTTCCACGGCTCGCCGACACAGAAGCCGCTCATATTGCCGATCTTCATATTCATCACCATCTGCGGCGGCGGCACGACCAGGGTGCGCACGTCGTCAAAGGGATGAATACCCGCGCTGGCGAGCCAGTAGTAAAGCCACATGGCATGGGTGCTGGTGGGAAAGGTATGCGCGAAGGTAAAAGCGCCTTTGGGCTGGGCCGCTACCGCCCGCTTCAGGCTGGCGGCGTCGGTGACGCCCTGGGCCTTTAGCTGGCTGGAGAGCGTAATCGCCTGGCCGTTGTTGTTGAGCGTCATCAGGCTGGCCATATCATGCTGCGGCCCCGCCACGCCCAGCTGCAGGCCGTAGATCATGCCGTAAAGCGCGTGGGCGGCGTCCAGCTCGCCGGAGGTGAGCTTGTCGCGCACCGCCGCCCAGCTCGCCTCTTTGCTCGGCTGCAGCGTCAGACCATATTTTTTATCGAAGCCCTTCACCGCCGCCATCACCACCGGCGCGCAGTCGGTGAGCGGGATAAAGCCGACGCGCAGGCTGGCCTTTTCCGGCGCGTCTGACCCGGCGGCCCAGACGGCGTTGCGCAGACCCGGCAGCAGATATGCGCCGCCAGCGGCGGCGCTGGCGAGTAATAACTTGCGCCGTGAGGCGGAAAAAGAGGAGTGGCTCATCGCTCGCTTCCTGAAAAAAGAGAATAAAAAAAGGCGTCCGACCGACATGCCTGCGCATGCGGATGGACGCCTTTATCCAGAGCACGTGTTTCGCCGCCATTGGCGAAACACGTGCGAATTCATTTAACCAGCTTCATTTAAATCAGAGCAAAGAGCGTGCCAGCTTGCACAGCCCGCGGCGACGCGGCTTCTGGCGCGGCTAAGCCAGACGGATGCACTTCGCTAACGCAGCGCGCGCACAGCCGTTGTGCATCTACCTCTCACGAGGTAGTGGTTGTGCGCGCTGTTCTCTGGCTCGCGCTTATCTCATTGCCCTGCGGGCGGCTGCGCCATCGCGGCGACCGCCAGCACCGCCTGGGCGATGTCAATAATGCGCTTATTCTGGTTCATGGCGCTTTTGCGCAGCGCCTGCCACGCGGCCTGTTCGCTGTAGTCATGCTGCTGCATCAGCCAGGCTTTCGCCTGATCGATCACCCGCCGCTCCTCCAGGGTGGCGCGCATTGTCGCCAGCTCGTCCGCCTGACGCTGCAGACGCTGCGCCTGCTCGCGTACCAGCGACAGAACCGAGCGGCCAAGCTGATGCGCCAGCCCGTCGCTGTGCAGATGGGTCTGCTCTTCCGGCAGCCAGTCGGCGCCGGCGATATAGAGGCTGAAGCTCTGATCCGCCGCCTGAATCGGCTGTGCGGCCTCGCTTTGCGCGGCATGGATAGCCTGACGGCAGCGGGCCATCAGCGTGGCGGTAAGGTGGTCTTCAAGGGTTTTCATCTGGTCGATGCGGGCGCTGAGCAGTGAGAACCAGCGCAGCGTGCCCGACTCCTCTGCCTGGCCGAGCGTGCAGGCGATGCGCCGTAGCCGCTCGATTTCCCGGCTGGCGGCGGCGAGCGGACGCCAGCGGGCCAGCGCGTCGGCGTCGGCAAACTGGCTGAAGGTGGCGAAGCTCTGCTCCTGCGCGGCAATAAGCGCCACCATACGCTGACGCTGCTCCTCGCTGAAGCAGCCGGCGGCGAAACCTGCCGAGCCGGTCGCGCGCTCCTGCCCCGTCAGCTCCTTACCCTGCATAAAACTGAACAGCGCAATCAGCGCGCGGGAAATATCGGGATGGCTGGCGGTATCGGCCGCCTCGAACACCAGGTTCAGCAAGGTACGAATGACCTGGTTGAACGCCTGCATCGCCTGCGCCTGATCGCGGTTGCCCGACAACATCTGCGCGCGCAGCGCAGGCAGCGCCGCCAGCGTTTGCAACGCGGCGGCGATCAGATTGCAGAAGCGGCTGTCGCCGGGATGGGCGGCGGCGGGCGGCAACGCCTGTGTAAAGTCCCGGATTGCGGCGCTCACTTCCTGCTCGCGCGCCAGGCGCTCCTGGCTAAACAGCCTGCCCTGTGAGCAGATCCAGATATTGCTGGCGCCGCGCTCGCGTTGAAGCTGGTGGATCAGTTCGCTCAGCGCCGCAATCAGCTGGCCGGTATGCAGCAGCCGTTGCAGGCTGGCGATATCGCTGTCGCGCGATGCCTGGAGGTATGCCAGCGCGTCGGTCATAGGGATCACCTTGTGTTTTGAGTCACATTTTCAGGGCAAAATGAAGCAAAAGCCGTGCCGCTTTAAGGAAAGAATGCGATCGCCCTCACCCGGATTTTCTGAAAATGTTATGCGTTCAAAAAGCGCCGGACGTCCCCCAGGTCCCAGAAGCAATTAAAAAAATTTAATAATTTCCTATTCCCTGAGGCGCATGACAAAATAGGCTGCTTCATAATTCATCGCGTTACGTTATTCATTAGTAAATTTCGTTTAACTGAACTACTCAGCGACGTTTTTTGGCATTTTTGCGCGCCGTGCGCCAGGCTTGCTAGCATGGCTTTAGCGTGAGCGCAATGGTTTGAAATCTCAAAAGTCTTAGGTAGACTGGATGCAGTACTATCCTGATGTAATTTGTCCGTTTTTTTAGCTGATGCTGTGAAGGCATGATGCAGCGCGCAGGTCGTCACAGGGATGACGATGGCGGCGTATTATGCAGTTACTCTGATGAAATCGAGGAACATGGTGAAAAAGAGTCTTGCGTTAATGCTGCTGGCGACATTGACCCTGGCGGGCTGTAAAGCACCGCCGCCGTCTGTCACCGATGACACGCTGGTCACCAGCGAAGTCAATGGCGTTAAGTTAGTTCATCGTCATGCGGTCGCCGCGCCTGCCGAATTTACCCCGGTTAATGAGACCTGGCGCGCGCTCTACGCAGCTTCGGTGATGACCACGCCCGATTATGGCGGCAAAGTGGTGCGTTATCTTGAAAACGGTAAGCCGTTCGAAGTACTGGGCAGCGTCGAAAACCACTGGCTGGCGATCGCTGACCAGGCGGACGGCCCGCTGATTGGCTATGTTCCGCTGAAAGCGGGCGTGGAAAGCAGCCGCTACGAAGCGACCCTGCGCAGCGATCGCCCTCGCCCGCGCGGTAAGAATAAGCAGGTCTGTGTCGATGTCGGCGGCGCCAGCAAAGCGTGCCGCACCAACGATACCGCGACCTGGATCTTAGACTGATAATGAAATCCGGCGCATATTGCCAGTACGTAATCCCTGAGCTAGCCACTCAGGGATTTGTTCTTGTCTGGAAGAATCCCCGTTAATGACACAAGAATCGCAGGCCGCAGAGGTGAACGCCTCGGGCAACGATAATCTTTTATTACAGGCTGCGGCGCCGCTGCTGAATGCCGTGGTGCAGCTTCGCCAGGCGGTCACGCACGACGATCCCGCAGGCCTGCGTCAGTCGCTGATTGATGAAATCCGTCAGTTCGAGCAGCGCTGCAAACAGGCCGGGCTGCCGTTCGAGATGATTATCGGCGCGCGCTACTGCCTGTGCAGCGCGCTGGATGAGGCCGCCGCTCAAACCCCATGGGGCACGCGCGGCGTCTGGTCAGGCAACGGCATGCTGGTCACCTTCCATAACGAAAGCTGGGGCGGCGAAAAATTCTTCCAGCTGCTGTCGCGCATATCGCAGAGTCCGGCGCAGCATCTCTGGCTGCTGGAGATGGTGCATTACTGTCTGCTGCTCGGCTACGAAGGCCGCTATCGCGGCAGCGACAGCGGACGGGTACAGTGCGACGCCATCCGCAAGCGCCTCGCGAAGCTGATTGAGGAAACGCGGCAACCGCAAAGCGAGAACGCCAGGCCACTGGTCGAGGTGCATCCGCTGGTCAGCAGCATCTCCCGCCCGATGATTCCGCTCTGGGCTTGCGCTACCGTCGCCGCACTGATCGCCTGCCTGCTCTACAGCGCTCTTAACTGGCGGCTGGGCAACGACGCCGAACCGCTGCTGCGCGCCATTTATCAGACGCCGCTGCCGCAGATCACCGTCGGGCGTCGTCCCTCTTCGCCCCAGGCGCTGCTCGATCTGCGTCAGCGCCTCAACGACGTGATTGCCGCCGGTCAGCTTGAAGTCAGCGACGGCGCCTTCGGCAGTAAAGTAATTATCCCCGCCGACAAGCTGTTCGCCGAACAGGGCACCGCCATTAATCCGGTGGGCCGCGCGCTGCTGGCCCGCGTCGCCACGGCGATGAAGAACGTCAAAGGTACGGTGCTGGTGTCGGTCTTTACCGACAATCGCCCGGTAGACAACAGCCGCTTTGCCTCCAGCTATGAATTCTCCTTCGCTCGCGCCCGCGCGGTGACGCAGCTGTTGCAGACGCAGCTCGCCGACGGCCACGCGATCCGTTCTGAAGGACGCGGCGACAGCGATCCGCTGCTGCCCAACGACAGCAATGAAAACCGGACACGCAATCGCCGCGTTGAGATCACTCTGTTTGCCGCGCCGGAAACGCTCGGTAATCATCAAGGAGCTCAGTAATGCGCGCATCCTTACGCCCTGTTTTGACTCATCGCCTGCTCTGGAGCTTTATTGGCGTTACGGCGCTGAGTTGCCTCGTCTGGATCCTCGGCCCGCTCTGGAGCTGGGGAGAAACCCGACCGCTGGAGCCGGAGCTGCCGCGCCAGCTGACGGTAGGCGCACTCTTTTTTATCTGGGTTTTGTTTCAGTTTATCCCTTCGCTCTATCGCGCCTGGTTTAACAGCAAGCTGCTCACTACGCTGCAGCAGACCAGCGCGGAAGATCTCTCTGAGCGGCAGGCGACCGAAGAGCTGCTTACCCAGCGCTTCAGCGAGGCGGTAACGCAGCTAAAACGCATGCCCTTTAGCCGCAAGAGCAACAGCCGCTGGCTGGCGCGCATGCACTCCAGCTATCTCTATCAGCTGCCGTGGTATCTGGTGATCGGCGCCCCTGGCGCGGGCAAAACCACCGCGCTGCTGAATGCCGGGCTCGATTTTCCCCTGACCGACAGCGTCGGCAAAACCGCGATCCGCGGCGTCGGCGGCACCCGTCACTGCGACTGGTGGTTTACCGACCAGGCGGTGCTGATCGATACCGCCGGACGCTATACCCTGCAGGAGAGCCAGCGCGCGCGCGACGCCGGTGAGTGGCACAGCTTTATTAATCTGCTGAAGCGCTACCGCACGCGCCAGCCGATCAACGGCGTGATCATGACGCTCAGCGTGGCCGATCTGCTGAGCGAATCCGCCGAGGCGCGTTATGCCCAGGCGAGCGCCATGCGCAACCGCCTGAGCGAGCTGCACCAGCAGACCGGCATCCACTTTCCGGTTTATGTGATGGTGACCAAGACCGATCTGCTGAAGGGGTTTATGGGCTATTTCGGCGCGCTGGAGAAACGCCAGCGCGACGCCATCTGGGGCTTTACCTTCCCCTGGGAGCCGGGCAAGCCGCATAAAGATGACTGGCATCGCAGCTTTAATCAGCAATTCCGCCGTCTGGAGCGTCAGCTTCAGCAGCAGCTGAGCCACAAAATGGCGCAGGAGCGCGACCTCAGCCAGCGCGCCGACTGTTTCCTCTTTCCGCAGGAGTTCGCTTCGCTGCGTCCGCTGCTGAACGAGTATCTCGACGTGGTCTTCTCCGGTCAGCAGGAGTCAATCGCCTGGAGCGCCCGCGGGCTCTTCTTTACCAGCGGTACCCAGGAGGGCCTGCCCTTTGACCGCATTATGGGCGAGCTGAGCCGCAAGCTGCAGCTGCCGCAGGCGAGCGGTCAGACCATCGCCGCCTGGGACAGCGTTAACCGCAACAGCCCGATTCCCGGCAATAAGGGACAGAGCTTTTTTATTCGCGATCTCCTCAGCGATCTGGTGTTTCGCGAAAGCGGCCTCGCCGGCAGCAACCGTCACTGGGAGCACCGCAATCAGCTGTTTCACTGGATTGGCTACGGCGTGCTCGCGGGCGCGCTGACTATCGCCTCGGGACTCTGGCTGATTAGCTTTTTCCAGAACCAGCGCTATCTCAGTCAGGTGGCGGATCGCGTGCCGACCATCGTGAAGCAGAGCCAGCAGGTGATCCATCAGCCAGCCGATAATATTTTTGATCTGCTTCCCTTTTTGAACAACCTGGTGAAATTGCCGCTTTCCGACCATTTTTCTCTGGATAATCCGCCTGTTACTATGCGCGCCGGGCTGTATCGCGGCACCCAGGTCAGCGACGCGGCCTGGGCGCTTTATCAAAATGCGCTAAAGTCTTTGCTATTACCGCGCGTCGCGCAGCAGATCACTAACCTGCTGCGAAACGACAAGGGCGATGATAATGAATACAGCCGTAACGCGCTGCGTGCCTATCAGATGCTCTACCAGCCGCGCAACTATGACGGTGAATTTCTGCGCGCCTGGCTGATGCAGAATTTGCAGCACTCGCTGCCTGAGAACGTCAGCGCGCGTGACCTGCAGCAGCTCGACTGGCACCTCAGCCAGCTGCTGGATCAGCAGATTCAGTCTTCGCCCTATGCGCGTGACAATGCGTTGATGATGCGCAAACTTGCGGAAAATCTTAAAAATGCGGGTCGGGAAGGCAGTGCGCTGGCCGTCACCCCTGCGGTGGCTGCGAAGCGATTGACCGCGCATAGCGAGTAATGATGAGGTGAGAGATGGCTGCGATCGTTGCCCCCGGCTGGTACGGGAAGCTCCCCTCAACCGGCGATTTCCTGCGCCACCGGTTGAGTGAGAAACATATCGCGCCCTGGACCCACTGGTTTCAGCAAGGGCTGATGCACTGGCACAGCCAGGAGCAGGCGGCAACCAGCTGGTTTCTGCAGGCGCCAGTGTGGAACTTCGTCCTGCCGGTCACGCCGGGCGTGCAGCAGGTGCAGATGGGCTGCCTGATGCCCTCGTGCGACCGCGTGGGGCGCGCCTGGCCGCTGCTGGCGCTGCGCACCTTTCCGCTCAGCCAGTGGCATCCGGCACAGCTCGCCATCTCCGGCGACTGGTTTCAGGATTTAGGCGCCACGCTCTACCAAGCCGTGCAGGTGCAGATCGCCGCCGCGCAGCTGGAGCAACAGATTCAGGCGCTGCCGCCGCTGCTGGTGCCGGAGAAGCAGCGCTCCGACATTATGGATGTGATCGGCTTCAGCGATCTGCCCTGCACCCTGAGCTGGCGCGAGGCGGCGGACCGGTTCGATCCGCAGCAGCATATCAGCTACTGGTGGACCAATCGCTGCGACGGATTCGCCCATGCGACCCACAAGCACAGCGGCAACCTGACGGCGCAACTTTTTTCACTACTTTTTAACCCGGCGGCAGGTACACAGCCGGGACGTAACGGCCTCTATCCGCCAATGTTCGAATAACGGCCTTGCGTTTGCCCATCAGACACGGGATGACTCATGCAATTTACCATTGTGCAGTGCAATACGGATGTTCCGGTAAAAACCGTGGCGTTTCAGCCGCCCGGCGGCACTATTGGCCGTAGCCAGGATAACGATCTGGTATTGCCGGATGAATCGCGCGCCATTTCGCGTTTGCAGGCGCTGGTGCACCTTTCCGCCGACGGCGAATGTCGCCTGACCAGTCAGGGCAGCGTAACCGCGGTGGTGCACAACGGCGTCGCGCTGGATCGGGGCATGCAGGTTCGGCTGCAGCATGGCGATGCGCTGCAAATTGGCGAATACCAGCTTGCGGTACAGGACCCGGCGCGCGCTGACGCGGCGAAAGATGACCCGCTGGCGCTGTTTGTCAGTGAGATGCAGCTGGAGGACGATCCGCTGGGCCTCGATGCAGAGCCGGTGGAAAGCGTTGTCTCTGCGACGCCTTCGCCGTCGCGCCACAGCGACGCGCGGCTGGCGATCGAGCCGCAAAAGAGCGAGTCGCCGCGTTTGACGGGCGCCGCCTTACAGGATCAGGAAAAACTGATCGCCGCGCTGCTCGACGGCATGGGGCTGAGCAACGGTCACGCCACCCCTATCGACGAAGAGCAGATGCGCGTTACGGGACGTATGCTAAGCCTCTTCTCGCAGGGCACGGTTGCGCTGCTGTCGTCGCGCCAAATTCTGAAGCGCGGCGTGAAGGCGGATATGACGATGATCCTGAACGAAGCGAATAACCCCTTTAAGATCCTGCCCTCCGGGAAAACGGTGCTGATGCAGATGTACCAGAGCCAGATGCCCGGCTTTATGCCGCCTGAGCAGGCGGTGCGCGACGCGCTGGTGGATCTGCAGGCGCATCAGCTCGGCATGATTGCCGGTATTCGCGCGATTATCGCCGCCATGCTGCAGTCGTTTAACCCGCAGCGTCTGGAAGAGCAGGCGCGCAGCGAGGGCGTTCTGCCCAAACTCCCCTTCTCTGTCGCCCGAAAAGCCGCGCTCTGGGACTACTTTACGCGCAATTATCAGCGCACCGCCGGCGAGATCGAAGATGACTTCCATACCCTGTTCGGCGAGGCCTTCCTGCACGCCTACGATGTGGAAGTCAACCAGTACAAAGATTCGCAGACCCGGACGGATGAAGCATGAAGATTGTTTTTGCCAGTCGCTGCCAGCAGGGGCTGCGCGATGAGAACCAGGACCGCACCGGCGCGGAAATTACCGAAGAGAAAGCCTGCTTTGTGGTATGCGACGGCGTGGCGGGCCTGTCCGGCGGCGATCGCGCCGCGCAGCTGGTGCGCGACACCCTGCTGGCCGAGCTGCATAGCCAGCCCCGGCTGACGCCGGAGAATACCCACGCGGCGATTGAACACTGCCGCGCGGCGCTGCGGCAGGCGCAGGAGCAACAGCCCGGATTTTCGCGGATGAGCACCACGCTGGCCGCCCTGTTTATTGACCGCCCGCAGCGGCGCGCCTGGTGGGCGCACGCCGGGGACAGCCGGGTTTATCACTTTCGGCACGGCGCGCTGTTCGACGTCACGCGCGATCACAGTCTGGCGCAGCAGCTAAAGGATGCGGGCTATGAAAATACCGGCATTAACAGTAATTTACTCTATAATGCGCTCGGCGCGGATCCGGCGCGTCCGGTCACCTTTTCCGCCGAGCTGGCGCTGGAGGATGGCGACGCCTTTCTGGTCTGCACTGACGGATTCTGGCTAAACCTGACGACCAGGGAGATGGAGCAGGCATTGCGCATGGTCAATGCCTGCGAAGAGTGGCTGGCCCTGATGGAAAAAGCGGTCAGCCGCAGCGTGAAGAAGGATAATCTCAGCGCGCTCTCTGTGTGGATCGGCGAACCTCAGGACGCCACGTTGCTTTATTCTGCGGCGGATTCGGCACGCTTTCTGCCACCCCGCGACTGATACCAGGGATCATTATGAAATTATGGTTGTCCGGCATTGCGACCTTATTTATCGCCTTCAGCGCGCAGGCCGAAGATTATCGCGTGGTTTATTCACCCAGCCTGGCGCTGGAGGTCTTTATTGACGGCGTAAAAAGCAAGGCGCCTGACGACTGGTGTAAAGAGTCGCTGCCGCTGCGTATCGTGTCGGGTAAAAGCACCGATTCCGCCGTGCTGACGTCATTTTTGCCGCGCGTCGGCACGCTGCTGGCGAACCAGTGCGGCACGCTGGACGAACTGCCCTGGCAAATGACCAACAAAGAGGGCGGCGTACTCGCCAGCGGCAGCGCCAGCAAACTGCAAAACTGGCGGCCGATTGTGATGGCTGACGCCACCGCCAGCGCCAGCGCGGCTAACGCCGCGCCGCTCGATCTGTCGCGTCCGGCCAATACCGCGCCGCTGCAGCATTTCGATCTGCCTGGCGGCTGCCGCTTCCGCACCTCATGGGACGCCGACGGGCAGTCGCTGTTTATTCCTGACAGCGCGAAAGCGCAGTGTCCGCATGATGGCTGGCTGGAAGGCAAAAGCGAGATAATCTTAGCGGATAAGGGTAAAAACAGGCCTCTGACGGTCACCTTTTATCAGGGCTACCCTGTTGCGAATCTGTCGATTTCCGGCAACTCGCTGCAAATCGTGGCCGTCAATAAAGAGCGCATGATCGTCACGCGCGCCGATGCGGCGGACAGCTGGCTGGTGCTGCCTTTCGACGAGGCGAGCCACGTCTGGCGCTTTAACGGCGCGCTACTGGTCAAAATGGATAAGAATACGGCGCAGCAGGATCCTGACGCCGTGAAATCGCGGGTGGAAACGTTGCGTGGTCTTTGGGGACCGCAGTTTATGCCACAGCAAAAAGTGAATGTGTTACTGATCGACACCCTGCACGCCGATCTGGTTGATCCGGCGATAGGTGCGTGGCGTAACATCAATTAATTACAGCGCAGCCTGTCTGTCAGGCGGTGTTCAGAGAGTTCACTATGTCGGCAAATGATAATCAGAAAGCGGTGCCCAACGCGCTCCCTGCGGGCTACCGTTTTAACGAGTTTGAAATCAAGGAAGTGATTGGCGGCGGCGGTTTTGGCATCGTTTACCGCGCGTGGGATCATCAGCTCGAACGCACCATCGCTATTAAAGAGTATATGCCGGTATCGCTGGCGGTACGCGCAGAGGATATGTCGCTGGAGCTGCGCGGCGAACGCTATCAGAAGCTGTTTAATGCCGGTCTGACCAGCTTTATTCAGGAGGCGCGTCTGCTGGCGCGCTTCAACCATCCCGGCCTGCTGCACGTGCTGCGCTTCTGGGAACAGAACGGCACCGCCTATATGGGCACGCTCTACTACAGCGGCATGACGCTGAAAGAGTGGCAGCTTACCAGCCCGGATGCGGTGAACGAGGCCTGGATCCGTCGCCTGCTGCCGCCGCTGTTTGGCGCTATCAGCACGATTCATCAGGCGGGCTATCTGCATCGTGATATTTCGCTGGATAATATTCAGATTCAGGAAAACCAGCTGCCGGTTCTGCTCGACTTCGGCTCGGCGCGCAAAGAGATCGGCAATCTGTCAGACGAAACCGAGATTATGCTAAAGCCGGGCTTCGCGCCGATTGAGCAGTACAGCGAAGAGGGGGAAAACGAACAGGGCCCCTGGACCGATATTTACGCGCTCGGCGCGGTGCTGCACAGCCTGATCACCAGCAATCCGCCGCCGGTCAGCGTGGTGCGCTGCATCGAGGATAACTACCAGCCGCTGGTCGAACGTAAGCCAGCTGGCTATTCGCTGCCGCTGCTGCATGCGGTGGACTGCGCGCTGGCGATGAAGCCCGCCGATCGTCCGCAGTCGATTGACGCTTTTGCGGCGCTGATCGACCTGCCCGTCAGCGACGTGGAGGCGGTGGTCAATAGTCTGCAGCCTGCGCCGGAACCGCTGCCTGCGCCAGCCCCTCCGCCCATTGTCGAGGAGGAGGAGATTGTCACGCCTGCGCCGGTGGTGATGGCGGTGAATCACGGCTCGGCCAGCGTAGAGCCGGTGACGCCGCGCAACGTACGCCGTCTGTCGCCGGGTCTGGTAGCGCTGGCGGCGGTCGCGCTGCTGGCGGTGATTGCGGTAACCTGGCTGACCAACAGGCGCGACGCGACGCCGGAAAACGCAGCGCCATCCGTTGCGACCAACTCTGGCGTGAATAACTCGCCGCCAGCAGCAGCCACGCCCGCCGCGCTGGCGACGGTCTACCTTAAACTGGAACGTGGCGCCAACGTGGTGCTGAACGGTCAGCCAGTCGAGGTGAAAACCAGCAGCAACGGTTTCGCCGCGCTTAATCTGGCGGCTGGTCAGTATCGTATCGAAGTGCACTCAGGAACCAGCATGCGTGCGCAGTCGCTGGTAATTGATAAGCCAGGCACCTGGCTGCTGAATCCGGGGAACTGATGCGCTTTCGCGGCGTGGATTGGCACGCCGCGAGCCTCTATCCCTGCGCGCAGCGTACGCCCGCCTGTAGCGCGCGCACCTGATGCGCCAGACGGCTTAAGCTCTCCTCCTCCATGCCGCGCTTCGCCAGTTCCTGCTCCAGCGAAAAGAGATATTGCGCGTTGCTGCCCAGCGGGCCGCTTGCCGCCGCGATCAGCGGCGCGACAGCCTCCGGGCAGGAGTCAGATTCATAGAGTGGATGGCGCGGGTCCATAATAAAGGCCAGCGCGGTCACGCTGCGGCCATCCTCCAGCGTCAGCTCGCACCAGGTCGGCAGATAGCAGCCGGTGATCATCTCGCGCTTCCACAGCAGCTCCAGTTCTTCATGCAGGCGCGTCTCCGGCAGGCGAAACGCCAGCCCGCTGGTTGAACCGCCCTCTTTCAGCGCCAGCATGCGGCCGGGATGGGACGAGGTGCCGCGTCCGGCGATCAGGCGCAGGCAGAAGGCGCGGTGCCAGCCTTCCAGCGTGCCGGATGCGACCTCGTCCGCTTCGAAAATGGGGTTCCACATCAGCGAGCCATAGCCGAAGATCCAGACCGGGCTCTGGTCGGGACGGCAGGCCAGCGTGGCTGCCAGCGACGCTGCGCGCTGCTCGCAGCTCCAGAGCAGCGATTCTTCAATATCGCCGAATGACGTTTTGCAGTCTGCTTTTAATAAAAATTCTCGGGTTAACAATGCGACCTCCTGACTTCTCTTACATCCTGTCGAACGTGCTCCCTGGTTAAATCGACATACGGGCGACGCGGTGAGCCGCAGCGTTAACTGACATTATGCATTTTCCGCAACGCTTTCAAGGCCAGGAATAAGCAACAAATTTAAAGTAATTTAAGAAAAAGGCCAGTATCACTGGCCTTTTCGTAGAGGGCTACTTTTTCGGGTGCCACTTATCGTCATCGCCCTTTTCGTACTCCTTTTTCACCGCCGACCAGGCGACTTTGTGGGCGACCTCTTCCTGCGACTCATCGCCGCGGCGCTCATCCTTGTCTTTGTACTGATCCCAGGCGCTGTTGAAAGCCTTCTGATAGATCTCCTGCGCGTGCGGCGGCAGTACATGTTTAACGTTGTCCGGCAGCGCTTCACGGTTCTTATACGGCATTGCATCTCCTCCATTCAGGGCCTTATCTAAGCCTGGCGTATGCGTTAAAAATTTCAACCCTGGATTTCATTGCGGTACCACGCGCAAGTAGAGTAAAGCCGATAAAAATCGTGGTTATCCCGCCAAAAAAACGCAAATAAAGCATGACAGTTTGCTTTAATCAAACTATTAACGAAATGAAATTAAATAGATAATTTATATTTACCTCTTCTTTTACCGCAATTGACGGTTATTTTACTTAAAGTAAAAAGTGGTAAATTTCCCACATAGCAAACGGCGAAAAGTTACACTCTTTGCCGACATAAAAGTTCTACTCTTTTTGTGAAGCCCCGTTTGGGTTTCGCCGAAGTTTTTCTCTTAAGAGGATGGTGAATGACTACCTATGAAAAAACACGTCACAAAGAGTTCTCGCTGATACTTCCCCTCGCCGCCCTTGGTGTCCTGTTCTTCTTCGGCGGAGCAAACGGCCTGCCCGTGGTTATCGGCATCAACCTGCTGGCGCTGGTCGCGATCCTGAGCAGCGCGTTCAGCGTGGTGCGCCATGCTGACGTGCTGGCGCACCGGCTGGGTGAACCTTACGGCTCGCTGATCCTGAGTCTGTCGGTGGTTATCCTTGAGGTCAGCCTGATCTCCGCGCTGATGGCGACCGGCGACGCCGCGCCAGCCCTGATGCGCGACACGCTCTACTCCATCATTATGATCGTCACCGGCGGGCTGGTCGGGTTCTCGCTGCTGCTGGGCGGGCGTAAGTTCGCCACCCAGTATGTGAATCTCGCCGGGGTAAAGCAGTATCTGATCGCCATCTTTCCGCTGGCGATTCTGGTGCTGGTGTTTCCCAACGCGCTGCCGGGCGGCAACTTCACCACCACCCAGGCGCTGCTGATTGCGGCGATTTCGGCGGCGATGTATGGCGTGTTTCTACTGATCCAGACGCGCACGCATCAGAGCCTGTTTGTCTACGAGCATGAGGACGACAGTGACGATGGCGACCCCCATCACGGCAAGCCTTCTGCGCACAGCAGCATCTGGCACACCGCCTGGCTGATTGTGCATCTGATTGCGGTTATCAGCGTGACCAAGATGAACGCCACTACGCTGGAGCAACTGCTGTCGGAGTTTAATGCGCCTGCGCAGTTCACCGGCTTCCTGGTCGCGCTGCTGATCCTGTCGCCGGAAGGTCTGGGGGCGCTGAAGGCGGTGCTGATGAATCAGGTACAACGCGCCATGAATCTCTTCTTCGGCTCCGTACTGGCGACGATTTCTCTGACCGTGCCGGCGGTAACGATTATCGCCACGCTGACCGGCCAGCAGCTGGTGTTTGGCCTTGAGCCGCCGCAGATGGTCATGATGTCAGCGGTGCTGATCCTGTGCCAGATCTCTTTTTCCACTGGACGCACCAATGTGCTGAACGGCGCCGCGCACCTGGCCTTATTTGCGGGCTATCTCCTCACCATCATGCTTTAACAACTCGCCGCGCCCGGGCAGAAAAGCGACGAAAAAAAAGAGCGATCTCTCGCTCTTTTTTATTTCGCTCAGTGAAGCGCGACTTATTTGCTGGTATCCAGCTCCGGGAAGCTCTTCACCAGATCGTCAATCGCCTTCATCTGCACCAGGAACGGCTCAAGCTTATCCAGCGGCAGCGCGGACGGGCCGTCGCATTTCGCGTGATCCGGATCCGGATGCGCTTCGATAAACAGACCGGCAATGCCGACCGCCATACCGGCACGCGCCAGCTCGCCCACCTGAGCGCGACGGCCGCCAGAGGCAGCGCCGAACGGATCGCGCGTCTGCAGCGCATGGGTCACGTCGAAAATCACCGGGCTGTTATTGGTGACTTTTTTCATCACGTTGAAGCCGAGCATGTCGACGACCAGATTGTCATAGCCGAAGTTGCTGCCGCGATCGCACAGAATAACTTTATCGTTGCCGCCTTCCGCGAACTTATCCACGATATTGCCCATCTGACCCGGGCTGACGAACTGCGGCTTCTTCACGTTGATGACCGCGCCGGTTTTCGCCATCGCTTCAACCAGGTCGGTCTGACGCGCCAGAAACGCCGGCAGCTGGATCACATCTACCACGTCGGCCACCGGCTGCGCCTGCGCCGCCTCGTGCACGTCGGTAATGATCTTCACGCCGAACGCCTGCTTCAGCTCCTGGAAAATCTTCATGCCCTCTTCGAGGCCTGGACCGCGATAGGATTTGATGGAAGAGCGGTTTGCCTTGTCAAAAGAGGCCTTGAACACGTACGGAATGCCGAGCTTGTCGGTGACCTTAACGTAGTGTTCGCAAATACGCATGGCGAGATCGCGTGATTCCAGCACGTTCATGCCGCCAAACAGCACAAATGGCAGATCGTTAGCGACCTTGATATCACCAATAGTGACGACTTTCTGAGTCATGCCCTTTCCTTAACTGTGTGGTGCGCTTAGTGCAGCGTCACCTGTTTCTGTTCAATTGCGTGAATTTGCACTTTGATCATTTCGCTGACCGGGTCTTCAGGACAGTGCTCAACGAAATAAGTTAAATCGTTTAACGCAATATGCTCGCACTCCAGCTGAGCATAGATCAAACCGCGATCGCGAATTTCATAGGGATCGTCCGGGTCGATCTGCAACAGCACCTGGCTCACGCCCAGCGCCAGCTCCATCTGCTTCTCCTCCATCAGCGCCGCTTTCATGGTGTCGAGCATTTTGCGCATGACGCTAATGGTCTTCGCCTCTTCCAGATCGTCGTCGTAGAGCTTCGCCGTGGGGCTGATATTGCCTTTCAGCCAGACTTCCAGCGTATGGGTATCCAGCGTCTCGCCGTTGAAGGGGTTGATCAGCCACATATCGCCGTCGATCCAGTCTGCGCGCAAAATCAGCTGAGTGGGGAAAATAACCGGCATCAGCGGAATCTCCAGCGCCTGCGCGATATGCAGCAGGATCACACCCAGCGAGACCGCCGTTCCCTGGCGCGTCTTCAGCACTTTGTCCAGCCACAGCGCGTCGGAAAGGTTATAAATGCCGCTGGCACCGCCGAAGCCCCACTGACGATAGAAAAGCTCCAGCAGCTTCTCCAGCTGCATATCGGCATCCTGTTCGCCGCTCACATAGCAGCGGGCTTCCATCACCAGCGCGGCCAGCTGCTCCTGCACGGAGGAGGCGGGAAAATCGGCGCGAATCGCTCGGGTCGCGCCAATCACCGCTTCACACAGCGGCGTCTGGCTAAAATCTAATTGTTCTGCGGAGGTCATACTATCCCCAATAATGGCATTTTGGTCACCGCCAGCTTAATCACTGTCACCAGCGCGACCAGCGCGACCAGGAAAGCGATCCAGCGCGTGCGGCTGGTGCGCGGGCGACGGCTCAATGCCACGGAACCTAAGGCGATGTAGATAATAACGCCTAAAAGCTTCTCCGTCAGCCAGCTTCCTTGCGGCGAGAAGGGGTAAAAGTGCGTAATGACCACCAGCAGCACGCCGGTAAGCAGTAAAAAGGTATCGTTAACGTGTGGCGTAATGCGCACCCAGCGGCGCTGCAGCAGCGCCGAACCGCTGCGCAGCCAGTAAAAACGCACGATAAAAAGCGCGATGCTGATAAATACCGTCAGCAGATGCAGTTGTTTAATAAGAGGATAGTAAGCGGCCATGGTACGTCCTTTTTAAAATGGAATGTGACCGAGCGTGACGCGCGGATTGCCGCCGTAGTCATTCACGGTCGCGACCTGAAGAAAACCTTGCTGCTGCATTAGCGCGCGCACCGCCGCATCCTGCTGCCAGCCATGTTCCAGCAGCAGCCAGCCGCCAGGCACAAGCCACTGCGGCGCCTGAGCGATCAGCAGGCGCAGATCCGCCAGCCCGGCCTCATCGGCCACCAGCGCGCTGCGCGGTTCAAAGCGCACATCGCCCTGTGACAGATGGTGATCGCACGCGTCGATATAGGGAGGATTGCTGACGATAAGGTCAAACCGCGCGGCGGGCAGCGCGTCGAACCAGTGGCTCAGCGCGAATTCGGCGTTGGCTATCGCCAGCCGCTCGGCGTTGCTTTGCGCCAGCGTTACGGCCGCCTCAATGCGATCGACGCCCAGCACCTGACAGTCGGGACGCTCGCTCGCCAGCGCCAGCGCGATTGCGCCGGTACCGGTGCCGAGGTCGAGGATGCGCGACGGCGCGGCAGGCAGACGCGCCAGCGCCTGTTCCACCAGCACTTCGGTATCGGGACGCGGGATTAGCGTTGCGTCGGAGACGCGCAGCGGCAGCGACCAGAACTCGCGCTCGCCAATCAGATGTGCCACCGGCTCACCCTGAACGCGACGCGCCAGCAGCACGTTGAGGCGCGCCAGCTGCTCAGGCAGCAGCGCGGTCTCATCAAACGCCACCAGCCAGCTGCGCGACTTACCGGTGACGAAACCGAGCAGGATCTCCGCGTCGCGCTTCGGGCTGTCGCCGCCCTGCAGAGCAGCGACAGCCTGTTTCATCCAGCTTTTAAAATCCATTACTCCTGACCAGCCAGCGCGGCCAGCTGATCGGCCTGATGCTCCTGCACGATCGGCTCAATCAGGTTGTCCAGCTTGCCTTCCATGGTCTCGTCGAGGCGGTAAATGGTCAGGTTGATGCGGTGATCCGTGACGCGCCCCTGCGGGAAGTTGTAGGTGCGGATACGATCGGAACGGTCGCCGCTGCCCAGCAGGTTGCGGCGCGTGCTCGCCTCCGCTTCGTGGCGTTTCGCCATCTCCGCGGCGTGAATGCGCGCGCCCAGCACCGCCAGCGCTTTGGCTTTGTTTTTGTGCTGCGAACGCTCATCCTGACACTCCACCACGATGCCGGTCGGCAAGTGGGTGATACGGATAGCGGAGTCGGTGGTGTTAACGTGCTGTCCGCCCGCGCCCGATGAGCGGAAGGTATCGATTTTCAGATCGGACGGATTGATATCCGGCAGCTCCGCTTCCGGCACCTCCGGCATCACCGCAACGGTGCAGGCTGAGGTATGGATACGTCCCTGGGATTCCGTTTCCGGCACGCGCTGCACGCGGTGGCCGCCCGATTCGAACTTCAGACGACCATAGGCGCCTTCGCCGGTCACGCGCGCAATCACCTCTTTATAGCCGCCGTGCTCGCCCTCGTTGGCACTGACGATCTCCACACGCCAGCGGCGGGCTTCGGCGTAGCGGCTGTACATGCGGAACAGATCGCCGGCAAAGATCGCCGCCTCGTCGCCGCCGGTGCCGGCGCGCACTTCGATAAAGCAGGCGCGCTCGTCATCAGGATCTTTCGGCAGCAGCAGGACCTGCAGCTGCTGCTCCAGCCGCTCGCTCTCTTCGCGCGCCTGCTGCAGCTCCTCCTGCGCCATATCGCGCATTTCCGCATCGTCCAGCATCATCTGGGCGGTTTCGATATCTTCCTGCGTCTGCTGCCACGCGCGGAAACATTGGGTAACGTCGGTTAGCTGGGCATATTCACGCGAAAGCGCGCGGAAGCGGTCCTGATCGGCGATTACGCTGGCATCGCCCAGCATCGCTTCCACTTCTTCGTGGCGCTCCTGCAGCGCTTCCAGTTTGGCAACAATAGAGGTTTTCATGTCGTGATGGGATTCTCGTCACAGAGGGCAACAGCCCAGGAGTCTACTCGAGACCGAGGCTGTCGCGAAGCAATTGCAGGCGTTCAGTGTCGCCGTCGCGGGCGGCCTGCTGCAGAGATTTGGTTGGTGCGTGAATTAAACGGTTGGTCAGCTTATGCGCCAGCTCCTGCAGCACTTTCTGCGGATCTGCGCCCTGCTGCAGCGCAGCCAGCGCGCGAGATTCAAGATCGGCGCGCACGCTGTCCGCCTGAGAGCGGTATTCGCGAATCGTCTCTACCGCGCTCTGGGCGCGCAGCCAGGACATAAATTCGCCGCTCTCCTGCACCACGATGCTTTCGGCCTGCACGGCGGCGGCTTTGCGCTGCGCCATATTTTGCTCGATGATCGCCTGCAGATCGTCAACGCTGTAGAGATAGGCGTTAGGCAGCTTGCCCACTTCCGGCTCGACGTCGCGCGGCACGGCGATATCAACCAGCAGCATCGGTTTGTTGCGGCGCGCTTTCAGCGCACGCTCCATCATCCCTTTGCCGATAATCGGCAGCGGGCTGGCGGTGGAGGAGATAACGATATCGGCGTCGACCAGGCGCGCGTCGATCTCGGCCAGGTCGATCACTTCTGCGCCTACCTCTTCCGCCAGTCGCTCGGCGCGCTCGCGCGTGCGGTTGGCGATTATCAGCTTCTGCACTTTATGCTCGCGCAGATGGCGCGCCACCAGCTCGATGGTTTCACCTGCGCCAACCAGCAGCACATTCACCGTCGACAGGGATTCGAAGATCTGGCGCGCCAGCGTACAGGCGGCGAAAGCGACCGACACCGCGCTGGCGCCGATTTCCGTCTCGGTGCGCACCCGTTTGGCGACCGAGAAGGTTTTCTGAAACATGCGCTCCAGTTCGCTGCTCAGCGCATGGCCGCGCTGCGAATCGGCGAAGGCTTTTTTCACCTGCCCGAGGATTTGCGGTTCGCCCAGCACCAGCGAGTCAAGGCCGCTCGCTACGCGCATTAAATGGCTTACCGCCGCATTGTCCTGATGCCAGTAAAGACTTTGACGCACGTCCTCTTCATTGAGATGGTGATAATCACACAGCCAGCGCACCAGGCGCTCCTGCAGATCCGCCTGCTGTTCTACGCTAAGGTAGAGTTCGGTGCGGTTGCAGGTAGAGAGAACGACGCCGCTCTGCACCATTGGCTGGGACAGCAGGCTGTCGAGCGCCTGTTCCAGCACGTCCGGCCCGAACGCAACGCGTTCGCGCAGCGCGACAGGTGCAGTTTTATGATTGATTCCGAGAGCGAGCAGCGTCATGGCGATAAAAGTTGGGTTGTCCCAATAATGTCAGGGTTTTGTGAGGCGCATTCTACAAGATGCGGCAGATCATGAAAAGCCATACAAAGGCTATGACTGTAATAAGATTAAACTGATCGTGCGCAATTTTCCTCTAATCAGCATTGACGGTTTATAAGCGGATCGCTAGCGTTATCTGTTACGAATTAAAAACGTGTCCGAGGAGATGACCACGTGATGACCTTTTCACCACGCACTATGTTGCGCCTTTTGCCGCTGGCGAGCGCCCTGCTCACCGCCTGCGCCGTCCATCAACCGCAGGGGCCAGGTCCGAGCACGACCGCGCCGCAGTGGCAGCAACATCAGCAGGAAGTGGCGAAAGTCACGCACTATCAGACGCGCGGCGCCTTCGCCTATCTTTCTGACAAGCAGAAAGTCTACGCGCGCTTTAACTGGCAGCAGACCGCTCCGGACCGCTATCGCCTGCTGCTGACCAATCCGCTCGGCAGCACCGAACTGCAGCTCGACGCCCAGGGCAATACCGTGCAGATGGTGGACAACAAAGGCAAGCGCTATGTCAGCAACGACGCGGAGAAGATGATCGCCCAGCTCACCGGTATGGATATTCCGCTCGCCAACCTGCGCCAGTGGATGATGGGCCTGCCCGGCGACGCCAGCGACTATCAGCTAAACAGCAGCTACCAGCTGAAGAGCCTGAACTACAGCAGCAATGGCCAGAAGTGGCAGGTTACCATTCAGGATTACGACAGCAAAACGACCCCGGCGCTGCCGGCGAACCTGGAGCTGCGCGAAGGCGACCAGCGCATCAAGCTGCGTATGGATAGCTGGACCCTGCAATGATCACCTCCTGGCCCGCTCCGGCAAAGCTTAACCTGTTTCTCTATATCACTGGCCGTCGCGCGGACGGCTACCACAATCTGCAAACCCTGTTTCAGTTTCTCGACTACGGCGATACGCTGCATATCACGCCCGACAGCAGCGGCCGTGTGACGCTGACCACGCCGGTTGAGGGCGTCACCCATGACGACAACCTTATCATTCGTGCAGCAACGGCGCTGCGTCAGGCGGCGCAGGCCGGGAACAGACTGCCTGCCGATGCCGGCGCGCAGATAGCCATTGAAAAACGCCTGCCGATGGGCGGCGGACTGGGCGGCGGCTCGTCCAATGCCGCGACGGTGCTGGTGGCGCTTAATTATCTGTGGGGCATCGGCCTCTCTTTTGAGGCACTGGCGGCGCTTGGGGTTCAGCTCGGCGCAGACGTACCGGTGTTTGTCAGAGGTTTCGCCGCCTTTGCGCAGGGCGTCGGCGAACAGCTGCAGCCCGCCGATCCGGCGGAGAAATGGTATCTGGTGGCACATCCGGGCGTGAGCATTCCGACGCCGCTGGTATTTAACGATCCGCAGCTTACGCGGGACACGCCAGTGCGTTCCCTGGCGGCGCTTTTATCGACGCCCTTCCACAATGATTGTGAGGCAGTAGTAAGAAAACGTTTTCGCGAGGTTGATGAGCTTGTTTCCTGGCTGCTAGAATACGCGCCGTCGCGCCTGACTGGCACTGGCGCCTGCGTGTTTGCCGAATTTGACACGGAGTCAGCCGCTCGTCAGGTGCTGGAACTCGCCCCGAAATGGGTATGCGGATTTGTTGCGCGAGGCGTTAACGTCTCGCCTCTGCATCGCACCCTTTCCGGGCTGTAAGCGCATGTGTGACAGTGTCACCCTGTTCCAGACGCTGCACTCTGTGCATTAACACACCCGTATGAACATGCGCTGCGGTATGCGCCGGTTACCGTAACGCCGTTCATTCTCTGGACGCAAAGCCTGAGGTTCTTCTCGTGCCTGATATGAAGCTATTTGCTGGTAACGCCACCCCGGAACTAGCACAACGTATTGCCAACCGCCTTTACACTAGCCTCGGAGACGCCGCAGTGGGCCGTTTCAGCGATGGCGAAGTGAGTGTACAAATTAATGAAAATGTACGCGGTGGTGATATTTTCATCATCCAGTCCACCTGTGCTCCCACCAATGATAATCTGATGGAACTGGTTGTGATGGTCGACGCGCTGCGTCGAGCTTCTGCTGGTCGTATTACCGCGGTTATTCCCTACTTCGGCTATGCCCGTCAGGACCGCCGCGTGCGTTCCGCGCGCGTGCCAATCACCGCTAAAGTGGTCGCGGATTTCCTTTCCAGCGTTGGCGTCGATCGCGTTCTGACGGTCGATCTTCACGCCGAGCAAATCCAGGGCTTCTTTGACGTCCCGGTTGATAACGTTTTCGGCAGCCCTATTCTGCTGGAAGACATGCTGCAAATTGGTCTGGAAAACCCGATTGTGGTTTCTCCGGACATCGGCGGCGTCGTACGTGCCCGTGCGATCGCTAAACTCCTCAACGATACCGATATGGCTATCATCGATAAACGTCGTCCGCGCGCTAACGTTTCTCAGGTGATGCACATCATCGGCGACGTGGCAGGCCGCGACTGCGTGCTGGTCGACGATATGATCGACACCGGCGGCACGCTGTGCAAAGCGGCGGAAGCGTTGAAAGAGCGCGGCGCGAAACGCGTTTTCGCCTACGCAACGCACCCCATCTTCTCCGGCAACGCGGTTGAGAACCTGCGTAAATCGGTCATCGACCAGGTTATCGTCTGCGACACTATCCCGCTTTCTGAAGAGATGAAGTCGCTGCCAAACGTGCGTACCCTGACCCTTTCCGGCATGCTGGCTGAAGCGATCCGTCGTATCAGCAACGAAGAGTCTATCTCGGCGATGTTCGAGCATTAATTCTTTGCTAAATAAAAAACCGGGCCATGCGCCCGGTTTTTTTATGTGCGAATCAGGCTGTTTAATGATGCGGCGTGCGGCGACAGCGCTCGTCATAGTGACGGTGCCAGAAGTAGCGATCTTCGATTTTTTCCCGTCCGCTGACGCGCGCACCTGCCAGCCATAACAGCGCGCCGATAAAGATGCCCAGAATAGCGGCCTGTGCCAGCAGAGCGGGCATCTGGATGCTCGGCAACTGATTAAGCACAGAGAAAAAGATACTGGAGACCATCACGATCAGCCCAACAATCATCATGACGTTTCCTGCTTTCCGACAATGTTGATGTTTCATAACTCACCTCTGTCCATATGAACAAGCAATTAAAACCGCACGTAATGTTAACCTGACATAAGTTTAGGCAATGACTGGCCCTGGATTTGCGTCCAGGATCACACAACGTTCACAAACATTGACGCAGCTTTACGCGCAGCAGCTTGATTTCAAAATAAATTAGTTAATCACGCTGCGTAACCAACTCTCCCGACGAAGTTTGTTCTCTTTCCTGCCGCGAAGTACACTAACGCCTTTTCCATACCTGAGCAGGATAATCATCGTGAGCAGCATTAAACTGATTGTGGGCCTGGCCAATCCCGGCGCAGAGTACGCCGCGACGCGGCATAATGCGGGTGCCTGGTATCTCGATTTACTGGCGGAGCGCCATAATCAGTCGTTAAAGGAAGAGGCGAAATTTTTCGGCTATACCGCACGCATTAGCCTGGCGGGCGAAGATGTGCGCCTGCTGGTGCCGACAACCTTTATGAACCTCAGCGGCAAAGCCGTGGCGGCAATGGCGACCTTTTTCCGCATCACGCCGGAAGAGATTCTGGTGGCGCACGATGAGCTGGATCTGCCGCCCGGCGTGGCGAAATTCAAACAGGGCGGCGGGCATGGCGGCCATAATGGCCTGAAAGACATCATCAGCAAACTTGGCAACAACAATAATTTTCATCGCCTGCGTATCGGCATCGGCCATCCAGGCGATCGCAATAAGGTGACCGGCTTTGTGCTGGGCAGGCCGCCCGCCAGCGAACAGAAGCTGATCGACGACGCTATTGATGAAGCGGCGCGCTGCACCGAAGTGTGGCTGAAAGAGGATCGTCTGAAGGCGATGAACCGGCTGCACGCGTTCAAGGCGAGCTAAACGCCCTGCCCGCGCGATTTCTGTGTATAATGCGCCAACTTTTTTTCGTTTCCGGCAATGCCTGCAAGCAGGCGTTGCACCTCAAGTTAGAAGGGTAATCAACCATGGGATTCAAATGCGGTATCGTGGGCCTGCCGAACGTCGGTAAATCCACCCTGTTCAACGCGCTGACTAAAGCGGGCATCGAAGCGGCTAACTTCCCCTTCTGCACCATTGAGCCCAACACCGGCGTAGTGCCGATGCCGGATCCGCGCCTTGATCAGCTGGCGGAGATCGTCAAACCGCAGCGCCTGGTGCCGACCACCATGGAGTTCGTTGATATCGCGGGCCTGGTAAAAGGCGCGTCGAAAGGCGAAGGCCTGGGCAACCAGTTCCTGACCAATATCCGCGAAACCGAAGCGATCGGCCATGTGGTGCGCTGCTTCGAAAATGAAAACATCATTCACGTCGCGGGCAAAGTGAACCCGGCGGAAGATATCGACGTCATCAATACCGAACTGGCGCTCTCCGACCTTGAGACCTGCGAGCGCGCCATTCAGCGCGTGCAGAAGAAAGCCAAAGGCGGCGATAAAGATGCGAAAATCGAGCTGGCCGCGCTGGAGAAGTGTCTGCCGCACCTGGAAAACGCCGGGATGCTGCGCGCGCTGCAGCTTGATGCCGACGAGAAAGCGGCGATCCGCTATCTCAGCTTCCTGACGCTGAAGCCGACCATGTACATCGCTAACGTCAACGAAGATGGTTTCGAGAACAACCCTTACCTGGATCAGGTGCGCGCGATCGCCGAAGCGGAAGGCTCAGTAGTCGTGCCGGTTTGCGCGGCGGTGGAATCAGATATCGCCGAGCTGGACGATGAAGAGCGCGACGAGTTTATGGCCGAGCTGGGTCTGGAAGAGCCGGGCCTGAACCGTGTTATCCGCGCCGGTTATGCGCTGCTGAACCTGCAGACCTACTTTACGGCCGGCGTGAAAGAAGTACGCGCCTGGACGATTCCGGTCGGCGCTACTGCACCGCAGGCGGCGGGCAAAATCCATACCGATTTTGAGAAAGGCTTTATCCGCGCGCAGACCATCGCGTTTGAAGACTTTATCGCTTATAAAGGCGAACAGGGCGCGAAAGAAGCGGGCAAGATGCGTTCAGAAGGGAAAGAGTACATCGTGAAAGATGGCGATGTGATGAACTTCCTGTTTAACGTCTAATCCTTTTAATTTACTGCGGTTATCGCTTCTCCTGCGGCGCGATAACGCCTTAAAATCCACGCCAGCGCGCGTGGATTTTTTTTAACTGAAATTCAGCCGTGCCTGGCTTTGACAGACTTTCATAAACGGACTTAGTGATGAAACCTCAATTACTCGTAACGCTACTTACCGCAGCAGCCGTTGCCGGTTGCGCGCCTCTCGCGCCGAAAGATTGCCATAAAACCCGTGCGCTTGATGCTTGCACCTACCACCGCTCGGGCAAAGTGTCAGATAAGGATAGTTATGGCGTGCAGGCGTCCGGCATTAAAAAAGCACTGGATGCTGCGCTTACACAGCCGCACGCCTGGAACGGTAAACGATGCAATGTGCACCTGGATTTTAAAATCGATGGCACCCTGCAAAATTTCATTATCAAGGGCGGCGATAAAGATTACTGTTTTGCTCTGGCCGAAGCGGCTACGCGAGCCAGGTTCCCCGCCTTTGCCGACCAGCATATTTACGACATGATGGGATCGGCGCGCTGGAATATGCAAGGGCAACCCTGAGCAACCATCCGCGATTCCTTCCTGCCAGACGATACTTGCTCTGGAGCCGTGCTGATGTGATAAATCCTTTCAAGTATGCTGTAACTAAGTCAGCAGGCTGCACCAGGCTCACAACCTGTGACAATCCAGCCTGCGCTCCCTGCCCGGCCGCGTTACGCGCCGAATAAAAGCCTTTGCAAAGCCGCAGAGAAAGGGATAATACCCCACCGCTTTCCGACAAAGGACCGACGATGCGCGACACACCGCAGGGCAACCTGACCCGCAAAAAACATATGAAGCTGAGCACGCTCGTCACGCTGATGATCGGTGCGGTCGTGACCTTCGTACTGCTGAGCGTGCATCTGCTCTACTTCTTTCAAATCGGCAACGCCACGCAAAAGCAGCTGGAAGACAAAGCGTTGGCCGTTGCGCGTACGCTGGCGGACGTACCGGCGATCCAGCAGGCGCTTCGCGCATCGCCGAACGCCGACATTATCCAGCCCATCGCCCGCGCGGCGCAGCAGCACAATAATCTGCTGTTCGTGGTGGTGACCAATATGCAGGGTATTCGCTACTCCCATCTTAATCCGGCGCTGATCGGCCAGCATTTTATCGGCGACGATATTAACCCTGCGCTGCAGGGTAAAGAGAACGTCTCGGTCAACCGCGGCTCGCTGGCGGAGGCGCTGCGCGTCTTTACGCCGGTCTATGACGCGCAGCAGCGGCAGATTGGCGTGGTCTCGATAGGCATCTCTCTGGAGGCAGTCAGCGTTCAGATCAACCAGAGCCGCTGGAGCATTATCTGGACCATTCTGATCGGCGCCCTGGCGGGCACGCTGGGCACGCTGGCGCTGGTAAAAACCCTGAAGCGCATACTCTTTGGTCTGGAACCCTGGGAGATCTCGTCGCTGTTTGAACAGCGCCAGGCGATTCTGCACTCGGTCAAAGAGGGCGTTATCGCGGTGGATGCGCATGCGGAGGTGTCGCTGATCAACGAGGCGGCGCAGAAGCTGCTGACGGATAACCGCGCCGGCAGTATGGACGACGCCAGCGTTATCCATACGCAGCTGCAGGAGACGCTGCGCACCGGCCGCGCGCGGCGCGACGAAGAGCTGAACCTCAACGGTCATGTGCTGTTGAGCAATACCGTGCCGGTCTACAGCCAGCAGCGACTGATCGGCGCAGTCTGCACCTTCAGGGATAAAACCGAAATCGCACAGCTTCTGCAGCGCCTGAGCGGCATGGTAAACTATGTCGACGCGCTGCGTGAGCGCTCGCATGAATTTATGAATAAGCTGCATGTCATTCTTGGCCTGCTGCATATGAAAAACTATGCGCAGGTCGAAGCCTATATTTTAAAGACGGCGAACAACTACCAGACCGAGATCGGTTCGCTGCTCGACAAAATTAAGTCGCCGGTGATCGCCGGTTTCCTGCTGAGTAAAATCAACCGCGCGTCGGACAGCGGCCATCGTCTGACGCTGAGCGACGCCAGCTTTTTGCCGGATATCGGCAACGAGCAGCAGATCGCCGTGCTGATTACCGTGCTTGGCAACCTTATCGAGAACGCGCTTGATGCGCTCGGCGAGGAAAATAACGGCGATATTCACGTGATGCTGCACTATCAGAACGGCTGGCTGGCGTGTGAAGTCAGCGATGACGGGCCGGGCATCGCAACCGATCAGCTGGATGCTATCTTTGACAAAGGCTTCTCGACGAAAGGCGAAGATCGCGGCGTCGGGCTTTATCTGCTGAAGCAGCAGACGGAAAGCCTTGGCGGCAGCGTCAGCGTTGAGTCGGAACCCGGCGTGTTTACCCAATTTTTTGTACAACTTCCCTGGGATGGAGGCAACAAAACCGCATGATCAATGTGTTAGTGGTCGATGATGATGCTATGGTCGCTGAGCTGAATCGCGTTTACGTCGGGCAGGTGCCGGGCTTTCACTGCGTCGGTACGGCGTCGACGCTGCAGCAGGCGAAAGAGATGATCCTCCACAGCGAGCCCGCCGTGGATCTGGTGCTGCTTGATATCTATCTGCAGCATGAAAACGGACTGGATCTGCTGCCGGAGCTGCGTGAGGCGAAACAGCCTGTCGAGGTGATCATTATTTCATCCGCCGCTGACGCTGCCACCATCAAAACCTCGCTGCACTACGGCGTGGTGGATTACCTGATTAAGCCGTTCCAGTTCCCGCGCTTTGAAGAAGCCCTGACCAACTGGCGGCAAAAGAAATCGCTGATGGATAACCATCTTTACTACCAGCAGGCTGAAGTCGATCAGCTGATCCACGGCAATCCCCCCACCAGCAACGACAGCAAACGGCTGCCGAAAGGGCTGACGCCGCAGACGCTGCGCACCCTGTGTCAGTGGATAGACGCCCATCCCGGCAGCGAATTCTCGACCGACGAACTGGCGGCGGAGGTCAATATCTCACGCGTCTCCTGCCGCAAATACCTTATCTGGCTGGCGCAGATCAATATCCTCTTTACCAGCATTCACTATGGTGCGACCGGCCGCCCGGTCTATCGCTACCGCCTGCAGCCGGAATATCACTCGCTGCTCAGGCAGTATTGTCAGTAACCAGCCGGTAGCTGTGGTCGTGCAGGCGAAACCTGAACTGGCGCGACGAGGAGCAGATCACCTCATGGTCGCGGGTAAGGAATATCGCCTCAATATGGGGCGTATCGCGCAGCGCCAGGAGGCTCTTCTCCACGCCCAGCCCATAGAGCAGCGTGGTATAGATATCGCCGTCGAGCGAGCGGTCGGAGATCACCGTAACGCTCAGCAGCTCGTTATCGAGCGGATAGCCGCTGCGCGCATCGAGAATATGGTGATAGCAGCGCCCGTCTCGCTCGAAGTAGCGCTCGTAGATCCCTGAAGTCACCACTGATTTGCCCGCCACCTCAATAACGCCAGTCAGCTCTTCGGCATTGCCAAATGGCGTTTTCAGCCCCACAGACCAGCCGCGGGTCTGCGGCGGCGCGCCGAGCGTCTGCACGTTACCACCCAGATTGATAAGCGCCCTTTCCACCCCCTGCTGGCGCAGAAAGCTGCGCACCCGATCGGCGATATAGCCTTTGGCGATAGCGCCCAGATCGATCTCCATGCCTGGCTGGCGCAGGAAAACGCTGAGCCGGCTGGGATCCAGCTCGACCTGGCGCGGATCGGTTAACGTCATCCGCTGTTCCAGCTCCGAGCGCGGCGGCACGCTGTTGCCCTGAAAGCCGATCTTCCAGCGCTTGACCAGCGGGCCGATAGTGAAATTAAACAGGCTTTCCGGCAGCAGGCTGACCTGATGGGCGCACTGGATCAGCTCGAACACCTCGCGGCTGACGCTTATCGCCTCTTTGCCTGCTGCATGGTTGACCGCCATCACCTCTGACTGGGCGCGGTTGACCGTGAGAATATTTTCATAATGGCGGATCAGGCGGAAAACCTGGGCGGCGAGGCTGGCGTTATCGTCAAAGAGTTTAAGCAGAATGGGCGAGCCCATTAGCACTGCGGAATAGGCGTAAACGCCTTCGTCGGCTGACATACTCGCCTCGGCTGTCAAAGTGAACCTGCGGCTGGCGAGGCCGCAGCGGGCGATCCTTCCACGCCCGCTACGCCACGCCGGGTACTTCTCTTCCGGCTACCAGCCGCAGACTAGCTGCGCGCCAGGGCCGCCGCGTTACGTCCGGCAAGGATACCAAAGATAATGATATCCGCCACGGCATTGCCGCCGATGCGGTTGGCACCGTGGATGCCGCCGACTACTTCGCCCGCCGCCCAGGCGCCGCGGATCGGCTGTTTATTGCTGTCGAGCACTGCGGTATCGGTATTAATGGTCACGCCGCCCATGGTGTGATGCACCCCTGGCGCCACGCGAATAGCGTAGAAAGGTCCCTGATTAAGCGGATGACGCAGCGCCGTGGTGCGGCCGAAATCCTCATCTTTCTGGTCCACGACGAACTGGTTGTAGCGCGCCAGCGTCTCTTCCAGCGTGGTGTGCTCCATATTGAGTTTCACCGCCAGCTCGCCCACGGTTGGGGCACTGATAACAAAGCCCTTGGCGATATACTCATCCGCCGCTTTGTTGTTCGCCCGCACCTGCTCGTCGAAAACCACCCAGGCGCTTTTCTCAGGCAGCGCGATAATCTGCGCGGAAACTTTGTCGCGCGTCTCCATCTCGTTAAAGAAGCGTTTGCCCTCCTGCGACACCAGGATCGCGCCGCCGCCGCGAATCGACTCGGAGATAAGATAAGAGGTGGTCTGCTCGACGGTAGGATGGATCTGGATTTCGCCCATATCCACGGTATCCGCGCCCAGCTTCTGCAGCATAGCGATACCGCTGCCGGTAGCGCCTTTATGGTTGGTCGTGACGAAACCATCCAGCTCCGGGCGGTATTTCACGACCATCTCGCGGTTGGCGCTAAAGCCGCCGGTGGCGACAATAACGCTTTTCGCATAGAGGATGCGGCTGTCGTAGTACTCATCCACCACCTTCACGCCGGTGACCGCGCCGTTCTCAGTGAGAATTTCCGCGACCGAGGTATCGAGCAGCACTTCAATGTTGCGCTTGTTGATGTTTTTCACCAGGCCGCTGATCAGGTAGCCGCCGACCGCCGAGCGATCCGCAGGACGGTGCGTACGGTCGATGCTCATCCCACCGGTGATGGTGATATCGTTCAGCTCAATGCCGTGGTCGGCCAGCCAGTCGATCGCCTCCGGCGCCAGCTCGACGAACTCGCGCAGCAGCACCGGATTGTTTTTGTTCTGGCCGCCTTTCAGCGTCTCCTGATAGAAGAGCTCTTTGCTGTCCTTGATGCCTTTCATCGCCTGGAAACGGGTTTCCGCCGCGTTCATGCCCACCGAGGCTTTGATGGTGTTGCCGCCGATGGTCGGCATTTTCTCGATAATCACCACCCGCGCGCCTTCGTCATGCGCCTGGATGGCCGCCGCCAGGCCTGCGCCGCCGCTGCCGATGACCACGACGTCGTAGTTTTGCGGCGCGGCGGGGTTGCCGCCCTCTTCAATCACATACTCTTTGCTGGAGGTAGAAAGCGCGCGCGATACCGCTTTTTTCAGCGCCTCGCTCTGGGTAGTCGCGCCGGTAATGGCATCGACGTGCGGGCTGTTGGCGACCAGCATCCGGTTACGCAGGCTTTCAAAGGTTTCGGTGAAATCGACGTCCAGCGTATCGTCCGGCACCATTGAGATGTCAGTGATACGGTCGGTATCCAGCGTGACGTTGATTTTCAGCTTCAGCGCTTCCGCCTCGACTTTTTCCTGATAGACGCCCGCCTTATATTTGCGGCCCGGCGCGCTGACTTCGCGGATCATCGCGTCCACCAGCGAGAAGCGCCACAGCGGCTCCGGGATCATCAGGGCTTCGCGCTGGGTGCTGTCGATATAGAGATCGAGATGCTCATTATTCAGGACGCGATCCGCCCAGTCCGGATAGGCGATGCAGGCTTTACCGATCGCCACCAGGTCGTAGCCATGCTCCAGCCCCTTCTCCGCATCCGCTTTATTCACCACGCCGCCCACACCAATCACCGGCACCTTCGCCAGCCGCTCAGAGCGCTGCGCAATAAATTTGTCGATCAGCGGCGTGGGATCCTGGGTGTCAACGATGGAGGGACGCAGCAGCTGACCAACCGAGAAGTGCACATAGTCAAGCCCGCGCTCCGCCAGTTTCTCCAGCAGATAGAGCGTGTCGGCAAAGCGAATGCCAGGCACTTCGATCTCTTCCGGCGAGAAGCGATAGCCGATAATAAAGGTGTTGTGTGCGATGCGCTCCGCCATCTTATGGGCGATATCCAGCACCGCCAGCGGGAAACGGGCGCGATTTTCGCGGCTGCCGCCCCACTTGTCGTCGCGCTGGTTGGAGTTTGGGGAATAGAACTGCTGAATCAGGTAGGTGTTGGCGCCGTGCAGTTCGACGCCATCGAAGCCCGCTTTGATGGCGCGGTTCACCGCGTCGCCGAATTTCGTGATCATCACGTCGACTTCATCAGCGGTCAGCGCCTGCGGCGTGGTCGCGCCTTCGCGCGGCGCGGCGATAGCGCTGGGGCCGACCGGCGTTTTACCGCCGATCAGCTCAGGTTCGACCATACGGCCGCCGTGGTAGATCTGCAGAATGGCCGTTGATCCCTGGGATTTGATCGCGTCGGCGATGCGAGCGAGGCCGGCGATTTTATTGTCGTTGTCGATGGCGATTGCGCCAGGAAAGGCGGGACCTTTAGCGTCGATGAAGCAGCACTCGACGATAACCGTGCCAAGCGTACCGGCGCGTGCGCGATAGTACTCCACCAGCTCGCTGGTTACGGTGCCGTCGTAAAATCCTGTACAGGTGGTCATCGGTGCCATGACCAGACGATTTTTTAATACCGCGCCGTTCGGCAAAGTCAGCGGATTTAAAAGCGGGGTGCGAGTATTCATTTAGATTAACTCCGGAAATTAAAAGCTGAAAAATTCTTGCGGACGAGGCATGCTGGCAATTATTAAAAGGTCCGACTTCATACCCCTAATATACCAGTTACTTTAGATACAAAAGAAATGAATATAGTTATAAAACTTTTGAAGTAGCGGAGTTATTTATTTTGCAAAGCTTGATATTTTAGTTATAGTAATGTTAGCGAAAGCGCAGGGAAAATCAAATTATTGTTAAGATTAAAAAATACTATAATCTTTTCAATAATCTATAATGAAGCGGATTTACAGAAAAAGGCGCTGATAACGCTGCTTTTTGGTAAGGATTTTTCTTAAGACGGCGATATGAATTTTAAAGAAAGCGAGCGCTTAAAAAGCCGAACTCACTCTTTGATCCAGATCAAAATTTACTATTTCGCCAGGCGCATCATATAGTCACAGCGCAAAGGTTTATTTAATAAAGTTGTCATCTGAAGACGTTATTCAATAAGGTTTTGCTGCAAGCATTCTGCGCACGTTAATTATCAAAAGCGCATCAGCAAAGCCGACATTCTCTTCTTTATAACTTGCAGACCTTCACTATGAACATGAAAAAACCGCTGAACGAAGCCGCGCAACCTGCGCCCGTCCCGCCGCCGGGACAACATAAACGCTGGCTTATGCTGGCCCTTCCCATCGTGGTCGCCGTACTGCTGCTGCTGGTGCCGACGCCAGCGGGCCTTGAGCCCTACGCCTGGCACTTTTTCGCCATCTTTGTCGGCGTGATTGTCGGCCTGATCTTCGAGCCACTGCCGGGTGCGGTGATCGGTCTGACCGGCGTGGTGATTATCGCCCTCTTTAGCCAGTATGTGCTGTTCAGCCCCGCCGAGCTGGCGAAGCCCGGCTTTAAGATCGCCACAGAGTCCTTTAAGTGGGGCGTAAGCGGTTTCGGCAACTCCACCGTCTGGCTGATTTTCGGCGCCTTTATGTTCGCCGCCGGCTACGATAAAACCCAGTTTGGACGCCGGCTGGCGCTGATCCTGGTGAAGTATCTCGGCCGCCGCAGCCTGACGCTCGGCTACGCCATTACCTTCGCCGATCTGCTGCTGGCACCCTTTACTCCCTCAAACACCGCGCGCAGCGGCGGCACCATCTACCCGATTATCGCCAACCTGCCGCCGCTCTACGGTTCTAAACCCAACGACCCAAGCGCGCGCCGCATCGGCTCTTATCTGATGTGGGTCGCCATCACCGCCGCCTGTATCACCAGTTCAATGTTCCTGTCGGCGCTGGCGCCGAACCTGCTGGCGCTGGCGCTGGTGAAAAGCGTCATTGGCTTCGATATCTCTTGGGGCATGTGGTTTATCGCGTTCCTGCCGCTCGGCGTGCTGCTGATCCTGACGATGCCGCTGCTCGCCTACTGGCTCTACCCGCCGGAAGTAAAAGTTAACGATGAAGTGCCGCGCTGGGCCACCGCCGAGCTGCAAAAGCTGGGCAAACTGTCGCGCAATGAGATTCTGCTGCTGATCTTTGTAGTGTGTGCGCTGCTGATGTGGATTTTCGCCACCGCCTGGATTGAACCGGCAATGGCCGCGCTGCTGGTTATCGTGCTGATGCTCTGGACCGGCGTGCTGAACTGGACCGATATCACCAGCAACAAAGCAGCGTGGAATACCTTCGCCTGGTTCGCCACTCTGGTGGCGCTGGCGGACGGGCTGGCGCGCGTCGGCTTTATCGCCTGGCTGGGCAAAGAGGGCGGCATGCTGCTGCAGGGTTACGATCCGCAGGTCTCTGCCGTGGTGCTGCTGATCGCCTTTTATCTGTTGCACTACCTGTTCGCCAGTACCACCGCGCATACCACTGCGCTGCTGCCTGCGATGCTCACTATCGCCGCGGCGATTCCGGGCATCAACATGCCGGTGTTCTGTCTGATGCTCTGTACCTCACTCGGCGTGATGGGAATTATCACCCCTTACGGCACCGGCCCCAGCCCGATTTACTACGGCAGCGGCTATCTGCCCACGAAAGATTACTGGCGTCTGGGCACCATTTTCGGCCTGCTGTTCCTGGTGCTGCTGATGCTGGTCGCCTACCCGTGGATGGTCATGATGTTCTAAAGCAGGCGACGAGACAGGTTAATAAAGTGTAAAATCTTTTTCCTTCTGCTTACGTCAGCCGCGTCCCGCGCGGCTGACGAAATAACAACCAACAATAGTTGCGGCTGTTCGCCTCGCGCTGCGCGAGCCGACAAGCCGTGTTAAGTGAGCCGAGATGTCGAATAAACCTTTCTACTATCAAGAACCCTTTCCGCTGTCCCATGATGACACCCAGTACTATCTGCTGACCCGCGAGCACGTTTCCGTCGCCAGCTTCGAGGGCGAAGAGGTGTTGAAGGTCGATCCGAAAGCGCTGACCCTGCTGGCGCAGCAGGCGTTTCACGACGCCTCCTTTATGCTGCGTCCGGCGCACCAGCAGCAGGTCGCCTCTATTCTGGCGGACCCTGAAGCGAGCGAAAACGATAAATATGTCGCCCTGCAGTTTCTGCGCAACTCGGAAATCGCCGCTAAAGGCGTACTGCCGACCTGCCAGGATACCGGCACCGCGATCATTATGGGTAAAAAAGGCCAGCGCGTCTGGACCGGTGGCGGCGATGAAGCCGCGCTGTCGCAGGGCGTCTATAACACCTTTATCGAAGATAACCTGCGCTACTCGCAGAACGCCGCGCTCGATATGTACAACGAGGTGAATACCGGCACCAACCTGCCGGCGCAAATCGACCTCTACAGCACCGACGGCGATGAGTATAAATTCCTCTGCATCGCCAAGGGCGGCGGTTCCGCCAATAAAACCTATCTCTATCAGGAGACCAAGGCGCTGCTCAGTCCCGGCAGGCTGAAGAACTATCTGGTAGACAAGATGATGTCGCTCGGCACCGCCGCCTGCCCGCCCTACCATATCGCGTTTGTGATTGGCGGCACCTCGGCGGAGAGCACGCTGAAAACCGTGAAGCTCGCCTCGACGCACTATTACGATAGCCTGCCGACCAGCGGCAACGAGCATGGCCAGGCGTTTCGCGATCTGGCGCTGGAGCAGGAATTGCTGGAAGCGGCGCAGCAGCTGGGTCTGGGCGCGCAGTTTGGCGGCAAATATTTCGCGCACGATATTCGCGTGATCCGCCTTCCGCGCCACGGCGCCTCTTGTCCGGTGGGGATGGGCGTCTCCTGCTCGGCGGATCGCAATATCAAAGCGAAGATTAACCGCGACGGCATCTGGATTGAGAAGCTGGAAGATAACCCGGCGCAGTATATTCCTGACGCGCTGCGCCAGCAGGGCGAAGGCGGCGTGGTCAGCGTCGATCTTAACCGCCCGATGAAAGCGATCCTGGCTCAGCTGTCAGCCTGTCCGGTTTCTACGCGTCTTTCGCTGAGCGGCACCATTATCGTGGCGCGCGATATCGCACACGCGAAGCTGAAAGAGCGCATCGACAGTGGCGAAGGGCTGCCGCAGTACGTGAAAGATCACCCGATCTACTACGCCGGTCCGGCGAAGACGCCTGCAGGCTACGCCTCTGGCTCGCTTGGCCCGACCACCGCTGGCCGCATGGATTCCTATGTCGATCTGCTGCAGTCGCACGGTGGCAGCATGATTATGCTGGCGAAAGGGAACCGCAGCCAGCAGGTGACGGATGCCTGCCATAAGCACGGCGGTTTCTATCTCGGCAGTATCGGTGGTCCGGCTGCCGTCCTGGCGCAGCAGAGCATCAAGAAGCTGGAGTGCGTGGAGTATGCCGAGCTGGGCATGGAGGCGATCTGGAAAATTGAGGTCGAAAACTTCCCGGCGTTTATCCTGGTAGATGATAAAGGCAACGACTTCTTTAAGCAGATCCAGGACAGCACCTGCGCGCGCTGCGTGAAATAACAACCTAACTACCCTGTAGTGGGCGTTACTTTTTTCGCTCACGCAGCTGGCAGGGTTCGATGGCAAAGATGCTTACCGCATCCCTGCTCACCCGGCCCGCGACATCTCTGTCGCGGGCCGTTTTACTTCTCGACGCCTGCCAGCCACGTAGTAAACTTTCGAGCTGCCTGCAAAAAGCTGTTTCAGGCGCATTGTGCGCGTATAACGCTGTAGCGGGTTACCAGAAACGCGGCACCTCCGCCGCCTCGCCCGCCAGCCGCCGATCGGCGTTGTCGCCATCGCGCATACTGGCTGCCTGACGGTCCGGCAGGTTAACGGCGATAATGCTGTACTCCAGACCGTCCAGCACGTCGTCATGTTCATTCAGCACGTTATAGATCTCGTTCATCAACATTCCTTATTCGTTTCGGCCTCAGGCCTGTCAGGAAGCACTCTCCTGACCTTGCCACAGCAATCTTACGCGGTTATGACAGTTAACAATGGGTCGAAAAAACGCTAATTGCACTGAGATAAATATGAAATAAAAACGGCGCGTTGCCCAGAGAGCAACGCGCCGCAGCCGGTAAATCAGAAGAAACCGAGCGGCTGCACGCTGTAGCTCACCAGCAGGTTTTTAGTCTGCTGATAGTGATCCAGCATCATCTTATGCGTTTCGCGCCCGATGCCCGATTTTTTATAGCCGCCAAAGGCGGCGTGCGCCGGATAGAGGTGGTAACAGTTGGTCCAGACGCGCCCCGCCTTAATGGCGCGGCCGACGCGATAAGCGCGGTTGATATCGCGCGTCCAGACGCCCGCGCCCAGCCCGTAAATCGAGTCGTTGGCGATGGCGATCGCTTCCGCTTCATCTTTAAAGGTCGTGATGCCTACCACCGGTCCGAAGATCTCCTCCTGGAAAACGCGCATACTGTTGTTGCCCTTCAGCAGCGTCGGCTGAATGTAATAGCCGCTGGCGAGATGCCCTTCCAGCTTCTCGACGCCGCCGCCGGTCAGCACTTCTGCGCCCTCCTGACGGGCAATCTCCAGGTAAGAGAGGATCTTGTCGAACTGCTGCTGCGATGCCTGTGCGCCGACCATGGTTTCGCTGTCCATCGGGTCGCCGCGCTTAATGGTTTTGATGCGTTTCATCACCGCCGCCATAAAGGGCTCGTAGATGGACTCCTGCACCAGCGCGCGTGACGGACAGGTACAGACTTCGCCCTGATTAAGGAAGCCGAGCACCACGCCTTCGGCAGCCTTCTCTATAAAGCTCTCCTCCGCCTGCATGATGTCTTCAAAGAAAATATTCGGCGACTTGCCGCCCAGCTCGACGGTCGAGGGGATCAAATTTTTCGCCGCCAGTTCGAGAATATGACCACCGGTCGCCGTAGAGCCGGTAAAGGCGACCTTGGCGATGTCGGGATGAGAGGCCAGCGCCTCGCCCGCCTCTTTGCCGTAGCCGTGCACCACGTTCAGCACGCCGGGCGGCAGCAGGTCCTTAATCAGTTCAACAAACAGCGTAATGCTCAGCGGCGTCTGCTCAGCTGGTTTCAGCACCACGCAGTTGCCCGCACCCAGCGCCGGCGCCAGCTTCCACGCCGCCATCAGCAACGGGAAGTTCCAGGGGATAATTTGCGCCACCACGCCCAGTGGTTCATGGAAATGATAGGCGGCGGTAAACTCATCAATCTCAGCGGCCGTGCCCTCCTGCGCCCGCACGCAGCCAGCGAAATAGCGGAAATGATCCACCGCCAGCGGCATATCGGCGGCCAGCGTTTCGCGCACCGGCTTACCGTTATCCCAGGTCTCATTCACCGCCATATATTCGAGGTTTTGCTCCAGCCGATCAGCGATCCTGAGCAGTGCCAGCGAACGCTGCTGCGGCGACGTTTTACCCCAGGCTTCGGCTGCGGCCTGCGCCGCGGCGACGGCATTGTCCACGTCTGCCTTGTCCGAACGCGGGAATTCCCCTGCCACCGAACCGTTAACCGGCGACGTGTTGGTGAAGTAGTTCCCGTTCACCGGCGGCACGAATTCGCCGTTGATAAAATTGCCGTAGGTTTTCTGGAGGTGAATCAGAGAACCCTGTTCTCCGGGAGAGGCGTAACGCATGGTAAATCTCCTTACAGGTCAGGAACTGAAACAACAATGAAACTTGCTGTTAACAATGAATGAACAAACCTAGCCTGTCAGATGTTGCTGTCGGAAACTGTGACCGCCGCAAAGGAAAAGCGCACCGCTCAGGCGCACGGATAATTCTGAGAACAGGCCGGGGTGCGGAAAAAAAGCGAAACTTCAGGCCGTATCAGGGTCAACAGAGGAGATTAATAACAGGAGAGTGACATGCTGGCTTCGGCTTTTACCCTTATGCGCGCAAAAGCAGACTTTATTCATCAGTTTATTCGCCATCCGCGCAAGATGGGCAGCATTACGCCCTCATCGGCAGCGCTCTGCCGCGCCATGAGCGACAGCGTCTGCTGGCGCAGCGCCCTGCGCGTCGCCGAACTCGGCGCAGGCGACGGCGTGCTGACGCGTCACCTGCTGGCGCGCATGCAGCCGCAGGCGGAACTGGACGTATTTGAGATTAGCGCGCCGCTGGCGGATAAGCTGCGTGCGCTGGAGGATAGTCGCATGCAGGTTCGCCACTGTTCAGCGGAGTATCTGAGCGGGGAGTATGACGCGATCATTTCCGGCCTGCCGCTGCTGTCGCTGCCGCCCGCGCTGCGCGACAACATTTTACGGGCGGTATTTAATGCGCTCGGACCGGACGGCATCTTCGTACAGTTTCAGTACACCTCGATGACTCAGCCCGATCTGTCACGCTACTTTACCTGGCAGCGCCAGCGGGTGCTGAAAAACGTGCCGCCCGCCTGGGTTTACCGCTGCAGACGCGGTTACGCTCCCTGCGCCTGACCCGCCTGCGGGCGCGTCTGTTGCCAGAACGCCACCAGCAGCTGTCGCGCCCAGTCAGTGCCCTCCATATCCGCGCCGCTGTCGCTGACCTCCTGCGGCAGACAGGCGCGCATAATGCGGCGCGAAAATTCAGGGTGAAACTGCACCGACAGCGCCTGCGGCGAATAGCGCAGGATCTGACAGCCATCTTTGTCCGATTTCGCCAGCACCTGCGCCTGCGGCGGCGGCGCAATCACCGACTGGCGGTGCGACAGCCAGGCGCTGAACCGGCCCGGAAACGCCGCAAGCAGTTCGTCGCGCTGCGCCGCCGTTTCACAGGTCAGCGGCAGCAGACCGCGTTCCCAGCCGTTGGGGTTGTCCGCCACCTTGCCGCCCAGCGCGTAGGCCATCAGCTGATGGCCGTAGCAGACGCCCAGCAGCGGCAGCTCAGCCTCTATCGCCGCCCGTACCCACGCCGCGCTACGCTCGCTCCAGTCGGCGTGATCGGTGACCATCGCCCAGGAGCCGCTGAGGATCGCGCCGCTGATCCGATCGAACTGCGGCAGGGACTCGCCCAGATGAGGACGCACAATCACATAATCATCGGGCAGCAGGCCAAGCGCCTCAATAAACCAGCGCGGCTGTTCGCCGATGCGTGCCGTTACCTCGGCAGGGGGAACTTCTAACTGAATCAGGGCAAGGGGCAAAGCAGAAGTGGATGTCATACCGAACCGGATCCTTACAGATAAACGTCTCGGTGAACCAGTCTGACAGCAAAGCGGCAGCTTGTCTTATGATTTTCCCGCACTTGTCATAACATAAAAATATTTACTGGCACCTGTCAGCGCCTCTCCGCTTCGTGCCATCATTAAGAGGTGGCGAAAAAATAACAGCGAAGGACAGGATTGTGGCATTGCGGCATTTTTTTCTGGTGTTGATGGTGGTTTCCATCTGGGCATTCAACAATGTGGCGGTAAAGTGGGGGCTGCTGGAGCTGCCGCCGCTGTTCCTTACCTGGATGCGCTTTGTGGTAGTGGCGATTGTGCTTATCCCCTTCTGTCGCATCACGCGTCAGCAGTTGCCCTGGCTGCTCGCGCTCGCCTTTACCTTCGGCTTTATGCACTTTTCGCTGCTGTTTGTCGGCATGCGCTATACCGACGCCGGTACCGGCGCGATTGTGGTGCAGCTCGGCACGCCTGTCGCCATGCTGCTGGCGATGGTGGTGCTGAAGGAGCAGCTGAAGGCTATCCAGCTGGTCGGCATCGCCATCTCACTGAGCGGCGTCGCGGTGCTCTCCGGCAGCCCGACCATACCCGCCTGGTGGGTGCTGGTTATTCTGCTCTGCAGCGCTACCGGCTGGGCGGTCAGCAATCTTATCGTCAAAAAATCGCCGCCGATTAAGCCCCTTACTATGACCGGCTGGATCGCTTTTCTGGCGGTACCCATCGTTGGGCTGTCGAGTTTTGTCATGGAATCGCATCAGTTCTACGCGCTGAGTCAGGCGGGATGGCGCGGCTGGTTCGGCATTCTCTACAGCGCCATCGCCTCTTCGATAGTCGCCTATACCCTGTGGTATGGCTTGCTGAAGAAGTACAACGTCAATCTGATTATGCCCTACTCGCTGCTGACCCCGGTGCTGTCGGTGCTGATGGGCATTGTGGTGCTGGGCGACAGCCTTAACAGCTTTAAAATCATCGGCGCCTCGCTGGTGATCTGCGGTACGGCGATAGCGGTCATCAACGTGCGCAGCCTGCGGATGCATGCGCGCTTCCCGCGCCTGCGCCGCCGCTGAAAAAGCGGTGCTATGCTCTGAATACCGTCTGTTTCTGGAGAACCATTATGGATTATCAGCTCGCCGCGTCACTGTGGCAGCAGCTGCGGCAAGGATTGCGTGGCTCTGATGACGTAACCGCCGCACCCACTTTTCTCGATACTGCCACCTTCTCATCCGCCTTTGCCGTCAGTGAACTGGCCGCCGCCAGCATCGGACTGGCGACGCAGGCGACGGCGGATTTCATCGGCAGTGACCAGCCGGTCAGCGTGAACGTGCGCCTCGCCTCGCGCTGGTTTCAGAGCAGCTTTGTTCCCCGCAACCGCCCCGCGCCCGCGCTCTGGGACGCTTTTGCCGGGGATTATCGCAGCGCCGACGGCTGGATCCGCCTGCATACCAATGCGCCGCATCATCGTGCAGCGATGACGCGCGTGCTGGGAGAGCAGCCCGACCGCGACGCGCTGGCGCACCAGGTGGCGCGCTGGCAGGCTGGCGCGCTGGAGCAGGCGATCGTCGATGCGGGCGGCTGCGCCGCGCAGATGCGCAGCGAACAGCAGTGGCAACAGCATCCGCAAGGTCAGGCGGTGCGCGAAGAGCCGCTGATCGACTGGCAACGCGGCGTCGCCGCCCCGGCGCGCCGCTGGCCGATGCCTGCTGCCCGACCGCTGCTCGGCGTGCGCGTTTTAGATCTGACACGCGTTATCGCCGGGCCGGTCGCGACGCGTTTTCTCGCCAGCCTGGGCGCGGAGGTACTGCGTATCGATCCGCCCGGCTGGCACGAGCCGACGCTGGATGAAGAGATTACCTGCGGCAAACGGCGCGCCGTGGTCGATTTTAAAACGGCGGCGGGCCGCGAGACGCTGCGCGAGCTGCTGGAACAGGCCGATCTGCTGGTGCATGGCTATCGCGCCGACGCACTCGAGCAGCTGGGGTTTGACGCTGAAACGCGCGCGACGCTGTCGCCGGGCCTGGTCGATATCGGCCTTAATGCCTGGGGCTGGCGCGGTCCCTGGCGCAACCGCCGCGGCTTCGACAGTCTGGTGCAGATGGCGTGCGGCATCGCCGATAGCGGCATGCGCTGGTCAGGACGCGAGACGCCGACCCCCCTGCCGGTTCAGGCGCTGGATCACGCAACGGGCTATCTGATGGCCGCCGCGGCGCTGGAAGGGTTGCGCCAGCGGCGCGCAAGCGGCTATGGCGTTCAGGCGCGACTGTCGCTGGCGCGCACCGCCCTGCTGTTGCAGCAGCATCCCAACAGGGAAAAGAGCCCCTCAGCGGGCATCCTCGCGCATCAGCACGATACGCTGCCGATGGTGGAACTTACGCCATGGGGAGTGGGTGAACGTCTGCGCGCCGCCGCACGACTGCCCGGCACGCCGCAGCTCTGCGCGACGCCGGGCTGTGCGCCGGGCAGGCATCCGGCGCGCTGGTAAAACCGGGCTGAGTTAGACCTGATCTTCGCCGTCGTCTCCGGCGGCTTCATTAAGCTCATCCCACATCGCCTGAATAGCCTCGCGGCTCAGCGCCGCCAGCGTGCGGTAGAAGGGCGTGGTGGCGTGCGCCTCGACCTTGCCGAGAAACGCGCCGCACCAGGGCAGCAGATAGCTATCGAACAGGGCAAACTGCGCCTCGCTTTCATCTTCCGCCGACTGATCTTCCAGCCAGGAAGCCGCCAGCATCAGCACGCCGAAATGGTCAGCTGGCGCATCGCTGAGCGGCATACCACGCGAGGCGAGAAAAGCGCGCACCTCCGGCTCTGGCTTGCCCTCCGGCCACTGAGAGGCGTAAGGCGGGACGCTACAGTCGGGGCCGACAAACAGCGCATTGTAATCCGCCGCCAGCGCCTGCGGATCGCTGTTTTGCTGCAGACGCTGCAGCAGCTCATCCTGCTCCAGCGGCCATTGCGCGCCAAGTTTGCCCTCGCGCAGCAGCGTAAACAGCGGGACCAGCAACGGATCCTGCGGCTGACGGTTAAACAGAGAGCCGATGACGCGGCACAGAATGGAAAACTCGTTCATGCACTATTCCAGAGGTAAAAGGGTTAGAAATCCGCCAGTTCGGCAATCTGCTTGCCGGTGCGCTGCTCAAGGAAATCGAGCAGGCGGCGCGGCGTGACATTTAACACGCGATCTTCAGGAAAATCCACTTCGCGCGTGATGCGCAGGCAGTGCTCAAAATTCCCCAGCGTAAAGGCGGTATGGGAATCGGAACCAAAGGCGAGCTTGCCGCCCGCGTCGCGCACCGCTTCGGCAATGGCGCGGCAGTTCGGCTCGCTGCCGGGGCGCGAGGTAGTAAACGAGGAGTTGTTGATCTCCAGCGCCACGTTGTAGTGCGCCGCCGCCTCGGCGATGGCGCGGATATCCACCGGGAATTTCGGGTTGCCCGGGTGGCTGATAATATGCGCCACGCCGTTCGCCATGGTGGCGATCATCGCATCGGTGTGATGGCTCTTGTCACGCGGCGCGTAAACCGGCTCGTGAAATCCAGCGATAATCAGATCCAGTGAATCGAGCATCGGGCCGGAGCAGTCAATCTCGCCCTGCTGGTTTTTAATATTCGCCTCGATACCGCGCAGAATGCCGACGCCGTCAATGACGCGCGGCCAGATTTTCATATTAACGAAGTGCCAGTAGTGCGGCGCGTCGGCCATATCGGGGCCGTGATCGGTGATGGCGAACAGCCGGATGCCGTTGTTTTTCGCCTGCGCGACGTAGTCATGCAGGGTACTGTAGGCATGGGTGCTGGCGACGGTGTGCATGTGTAAATCAACAGGGTACATCATCTTCTCCTTCACGCCGCCCGACCGGGCGGGAAATAAGTTAACCGGAATAATCAGTAGCCGCGCTGGCGATCGACGCAGCCCGACGGCTGGCCGCCCGCCTCAATGGCGCCGATGGCGCGCGTAATGGCGTCCATCGCCTCATCCGTCAGCGTTAATGCCGCAATATGCGGGGTAACGGTGACGCGCGGATGACGCCACAGCGGGTTATCCTGCGGCAGCGGCTCCTGCTGGAACACATCCAGCGCGGCGGCGCGCAGCTGCCCGCTCTCCAGTGCCGCCAGCAGATCCCTCTCCACCACCTGCGCGCCGCGCGCCATATTCAGGAAACAGGCGTGCTGCGGCAGCTGGCCCAGCGTATCGGCGTTAAACAGGTTGAGGGTTTCCGCCGTGGTGGGCAGCAAATTGATAATCACCTGCGCACCGCGCAGAAAGTCATTGAGCGTCTCGCGTCCGGCAAAGCTCTCTACGCCTGCGATCTGCTTTGGCGAACGGCTCCAGACGCGCAGCGGGAAGCCCCAGGGCTTAAGGGCCTCGATGACGCTTAATCCCAGCACACCCGCGCCGAGCACGCCGACGCTGAACGCCTCGCGCGCTACCGGCGGCAGGGGTTGCCACTGCGCCTGCTGCTGCTGTCGACGGTAGTCGTCGAAGCGACGGAACCAGCCGAGCACGCAGCACACCGCATACTCCTGCATCTGCCGCGCCATGCCGCTATCCTCCAGCCGTACCAGCGGCACCGACTGCGGCAGCATGTCAGGGTAGCGCGCCAGCTGAGCGAGAATGTCATCCACGCCTGCACCCATCGCAAACACGCCGCGCAGCCCCTGCCGCGCCGCCAGCAGCTCGCGCGGCGGCTGACGCACAATGGCATAGTCAGCGGGCGCGTCGTCGCCCGGCTGCCAGCGCCGTACGCGCGCCTGCGGCAGACGCCGCCGCATGCCTTCCAGCCAGACCTCGCCGTCCTGAGACGGGTGATACCAGATAATATCCATTTTACCCCTCTTTTTTTTGCCCTCAGCCTCCGGTAAAAGCGGCGTCAGGGCAAGCAAAAACCGCCTTTTGTCCGTCTGACGCTCTCCTGGGCTGCTTCACATTTCCACAGCGTCGCCGCGCCAGGTTGTGAGATTACGACTAAAGTTAGTCGAGTGGTCAATGCGTTACGCGCGGCCGCCTTTCGGACAAGGAGAAAAACCGATGAAAAAAACTGTCGTAACCGCGCCTCTCGGGCGTCAGGGAGTCGCGCCAGTGGTGCTGACTCTGCTGCTGGGTTTGCCTGCGCTGGCAGCGCACGCAGACGATAACTCACGTATGCTCAGCAGCCAGCCGCAGCCACCGGATGTGCGGCTTGGCCCGTTGTTTAACGCGGTGCAGCAGGCTCAGTTCTACCCCGATCAGAAAACGTTCGCCGACGCGGTGCCAAAGTTCGACCCTGCGTCAATTCTGGCGGACTGGCAGATGCAGAAAAATCAGCGCAATTTCGATCTTAAGCGTTTCGTCGCCAGCAACTTTACTCTGCCCGCCGCTGGTGAAAAGTATGTGCCACCTGCCGGACAGAGCCTGCGCGCGCATATCGACGGCCTCTGGCCGGTGCTGACGCGTACCGCTAAAAGCGCCGGGCGCTATGATTCGCTGCTGCCGCTGCCGAAGCCTTACGTCGTGCCGGGCGGCCGCTTCCGCGAGGTTTATTACTGGGACAGCTATTTCACCATGCTCGGTCTGGCGGAGAGCGGCCACTGGGATCGCGTGCAGGATATGATTGATAACTTCGCGTGGGAACTGGATACCTACGGCCATATTCCCAACGGCAACCGCAGCTACTATCTCAGCCGCTCCCAGCCGCCGTTCTTCAGCCTGATGGTTGACCTGCTGGCGACGCACGAGGGCGACGCGGCCTACAGCAAATACCTGCCGCAGCTGCAGAAAGAGTATGACTACTGGATGGCGGACAGCGACAGCGTCGCCGCCGGACAGGCGAGCAAGCGCGTGATTAAACTGACGGACGGCACCCTGCTCAACCGCTACTGGGATTCGCGCGACGCGCCGCGTACCGAATCCTGGCTGGATGACGTCAATACCGCGAAGAAAGCGCCGCAGCGCGATAAAGGCGAGCTGTACCGCGATCTGCGCGCCGGTGCGGCTTCCGGCTGGGACTTCAGCTCACGCTGGTTCAGCGACGCGCATAATATCGCCTCGATTCGCACCACTCAGCTGGCGCCGGTCGATCTTAACAGCCTGATGTTCCATCTGGAGCAGACGCTCGCCAAAGCGTACCGGCTCGACAAGCAGCAGGATAAGGCGAAACACTATGCCGACCTGGCGGAAAAGCGTCAGGCGGCGGTGAATCGCTATCTGTGGGATGACAAACAGGGCTGGTACGCCGACTACAATATCAAAACGCGCCAGGTCAGCCCGCAGCTGACCGCTGCGACGCTCTTCCCGCTCTATATGCAGCTGGCCAGCGACAAGCAGGCCGATCGCACCGCCTCGGCGGTAGAGAAGCAGCTGCTGAAAGCGGGCGGGCTGCTCACCACCACGGTAAATAACGGCCAGCAGTGGGATGCGCCTAACGGCTGGGCGCCGCTGCAGTGGGTCGCGGTGGAAGGTCTGGAGCACTACAACAAGCCGCAGCTGGCGCAGCAGGTCGGCCTGCGCTTCCTGCAGAACGTGCAGACCACCTATGACAAAGAGCAGAAGCTGGTCGAGAAGTATGTGGTAGACGGGCCGAACCTCGGCGGCGGCGGCGGCGGCGAATATCCGCTGCAGGACGGCTTCGGCTGGACCAACGGCGTTACGCTGATGCTGCTCGACAAGTACTGCCCGAAAGATAAAACCTGCAACAGCGTGAAGGATATCCCGCAGGCCACCACGGCGGCGAAATAACCCGCTCAGGCGAAGGGCGCTCCGGCGCTCTTCCCTTTCCCTTTACACCCTGCTCTCATTTAACAAACCCTGAAATTAAGGCGGCTAACCTGACCGATCGTCCTATTTTGGTGCGGGAGGCTATTGCTGCTGGGGAGGAAAGCGCTTGCTGCGGGGACTGGCGGGAAAGGTTTTCTGGCAGAAAAAGTAAAACGGGACGACTACGTCGTCCCGTTGCAGTTCTTACGCTACGCGTGTCAGCTACGGACTTTACGGTAGATAAACAGCACGACAATGGCGCCGATTACCGCAACCACAAAGCTGCCGAAGTTAAAGCCGTCTACTCTGCCGAAGCCGAACAGGGTACTGATCCAGCCGCCGACTACCGCACCAATGATCCCCAGGATCACCGTTACAATAAAACCGCCGCCATCGCGACCCGGCATGATCCATTTAGCGAGAATACCGGCGATTAAACCAAAGATGATCCATGAAATGATACCCATCGACTACTCCTTCCTTTTTGTTTAGGTTGTGACCGCCTGATTAATCAGGAGAATTACAAAAGTAAGTATAGACAGGAAATTCTCATCTGCAGCAAAAACCGATGCAAAAAATTGACTTAAAAACCTAAAGCTTCGCCAGGGGACGCCGATAACGGTCAGAGAATAAAGGATTAACGAACCGCAACTTTACCCTCTTTTGGAGCCAGTAAGTGAAAGAAGCCGATAAAGAACAGTATCTCAAACGTGGCACGCTGGCGGTTTTAGGCGTGATGAAAGATTTACTACGTTTTCAGACGCCCTTGATGGTCACTTTTTCACGCGGTCAGTTTATCAGCCGTATGCTGGACGCCGACCAGGAACGCATTATCTTCGATCTTGGCAGCAATAATCTCGACAACGAATATATCCTTTCCAGCCACGACGTCAGCATCTCTGCTGAAACCCATGGTGCCAGGGTGGAGTTCAGCCTGGCCGGGCTGGAGAAAACGCTTTTTGAAGGCCTTCCCGCCTTTAGCGCACCGCTGCCTGAGCTGCTGTGGCAAATTCAGCGCCGGGAGTTTTTCCGCATCTCCGCCCCGCTGGAGCCGACCTTTTACTGCCACAGCGAGTGGCCCAACGGCAAAAAGGTGCGTTTTCGCCTGCAGGATCTCTCGCTGGGCGGCATCGGCGTGCTGGTGGACGAGGCGCTGCCGGATGGGCTGAACAGCGGCGACAAGTTTAAAAATCTGCGGGTTGAGCTGGGCGAATATGGTCAGTTCGAGGTGGGCGCGCAGCTGCTGCATATCGGTGAGCGCAGCGTGGTGAGCAGCAAAAACGAAACGCGCGTAACGCCGCGTCTCAGCTTCCGCTTTACCGCGATAGAGCCGCTGCAGGAGCGTCAGCTGCAGCAGGTAATATTCGCCCTTGAGCGCCTGGCGCGCGATAAAGCGAATCGATTTCAGTAATTATTCAGTGATTTGCGCTGCCCCCAGGCGCATCCAGGCTATGCTTCTCCTTGCTCTCTTTTTTAAATCGCCTCCGGGCAAGGAGAAACGTCCCCATGGAAAAATGGCTCTCATCTGGCTTTTTTCAACGTCTTTTTCTAAATGAAACGTTCTGGATCAACAGCGCTATCGTGGTAGCGGGAACGCTGGTGATCTACTGGCTGTTGCGCAGCGCTATCCGTTTTATCTCCAGTCGCATCGCGCGCTACAGCGAAGATCGCCACGTGCGCCTCACCTCGATTCTGGTGGAGATCCTGCGCAGCACCAGCCAGCTGCTGCTGCTGATTTTTTCGCTGCTGATCGCCCTGCGCTTTATCGACGTGCCTCCCAGCTGGAACGCGTTTATTTCCCATGGCTGGTTCCTGGCGTTCGCCGTTCAGCTCGCCATGTGGATCGACTGCGGCATCCGTCTGTGGCTGCATAATCTGCTGCGCGATCCGCTGCACGTCCGTAATCCGGTGACCACGGTAATCCTCGGCATTCTGCTGCGCGTGGTGGTCTGGGTAATGATGCTGCTCGCTATTCTGTCGAATATGGGCATCAATATTACCGCGCTGGTGGCGAGTCTCGGCGTGGGCGGTATCGCCATCGCGCTGGCGATCCAGACGGTGCTGAGCGACGTCTTCGCCTCGCTGGCGATTGGCTTTGACAAGCCTTTCGAGCATGGCGATTTTATCGTGTTCGGCGATATCGCTGGCTCTATCGAGCATATCGGCCTGAAGACCACCCGCCTGCGCAGCCTGAGCGGCGAGCAGATCGTCTGTTCGAATACCATTCTGTTGCAGCAGACGATCCATAACTACAAGCGCATGCAGCAGCGACGCATCCTGTTTCGTTTCGGGCTGAGCTACGGCACGCCTTCCGCGCAGGTGCGAGAAGTCAGCGATCTGGTGAAGTCGATTATTCAGGGCATTGAGCTGACCCGCTTCGACCGCGCCCATTTTTTCGCTTTTGAGGATTCAAAGCTGACCTTCGAAGTGGTCTATTTCGTGCTCGACGCCGACTACAACAAATATATGGATATTCAGCAGGAGATTAACCTGCAGCTGATGGCGGCGCTGGAGCAGCGCGATATCCGCTTCGCCTTCCCGATCCGTCAGGTAGAGTTCAGCGGCGGCCGGATACCGCCAGTGGAGATGCTGCGCGCCGAGAACGACGAGCAGGAAGCGCGCCGGGCCTGATAGACCAACACCGCGCGGATACCAAAAGGGAAAGGACGTTTCAGCCGAAGAGCAAAGCGTCGTGGGCCAGGGACGGCCCGCGCCGAGGCGCAGGGATGCGTTATGCGGTCTTTGCGATCGGCCGAAACGTCCGTGACCCGGCAGCTGCCTCTGCAGCGGCGCCTCCTCTTTTACACGCCCTGTCTCCCTGGCTAACATTCACGCCGGCTGAAACCGGCAGCGCGCCACCGCCTCAACCCAGCCCTGGTAATTCTCCCGCATCGTCTGCGCCAGTTCGGTACGCGGCTCTACGCGCGTGCCACCCTGCAGCGCCTGCATTTCGCTGCCCTGCTGCCACCATCCCAGCACCTTGCCCGCCAGCAGCGCCGCGCCGAGCGCCGAGACCTCCGCCGTCGGCGCGCGCAGCAGCGGGCGTTGCAGCACATCCGCCTGCAGCTGCATCAGCCAGTCGTTGGCGGTCGCGCTGCCGTCTACGCAGAGCGCCGACAGCCGCTGGCCGCTCGCCTGCTCCATAGCGAAAAAAACGTCGGCGATCTGAAAAACGATCGACTCCAGCGCTACGCGCGCCAGCACCGCGGGCGTGGCGGCGTCGGTCAGGCCGCATACCATACCGCGCGCCCGAAGATCCCACCAGGGCGCGCCCAGCCCGGAAAGCGCCGGCACAAAATAGATGCCCTGATTGTGATCCGTGGTTTGCGCCAGCGCGGTCAGCTCGCGCGGGTCCTGAATGCCGAGCATTTTGCCCAGCCAGGCCGCGCCGGAGCCGGTATGGGTGATATTGCCTTCGAAGGCGAAGCGCAGCGCGCCGTCGTGCCAGGCCACGGTCGTGCTGAGCCCGTTGTCGGTCAGCAGCGGCGACGCCATCGACATCATCAGAGAGGAGCCGGTGCCGTAGGTCGCTTTTACGACCTCCTCGTCGCCGCGGCGCTGTGCCTGCAGCGCCGCATGGGAGTCGCCGATGCGCGACAGGATCGGCGTGCCCGGCGCCAGACCGGGTATCGCGCTAATCACTACCGCGCCCTGCTCGCTGGCCGACGGCACAATGGTCGGGAGCGCGGCGCGCGGTAGCTGGAACAGCCGCAGCAGCTCATCGTCCCAGTCATTGCTGTGCAGGCTGTAGAGCTGGGTGCGCGCAGCATTGGCGTGATCGGTGACGAAGATTTCTCCCGCGCTCAGCTGCCAGCTAAGCCAGCTGTCAACCGTACCGATGCAAAGCTCGCCCGCCGCCGCGCGCGCCGCGCCGTCCGGGATTGCCGCCAGCATGCCGGTGAGCTTGGCCGCCGGAAACATCGGATCCACCACCAGGCCGGTCAATCCGGTGATGCGCGTGGCGTTGCCCGCGGCGCGCAGGTCGCGGCAGAACGCCTCCGAGCGGCGATCCTGCCAGCTCACCAGCGGCGTCAGTGGTTTGCCGTCGCGCCGCTGCCAGATCAGCACCGACTCGCGCTGATTGCTGATCGCCACCGCCGCGACGGGCGCGCCGCCGCACTGCGCCAGACAGTCGGTCACTGCCTGCTGCACCGCCTGCCAGACAGCCAGCGCGTCCTGCTCCGCCAGCCCCGGCTGCGGATGCGACAGCGTTAGCGGCTGGCTGCCGCGCGCGACCACGCGGCCCAGGCGATTAACGGCGATCGCTTTGGCATTGGTGGTGCCTTCGTCAATCGCCAGAATAAGGGCGTCATCCATGGTCAGGCTCCCGCGCAAATGCGCACTGCACTGTTAACGACGCTCGCGGCATCGATGCCGTGATGCGCCCGCGTTGAGGCGCGATCGCCCGCAATAGCGTACTGGCCGTCAGGAATGCCCAGGCGCAGCAGCGGAATAGCGCAGCCACCTTCCGCCAGCACTTCAGCCACCAGGCTGCCGACGCCGCCGTTGACGTTGTGCTCTTCCACGCTGATGGCGGCTGGATAGTGATTTAACAGGTTGCGCAGCTGTTGGGTATCACAAGGTCTGATGGATGGAACGCTGATCACACCCGCCGAGATCCCTTTTTCAGCCAGCAGTTCCGCCGCGCGAACAATCTCATGCACCGTCGACCCCATCGCCACCAGCGCGATATCCTTGCCTTCGCGCAGCTGATCGATCCTGCCCGGTTCGAAGCGGTAGCTTTCATCATGCAGCTGCGGCAGATCTTTGCCGTCGAGACGGATATAGACCGGACCGACATGTTCGATGGCGTAGTCGATTATCTGGCGGCACTCCAGCGGGCAGGAGGGCGCGTAGATTTCGATATTGCCGAAGCCGCGCATCACCGCGATATCGTCGATGCTGTGGTGCGTGCTGGCGAGCGGGCCGTAGCTGGCGCCGGCGTTCAGACCGAACAGCTTGACGTTGGTGTTGTTGTAGCAGACGTCCACCTTAACCTGCTCGTTGGCGCGCGAAACCAGGAACGGCGCGGCATTGCAGGTTACGGCGATCTTGCCGCCCAGCGCCAGACCGGCAGCAGTGCCCACCAGCGTCTGTTCAGCGATGCCGACGTTAACCAGCCGATCGGGAAAAGCTTTGATAAAAGGCGAAATTTTTGCGGTGGAGGTGGAGTCCGCCACCACCGGCACCAGATCCACACCGCGATTCACCGCGTCGATAAAGGCGGTTACCATTACGCTGGCTAAATGTTGTGCATTACTCATCTTTCAGTTCCTCCAGTGCCAGTTCGATCTCTTCGCCTTTCGGCACGCGGTGGTGCCACTCCGCCTTGCTCTGAATAAAGGAGACGCCATAGCCTTTTTCGGTGTGCGCCACGATGACCTGCGGCTTGCCGTTCTGCGGCAGACTTTCAATGGTGTTGACCACCTCCGCCATGTCGTTGCCGTTGCACTCCGTCACCTCCAGCCCAAAAGCGCGCCATTTTTCCGGCAGCGGATCGGTATTCATAATGTCGCGCGTGGCGCCCGCCAGCTGCAGCTTGTTCTTGTCGTTGATGATGATCAGGTTGTCGAGGCCGTAATGAGCCGCCACCAGCGCTGCTTCCCAGTTGCTGCCCTCCGCCAGCTCGCCATCGCCGGTTACCACGAAGATGCGCCGTTTGCTGCCATCTTTTTTCGCCGCCAGCGCCAGACCCACCGCGACCGGCAGTCCGTGGCCGAGCGCACCGGTATTCAGCTCCACGCCCGGGGTTTTCTGCCGCACCGGATGGCCCGGCAGGTGCGAATCCGAGTGCTGATAGGTCGGCAGCCAGTCGACGGGAAAATAGCCCGCCTCCGCCAGCACGCAGTAGTAACCGCCGACGGCATGACCTTTTGACTGGATATAGATATCGCGCTGTGGATCTTCGACGCGATCCGGCGCGCAGTTAAGAATGCGGAAGTAGAGCGCGGTCAGAATATCAGCCTGCGACAGATCCGCGCCGGTATGGCCGCCCGCCGGGCTGCCCGCGTTAAGCTGAATAATGCGGCGGCGCACGGCGCGCGCTTTACGCTGCAGTTCGTCGACCGGAAGCTTGAAAGGATTCATGTGTCACCTCTGAATTAAAAATCACATCCGAATATATATTCGTAACGGGTAAAAAAAGGGGGTGCAGCAAAGGAACCCGCCTGCACCGCCACCGATTAACTTTTCGCTTCGCCGCCCTCCTCGATCAGCGCCTTCTGCGCCACCACCGCCGCTTTCTGCTGCATGCGGTTTTGCATCTGGTCGATGATGACGGCGATGATGATAACGATGCCTTTGATCACCATCTGCCAGAATTCGCTGACGCCCATCATGATCAGGCCATCGGCGAGAAAGCCGATCACAAACGCGCCGACCAGCGTGCCGAGAATGGTGCCGCGTCCGCCCGCCAGCGAGGTGCCGCCCAGCACCACCGCCGCAATAGCGTTCATCTCAAACGAGGTGCCGTTAGCCGGGTGGCTGGCGACCAGCTGCGACGACACCACGATGCCCGCTATCGCCGCACAGAAGCCGGAGAGCGTATAGACCCAGATTTTCACCTGCTTCACTTTGACGCCGGAAAGCTCCGCGGCGCGTTCGTTATCGCCGATGGCGTAGACCTGGCGACCGAAGGGCAGACGACGGGCGATATAGGCGATTACCAGCGCCAGCACGATCATCATCCAGATGGCGTAGGGCAGACCGAGCAGCGATCCGGCGCCGATGCGGTCGAAGCCGGTATTGCCGAGCAGCGGGTTGCCCTGTAAGCCGGGAAAGGTTTCGCCGCCCGAGGTCAGCATTGCCGCGCCGCGCAGGATATACATGGTGCCCAGCGTGCAGATAAAGGGAGCGACGTTATAGCGGGTAATAATCCAGCCGTTCGCCGCGCCGATCAGGCCGCCCACCAGCAGCACCAGCGGCACTATCACCCAGACGCTGGGAAAGATGGCGATGCCGAACATCGGCAGAACGATCCCTTTGGTAATCAGCCAGCCGGCGATCATGCCGCACAGCCCAAGCGTCGCGCCGATGGAGAGATCGATACCGGCGGTAATAATGACGAAGGTGATGCCCAGCGCCAGAAAGGCGTTGATCGCGATATGCTTCACCATAATTACCAGGCTGCCGAGCGCGAGAAAATCCGGTACGGTAATCGCGAAGAAGCCGACAATTAAAAACAGCGCGATAAAGGTGCGCAGCTTCAGCAGCAGCAGAATAATGCTCTCGCGCGAGTTGAACGCTTTCGCCGGTTGTCCTGCCATCGTCATAGCGTTATTGCCTTTCATGCTCAGAACCCCTGTGCGCTTGCTTTTACCAGCGCTGACTCTTCCGCGTCGCCGCGCGGAATATCAGCCGTAAGTTTGCCGCCCGACATCACCAGGATGCGATCGGCCACCGCCATGATCTCTTTCAAATCGGAGGTGGAGAACAGCACCGCGATGCCCTGCTCCGACAGCCGCACCATCATGCGGAACACCTCCGCCTTGGCGCCGACGTCGATGCCGCGGCTCGGCTCGTCCAGCAGCAGCAGACGCGGATTAGTCAGCAGCGAGCGTCCGATAACCACCTTCTGCTGATTGCCGCCGCTTAGGGCGCTGATGGCCACCTCCGGCGAAGAGATTTTGATCGCCAGGTTGCCGACGGTGCTGGTCACTGCAGCCTGCTCCTCCTGTTGGGCGATGGCGAAGCGATGCGACAGCCGACGCCACAGGCTGGCGATGGTGAGATTGCTCGCCACCGACGACACCGGAAAAATGCCGGCGCGCTTGCGATCTTCCGGCACCAGGCTCATGCCCATACGGATGCGCTCGGCGGGCGGCAGGCGCGTCGGCACCGGCTTGCTGTCGAGCCAGATTTTGCCGAGATAGTTGCGTTCGCTGCCGAGCAAACACTCGAACAGCTCGGTGCGCCCCGCGCCCATCAGCCCGTAGATGCCGACGATCTCCCCGGCGCGCACGTTAAAGGTGACGTCATCCACCAGCGTGTTGCCGTTGGGGCTGACGCAGGTAATGTGCTCCGCCTCCAGCACCGCTGCGCCAAAGGTGCGCTGGTCCGGCAGAAAGTTGCTCATCGGCTCGCTGCCGAGCATTTCGCGCACGATCCAGGGCACGTCAATATCGCTGACCTGCGCTTCCGCCTGAAAGCGGCCGTCGCGCAGGATGGTGATGACGTCGCCGATCGCCATCAGCTCTTCAAGGCGATGGGAGATATAGATAATGGAGACGCCCTGACGCGTCAGCTCGCGGATGACGCGGAACAGGATCTCTACTTCGGTTTTGCTGAGCGCCGAAGTGGGCTCGTCGAGGATCAGGATATCGGCGTCTTCCGCCAGCGCCTTCGCGATCTCCACCAGCTGCTGCTGCCCGACCTTGAGATTGCCGACGTGCTCTCTGGGCGAAATCGGCTGATCAAGGCGCGCCATCAGCGCGGCGGCGCGGCGCTCCTGCTCCGCTTCGTTAATGGGGCGGATGCCCCTTTGCAGCTCGCGGCCAAGAAAAATGTTCTCCGCCACTGACAGGTTCTCAAACAGGTTCAGCTCCTGGTGCACCATGCCGATGCCGAGCTTCGCGGCGGCGCGCGTGCTGCTCAGCACCACCTTTTCGCCGTTAAGAAAGAGTTCGCCGCTGGTAGGCTGCTGCACCCCCGCCAGAATTTTCATCAGGGTCGATTTGCCCGCGCCGTTTTCCCCGATAATCACGTTGACCTTGCCGCGCCAGACGCGATAGTCGACGCGATCCAGCGCCAGCGTACCGGGAAACAGCATGGTGATATGGTTTGCCTGCAGGATGATATCGTCGCTCATGGTGTCGCTCCCGGCTTCAGCTCTACCGCCATCACGTCGTTGACCACGCCGTGGCCCATCTCTACGGCCAGCAGCGCCTGCGCCGGTTTGCCTACCCAGCTGGCGTCCACCTTCGGCAGCTGCTGCACCGCGTGGCGGTTAAGCGCCCGGGTCAGCTGCGCGTACTGCACCTGATTGGTGAACTCCTCGAAGCGGAAACCCGCGGCATCGCGCAGCGCGTTGCTGCGGATAACCGGCCCGAGGCTCACTGTTACCGGCTTGCCGTTCAGCGTCAGGGTCAGGGTGCGCTCGCGGCTGTTGCTGTCGTCTACCGCCGTGACCGTACCGCTGGCGCGCACAAAGACGCTTTCACTGCCGCCCGCCTTCACCGTTCCGCTTTTGGTTTCCATATCCGCCCAGCTCATGGCGTGCTGCCGGGCGGTGTCGAGCACCCGACTCTGCCAGCTCGCCTCCGCGATCTGCTGCGGCGTCTGATTGCTGTAGCTCGGTTTCGCATGCGGATCTTTCGGCATGATCGGATTGCCGCTGGCGTCGAGATCCACCACGGTACAGCCGCTTACTGCTATCGCCAGGATGACGGCCAGCGTCGCTCTCGTCCGTTTCATGCCGCCTCCGGTTACTTCGCCAGGTTAAAGTTTTTCAGCTTCGACGCGTTGCTGTCGTCAATCAGCACGCAGTCCATCAGCTGCTTCTCTTCTTTCTGCGCTTTGCCGTTTTTCAGGTAGTAGTCCGCCTGCTCTACCGCCATCTGCGCCTGCGCCCAGCCCGGCTGCAGCACCGTAGCCTTGATGTTGCCTTTGTTAATAATGGAGTCGCGGGTGTAGTCGCTGCCGTCGAAGCCCACCACGATAACGTTGGTTTTACCCGCCGCTTTCAGCGCTGCCTCTGCGCCCAGCGCCATGGTATCGTTGCCGGAGATCACGCCGACGATGTTCGGGTTCTTCTGCAGAATGGTTTCCATGCGGCTGAACGCCTCGGTCTGGCTCCAGTTAGCGCTCTGCTGCGCCACCATCTTCATGTCGCTGTAGTCATCCAGCACGTCGTGATAGCCCTGCGAACGTACGCCGGCGTTGGTGTCGGACTCCTTGCCCAGCAGTTCGACGTAGCTGCCTTTGCCGTTCAGCAGTTTGGCGAACTTCTCTGCGCCGAGCTGCGCGCCCTGATAGTTGTTGGAGACAATCTGCGCCACGGCGATGCCGGTTTTGTTGATTTCGCGGTCGATAAGAAAGGTAGGAATGCCTGCATCTTTGGCTTTCTGCACCGGGCCGACGGTGGCGTCCGCCCCGGCGTTATCAAGGATAATCGCCTTCGCCTTGCGCGCGATGGCGGTTTCGATCAGCTGGTTCTGCTTGTTAACGTCATCGTCGTGCGACGCCACCAGGGTGGTGTAGCCGAGCGCTTTCGCTTTTTCCTGCGCGCCGTCCGCCTCTGCTTTAAAGAAGGGGTTGTCGTGAGAAGGGGTAATGATCGCCAGCAGGCCTTTATCAGCGGCGAGCGCGGCGGTCGAAAGCGCCATCAGTGAAGCCAGTAGGGTAATTTTGACGAGAGGTACGTTCATCGTTTATTCTCCGCTTGAATAAATATTCAATTGCGATTTTATATGCAATATGACTATGCACCCGCCTCTGCCGGGCGCGCAACCCTGAATGTTTAAAAAGCGAAAAAGATCACAAAATGTCCTGCGTTGTGATTTCTCGCATCCTGGTTAACAATACCAGGCCGAAACAGAGAGGAAGGATGAATGGCGAAACAGGATGAGCAACGGCTGATGGTGAAGATTGCCACGCTTTACTACAGCGAAGGGATGAAGCAGTCAGATATCGCGCAGATGCTGAAATTGTCGCAGTCTTTTGTCTCGCGCATTCTCAACCGCAGCGTGAAGGAAGGCGTGGTGAAAATCAGCGTCGTGCCGCCCGCAAATATCTTTCCGGCGCTGGAGAAGGCGATCGAACAGACCTACGGGCTGCCGCAGGCGATTGTGGTGGACGTGCCGGAAAACGCCTCGCAGCAGCAGATCAAGCAGGCGATCGGTTCGGCGGCGGCGCACTATCTGGAGACGCGGCTGCGCGCCGACGAGCTGATTGGCATCTCCTCCTGGAGCGGCACCATTCGTGCCATGGTGGATGCGCTGCACCCATTTAACGCCGCCTGTAAAGGGGTGATCCAGCTGCTGGGCGGCGTCGGCGCTAACGGCAACGTGCAGGCGACCATTCTGACCCAGAACCTGGCGGCGCTGCTTAACTGCCCCTCCTGGCTGCTGCCTTCGCAGTCGATCGAGCACTCGGTGCAGGATCGTCAGCGGCTGGCGGCGAATCCTGACGTCGCGGAGGTGCTGGAGAAGTTCGATCAGGTGGATCTGGCTATTGTCGGCATCGGCGATCTGGAGCCGTCGGCGCTGCTGCGCAACTCCGGCAACTATTATGATGAGGAGATGCTGCGCACCCTGGCGCAGCGCGGCGCGGTGGGCGATATCTGCCTGCACTACTTCGACGCGCAGGGCGAACCGGTGCTGAGCGCGGAGGAGGATCCGGTGATAGGCATGGAGCTGGCGCAGGTGCGCAAATGTCCGCAGGTGGTCGCGCTGGCGGGCAGCAAGGAAAAAGCGCACGCCATTCGCGGCGCGCTGCGCGGCGGCTACGTTAACGTCTTGATTGTGGATTACCCCACCGCGCGGCTGCTGGTGGAGTAAAGCCTTAAATAGTGCGGTACGCCGTGGTGACTTTCCACAGGTAACGCGGCGCCTGCGCAGCGGGATGCTTGTTCTGGACGTGCTGGTAGAACTCGTCCGGCGACATAGCGTTAATCATGGCGATAGCCCGGTCGCGGTCGCGGGAGAAGGTGCGCAGCAGCGCGCCTGCGCCGTTGGCGTACGAGACGATAGTGGCGTAGCGCAGCGTCAGCGGATTGCGGATGCCGGAGAGCGCCGACTGCTGCAGGATGCGGATATAGGCGGTGCCGATATCGATATTTTTCGCCGGATCGCGCAGTTCAGCATTAGAGGGCTGGCCGCGACGTCCCTGCACGCGATAGACCTCCCTGCCCGCCGTCGAGGCTTTGATCTGCATCAGGCCCACCGCGTTGGAGCGGCTGACGACGCCGGGATTGCCACCCGATTCGACAGTAATAATGGCGCTGATCAGCTTCTCATCAACGCCATAATGACTGGCGGCATCTTCGGTGAACATCGACCAGGCCGCATTGATATTCGAGGGCGGCGCCTGGGTTAACGGCGTGTTTGGCTGCCTGACGACATGTTTTGACGGTTCGCTGGCGCAGCCGGTCAGCAGCAACGCAGAAAGGGCAAGATATCGAAATTTCACCAATTTTTCATCCTGATGCAATAGGGTCGGAGGCTATCATACCTGGCGCGCGCCGCAGCAAAATTACCGTTTATCCTAATTGCGTAAAAAACCGTGTCGCGCAGTGACTTCCGTCGCGCTTTTCGTCATCATCGGCCAGATAGTTACCCGCTAACTGCAGGAATAGTCTTATGATTTCGCGTTCTTTTCATCTCGTTTCGCCCTCCGGATATTGTCATAACCAGCCTGCCGCATGGCGCGGCGTCGACCGCCTGCGTGCGGCGGGCCATCAGGTCAATAATCTTGAGACGATCGGCCGCCGCTTTCAGCGTTTCGCCGGTACCGACGCCGAACGTCTTGCCGAATTCAACCAGCTGGCGCAGCTTGAGACATTGCCTGACATCGTGCTGGCGGTACGCGGCGGCTACGGCGCCAGCCGCCTGCTGGCGCATATCGATTACGTCGCGCTGCAGCGCCGTCTGCTTAATCAGCCGCTGGCGCTGTGCGGCCACAGCGATTTTACCGTCCTGCAGCTGGCGCTGCTGGCGCAGACCGGTCTCGTCAGCTTCAGCGCGCCGATGCTGGCGGGTAACTTCGGCGCGGAGGTTTTATCTGAATTTACGCTGGCTCACTTCTGGCAGGCGCTGACTTCGCCTACAGTCAATGTTGGCTGGCGCAGCGAGACGCCGGACAGCGGTGAATGGCAGGGCACGCTGTGGGGCGGCAATCTGGCGATGATCTGCTCGCTGATCGGCACCCCGTGGCTGCCGCAGTTCGACGACGGCATTCTGGTGATCGAGGATGTGAATGAGCATCCGTTCCGCGTCGAGCGCATGCTGATCCAGCTGCAGCAGAGCGGCATCCTGGCGCGGCAGCGCGCCATTATTACCGGCAGCTTTACCAGCACCGCGATGAGCGACTATGACAACGGTTTTGATTACGCCAGCGTCTGGCAGTACCTGCGCGACGTGACCGGCCTGCCGGTAATCAGCGATCTGGCCTTTGGCCACGATGCGGATACCGTGACGCTGCCGATCGGCGCGCGCGCGCAGCTGCGCGTGGCGAACCATCAGGCTGAACTACAGGCCACTGGCCATCCCGTTTTACCCGAGCATTAAGCCGTTCTCAGGGAGATCGCCATTGAAGCCGCTGTACGACGATTTGTGGATCTCCACGCCGGAATTTCCGGGGGAAGAGACTGTTGATGATTTAATGATGCACGGCTTTATGCTGCGTCATCCGCGCGGCAATCTGCTGATTGGCCGCGTGGAGCATCCGCTCGATCATGAAGTGCTGGCCGACGAAGGCGGCGTGATTCGCCACTATCTGACTCACTGGCACGAAGCCGCACCCGGTGCCATCGCCATCCAGCAGCGCTTTAACAGCGCGCTTTACTGCCACAGCCGCTCTATCGGCCCCGTCAGCCGGGTGCTGGAGCCGGATGACACCTTTACCCAGCAGGAGACGCACTTCGGCGACTTCCATCTGCTGCCGACGCCGGGCCATACGCCAGGCAGCAGCAGCTTTCTTTACGCCTCGCCGCTGGGCCGCACCTACCTGTTCGTCGGCGCTACCCTGACGCGCGACCACCATCGCTGGGTTACTCTTCTCGCCCCGGACAGCAATCCGCACGAGCTGCAGCAGTCGCTGGAGTTCTACCGCACGCTGCGGCCCGATGTGGTGTTGATGAGTACCACGCGCGGCCACCTCTCGTGGGTCGAAGTCACGCTGCAGAGCTGGCTGGCGGCGATTGACGAGGCGGAACAGCAGCCGCTGGATATGCGCCAGCAGCCGCTGTTTTGATTACAGCGTTTTGCTCAGATAGTGACGCTGATGATGGCGCGGGTAGTTATCCAGGCTGAAACGCAGCGTATAGCCTGACTTTTCATAAAAGGGGCGCGCCTGGAAGCTGGCGGTATCGACCTGCGCATAGCAGCAGCCGCGCCGACGCGCCTCCTCTTCCGCCGCGTTGAGCAGCCTGCTGCCGACACCCTGCCCGCGCAGCGCCTCACTGACCCACAGCATATCGATGCGCAGCCAGTTGCCGGTGGTAGAGCCGGTCAGCCCCGCCAGCTTTTTGCCATGCTCGTCCGTGACGAAAACGCCGATGGACTTCAATTCGTCGATATTGATAAAACGGCTGTTAAAACTATTCAGACCGAGGCGCACCTCATCCAGATCCTGATGCGTGACCGCATCCGTAACGTTCAGTTGCATAGACTCTCCGGCTAAAGCGGGTTAAGAGTGCGGATGGTCGCGATCGTCATAAGGCTCCAGCGACAGCTGATCGACATCGCGCGTTTCACTGCGGCTACAGGGTATCAGCCGGTCGCTGTCGTGGTAAACGAAGAAGGTCTCTTCGCTCGCGTTGTTGACGATCAGCTGGTCGCCGTTGCGGAAGCGGGTAATGGAAACGTTGTCGCCGCTCTCTAAGCGGGTGCGCTGCTGACCAGCGGCAATCTGAAAGTGGTGCTGCGGCCAGGTTAAGGTGCTCAGGCCATATTCGGCGCGGGAGATGGTCATTGTGGGGCGACCGGGACAGGTGATCTGGAACTGGGTTTCGCTCCACGCGGGCGCAATGTAACAGCTCAGCAAGCCGAGGGTGAAAAGAGTGGCTTTCATTTTCAGGCTCCGTCGAAGTTATGCTCTGATTTGGTTATCTTTTTTCAGAGTAACACACCAGACGGACGGGAAAAGCGGAACGACCCGCATGGGGCGGGCCGAATTGTGACAAAAGCTGTCGTTAGTTCCCGACCTGCGACATATCTTTAATGGTGTCGCGATTAATTTGCTGCTCTTTACCGTAGACATCTTTGTAGGTGATCATACCGGTGTCGTCATCCACCTTCGGCTTGCCCTGCGTCACAATGGTACGGCCGTCGTTGGTATGCAGAATATGGTCATTAGCGCAGCCGGCCAGCAGCAGGCTCAGGCTCAGCGCACCAGTCAGCATCAGCGTTTTTTTCATATATCCTCCCTTGCTGGTTTCGCTTTAGGTTTAGCACAGCATAACGAAAGCGAAACCAGGATAAGGTTTAAAACGTATTGATTCCTAAAGGAGATTCTATGAACCGGGAAGATGCCCTGTTCCAGCGGCTGGCACAGTCGCCGTTTCGCCGCCGCTTCCACCTGGGCGTAAAAGAGCGCGACTACTGTCTGGCGAAAGGACCGGAGGTTATTGACAGGCACGCGGCGGGTTTTGTCGCACAGCGCCTGGCGCAGGCGGAGCCGAAGAACGACGGCAAACAGACGCCGATGCGTGGTCATCCGGTGTTTATCGCTCAGCACGCTACGGCGACCTGCTGTCGTGGCTGTCTGGCGAAGTGGCACAGCATCGCTGCCCATCAACCGCTGACCAGCGAGCAGCAGGCGTGGATTGTCGGCGTGATCCACCGCTGGCTGGTAAAGGAAATGAATTCGTAGAAGCCCGGCGCCGCATCATGCAACCCCGGGCTGAAGTTTATTCCGCCGCAACCTCGGCGGCGACCAGCATTAACGCCAGCGAGGCGTTTTCCTCGTCGTATCCCTGCATAACATCGCGGATCGCAGCAACGCAGGAGACTACCTGCTGCTTCTTTTCCGCTTCAAGCCTCTCGATCGCATGACGAATAATCATTAGACTGGCTTCTTCTTCTTTCATTAAATTTCCCTTAAATCGCCCAACTGGTGCGCAAAGATGGCAAGAATACCTTTAATATGCTACTCAAGTCACCCTCTGGCACGTTTAAAGCTTAACTATTAATCAAAGTGCAAATTGGATGCCGCGCCAGACCTGCTATGATCACAATAGCCGGGACGCAACGCATCAAACATCAGCGCCACGGGATTCCCAGGGATTGAAGCAGGTACAGGATATGTTGCGACTCACCTTTTGCATTTTTATTACGCTACTTGCTGGCTGTGCCTCCGGCCCGAAAGGGGTGGATTGCCCCGGCGAGGTCAGCACCATTTACGGCCAGCCGCTGGGACAGACGCGGGCAACAATTTTTGACCTCGTCAACGCCTTCACCATCAGCCGCGATGGCGTCAAAGTGCAGAGTGGGACACTGCAATCGCTGGATCGTTTCAAATATGTCCCCTCCGCCGTCACGCCTGAAGGCTACTACGCGCAGCGGCTGTCGGATAAGCAGTTCCGCCTGATTAATCCGCACGAAGACACCATGATTACCTGGACGTGCCCTTAGACGTGCGTCCTGCGGCCAGATAGTCTATTGTCATGGCTTGTCAGGCTGCAGGCTCATCTCTTATGGAAAAGCGACTGGATAATAACGGCTATATTGATTTCCCCTTCCCCGCCACGCGCAATGAGGATGGTTCAGTGAACCCCTGCGGCATCGATCTTACGCTGCAAACGGAGCGTATTGATGAGATTGCGGTGCTGGCGCAGTCGGCGAATCTTCGTCGTCTGCTGGAGGAGGTCAATCTGCAGGACGGGCTGTTTATGACGCTGGCCTGCGACTGGCAGCAGCGCGCCGACGCGGTGTGCGGCTTTATCGATTTCGCCTTTCGCCCTGAACTGCCTGTCACCCAGGAAGAGACCCTGACGCTTGATAACGCTTTCGAACGCTATCTGCGCGAGCAGGCGACGCAGCATCGTATGGAGCCGGACGCCTTACTTAATTATGCACGCTGCGTACTGGACTGGGGCTGGTCACCGCTGCGCCAGCGCGCGCGGGAATATGAGAAGGTGACGGTGATGTACTACTGCCAGCAGCGCGACGAGGCGGAGTGGTGCTTTGATCATCTGCGGCATTTTCTGGTGAGCTGGTATCCAGCCAGTCGCCCTAGGCTGCTGGCGCAGCAGGCATAGCCATCAGCGCCGACGCAAACGGCGCTTTCCTGACCTCCAGACACGGCTATTTATGCTTGCCCGCTCCTGGCCCCTGGCTTTTTCACGGCTTAACCAGACGAATCGCGTGCTCCAGCATACGCTGCTCATCGCGCTCGCTGTGCGAACGATGCTGACGTGCGCGTTTCAGCAGATCTGAAATATCGTCCCGCCGCGTCTCCCGGCCCGATTCGGCCAGCACGACCACTGCATCGCCAATCACGCGACACACTTCATCGTAGTCATCTTCATTTAATACGTCGCGCTTCATTGCTCCTCCTGTTTCACCCTGTCGGCCGCCGTAAATGAGTATCCAGAAACAGTAGTCAGGATTGACGCAGCCTGCAAACCAGACGTCTGCAGGAAGGCACAGGGGGCTTAGCTGGCAAAAGCGGTGAAATACCTGACTGGAGACGGCGGAGAGTGATTATCTGGTTTGTACCAGAGGCGAAGCTATACGGGATGCCAGCGAAGTGTGCCACGACTGTTAGCGCTTAACGTCTATGTAGCAAACCAGTCATGGCTGGATAATGGTCAGAAACTCCTTTTTCTTTCTGGTCGCCCATTCTGGCTTGATTGACAGCATTAAGTAGAATTGTTTCCGGAAATATGTCTCCCTGAACCTCCCGGCTGGATAGCTCGTTGAAGCTGCATAATGTGAAGCTAAAGCACGCACACCACAATCAGCGAACCAGTAAAGTATTTCATCTTCGCTAAAGGTAATCTTACGCTCTGTTTCCATGCCCCGTTCACTGATAACGAAATGGTATTCTTTTCCGTTAATTTCCAGCCAGGGAGTCGCGAGGCCATCTGGTTTGTCAGGGATAATAAAATAATGATTCGGTCTGATACCCCCGCCGAGACGCTCGCCTATAACAAGAAGCGCTAATCTCAACTCTTCAATACTTTTCATGACATCCTGTTCAACTTGTATATTAACCACGCATTCCAGACGTTTTCCGCATCAATATCCGAATAGCCACGGGTTCTTACCATCTCTGCTGCAATTTCATCTGGTAACTGAATAACGGTAGCATTATCACGTATCGTCTCAACTTCATCACGGGTCAATTCATGTCCGGTTTCCTTCTCTTTCGATTCAAGCAATGCAATCAATGCTGGGATAAATATTATAGCCATTTCCTTTCAGCCTTTATCTGTCATGAATTTCAGCTAATCTGCCACAGAAGCACAATGTACTATGTGCTAAATAGCCAGTTGTATAGACGGAATGTGTTGATATCTGCTTCCTTCCCCTGGCAACTGGCGCATTAAACAAAGCCTGAGCCAGGAGTTTTTTTCAGCTGCAGCTTTTATTCTCCACGGTTAGCTCCTGTTCCGCCCTGCCAGTCGACTGCATGTTCAATACTCTTTTAATAACCAGCCTGAAAATGTTCGTTTTCGGGGATCTAAGTTAATCACGACCAAACCAGAGGATATGCCTGCTATCCAAAAGCAAGGCGTTACAGCCGGGCGCAGGAATCCAGGCTGATGTCAGCTGTTTGTCCTGAACAGAAGTCACTTAGCTGAAGCATCAATCTGAATACCCGCCGCGATCAAACACCCTTTCAGCACGCCGAACGCATCCTGACACTGCCGTTCATTCACGCAGGCGTAACCGAGCAGCAGCCCGCGTGAGCTCTGCGGATGCATATAGTATTGCGACAGCGGCCGCACCTTAACGCCGCGCTTCAGCGCCTGAGCGGCAATAGCCACATCGTCGCAGCCAGATGGCAGATGCAGCACCAGATGTAATCCCGCGTCGTGGTTGACCGGCGACAGAAAGGACGGCCCCAGATAGCGCTCAATCAGTTTGCATAAAAACTGACGCCGCTGGCCATAAAGCAAACGCATGCGACGGATATGATCCATATAATGCCCCTGCCGTATAAACTCCCCCAGCGCTCGCTGGATCAGCAGATGACCGCCGCGATAAAGCTCAGCCGCCGCGATGCGCAACGGTTCGGCCAGCATTTTGGGCACCACTATGTAACCAATGCGCAGTGCCGGATAAAGCGTCTTGCTAAAGGTGCCCATATAGATCACCGGCGCATCCGCTTCCAGCCCCTGCAAGGAGGGATAAGGCTGGCCTGAGAAGCGAAACTCGCTGTCGTAATCATCTTCAATAATCCAGCTCTGATGACGCCTTGCCAGCGCTAAAAGCGCCTTTCGTCTTGCCAGGCTAAGGTGAACGCCCAACGGATACTGATGTGAAGGCGTCACAAATACCATCCTGGGCGGCAGCCCGGGCTTTGGCACAATCCCTTCGTTATCCACCGGCATCGCCCGGATTTTAAGTCCGTTTTTACGCAGCAGGTTGCGCGTGCCCCAGTACCCCGGCTCCTCCATCCAGACGAGATCGCCCGGGTCACAGAGCACGCAGGTGACCAGATCGACCGCCTGGTGCACGCCTTCGGTTATCAGGATTTGATCTGCATCCGCCTTGACCGAACGCGCCACACGCAGGTACTCCGCCAGCGCATGGCGGAGATCGGGACAGCCACCGCCGCTGCTGTAAATCAACCGATAGACATCGGGATCGCGATTCAGCTTTGCCTGAATCTGGCTAAAAAGCTTATGCGGAAACTCCGTGACGTCGGGCGCGCCGGGTACAAAGGCTCCCCACTGGTAGGGCGAGGCGGTGGCATGCCCTAACAGCATCGCGCCCCGTTTTGACAGGGTCGCCGGCAGCGGCGTGGAGGCAGGCTGTAGCAGATCGGTGGCGTGGCTTTGCAGACAGATTTCCGGCAGCGTCTCCGCAATCCAGGTGCCGCTGCCGGTGCGTGCCGTCACGTAGCCCTGCGCCATCAAACTTTCATAAACATGCAGTACGGTGTTGCGTGACACCCCAAGCTCACGGGCCATATCGCGCGTCGGCGGCAAGCGCCCGCCGCGTGGAAAAACGCCCTCAATGATTGCGGCCTGCATGCAGGTCAGCAGTCGCTGCTGCAGTGAGCCACTCGGTAAAAACTGCAATCGTGCTAATAAGTGATCGGCGTAAAGCAGCTGCAATTGGCTCCATCCCTCTCTCTGAAATTGGCTCTGGCAACTTACCTTCTCGCACGCATAAATAAAAGCGTTTGTCGGGAAATGTAAATAAGCATATGAGCGAGGTGGATGAGATGAGCGAACAAAATATCCTGATGCAGCAGCGCAAAGCACAGGCTTTACCCCGCGGCACCGGCACGCTGTGCGACTGGTATGTGGCGCGGGCGGAAAACGCGACCCTGTGGGATAACGAGGGCAACAGCTGGATCGATTTCGCTGGCGGCATCGCGGTGCTCAACACCGGCCATCGCCATCCGCGCATCGAACAGGCAGTAGCCCATCAGTTAACAAAATTTACGCATACCGCGTTTCAAATCACTCCGTACGAAAGCTATATCGCCCTGGCTGAACGCATCAACCAGCGGGTGCCTGTTGCCGGCCAGGCTAAAACAGCCTTCTTCACCACTGGCGCAGAAGCGGTAGAAAATGCGGTCAAAATCGCCCGTGCTTATACCCGCCGCCCTGGCGTAATCGCCTTTGGCAACGCCTTTCACGGTCGCACCCTGATGACCATGGCGATGACCGGCAAGGTCGCCCCCTATAAGCGTGATTTCGGCCCGATGCCCGCCTCGGTGTTTCATGCGCGCTATCCCAGCGCGGTACAGGGCATCAGTATCGACGCGGCGCTAGCCAGCCTCGATGCCCTTTTTACTCAGGATATCGCGCCGCAGGACGTAGCCGCGATCGTGCTGGAGCCCGTGCAGGGCGAAGGCGGTTTCCATGCGGCGCCGGTTGAGTTTATGGTCAGGCTGCGTGAGCTGGCCGATCGCTACGGCATTCTGCTTATCGCCGACGAGGTGCAGAGCGGTTTTGCCCGCACCGGTAAGCTGTTCGCCATGGAGCACTATCCGGTGCAAGCGGATCTCATCACTATGGCGAAAAGTCTGGCGGGCGGCCTGCCGCTTTCCGCCGTGTCAGGGCGGTCAGAGGTGATGGATGCGCCAGGTCCGGGCGGCCTCGGCGGCACCTATGCTGGCAATCCGCTGGCGATCGCCGCAGCGCATGCGGTGCTTGACGTAATCGACGAGGAGCAACTCTGCGCCCGGGCCGCTGAGCTTGGCGGCAGGCTTGAGGCCGAGCTACAGACCTTCCGTAAGCAGTGTCCCGCGATTGCCGATGTCCGCGCGTTAGGGTCGATGGTGGCCGTTGAATTTACCGAGACCGCCACCGCGCAGGCGGTACAGAAAAAAGCGATGGAGAATGGCCTGCTGCTGCTGACCTGCGGCGCAAAAGGCAACGTTATACGTTTTCTTTATCCGCTGACCATTCCTGACCAGCAGTTCCGCCAGGCGCTGGACATTTTAACCTCGGTTCTCAACCACTGCGCCGCTGACGTCGAAAAAAGCGTCGTAACGGCCTGATCCTTCCCGGCTCGCTGCGGCGAGCCCATCCCCTGCTCGCCCCGGACACAAAAGCCCGGGGATCGTTCTGGAGACGTTCTGATGACAACAACGCAGACTGCAAATGAAGATGCACTGGCACAAAACCTGAAGCCGCGCCACGTGCGCATGTTGTCAATTGCGGGCGTAATTGGCGCCGGCCTGTTTGTGGGCTCCGGCCACGCGATTTACGAGGCGGGTCCGGCGGTGCTGATCGCCTATGCCGCCGCCGGTGCGCTGGTAGTGCTGATAATGCGCATGCTGGCTGAAATGGCGGTCTCGCTGCCCGATTCAGGTTCTTTTTCAACCTATGCCGACAAGGCGCTGGGCCGCTGGGCCGGTTTCACTATCGGCTGGCTCTACTGGTGGTTTTGGGTATTGGTTATCCCGCTGGAAGCCAACGCTGCCGGCACCATCCTGCACGCCTGGTTCCCCCAGATCGCCATCTGGCAGTTCACCCTGGCTATCACGCTGTTTTTAACCATCACCAATCTGCTGAGCGTGAAAAATTATGGTGAGTTTGAATTCTGGTTTGCGCTGCTCAAGGTAGCGGCGATTGTCGCGTTTTTGTGTGCTGCTGGCCTGGCCGTATCTGGCCTGATGCCCAACAGTAGCACCAGCGGCCTTCAGCATCTCTACGATACGCAAGGTTTTATGCCCAACGGCATGGGTAAGGTGATGGCGGCGATTCTGACCACGATGTTTTCTTTTATGGGCACCGAGATTGTTACCATCGCCGCCGCCGAATCAAAGGATCCAGGCAAGCAAATCACCAGGGCCACTAATTCGGTTATCTGGCGTATCGCGCTGTTCTACCTGCTGTCGATTTTCTTTGTGGTGGCGCTGGTGCCGTGGAATTCCCCGGCGCTGATTGAGCATGGTTCTTATCAGGCCGCGCTTCAGGCGATGAATATCCCGCACGCCAGGCTGATTGTGGATATCGTCGTGTTAATGGCGGTATGCAGCTGTCTTAACTCGGCGCTTTATACCTCGTCACGCATGCTCTATTCACTGTCGTGTCGCAAAGATGCGCCCGCGGCGGCCTCACGCACGAATCGCAGCGGTACGCCATGGGTTGCCGTGCTGCTCTCAACCGCTGCCGCTTTTGTCGCAGTTGTGGCTAACTACCTGGCGCCCAGCGTGGTATTCGAATTTTTGCTGGCGAGTTCCGGCGCTATCGCCCTGCTGGTGTATCTGGTGATTGCCGCCTCTCATCTGGTACTGCGCAAAAAGCGCGAAAAAGCGGGCGAAAAGCTGAGTTACCGTATGTGGCTGTTCCCCGGCCTGACCTGGATTACCATACTCTTTATCGTTACCGTGCTGGTTTCTATGCTGTTCAACGCTCAGCATCAGACCGAGCTGCTGGCAACTGGCGGCCTCACGCTGGCGATTATCGCCGCCAGCCTGATCGTGCCTCGTAAAAAGAATAAGCGACAGAAAACGCGCTTCTATGCCGTTCAGTCCTCTGAAAACTCCTGAGCTGACTAACAGGGTCGCGCAGCATGTTATTTGATAAAGCGCGTCCCTGTGCAATAACTGCAATCGTCACGCATGCAGCGACCTGCCTGTGGCCCCTCTCAGCCAAATAGTATACCGTCACGCTATCAGGGTGGTTTAGTTAGCCGCTGCATTAAATACAGTTCTGTTTAAAGGGAAAGCCGGGGCCGCATCATACGGTGCAGATCATGTGCATATTTCAGCATATCAACACCCTGATATTACAGAACGCCTGGAACACTTTTTCACATATCATCTATGCAGAACGGGAGCAATAAATTAATGGAACACCGTTATTCTTCGCATATATCCTGGACAGGCAACCTGGGAACAGGCACATCAGGCTACCGGTCCTATGCGCGAACCTGGGATATTTCAATAGCCGGTAAGGAACCAATACATTGCTCTAACGATCCGTTACTGGGAGGCGACCCGGGTAAAATGAATCCGGAGGATCTGCTGATATCCTCTCTTTCCGCATGCCATATGTTGTGGTATTTGCATCTGGCATCAGATGCAGGCATTACCGTAATGGATTATGAAGACTCCCCTGTGGCGACAGGTGAAGTTTTAAAAAGTGGCGCTGGCCGCTTTATTTCAGCCACGCTTAAGCCAAAAATTACAGTATTACCCGGTACGGATATCGAGGCTGCCACCGCTATTCATCATGAGATCCATAAAGTTTGTTTTATCGCCAGGTCAGTGAATTTCCCTGTCAGCTATGAACCTGAGTTTATTTTCGATAACAGTATGCCTGATTAAGTTTGCTCTTATATTATGCTGGTGCCGCGTTCGATAATTGATGACTGCGCTGCGGCAGGAGCAGTAACTGATGAGATGATGACCAGTCTCTTATATTTGTTCTGCTTCCACTGCTCGCTCTCAGAGGATAAAACCCCTCTTTTTGCTTAGTGCCAGCAGCAAACTGAATCCTGAAGAGTGCGGTGAATGACTTCAGGCAACCGGATGTTGAAATGACCAACCTGCAACCTGGAGAAAACCGATGAGCACGATTAATTCGCTGGAAGCAGAGGGTGGAGTCTGGATCAACCCGCCCGAACATTACGCTTTTGAGAAAGGCAAGTTGCGGTTCACAACGGAAGCCAATACGGATTTCTGGAAACAGACCTACTATGGCTTTCAGCGGCACACCGGTCATGCATTTGGATTTTACGTGGAGAGCGATTTCACCCTTCAGGTAAAAGTGATGGCTGACTTTTCAGATCTTTATGATCAGGCGGGCATCTTCATTTTGGATGAAGCCGATCGCTGGGTGAAGGCAGGAATAGAATTTAATGACGACCAGCCAGCGGTAGGCTGTGTGGTTACGCGTGACACATCTGACTGGTCAACCGGCCTTTTCCCCGGTAATCCACAAGAGTTCTGGATGCGTGCTACCCTGGAAAACGAAGCGCTCAGAATACAGTATTCTACAGAGGGTAAAACCTGGCCGCTGCTGCGGCTGTGTTACTGGCCTCAGCATCAAAAACGCTTTGTGGGCGTGATGGCTTGTACCCCAGAAAGACAAGGCTTTGAAGTCACCTTCTGCGATTTTTCCCTGGGTCAACCTCGAAGCAAGCCGCTGCACGACCTTACCTGAGTCCGCTTGTCGATTTCATATCTGCGCCTCCCTTACAGGAGGCCTTTTTCCGATGCACTGCTACGTTCCAGACGTGAACCTTAATGCGCTGGATAAAGCGTTTAAACATTTTTATCTTCAAGGCAAATATCAAGGGTAAAAGATGAAGAGTAGACTCGCGAGACCTGATGAAGCAGAGGCGTGCTGGAACATTAGAAATCTGGCTATCAGGCACGGTTGCAAAAGCAGTTACGACCCAGCCGTCATCGCCGCCTGGACGCCTGAAGCTATGCCCGAAAGGTACAGAGAAGTTATTAAGGAAAATCCTTTCTTTATTGTTGAGGGACCTGATGCCCGTCCCGTAGCAACCGGATACCTTGATATTGCGTCAGCAAGCGTTGAGGCAATATTCACATCGCCAGACCATGCCAGAAAAGGTTGTGCCGGCATGATTCTCACAAAAATTAAAGATGAAGCTCGTCAACGCGGGTTTAGCCGTTTGACCTTATCTTCAACGCCAGATGCAATAACCTTTTATGAAAAACAGGGATTTAAATCCCTCAGAGAAAGCCTTTACTTCTCAAAACTGGCTAACGCAGAGCTGCGCTGCATGGAAATGGCTATCGACCTGTCATTGTGATACATGCATGATTCACGGCGGTGATCGTCCGCCGTGGAATAATGTGAGTTCACTCAGGCAGAAGCTCTCTTATACTTTCAGCAAAAACAGCCGCTTCCCTTTTATTTTGTTATTCAGGTCAACCTGATAAATCTCTGCCCATTTATCTACGATGCGGGTAGCGGTCTATATCCTCCTTATTAGGTTAGGACTCAAATCATTCCCTGCTAAACAATCACAGCTGTTCGCAATCGTTTAAAACTCACGAACGTGATCCAAATCAATTAACCTCAACATTACTATTAAAAAATAGAAACAATGCTAAAAACCCTGTTTTCTATGCCGATATAGATTGATGCCCAGAGCGGAAAATTTTCAGACTCAGGCCTTCTCTACAATACAGGGTTATCTAAATGAAATTTATAAAAAATCTTTCTAATCTTAGAATAGGCGGAAAATTATTCCTGGGTTTCTCGCTGGTTATACTGGCTTCGTTGATTATTTCCCTGCTCACGCTGCGCTGTTTTTTAAACATTCAGGAAAACTCCGTGAAGCGTGACATTACCGTAGAAATGCTGGACACGCTGGGCAAGGCCAGACTCAACCGCACCTTATTTCAATACACTCGCGATAAAAAATTCATCATTATCAATGGAGAGGCGATGGATCGGCTTTCACAATTGAAACAGAGCCTGGAAAAGTACGCCTGGTCTGCTGAGGGTCAGAATAAACTGTCTCAGCTGGCATCTTTATTAAATCAGTACAAAGAAAAGCGGCAGGCGTTCCTGGAAAGCACGGATAAGTCGTTGCTCTCCTTAAATGAATTAAATTCAACAGGCTTACCGCTGTTAGCAGAACAGCTTGCCGCACAGGAATCTGCTGTGGCTGCGGGTTCAGCCGCGCCGCTTTTTTCACTTACGCTGAAGATTGATCAAACGGTTTTACTGATTCAGGACTTTATAAAGACGCCGGACGACACGTCGCTAAATAAAATCACACAGATTCAGGGTGAAACCACCCCTTTTATTTCGCAACTCAAAGCCGATCCTGATGCGAAGCTGGGTGAATTATTAAACTCCGCAGCGCAAAAAACAGCAGCGACTCCCGCTCTGTTAAAAAACTATATGCTGCTCGTTCGTGATGAAAAAAAGGCTTCGGATGAGATGACCCACGCAGCGGAGACGCTGAATCGGGCTGTAACCGACTTATCTTTGTTTCAGACGCAAATGGGAGATAAGTATATCCACACGGCGCTGTGGCAGATTGGCTTTACGACGATAGCCTGTATTGTGCTGAGCCTTCTGGTGGCGTGGAGAATGACCCGAAGCATCACTGTTCCGCTAAAAGAAACGCTTTTCTCTGCCCAGCGCATCGCTGAAGGCGACCTGACCTCAGAAATCGCCAGCACACGCTCTGACGAACTGGGACAACTGATGTCAGCGGTTGGCGCGATGAACCTGAGCCTGCGCAACATTATTGTTCGGGTACGCGACGGCGTTAACAGCGTCGCCCGCGCCTCTTCTGAGATTGCCGCGGGAAATACTGATTTGTCTTCACGCACAGAACAGCAGTCGGCTGCGGTTGTTGAGACAGCAGCCAGCATGGAAGAACTGACATCTACCGTAAAACAGAACGCAGAAAATGCGCATCATGCCAGCCAGCTGGCAACAGAGGCGTCGCATAACGCCAGCCGTGGCGGTGAAATCATCCATGACGTCATTACCACCATGGGCGGGATCAGCCATAGCGCCGGTAAAATTGGTGAAATTATCACGGTCATTAACGGTATTGCCTTCCAGACCAATATTCTGGCGCTTAACGCGGCGGTTGAAGCGGCGCGCGCTGGCGAGCAGGGTCGCGGCTTTGCTGTCGTTGCAGGTGAAGTAAGAAACCTGGCTCAGCGCAGTTCTGTGGCGGCTAAAGAAATCGAAGCGCTGATTCGCGAGTCTCTGGACCGGGTGAATGACGGCACCACGCTGGTTAATCGTGCCGGCGATACGATGGGAGATATCGTTAAATCGGTTTCTCAGGTGCGGGATATTATGGGCGAAATCGCTGCTGCTTCGGATGAGCAAAATCGCGGTATTAGCCAAATCTCTCTGGCCATGACAGAGATGGATACCACTACACAGCAGAACGCCGCGCTGGTTGAGGAGTCCTCCGCTGCGGCCAGCAGCCTGGAAGAGCAGGCGCTGGAGCTGGAAAGAACGGTTTCTGTTTTCCGCGTCCCCTCCTCTGGACTAATCGCGCCAAAAGCCCCGGTTCAGAGAAGCAGCAAAAATACGCCGGCGTTAGCCACGCCTTCTGGCGCTAACTGGGAAACCTTTTAACTTCTACTGACCTTTCAGATGCAGGTGCCTGTCAGGTGCCTGCTGTTTCAGCCGGTTAAGGGGGAAAGATGTCTGAAGAGCAAAAAGTCAGAGCTGCCCATATCATCATCGGTGAAGCATCTGAGGCGCTTTTTTATAGCGCTGATTCCATTACCCGCGCGAACCTGATCGATAAACTTAACGGCCTGCTGATAACAGAAGCGGGCGGGCTGCGAAAAGCAGCCATCATTAAGGCTATAGAGATACTCGGATAGCATCATTAATTCTTCGCGGCGCTAATTATCGGGGAACATATCTGGCTGTACACACTTTTCTCGTTTGTTATTACTCTGCTTAGCTGGAAGAAACTGATAACTGAGAATACAGGTTCGTCCTGCTTTCTCTGCTGATTTTACAGAAGGTAAATTTTGAGGGCTGATAGTTCCAGATAGCAAAGAGGTCGGCTGGCTATTCTGAAAGAGATAGCGGCACAACATGCGCTGTGCTCTGGACGCGAGAGAACGTCCGCGAAAAGCAGGCAGGATAATTTCTTCGGAAATACGAAAGCCCGGTAAAAAAGCCGTATCTGCTTTTTCACAAATTATCAGACCAACCCGTTTGCCCTGTTCAAAGAGGATCCAGGTATCGCCATTCAGGATATGCTGTTGCAGCTCACCGCTCTCCGTTGCGCATAAGCTGCCAGCTAAGCCGGGTATAGCAGACCAGGCGTGTTCATAAGCCTCGATAATAGAATATTTACACCATGCAAAATCAGTAGGAACTGCGCGTATCAGACTCAGTGCGCGCTCATCCTGCGGAGCAGAAACAAAATCAAGAGGAGTCGAGTAGATAAGCTGGTCTGCGATGCCCGCAGGTGTATGGCATCCTGGTACAAGCACGCGGATATATTCAGGCTTTATCCTTGCCCACGCTTTGCTGATAACGTCCAGTACAGGGTTATCTACAACGGAATCCGACGCGACAATATCAATAAACGGGCGACTTATATCTCCTGCCTTATAGCGAGGGCCGGTCAGAAAATATTTGCCGTTAATGCATAATTTTTGCTGTAAAAAAGCGTTTTGAGGTAATCCTGTTTCACGCCAGGGAAAGCGTGCTGAAAAAGATTTGTCAGAACACCAGCTTTCCTGCATTGATATCCATTTTTCAAGCTGGGCGCGCAGCAAATCAACCGGCAAAGGAAGCGAGCCATATTGTGCAAGCATATGTTCAATCATTTAAAATCCATTGTATCACCGCCAGTCGCGGCAGAATTTTGGCTTGTTGTAAATGCATGACAGCTAATAAGTTAGTCTGTGGGAAGCCGCTCAGCAAAAATACAGGCAATTGAACAGATCAGGCGTATTGTCATATCACATCCCTACAGCATGGAGGATCAGATGCCTGAGTACCATTTCTATAAAAAAGGCAAAAAAGTTGTTGCGCTGATGAGTGCAGATGCTTCAGGCGCCGCTCTGTTGCTTAAACAGGGCTATGAAAAACAGCGTGAAGAGATCTGCGCAACGAATGAAAACCATGCGCTTACTCGTTTTATGGATATACGCAGAGAAAACCGAATTGATCAGCATAACTTTCTTGCGGGTGCCGGAACTATGCCCTTTATCGGCGTTATGACGGCAATCGCAGCATTTCTTTTACGTAAAAAATAGCCATTGCGCTGGCCCCCGTTACGCCAGCCTCAGGTTGAGCGGTTGCAAAAACCTGCCTGTTAAAGCGACCTCACCACCGCAGTACGCTTCCGTTTCCCCCCTGCTTTGCCAGCGCGCTGTGCATTTACGGCGCCTCGTTTGCCCTCTGCCTGTTCGCCCGCTACGCTTTCAGCACCTGTTTTTTTAGCCGGGAGAGAACGTATGAAACAGCTGGTAATGATTTTTTTGCTGGGGATCGGCGCAGTCGCCGTTACGGCCTGCGCGCCGCGTCCGCATGACGCGCCAGCGCCGCCACATGCGCCCAGCGGGCAGCAACCACCGGGCGCACCGGGCGGCAGCGGCCCGGTCGGTCAGCCACAATCCTGAGATGAAAAGCGTAACAAAAGCGTAAGCTTCCAGCATAACCGCCGGGCTTTGCTACGCTTTTAGTGAATGCCAACCCAAAGGAGACGAACTATGTCAGGAAAAATCGAAGATACCGTAAAAGAAGTTGCCGGTGCCGCTGAGCAGCAATGGGGCGAAGCCACCGATTCTCCGCGTCATCGCGTTCGCGGCGCAGCGCGCCGTTATTCCAACCAGGCGACCTATGCTGCGCGCGACGCGGCTGACTGCATTAAAGACCAGGTTCAGTCCAATCCGCTTGCCGGTCTGGCGGTGGCTGCTGGCGTCGGCGTCTTTATCGGCTTCCTGCTGGGTCGTAAATAACCCCGCGCGCCTCCTCACATAACGTGAGGAGGTCGGGAAGGGGCGTTTGTCCCTTCCCGCCAGGCCAGCGTAGCTCTCTTGCCGCGACTCGCCTCTTCCCTGCCCTTACGCGCACCGTCATAACAGCCATCATCGTTTCTCACCCTGACTTTTAGCAGCGTTTCCAGTTGCCAGCCGCTCGCACAGGCCCTATTATCACCCTCCATATACTATACCCCAGTATAGATAGCGGCTTTCAGGAGATTCCAATGGCGCATACCTTAAAAAACAAAAAGAGTTTGCTGACCCGCGTCCGCCGCATTAAAGGCCAGGCCGCCTCGCTGGAGACAGCCCTGGAGTCAGGTGAAGAGTGCCTGAAGGTATTGCAGCAGGTCGCGGCGGTGCGCGGCGCCATTAATGGCCTGATGAGCGAACTGCTGGAAGGGCATATCCGCGAACACCTGATGAATGAAGCGGCCACCCCGCAGGAGCGAAACGAAGATCTGGAAGAGATCGTGGCGGTTATTCGCTCTTATCTGAAGTAGACAATCCGCTACGGCGCCTGCCTGCCGGCTCAATAATCACTAACAGGAAAAACAATGCTCTGGCTTATCTCAAAATATGCGATAACCGCTTTTATGGTGGTGCTGATATCCGAAACGGCGAAGCGCAGCGATCGTCTGGGCGGTTTGCTGGCCGCCCTGCCGCTGGTCACCGTACTGGTGCTGATCTGGATGAAGCTGGAGGGACAGGCGCAGGAGAAGATTGCCGCCCACGCCTGGTACACCTTCTGGTATGTCGTGCCGACGCTGCCGATGTTTATTCTGTTTCCGTTTCTCTACCAGCGCACCGGCTTCTGGCCTACGCTGGGCATCTCCTGCGTCATCACCGTGGCGCTCTTCGCCCTGTGGGCGCTGCTGCTAAAACGCTTTGGCATTGTGCTGATGTAGGCGCAGCCTACAGCCGTTGCTGATGGTCGGTTTTATTCAACGTCATCAGCGCCGGAATGCTGACCAGCGCCGTCGCCATCACATACCATGCCGGAATATCCAGATTGCCGGTCTGCTTCATCAGCCCGGTAATAATCAGACCCGCGCAGCCTGAAAAGATCGCGTTCGACAGCGAGTAAGCCAGCCCAAGTCCGGTGTAGCGCACCTGTGTGGGAAACATCTCCGCGAGCATCGCCGGGCCCGGTCCCGCCAGCATCCCGACGATGCCGCCAGCGATAAATACCACCAGCGCGCTGAGCGCTGTCGAAGTTGTCTCGTCCTGCAGCAGCTTTAACAGCGGAAAGGCGAGCAGCAGCAGTAACACACTGGCCGCTACCATTACGCGCCGCCGCCCGATTTTATCGCTGAGCCACCCGGCGGGCAGAATGGTTGCCGCAAAGCCCAGGTTCGATATGACCGCGCTCAGCAGCGCCTGGTTAAAGCCGGTATGCAGCGCAGACTGCAGATAGCTGGGCATAATCACCAGCCAGGTATAGCCCGCCGCTGACCAGAGCATCACGCGCGCTATCGCCAGCAAAATGATTTTCAGCGTCTGCATAGCGCTCGCCTGCGGCCGCGGCTGCTGATGCTGCCGAATAAAGCTCGGCGTCTCCTCCATGCTCAGCCGTAGCCACAGCGCAATCAGCCCGAGCGGCAGCGCCAGCAGAAAAGGTACCCGCCAGCCCCACGCCAGCATCGCATCGCTGCTCAGCAGCCCGGAAAGCAGCGCCACTACGCCCGCGCCCGCCAGCAGCCCCAGCGCGACGGTAAAGGATTGCCATGCGCCGTAAAGCCCGCGCTTGCCCGGCGGTGCGAACTCGGTCATCAGCGACACCGCGCCGCCATACTCGCCGCCCGCGAACAGCCCCTGCAGGATACGCAGCCCGGTCAGGATCAGCGGCGCGGCGATGCCCAGCGCCGCGCTGGTTGGCACCAGGCCAGTCAGCGTGGTCGCCAGCGTCATCAACAGCAGCACCGCGATCAGCGTCGGTTTGCGGCCGACGCGGTCGCCGATGCGGCCAAAAATAACGGCACCGAGCGGACGAAAAAAGAAGGCGATGGCGAACGAGGCGTAAGTCAGGATCAGACTGCTGAGCGCCGAGGCCCCCTGCAGCTGAAAAAAGTTCTGCGCGATCAGCGTGGCGAGAAAGCCATAAACAGCGAACTCATACCATTCAATAAAGTTGCCGACCGAACCAGCAATCAGCGCGCGTCGCTGACGCTGCGCAAGCAGTTGAGGATTTTCCACAGGCGTATCCTTAGTGACGGGCCGCTCAATGGGGTCAAGTATAGGGTTTCGTCGCGCGTTCGGCTTCAGCGCGCGATAAAGCGGCGCGGTTTTTCCATGCGGAACCCCATGCCCAGCAGACGACCAAAGACAAAGCGCAGGAATGGCCATTTCCGCAGGATGCCCGGCATCGGGTTTTTAGCGCCTGTACCCGGCCGGTTACGGCTCATTTTAATTTGCAGAAACTGGGTGGCGACGGTGGGAAACTGGCGTCGCTTCTGCACCCGCGCCAGATCGCGCAGCCTTACCCTGCCGCGCTGTAGCGGCTGCGTAAGATAGTTGGCGGCCGCGACCGCATCCTGAATCGCCAGATTAACGCCTACCCCGCCGATGGGCGACATGGCGTGCGCCGCATCGCCGATGCAGAGCAGGCCGGGCTTCATCCATCTCTCCAGCCGGTCAATGCGAATCGACAGCAGTCGGATCTGTGACCAGTCGTCAATCGCTTCCAGACGCGCGGCGCTGAAGGGCGCCACTGCGGCGATGCGCTGCTTCAGCGCCGCCAGCCCGTCGCGCTGCAGCGCCTCAAATTCCCCTTTCTGGATGGTAAAGCCGCACTGCCAGTAATCGCCGCGATCGATAACGATAAAGTTATTGCGCGGCCCGGTGTGCCCGCTGCCCAGCGTCGGATCTTCCGGCTGCTTATCCAGCCGGAACCAGATAACGTCGCGCGGCGTGCCGAATGACCGGCTCGCCAGCCCCGCTTTCTCTCTGACCGCCGAATGCCGCCCGTCCGCGCCAATCACCAGCTGCGCGCGAATGGTAAGCGGCTGTCCGTCGCGCAACGCCGTCACGCCGCACACCCGGCCCTGCTCTACAATCAGATCGCTGAGCGCCGTTGAGGACAACAGCCTGAAGCCGGGGAAGGTCGCGCTTTCGCTGGCAAGGAAGTTAAGAAAATCCCACTGCGGCATAAAGGCAATAAAGCGGCAGCGCAGCGGCAGACGCGAAAAGTCCGCCATCGTCACCTCTTCGCCGCCCATCTCCGCCTGCAGCTTTTCGGCGCGCTGATGCGGCAGCGCCAGCAGCTTATCCAGCAGGCCAAGGTGGTGCATCACCTCCAGCGTGGAGGGGTGAATGGTGTCGCCGCGAAAGTCGCGCAGGAAATCGGCGTGTTTTTCCAGCACGACCACCTGCAGGCCCGCGCGTGCCAGCAGGTATCCGGTCATCAGGCCCGCCGGGCCGCCGCCGACGATGCAGCAGTCAGCGGAAAGCGTCTGTGATGGCATGGTAGCTCCTCGGTTATCGCCTGACAGTGTAGGCCAGCTGTCATTGATAAAGTACAGACTTATTGCAGGGATATTGCCGTCTGGCTTGAACGATCCCGTCTGGCTGCCAGACTTAAAGGTAATGTTAATCACCCCACCGTAAGGAGAGAACATGTCGAGATTTACAGGAAAAGTCGTCGTTATCACCGGAGCAGGATCGGGTATTGGTCAGGCTACGGCGAAACAGTTTTCCCGTGAAGGCGCCGCTGTGGTGCTGGTCGGCAGAACCCGGGAAAAGCTGGAGAAGACGCTGGCGATGCTGACGGCGGGCGATCATCTGGTGGCGCCGTGCGACGTCGCCGAGGTTGATCAGGTTAAGGCGCTGCGCGATCGCGTGGCGGAGAAGTACGGGCGCGTCGACGTGCTGGTCAACAACGCAGGCAGCGTGGTGCAGGGGCGCATTCATGAGGTGCAGCCAGACGACTGGCATAAGCTGATGAAGGTTGATCTGGACGGTGTTTACTACTGCATTCACCACTTTATGCCCGACCTGCTTAAAACTAAGGGCAACGTCGTGAATATTTCCTCGGTTTCCGGCCTCGGCGGCGACTGGGGGATGAGCGTCTATAATGCGGCTAAAGGCGCGGTGACGAACTTTACCCGCTCGCTGGCGATGGATTACGGCGCCGACGGCGTGCGCGTCAACGCCATCTGCCCCGGCTTCACCTTTACCGATCTCACTGAAGATATGAAAAATGATGAGGCGCTGCTGGAGCGCTTCTACGACCGCATCGCGCTGCGTCGCGCCGGCAAGCCGGAAGATATCGCCAGCGCGGTGCTGTTTATCGCCAGCGACGAGGCGCGCTATATCACGGGCGTCAATCTGCCGGTCGACGGCGGCCTCACCGCCTCTAACGGGCAGCCGAAACAGGCATAACGCGCCACAGACGGCATCGCGCTGTGCGATGCCGCTTACGCACAGGAGAGACTATGAACCAGGATTATCTGATTTTTGGCGCGGGCTATCACGGCGAAGTGAAAAGCTTTGAAGCCGGCCAGGTGGAAGTAGAGGTAGAGATTAAAGCGCCGGAAGAGACGGAGAGCAGCACCTCGCCGGAGCGTGAAGAACTCCAGCAATACGTGCTGCCCGTCACGGTGATTGCGGTAGACGGCAAACGCTATAACGTGGCGACGGAAGGCCATCCCAGCGAAGATGAAGTCAAAGAGGCGGTTAACCGCTGGCATCCGCAGCCGATCCAGGCCGACGAAATGCTGTAACCTGCTGAGGCGCGGCTCAGACGCCCGCCTCGGCCTTTTGCATCTCCACCAGCACCAGCGGACATTTCTTCACTTTACAGGCGTGGCTATAGGCCAGCGCGCACACAGAACAGAGATCCCCTTCCGACTCATATTCATACTCAGTGAAATAACGTACGCCAGCGCGCTGTGACTGCGCGGCGCGGAATGACGCTTCAGCCAGAATCATATCCAGCTCCCGGAAGGTCAGCGCGGAGGGATTATGAAATCCCACTTTGATTCGATAAGTAGTCATGCTGCGATTATTCCCGGACGCCACGCCGACCACCAGACGGTTATAGTATTTAGTGCAATAGCTGCGGATTATCAGCGTGATAATCCGCAGCCTGGGCTTACGCCGCGTCGCTCGCAGCCACTTTATCCGCTTCGCCGAAGCGCTCGCGCATCAGCGTTTCGATCTGCTCCAGCGATTTGCCGCGCGTTTCCGGCAGCATGAAAGCGACAAACGCCAGCGACGCCACGTTAATTACCGCAAAGATAAAGAAGGTGTTGTTGCCTGCCAGAGCCAGCAGCGGCGGAAAGGCGAAAGCGACCGCCGCGTTACAAATCCACTGGAAAGAGACGGCGGTGCCGGTCAGCACGCCGCGCACCTTCATCGGGAACAGCTCCGACATTAGCAGCCAGTAGACCGGCGAAATGCACATCTGCATAAAGAACAGAAACAGCATAATGCAGCCGAGCGCCAGCAGGCTCTGCGTCATATTCTGCGGCATAAAGACCAGCACTGCCCCCAGCGCCAGCTGCGCGACAATAACCACGCAAAGCCCGGTAATCAGCATCGGACGGCGGCCAAAGCGTCCTACCGCGCGAATACCCGCCATTACCGCCAGCACGGAGACCACACCGTTGCCGATAGTGGCGGCAATAGAGGCGCTGGTGCCCATACCGGTGGTTTTCAGAATAATCGGCGTGTAGTACATAAAGGCGTTGACGCCGGTGAACTGGATAACGATACCCATGCCAGCCCCCAGCAGCAGCAGCCGGACCACCCATTTCTCACGCAGCAGCGCCCCGGCCGACGGGCCGCGCTCCGCTTCCCGCGCCTGCTTGCGCATCGCCGCCATCTCTTTGCGCACCTCGCGCGGCGTCTCGCGCAGCTTTTTCATCACGCGCATCGCCTCTTTAATACGCCCTTCCGCCACCAGCCAGTGCGGCGACGCCGGTACGAAGAACGTGCCGATAAACAGCAACGCGCCGGGGATCATCGCCAGCGCCAGCATATAGCGCCACATTTTCGGGTCGTGCAGCAGGTAGCTCATCAGGGCGCTGACCACATAGGCAAGCAGCTGACCAGAAACGATCATCAACTCGTTGCGGCTCACCAGCGGCGCGCGGTGGCGCGGCCCGGCGATTTCGGCAATAAAGACCGGTACGGTGGACGAGCCGCCGCCCACCGCGATACCCAGCAGCAGACGCATGGCAACCATCACCTCGACGTCAGGCGCGACGGCGGTGCCGATCGCGCCTGCGACGAAGAGCAGTGCCAGGCTACGCAGGGTTATGCGGCGGCCGAAGCGATCCGAGACATAGCCGCTGAGAAAGGCGCCGACCGCAGCGCCGAAGATCAGCGACGAAGTCACCAGCCCCTCGGTGAAGGGCGTTAAATCCAGTCCGCCCTGCGCAGGCGGCAGCGTCATATAGGGCAGTGCGCCGGAAATAATACCGGTGTCGTAGCCAAAGGCGAGCGCGCCCATGGTCGCTACCAGCACAACGAAAAAGAGCCGCTGGCGAACGGTATCAGCCGAAGGCGCTCCACTGTCGTTTGATTCAGTTTTATTCTGCTCCACAGTCACCCCATAAGTATCAACACCCTGAATTAGCTCATAATTTCACCAACACAGGCAAGAGTGACAAGTATAGATGCACTTTCCGATTTGTAATGGTCGTCACCTGATTTCTCCGCCATTCAGCGCCAGGCGCGCCGCCGCGCCGCGTGCGCCGCGTCGGCAACTCTTCCAGCGTGGACTATGATTGATTGTCGTATGGCGTAGCAGAGAGCCAGTTGCGGCATCCCCGCATCGCGGCGCGGCAGATAAGCCCTCTCCGCCAACGACGTTTCGTATACGTTTCCGTCTTACCTTTGCAATCTGCATCGCCGGACCTGAGCCGCGCGGTGTGGTTTAACGATCACATTTGATTCAGACGAGGTTATTGAATGGAGTCAGCATCATTTACCAAAAGCTGGGGCGCTGAATATGTCGCCAACGATGCCGTTCGCTTTCGTCTCTGGGCGCCCGGTCAGCAGAGCGTCAGCCTGCGGCTTGCCGGTCAGGATACACAGATGAGTCCCGCTGAGGATGGCTGGTTCGAACTGCTGTCAACCGGCGTCGCGCCCGGCAGCGAATATAATTTTGTGCTGGCCGACGGCACGGTCGTGCCGGACCCCGCCTCGCGCGCGCAGAAAGATGAGGTCAACGGCCCGTCGCTGGTGGTCGATCCCGCGCACTATGTCTGGCAGCACCAGGACTGGAAAGGCCGCGCATGGGAAGAGAGCGTGGTCTATGAACTGCATATCGGCACCTTTACCCCGGCAGGCACCTTCCAGGCGGCGATTGAAAAGCTGCCTTACCTGGCGGAGCTTGGTATTACTATGATTGAGGTTCTGCCGGTTTCGCAGTTCGGCGGCAACCGCGGCTGGGGCTACGACGGCGTGCTGCTCTATGCGCCGCACGCCGCTTACGGCACGCCTGATGACTTCAAAGCCTTTATCGACGCCGCGCACGGCTATGGGCTCTCGGTGGTGCTGGATATCGTGCTGAACCACTTCGGCCCGGAGGGCAACTATCTGCCGCTGCTGGCGCCGGACTTTTTCCATAAAGAGCGCGCCACCCCCTGGGGCGCAGGCATCGCCTATGACGTCGACGCTGCGCGCCGCTATATCGTCGAAGCCCCGCTCTACTGGCTGCAGGAGTATCGCCTCGACGGGCTGCGCTTCGACGCTATCGATCAGATCGAAGACACATCGGAGAAACATGCGCTGATCGAGATCGCCGAACGCATCCGCGCGGAGATCCCCGACCGGCCGATCCATCTCACGACGGAAGACAGCCGCAACGTGGTTTTCCTGCATCCGCGCGACGCGCAGGGCAATGCGCCGCTCTTCAGCGGCGAGTGGAACGATGATTTCCACAACGCCGTTCACGTGTTCGCCACCGGCGAAACCCACGCCTATTACCAGGATTTCACGCCGCACCCGGAAAAATATGTCGCCCGCGTGCTGGCGGAAGGCTTCGCCTATCAGGGCGAAGTCTCGCCCCACAGCGGCGAGGCGCGCGGCGTCGACAGCCGCGGCCAGCCGCCTGCGGCTTTTGTCGATTTTATCCAGAACCACGATCAGGTGGGCAACCGCGCGCTGGGCGAAAGGCTGATCACCCTTATCGGCGCGGAGCGCAATAAGGTGCTGCTCGCCACGCTGCTGCTCTCGCCGCATATTCCGCTGCTGTTTATGGGCGAAGAGTATGGCGAAACTCACCCTTTCCTCTTCTTTACCGATTTCCACGGCGATCTGGCTAAAGCGGTGCGCGAAGGACGCGCGAAGGAGTTTGCCGGTCACGCCGGGCATGAAGGCGAAAGCGTGCCGGATCCCAACGCTGAAGAGACCTTTACCCGTTCGAAGCTCGACTGGAGCAAGCTGCAGAGCGAAGAGGGGAAAGCCTGGCTGACGCTGTCGCGTCGTCTGCTGGCGCTGCGTCAGCAGCATATCGTGCCGCTGCTCGCCTCGGCGGGCGGTCATGCTGGCCGCGTGGAGCGCAGCGCGGAGGGCTTTATCCAGGTCAGCTGGCGCTTCCCCGCCGGCACGCTGTCGCTGGCGCTGAATATCAGCGAGACGCCGCAGCCGCTGCCTGACCAGCCAGGAGAGACGATTTTCGCCTGGCCGGAGAACAGCCGCGATCTGCCGCAAAACGCGATCGTCGTGCGCCTGGCTAAAGGAGACGCCAAATGAGTATTCCAGCCTCAACCTACCGTATTCAGTTTCGCAACGGCATGACCTTCGACCGCGCGGCGGCGCTGGTGCCCTATATTAAACGGCTCGGCATCACCCATCTCTACGCTTCGCCGATCTTTACCGCCACCAGCGGCTCTACTCACGGCTACGACGTGACCGACGCCAATGAGATCGATCCGGCTATCGGCGGCCGCGCCGGTTTTGACCGGCTGGTCGGGACGCTGAAGCAGGCGGGACTGGAGCTGATTATCGATATCGTGCCGAACCATATGGCCGCCTCGCTGGAGAACGCCTGGTGGCGCGACGTGATAGAACACGGCGAGCAGAGCCGCTACGCGCGCTACTTCGATATCGACTGGACGCGACGCCTGACGCTGCCCTTCCTCGGCGATACCTTCGAGGCGGCGCTGGAAAAGGGCGAAATCGCGATAAAGGCCGATCCGGCCAGCGGCAAACCGGCGATCGCCTATTACGAAAGCTTTTATCCGCTGTCGCCAGAGAGCTGGCAGGGACAGGAAGCCGAAGTGCTGGCGCTGACCGATAAGGCGCAGATTGCGGCGCTGCACGATCGCCAGCCCTACCGGCTGATGTCGTGGCGCGACGCGCCGAGCGACCTCTCCTACCGCCGCTTTTTTGAAATTACCGGGCTGGCAGGCGTGCGGGTCGAAGATCCGATCGTCTTTAACGACAGCCACAGGCTGATCCTGGAACTGGTGCATTCGGGCGCGGTCAGCGGGCTGCGCGTGGATCACGTCGACGGTCTGGCCGATCCGAAAGGTTATCTGGAGCAGCTGCGTCAGCATGCCGGGCCGGAGTGCTACATCACGGTGGAGAAAATTCTCGGCGAAGGCGAGCAGCTTCCGCCCGACTGGCCAGTTTCCGGCACCACCGGCTATGAATTTATCGCTTCGCTCTCCGATGCGCTGGTGGATGGCCGTCAGATTGCCGCGCTGCGCCAGGCCTACGACCAGACGGTCGGCGAGCCGGTGGATATGCGCGCCGAACTGCGCGCCGCCAAACAGCTGATGGCTGACAAGAATTTCGCAGGTGAATTCACCACCCTGCTGAAGCTGGCAGGCGCGATGGCCAGTGCGTCAGAGGTGACGCTGGCGGAGAGCGATCTGCGCGCCGCGCTGCGCGAACTGCTGGTCGCCTTTCCGGTCTATCGCAGCTACGGCACGCCAGCAGGTATGCCGCCCGAAGGCGCAGCGCTGCTGCAGCGCGTGGCTGAAACGGTACGCCGCGAAGCGCCCCGCCTCCAGCCCGCGGCGCTCGACTTTCTGCTGCGCATTATGAACGGCGAACTCGATACCGCCCTCGCCCACGACGCCGCCACCTTCCGCACTCGCTTCCAGCAACTGACCGGCCCGCTGATGGCGAAATCGGTCGAGGATACGCTCTTTTTCCGCCAGCACATGGCGCTGGCGCTGAATGAGGTCGGCGCAGAGCCGCTGCCGCGCCCCTTTTCACTGGCGCGCTTTCACGACGAAATGCAGATCCGCCGCGAACGCCAGCCGGATGGCCTGACCGGCACCTCGACGCACGACACCAAGCGCGGCGAAGATGCGCGCGCCCGCCTTTACACCCTGTCGGAGGCGCCGCAGCGCTGGGCGGAGCATGTTGCCCGCTGGCGGCAGATGAACCGTGACGCGGTGATCGCGCTCGACGGCGGCCCCGCGCCGGAACCGGCGGTAGAGTGGATGCTTTATCAGGCGCTGGCGGGCGTCTGGCCCGCATCCGGCACGCCCGATGCCGCTCAGCTCGCGGCTATCGAACCGCGCTTTATCGGTTTTGTCGAGAAAGCGCTGCGCGAGGCGAAGCTGCGCACGAACTGGGCCGACAGCAATGAAGCCTACGAAACGGCGGTGCTCGACTATGCGCGCCGCCTGCTTTCGCCCGCGAACACCCGCTTTTTAGCGGACTTCAGTCAGACGCTGCTGCCTTTTATCGCCGCGGGCCTGATTAACTCGCTCAGCCAGACGGTGATTAAACTTACCGCGCCCGGCGTGCCCGATATCTACCAGGGCAGCGAAGCGCTGAACTTCAGCCTGGTCGATCCCGACAACCGTCTTGAGCCCGATTTCGACGCGCTGCAGCAGATGCTGGGCGAAAGCGGCGATTTCTCTGCGCCGGAAGGCTGGCGAAGCGGCCAGCTCAAGCAGCAGGTTATCGCCACGCTGCTGCCGCTGCGCCAGCAGCAGCACGCCCTGTTCCGCCATGGCGACTATGTGCCGCTGGTGGTCAACGGCACTGAGGCCTCGCATGCGGTCGCCTTCGCCCGCGCGGATGCGCAGAGCGCGCTGATTGTGGTGGTGCCGCGCCTCGCTTTCGCTCGTCCGCGCTACAGCGAGGCGACCTTTATTACCCTGAAGGAGCCGCTGGCGCAGCGTCGTTACCGCAATATTTTTACAGGAGAAGTGAGTGACCTGACCGATCGGCTAAGCCTGGTCGCACTCAACAGCGGCGCGCCGCTGGTGCTGATCAGCGTCTGACAGGCGGGAGAGAACTATGTCATTTATCGCGGTTTTTGTGGATAGCGTCTTACTGAATGGAGAGGGTTAAATGTCTGAGGGTACACATTTTGCTATTACGTCGGGTTCGGGCCAGCAGTTAGGCGCTAACTATGACGGCGAAGGCGTTAATTTTGCCATCTTTTCCGCTCACGCCGAGCGCGTCGAGCTTTGTCTGTTTGATGAGAGCGGGCAGCATGAGATCGCCCGTCTTGAACTGCCGGAGTTTACCCATGAGGTGTGGCACGGCTATGTGCCGGGTCTCAAGCCCGGCGCGCTTTACGGCTATCGCGTCTATGGCCCTTACGATCCGGAAAACGGGCACCGCTTTAACCCCAACAAGCTGCTGATCGATCCTTACGCGCGCGAACTGGCGGGCAATATCGACTGGAACGAGGCGCACTTCGCCTACGATCTGCTGCATGAGGATAAGGACCTGACGTTCGACACGCGCGACAGCGCGCCCTTTATGCCGAAGTGCCGGGTGATCGATCCCAACGAGTTTGACTGGCAGGACAGCAACCGTCCGAATATCGCCTGGCCGAATACGGTGATTTATGAGACGCACGTTAAAGGTTTCACCCAGCTTAATTCGGCGCTGCCGGAAGCGCTGCGCGGCACCTACGAAGGGATGGGACATAAAGCTACGGTCGACTATATCAAAAGCCTGGGCATCACCTCGGTCGAGCTGCTGCCGGTGCACTGGTTCCCGGACGATCAGCACCTGCTGGATAAAGGGCTGAAAAACTTCTGGGGCTACAACTCCATCGGCTTTTTCGCGCCTGCGCCGCGCTATTACGGGCCGCGCGGCATTCAGGGCTTCCGCGATATGGTGCGCGCCTTCCACGATGCCGGTATCGAGGTGATCCTCGACGTCGTGTACAACCACACGGCGGAAGGCAACGAGCTTGGCCCAACGCTCTCGTTTAAGGGCATTGATAACTTCTCTTACTACCGCACCCTGCCCGACCAGCACCGCTACTACATCAACGATACCGGCACCGGCAATACGGTGAATACCTCGCATCCACGCGTGCTGCAGATGGTAATGGACTCGCTGCGCTACTGGGCGGAATCGATGCATATCGACGGTTTCCGCTTTGATCTGGGCACCATTTTGGGCCGCGAACCGGAAGGCTTCGACCAGCGCGGCGGCTTTTTCGACGCCATGATGCAGGATCCGGTGCTGTCGAAACTGAAGCTGATTGGCGAACCCTGGGATATCGGCCCTGGCGGCTATCAGGTTGGCGGCTTCCCGCCGGGCTGGGCGGAGTGGAACGATAAATACCGCGATACGGTGCGCGAATACTGGAAAGGCGATAACGTCTCTACCGATTTTGCCGCTCGCCTGCTCGGTTCCGGCGATCTCTACGATCAGCGCGGCCGTCGTCCCTGGGCAAGCGTCAATTTTATCACTGCCCATGATGGCTTTACGCTGAACGACCTGGTTTCCTACAACGAGAAGCACAACGAGGAGAACGGCGAGGACAACAACGACGGCCATAACGATAACCGCTCATATAACTACGGCGCGGAAGGCCCGACCGAGGATGAAGGCATTAATGCGGTGCGCGAGCGTCAAAAGCGCAACTTCCTCGCCACGCTCTTCTTCTCTCACGGTACGCCGATGCTGCTGGCAGGCGACGAGTTCGGACGCAGCCAGCTGGGCAACAACAATGGCTACTGTCAGGACAGCGAGATCTCCTGGGTGCACTGGGATAACCTGCCGGCCAGTGCGGAGGCGCTGCGCGAATTTACGCGTCACGTTATCCGCTTGCGCGCCGAGCAGCCGCTGCTGCGCCGTGAAAACTGGCGTGACGGCATGGAGATCAAATGGTTCAACGCGGGCGGCGGTTTTCAGCAGGAAGAGCAGTGGGAGGAAGGCTCAACGCTGGGCGTCTATATCGGCCGACCGGATCTGCAAGCTGAAGAAGGCATCTGGCACGATGTGCTGATGCTGATCAACCCGTTTGAAGGCACAGTGCCTTTCCGCATTCCGCAGTTTGGCGAAGGCGGCTGGGTACTGGAGCTGACCACCTCCGACAGCGATAAACATGGACTGGTGATTACCAAAGAGAAGGATTTCGAGCTGGAGGGCCGCAGTATCGCCCTGTTCCGCCGTCCCTGACCCCCTCTAATCGCACGCAGCGCCTTCAGGATCGGGGCGCTGCGTTTTTAGGGCATTTCATAATGAGAAAAAGCGATTTTAAATGTGATACACATCACAAATTAGCACTATAAGCTAAATTGTACAGCCGTTAGAAAGGGTGTACAAATTTAATTAAATTTTCTTTAAGCGGTAAGGAATTAGGCTTCGCTTGCTGACGCAGCCTTATTTTAAGGACAGGAAAAGCCAAATATTCATCTCAGATATTACATTGCAAAATCGGCATTCTCTTCCATAGTTAAAGCGCATTGAAACTCTTTTTATTTATTATTTTAAACAGAGAGGAATTGATATGACTCAGCGACGTGGTGGAGCAGGTAATTTTGCTGAAAATCCCGACAGGGCGCGGGAAGCAGGTAAAAAAGGCGGCCAGATGAGTAGCGGCAACTTTAAATATAATCGTGAACGCGCAGTCGAGGCGGGTCGAGTCGGCGGCAAACTCAGCCGTCGTTCTGCAGCAGATAAAAGTGCCAGTTAATATTAGAGAGCGCCGGGAAAACCTTTCTCGCCGCTTTATTTAAAAACGCCTTTCCCCAGGCGCTTTTTTATTTCCGCTCTTGCCTTCGCCCCGACTCAACTTAGCACTACCCCGATGAATAATTAACCACGCTCTGTCGGGCAGGCGTTATTATTTCTCTGCTTTTGTCTGGAGAATAAATATCTGCTGCCATAGCCGGCTGGCTGTGGTGCCAGCACGCGGCGCAGCACCTGAACATAATCCATTACCAGACCCGGCGTCCAGGTCATGCCTTCCGCCCGGCTGCGGATCAGGCTCAGCAGCCAGAAATCGGGATCGAGCAATACGGCGTAACCGCGTAAGCCCCGGAGTCCCAGCATGCCTTCGGTCGCGACGTCCAGCGCCTGCATGACGCTGGTCGAGCAGTTGCGCGACGTCAGGTTGTAGCGACAATCCTGGCCGTGACTCGCCCAGTAGTTTATCAGTGCCTGCTGGTTGTAATGCAGTAGCGAAAGGCGTTTATCGGGAAGGCACCAGTCCTTTATTTCCCGCTCAAGCGAAGGCTGGTGAAAGCCAGCCACGTCATTCTCTTCCCGCGCGTGCAGCATCTGCCATACGCCGCCCAGACTGCCGGTCATATCCTCAACCGGATAAAGGCTGACGTAGAGTTTGTCGCCCATCGCCAGCGAAGTATGTCCGGTTGAGACTTTGCCGCGATGATCGATGGCGGCGACCCAGCGGTCAAACCAGGGGCGACGTCCAGCAACGCTGCCCGACCCCAGCGGCGTCCAGATATAGATAGTCAGCGGCTCGCTGGCAGGCGCGTCATGGCAGGCTACGTGGCGATAATCGAATCCGTGCGGTTTACGCACCCCTTTCCGGGTAAACAGCGGCAGCGCCGCGACGCTGGTTTCTGGCGGCAAGGCGCGAATTTGCCAGACCATCTGCAGCAAGGAGAGGGCCCAGCCCAGCAGCACCACGGCAAACCCTATCGGGATCAGCACGCGATGCGGAAGCGGCCAGTTCGTCACAATCATCAGGCTGAACAGCCATTCGCCGCCGCCGATCGCCAGCTTGCTGTGCCAGCGGCGACAGCGCATCAGCGAACAGGAGATAATGCGGAAACCGCCGTCCAGGAAAAAAGCCAGCGCAAACAGCCAGGCGACGCAGCTGCCCTTTTCATGCGGCGCGGCCAGCAAAGCCGTGCCGAGCAGTAACAGCGTTAGCGCTTTGCTCTTTGCCGCCCAGCCGGTGTCGAAACCTGTCCGCGCGCGCCAGGCCTGAATTAATCCTTCAGACGTTAAAAAAACGCCCAGCAGGCAGAGCGGAACCGACAGCGTGCCGTGATAAAGGCTCTCCAGCACAATGCCCGCGCTGGCGCCGAGGCAGAGCATGCCGGCCACCAGCAGCCCTGACCAGCTGGCGCGCAGCATCGGTCCGCCCATTAATAAAAAAAGCAATCGCAGCAAGAGGTAGGCTCCCGTCAAAACAATCAACGTCCGGTTTGCCTTATAAAATGCGCTGCGGCACCGGGCATTCCTTTTCCCCTGGGCACCATCCTGACCGTTACGGCTGGCGTTATCAGTGAGTGCAGCTTACGTAATAAAGATTAGTTTTTGCTTAATTTCGCCGCTTTACGCTTGCCATTCAGGTTGCTGTCGCTCGCCTCGTGCGCCGCGCTATAAAAAAATGGCCTGAGGCGGCTTCCCGCTTCAGGCCCGATTTTTTATGCTCTCTCGCTTAGTTGCCGCGATAGGTTGAGTAGCCGTAAGGGCTGAGCAGTAGCGGTATATGGTAGTGCTGGCTGGTGTTGTCGAGGGTGAAAATCACCGGGATCTCCGGGAAGAAGGTCTTTTGCTTCACGCTGGCGTAGTAGTCGCCGGTTTTAAACACAACTTTATAGGTGCCCTGTTCCGCCTGCTTGCCCGCAGGATAAAGCGCGCTAATTCTGCCGCTGGCGTCGGTGACGCCGGTAGCGAGCGTTATCCACTTGCCGTTGAGGTTTTGATCAAGTTCAACCGACACGCCGGCGGTAGGGATGCCGGTTTGTAAATTCAGCACGTGAACGCTGATGGGATTTTTCATCGTGGCTGGCTCAGCCGCCGTCGCGGAGAAAGCGTAAGCCACAAGTGCAGTGGCACCAAAGATTGACAGCAATTTCATAAGTCGTCCTTTTTTATGTTGACGCCCACAGGTTAGGACAGCACACAGGCCAGCGTAAAAATTCGCGCTGCGTATCTGAAATTTCCGAGAACCCGCGAGGCGAGACGTCACTGCTTTAACAGGGTTAATAAAAATGATTACTTAGCCTGCTTATTTCCCTCTCGTCTGCCCTTTTGTTTTACCGACCTCGCTGGCAGCGGCGCTTTTAATTTTTCCTGTTGCTTGCCATTATGGTAATTTGCAAACAAATCCTCCTTTAAGCTTATCGATGACGACATCCCGCACATCCACCCCGCCCGCCAGGGAACGCGGCAGACCCAGGGCTTTCGATATGGACACCGCCCTTGATAACGCCATGATCGTCTTCCGGCAAAAGGGGTTCCACGCCTCGTCGGTGGCCGACCTCAGCGAAGCCATGAACCTGACAGCAGGCAGTATCTACAAAGCGTTTAAAGACAAGCGCACCCTTTTTCTGCGCGTCTTTGAGCGCTATATCAGCCTCCGCGGCACCGACCTGCGCGCCCGCCTTCAGCCGCTTCCCAGCGGCAGAGCGCGCATCGCTGAGCTGCTGCAGTTTTATCTCGACTCGGCGCGTGAAATTGAAGGACGCCGCGGCTGCCTGGTGGTGGGCAGCACCGTCGAACTGCAGAGCCTTGATGAAGAGCTGTCGGATCTGGTGCGCCAGGCGGTGCTGCGCAACCGTAATTTTCTGCTGTCGCTTATCCGGGAAGGACAGGAGGATGGATCTGTCTCTGCCGCGCTGGATGCGGAAACGGCAGCGGGCCTGCTGCTATGCGTGGCGTTCGGCATGCGCGTTGTCGGTAAAGTTCAGGATGTGACTAACGGCGCAGAAACGATTAATATGCTGCTTGGCATTCTGGATTAATACATGTGCTCTATTAGGAAATAAGAATTTCCTAAATACATTCCGCACCGAGCGCTTTTTCCGTTGGCCGAGCGCTCTGTGTTATTTCTGGTTAAACAGTAAAAGAGATAATGTATTCAAAAATTACCCGCACCCCCTTTGTTATCGCCTTTCAGGAGGCAGAGTGAACCCTAATGAAACCGCTGATAACGAAGAGGTCTATGCTTTACTCGGTCGCGTCGTGGCGCAGCTCCTGCAGCCAGGCGAAGCGCTTCCCTTACAGGAAATAATCGGCGCGCTCTACCGTACTGGTGCCAGTGCGGAAGACCCGGCAACAGAGGCGGCCTGCGAACGCGCCATCCGTCTGTTAGCCAATAAATTAAACTGAATCCCAAAAGGCAGCGACCCTCTCACTGCCCGATTTTATCTAACCTGTTGTTAACGTTGATATAGTCTGAAAGCACAAAAAATAAACGCTGGCCGTAACAGGTAATCCTGTACAACTTTGGGCAAATTGTATAACTTTAGGCCTGACTTAACTGATGATGTTTTAATCATACGGATATTTAAGGGTTGTTATGCGCCAGACCGGAGACAGACCAACTTCAGCCAGTGATATCGCCCACTACTTTAATAAGGCCGTGCTGCCATGCGAGCAGGAGACCTTAGGACGGATTGTGGTGGAGATCCTGCGCGCAGGTAAACAGCTCAACAGGAAAACACTCTGCACCAAACTGCTTGCCCGGCTGGAACTGGCGACCAGCCCGGAAGAAGAGCAGCATTATCAAAAGTTAATCAGATTGTTATTCAAGCGTTAGTTTTAATTTGCAGGTTGACCCATTGCGTTCAGCACCTGCCCGCAGCATGATTCACAGTGGAACGTGTCAGGCAGAGCCTTAATGACGGACACAGGCCGCAGGCGACCCAACGCAGACGGCTTGCTTCCAGTCACTCTGTCCCGTTAACGGGCAAACACTGTAATAAGAGATGCGGGTATGTACAGAAGTAAAATTGAAAAACTGACAGATTATGTGATTGGCGAAGCCGTTGCTGCGCTGCTTGAGCAGGATGCGTCGATCTCCGGCGCATCGCTGGCGAACCGTCTGAAAGTAATGGCGATGACGGAGAAAGACAGCGACCGGAAAGAGGCGCTGGCGCTGGCGCTGGCGGAGATACGTCAGGAATTTTCCTCGGCGCGCGCCGTTACCGAACCGCCGCCGCGTAGCTATGGCGAGCGCGCTCCGGCAAACGCGAAAAAACACTGAACTTGCAGGCCGATCGCTCACCTGGCGATCGGCAGATCCGAAAAGCGGGTGGTATAGGCTGGCGACAGCATCTCTCGCTTCATTGCCCAGCTTTTTTCAATACCCTGTCCGGCAAACCAGAGCGTTCCCCTGCCCGCCTCGTTAATATGATCCATTACCTTCATCAGCGCCTCGCTGTTGGCTCGCGGTCCATAAGGGTCAAATAGCTGCAGCTGTGCCACACCCTGACTAAAAAAATCGCCCAGCATGACCCCCGCTTTCATATAGCGATAGCCGTCCAGCCAGATGCGATCCAGCGCCTCTGTCGCGAGCCGTACGATATCGCGCGTATCGTTCGATGGCGTCAGCAGCTGTGCAGTCGCCTGATTGCCGTAACCAGCCTCATTTTTAGCGTGCGGACTGGTTTTCAAAAATACCGACACCTGACGGCAGTACTGATTTTCCTGACGCAGCCTCTCTGCGGCTTTTTCGGCATACTGACAAACCGCCTGCCGCACCTCGCTGTAATCAGTGAGGCGCGAGCCAAACGAGCGCGAGCAAACAATGTGCTGTTTTGTCGGCGTAATATCCTCCATATCAAGGCAGGACTCGCCGCGCAGCTCGCGTACCGTGCGCTCCAGCACGACGTTGAAATGTTTGCGTATCACCCATGTTGAGCTTTCGGCCAGCTGCAGCGCGTTTTCAATCCCCAGCTGCTGCAGCTTTTTGCCGATGCGTGCGCCGACGCCCCATATCTCTCCCACCGGCACCAGCGCCATGAGTTTGCGCTGCCGCTCCGCATGCGAAAGATCGACTACCCCCTTTGTCGCGGGATATTTTTTAGCGGCGTAGTTCGCCAGCTTCGCCAGCGTTTTAGTGGGCGCAATCCCTACGCCCACCTTGAGATGAATCTCTTTTTCCACGCGTTCCCGAACGGCTTGCCCAAACGCCACAAGCGGCTGACAGAAACTGACGCCGCTCAGGTTGAGAAAAGCCTCATCTATGCTGTACCTCTCTATCGCTGGTGCCATCTCCTCCAGCGTCGTCATCACCCGATGGCTCATATCAGCATAAAGTGCATAGTTTGAGCTGAATACCTGCACCCTGTGCCGGCGCAGCGTCTCTTTCAGCTGGAAAAAGGGTACACCCATGCTAATGCCGAGCGCTTTCGCCTCGTCGTTGCGGGCAATGACGCAGCCGTCGTTGTTGGACAACACCACCACGGGTACCCCTTTCAGGTCGGGGCGAAAGACGGTTTCACAGCTGGCATAAAAGCTGTTCACGTCGACCAGCGCGAACATATCAGTGTGTCGATTTAATAACGTAGGTTACTACGCCAAACACCTGCAGTCCTTCCGGCGTATGAATGGGTATGGGGCTGTGTTTACTGTTGGCAGGCATCAGTGAAAGGGAAGGATGGATTCGGAGCTGCTTAATGGTAAATTCGCCATCGATGGCAGCCACGATAATATCGCCATGTTTTGCCTTCAGCGAGGAGTCAACGACAATCATATCTCCTTCGCCTATGCCTGCTTCGATCATGGAATCGCCGCTGACGCGAAGAAAGTACGTCGCGCTGGGATGCTGCACCATTAAATGATTCAGATCGATCCGTTTTTCGATGTAATCCTGTGCCGGGGACGGAAAACCGCAGGGCACACGCTCAATGTAAAGCGGCAACGGCAACAGGTCGCGGACTTCCGCGGGGCGATATAACTTCATGAGAAAGACTCCTTCTGCTCGATACTGTATATAAATACAGTAATATCAAACTCATGATTTAATCAAGGCGCGCCGGTAGCAAAAATGTTGAACCCTCTGACGCCGAAGGAATTATTTTTTGTAAGGTTGCAGCGTCTGGCCGCGTTCTGCACAAAATCTCGTCTTAATTCAAACTGATATGGCGATTATATGACCATGTGAGCGCCTTAGAAATAATGTCTCTTTCGCCTTGTTTTTTCGCCCTTCTCGACTACTTTTCAGATTGTCATTAGCTTTACCTGCCAGTGACAACGCGATGCTGCGTTTCCCTCATTCGCCGCATCGCCTTCAATCCCTGATTGTTAATTTTTAATCGCCCAGTCAATGCTGATTCGGGCTTTTTTTTGCCCCTAGCTGTGATTCCTCTTTTTAAGCTGTATTAGTCAGGGCGTACTTTCTTTTTTCTAGCCGAAATTATTTTTAACTCTGTCATTTTAATAGAAAAAAATAACAAAATAGCTGCAAAAGTTAGAGACCTGACAATTAGAGAAGCGGGTAATTATTTATTTTGGAATGAGTGGCGGCAGTAATTAACTATGTTATGCTTAAAATGAATTCTGAGCCCAAGCCTCCACCAGAGATATTGCTCTACGAGTCCGCTTCATATCTCATATGACTCTCCCCTGCTTTGCGGGGGTATTTTTTTATTTCCCTCTGATAATCATCTCTCTTTCCTGGCCTGAACCGTTTTCCTGACAGAATGCGCCGCGTCCGCACGCTTCGTTGAAAACGCTTTTCAACAGGAAATAATGGCCCGTCCATACGAATCTGGTTATCTCGCCTGTCCGCTTTTATTTACAGAGCATTCTTAGTAATCGTTTTCAGGCCGAAAAAAACAATATTTTTCAAACACTCGTTTTAACCAGAAGGCTAATGATTAGGTATCTACATTTATCACAATGACCATTAAACGGACAATGATCTGCAGCATTGGCTATATTTAAGCGGCTCGGTAATGAAATCCACAACGTTTACTGAGCGGCTGTTACTCCAACCCCTTGCCCCCTTTTGGGGGCTTTTTTATCCTGAGGCGCGATGCATGGCTTTTTCTGCCCGTGAGGCAATAAAAAAGGCATCCCGAAGGATGCCTTAATAAGCTGATGCGCGGCTTTCCGCCCTTACCTGCACGGCAAGGAGCGAGAATATTAACGTTCGAACACGCCTGCAAGAATCATAGCGGTTTTGCAAAAAATGCATTTTGCGCCATGGGGATTAGTTTTGCACTGATCAAACGCAGAGACACGATATTGTGAGCTCTGGCAGCACGGGCATCGGAAGCGTATGGCTGAAAGGCTAATATTAAAGCCCTACAACGTTTACTGCTGACGGACCCTTCGGACCCTGTTCAACAGAAAATTCAACGCGCTGACCTTCGTCAAGCGAGCGGTAATCAGTGCCCTGGATAGCAGAAAAATGGACGAAAACGTCCTTGCTGCCATTCTCCGGAGAGATAAAACCAAAACCTTTTTCTGAGTTAAACCACTTAACGGTTCCGAAAATTTTATTCGACATAGTATATGACCTTTTAGTTAGCCTTACGGCAAAAGAGGCTGAATTGCAGAAATAAATCAGAACCTGAGGTAGACTCAAAAAGAAAGGCTTGAAGCGGCACTAACTGAGATGAGAAATACAATATGAACTAACCTTGAAGCTGTCTGCTAATCAGACCGACGGACTATTAACGCATGTCCGCCGGTCATAAGCAAGTTAAAAATAAATTTTTGTTTTATAAGAGCGCCTTACCGCACCGCTTGTCGAGCCCGTCAGCCTGTTGCCAGCTCAAAGCCGCTGTAACGGCGCCCTCTTCTTAAGGCACTGTGACGAAAATGTCGGCCGCGCTACTCCTGCTGCAGTAACACATCCCTCATCGCCTGTTCGCTGTTAAGACGCTTCCGCGTGAGGCTATTGAGTTTGACCAGCCACAGGGAATACTGTTCAACCAGCTTTTGCGCTTCGGCTTCATTTTCGGCGTAGCAAAGGAAAATTCGGCTTTTTGTATTGCTATGCTCATCAATGGCATACACTTCAAAATCCGCGCCATATTGACTGTATATGACGGCGGTAAAAGAGATTTTCTCCCATGACTCAATTTTGTTTTGAAATTGCTTATAATTCACTTTATTCACCTGATAAAAATTAATGCACTCGCCCGAAAAGAGAGTGGGCCTGGATATTATAATGCAAGCGGATAAAACATAAGTGTTCAAAAAAGTTTTCTTGCTACCAGACTTTCATTCGCCGCGCAAATTTGTTTTAAATCAAATAAAGCTGATTCTTTAAGGCAAATCGACATTTACGCCGCTGCGGCTTTTGCCGCTTCGCTATTATCAGCGTAGCGCAGTAAGCCATCCCGTCATGGTCAGACATTATCTGGCGCATCAAAGGAAGAAGGCGGTAATAACCTCCCCCCTATTATTTCAAAAGCCATAAGCCTGAAGTAAGTCGTAGTAACAGGGATCGATGTTTGCGGCCGATACCAGCCAAACTGAGATACGTAGTACCAGACTTGCAGCGGATCGCTCCCCGATTTAACCCAGTAGAAACCCTCTTTCATAAGTGGCTCGATCAGCTAGCGCTGTTTTAAAGACACTCATGAATGCCTGGCAGTGAACGGCATCTTGTAATGATGTCGTAGCGGGTTTTCCTGCGTTCATGACAACGTACCCAGAAATTAAAGAGTAGCATTCTTTATGCTGACCCACCGATAAATATAGCAGCAATAATATTTCCATAACCTGCTTACCCGTTTATTCCACTATTTAATGGTGCTTAAATTTCGTATTTTACCGCCAGTTACCGCTACAATAATCTGACTTCCCCCTTGCCAGACCCGATCAATATAAGCCTCGTCAGAGGACTGAATTTATAACAGGCCTGCAAGCAGAGCGATAATTTATCTTTGCGATGTAACAGGAAGCGGTAAATAAACTCAACGCTACCGCCACCAGCGATAAGTTCCCGATCGAAAGCTGCAGCCATAAAGCTCGCTGGCGTTTTTTCATCAGACGCGTCATAACAATCATCAGGAAGGTTACGGTCAGCACCAGTAAATACTAAGGGTTAATCGCCAGGGATTGCCTTTCAACGTCGCCTCACTGAAGTCATCAGCGGCAAGTGGGGTGACGCTGGAGCCTGATTTGCCGCTGGCGGTAAAAAACAGAACGGTGTCTGTCGCAATGCAGGCAGCGTCCTGCGAATCAGATAGCAACCGGCCTCGTATGGAAGTGGCTGCCTGCCAGCAGACTCAGCGTAGCCGCAGGAGCGAAATAATCGCTGCAAACTGACGTTACCTGTTTAAATAAAACTTGCTGACCTTCTTCCTGAGCGATTTTAACAGCGCTAAAATCTGGCAAAAAAATACCCTGCGCAAACAGGGTAAGATTTAACAAGCCAAAATACAAAGATCACATTTTGATGAGGTTGTTTGAGCCGGGTAACTTAACAACCTCAGCCGCTAATTCTAATGAGACTGGTCTTTTATTTTGTGACCTTAGTCAACTTTAGCGAAGCGGTGAATTCGTTATCTTTCTCAAATGAGAAGACGAGTTGCAAGGTTGCAAAAATGGACGCAAATGGCCTGTGTGCCGGTCCCTCTGCCTGACGCGCAGGGGCTTCCAGCGGCGCTAAAGCCATAAACAACACTGCCAGCCAGCTTCCTTTTATTTTACGCTTTCTTGATAATGAAATAACACTATGGGCAGCGATACTATTTTTTCAGCAAGGACTTATGGGTGTTGAAAAATAAAGAGTGAACCCAGAGCCATTACAGCCTGGCGATGTTTCGGTCAGTATGACAGGCTCACGCAGATGAACTTGGAATGAACCAGAATACCTGCGGTCGTTCAATTCAGCCGTGTCGCGTCAGCCTGAGCGTGCTCTACGGTTTTCTTTGCTTTTTCAAGCATTAATTGCTTTTCTTCAGCCCTACGCTTTTTTCTGCAAGGCTATCCTGATGCGCTTCTGCTTTCGTTTCTTTCAACGCCTGCTGAGCCTTCTGCGGCTCAGTCTCCGCCTTTTTGACGCTTAACGGCTGCCTGCTGCCGTTTTGATTCGCCCGCTGCGCCTGGCGCTCTTTATTGCAATTCATTTTCACTCTAGTCCGTGCGATGTTGAATCGGGACATTTCCTTCTTGTTATTGAATTTTTTAGCCTGTTCAATTTTTTTATTAAGGACTGCAATTTTATCTTTGCAGGAATCGGTCACAGCAAAAGCGAGGTGCGGCAAGGTTGCCAGTAATAGTAACAGCACTATCATTTCTTTTTTCATAGGGAGGTTAACTCCTTGTTAAAGTTGAAAGTACGAATATATCCGCTATCACCATAATCTATATCACGCGTAAAAAAGCAAAGATTATACTTACCAAAATGGCAGCCATGATAAAAAATAAGAAGATGTAAAGGGGTAAAGGTAATTTATATAGCGGCAGGATTGAGGCTTAACAATGCCAGGGAACGCCCCGCCTCGCCTGATGGTATTTATGAAGCGTTAGCTGTTTTTATAAGAAGAGGATCTAATCGCATTTATTATTTTAGCACTTTCATCTGAAGCTTTTACCCGCTGCTATTTACTGATGAAGCTGCCCAAGAAACACGTTAACTTGCCTGTGTAAGTGATTGCGGGCAGGAAATGCCCCCAATATGGCTGGCGCATAAGCTTTACAATACCCGGCAGATAAATAGCAACAGAGGAAAAGACAAGATAGCCATTGCCGTCTGAAGCGTGAAATTTACAGGGTTCTGGAAAACGATTTTGGGAAAGAATCTGGCGCATTAAAAAGCCAGCATGCCTGTAACAGCTATGCTGGCTTTAAAGTTAACTACGCTAACTTACATGTTTTCGATGATTGCGTCGCCAAACTCTGAGCATTTCAGCAGCTTAGCGCCATCCATCAGGCGTTCGAAGTCATAGGTCACGGTCTTGTTGGCGATAGCGCCTTCCATGCCTTTAACAATCAGGTCAGCCGCTTCGAACCACTGCATATGACGCAGCATCATTTCTGCAGACAGAATAACGGAACCTGGGTTCACTTTATCCTGACCAGCATATTTCGGCGCGGTGCCGTGAGTCGCTTCAAACAGCGCGCATTCGTCGCCGATGTTCGCGCCCGGTGCGATACCGATGCCGCCAACCTGCGCCGCCAGGGCGTCGGAAATATAGTCGCCGTTCAGGTTCATACAGGCGATAACGTCATATTCCGCCGGACGCAGCAGGATCTGCTGCAGGAACGCATCGGCAATGACATCTTTAACGATGATATCTTTACCGGTGTTCGGGTTTTTGATCTTCATCCACGGGCCGCCGTCCAGCAGCTCTGCGCCGAACTCTTCTTTCGCCAGCTGGTAGCCCCAGTCTTTGAATGCGCCTTCGGTGAACTTCATGATGTTGCCTTTGTGCACCAGCGTCAGAGAGTCGCGGTCATTGGTGATCGCATACTCAATCGCCGCGCGCACCAGACGTTTGGTGCCCTCTTCCGAACACGGCTTCACGCCGATGCCGCAATCCTGCGGGAAGCGGATTTTCTTCACGCCCATCTCTTCGCGCAGGAACTTGATCACTTTGTCCGCTTCGGCAGAACCCGCTTTCCACTCGATACCAGCGTAGATATCTTCAGAGTTTTCACGGAAGATCACCATATCGGTATCTTCAGGACGTTTGACCGGGCTCGGGGTGCCTTTGTAGTAGCGAACCGGACGCAGGCAAACATAGAGGTCGAGCTCCTGACGCAGCGCAACGTTCAGTGAACGGATGCCGCCGCCAACCGGCGTGGTCAGCGGGCCTTTGATAGCAACGCGATACTCTTTGATCAGGTCGAGGGTTTCCTGCGGCAGCCAGACATCCTGGCCGTAGAGCTCTACCGATTTCTCACCGGTATAGATCTCCATCCAGGAGATTTTGCGCTCGCCGTTATAGGCTTTTTTCACCGCAGCATCGACGACCTTCAGCATGACCGGAGAAACGTCAACGCCAATGCCATCACCTTCAATGTAAGGAATGATCGGGTTATTCGGCACATTGATCTTGCCCTGATCCAGGGTGATTTTCTGACCTTCCGCCGGAACAACTACTTTGCTTTCCATTAACCTCTCCTGGGCGTTTTGTTAATAAATTGTAAGATGTGACGCCATGATACTTGAATATTTACGCCGCGCCAATCGTCACCGTTTCGCGTTATAATGCGCCGATTGTCACCGACTGCAAAGCTCATGCGAAAAAGTTCTCAGCAAATTCACCAGCATAAACGCCCTGACCGCGCGCCACGCGGCGCTCAGCGCAAACCGCCGCGCCCACGCGGACCACGGCGCGTCATATTATTTAACAAACCATTCGATGTTCTGCCACAGTTTAGCGACGAGGCTGGCCGCCAGACGCTGAAGGATTTTATCCCGGTCAGCGATGTCTATGCCGCCGGTCGCCTCGATCGCGACAGCGAAGGGCTGATGGTGCTGACCAACGACGGCGCGCTACAGGCGGCGCTGACGCAGCCCGGCAAACGCACGGGTAAAATCTATTATGTTCAGGTCGAGGGCGAGCCGCAGGAGGCGGATCTCGCGGCGCTGCGCAGTGGCGTTAATCTGAAAGATGGCCCTACGCTGCCCGCAGGCATAGAAAAGGTCGACGAGCCCGCCTGGCTATGGCCGCGTCAGCCGCCGATTCGCGAACGAAAAGCGATTCCGACCAGCTGGCTCAAGGTCACGCTCTATGAGGGCCGCAACCGCCAGGTAAGGCGCATGACGGCGCATATCGGCCACCCTACACTGCGCCTTATCCGCTATGCGATGGGCGACTATCGGCTCGATGCGTTAGCGCCTGGCGAGTGGCGCGAGGCAAACGATTCGGCGTAAGGCTGTTCGTTCTTTTTTCATAACGTCAGGTTAACAATCCCGGAGGATCGATGTTTAAACCTCATGTCACCGTCGCCTGTATCGTTCAGGCCGAAGGGGAACTGTTAGTAGTAGAGGAGCGGGTTAAAGGTCGCGCCACCTGGAACCAGCCCGCCGGTCATCTGGAAGCGGACGAAACGCTGCTGGAGGCAGCCCGTCGCGAGCTGCGTGAAGAGACCGGGATTGATTGCGCACTCGACTATTTCCTCGGCGTCCAGCAGTGGATCGCGCCGGACAATACGCCTTTTGTGCGTTTTCTGTTTGGCGTTGATCTGCCCGAAAAACTGCCCACCGCCCCGCAGGACAGCGATATCGACTGCTGCTGGTGGCGCACAGCGGAGCAGATTATCGCCGCAGATAACCTGCGTTCGCCGCTGGTCGCCGAAAGCGTCAGGCTGTGGCAACAGGGCGCGCGCTATCCGCTGCATCTGATCGCGCCGTTTCAGTGGCCGTTTCACGAGGGTGCGCACCACGCCGACGCGTGATAGAATACGCCGCCTGTTTTTTTATCGTAATCAAGAGTGCGTCATGTCTGACAACAGCCAGAAAAAAGTGATCGTCGGTATGTCCGGCGGCGTCGATTCTTCCGTATCCGCCTGGTTACTGCAGCAGCAGGGCTATCAGGTAGAAGGCCTGTTCATGAAGAACTGGGAGGAAGACGACGGCGAGGAGTATTGTACTGCCGCGGACGATCTGGCGGATGCGCAGGCGGTCTGCGATAAACTCGGCATCAAACTGCATAAAATCAACTTTGCGGCAGAGTACTGGGACAATGTCTTCGAGCACTTCCTCGAAGAGTACAAAGCGGGCCGCACGCCCAATCCTGATATTCTCTGCAACAAAGAGATCAAATTTAAAGCCTTCCTGGAGTTTGCGGCAGAAGATCTCGGCGCGGACTACATCGCCACTGGCCACTACGTGCGCCGCGCGGACGTCGACGGCAAAAGCCAGCTGCTGCGCGGCCTCGACGGCAACAAAGATCAGAGCTATTTCCTCTATACGCTGAGCCATGAACAGATCGCGCAGAGCCTGTTCCCGGTGGGCGAACTGGAGAAGCCGGAGGTGCGCCGCATCGCCGAAGAGCTCGATCTCATCACCGCGAAGAAAAAGGACTCCACCGGCATCTGCTTTATCGGTGAACGCAAATTCCGCGACTTCCTTGGCCGCTATTTACCGGCGCAGCCGGGCGTGATTGAAACCGTGGATGGGCAGGTGGTCGGCGAGCATCAGGGTCTGATGTACCATACGCTGGGCCAGCGCAAGGGCCTGGGCATCGGCGGTCTGAAAGAGAGCAATGACGATCCCTGGTACGTGGTGGATAAAGACGTCGCGCGTAATCGCCTGATCGTGGCGCAAGGCGGCGACCATCCGCGCCTGATGTCAGTGGGTCTGATCGCTCAGCAGCTGCACTGGGTCGATCGCCAGCCTGTCACCGCACCGCTGCGCTGTACGGTGAAAACGCGCTATCGCCAGACAGATATTCCCTGCGAGATCGTGCCGCGCGGCGAAGATCGCATCGAGGTGCGTTTCGACGCGCCGGTCGCGGCGGTGACGCCGGGCCAGTCCGCCGTCTTCTACCTCGGCGAAGTCTGCCTCGGCGGCGGCATTATCGAAGAGCGGCTGCCGCTGACCGCGGATTGAGTCGGCTTTGCTGACGCGTAGACAGGAGTAACCGTGGCTAAAAATTATTACGACATCACGCTGGCGCTGGCGGGCATTTGTCAGGCCGCGCATCTGGTTCAGCAGCTGGCGCATCAGGGCCAGTGCCAGCCGGAAGCGCTCAACGTCTCGCTGCGCAGCGTGATTGATTTAAATCCCGGCTCGACGCTGGCGGTGTTCGGCAATGACGAAGCTAACCTGCGCCTTGGACTGGAAACGCTGATGGCGGTGCTCAACAGCAGCAGTCGTCAGGGCATGGGCGCGGAACTGACGCGCTATACGCTGAGCATGATGGTGCTGGAGCGCAAGCTGAGCGGCAATAAAACGGCGCTGGCTACCCTGGCGCAGCGCATCGGCCAGCTCGATCGCCAGCTGGCGCACTACGAACTCGGTTCGGAAACCATTACCAGCGCCATGGCCGGCATCTATGTCGATGTCATCAGCCCGCTTGGTCCGCGCATTCAGGTCACCGGCTCGCCCGCCGTCTTGCAAAACCCGCTGTTGCAGTGTCGCGTACGCGCAACGCTGCTGGCGGGCATTCGCGCCGCCGTATTGTGGCAGCAGGTCGGCGGCGGTCGCTTTCAGCTGATGTTTTCACGCCAGCGTCTGCTGGGCGAGGCAAAAACCATTTTATCCCGGCTCTCTCCGGCTTATTAAGCCGGCGAAGCCCACACTGTAAACGATTCAGGAGTTGCACTGATGGAATTATCCTCTCTGACCGCCGTCTCACCTGTCGATGGTCGTTACGGCGATAAAGTCAGCCCGCTGCGCGCCATTTTCAGCGAATACGGTTTGCTGAAGTTCCGCGTTGAGGTTGAAGTACGCTGGTTACAAAAACTGGCGGCCACCGCAGAGATCAAGGAAGTTCCTGCATTTGACGCCGACGCAAACGCTTTCCTCGACGCAATCGTTGCTAATTTCAACGAAGAGGACGCGGCACGCATCAAAACTATCGAGCGCACCACCAACCACGACGTAAAAGCGGTCGAATATTTCCTGAAAGAGAAAGTTGAGAGCGTGCCGGCGCTGCACGCGGTGTCGGAGTTTATCCACTTCGCCTGTACCTCTGAAGACATCAACAATCTGTCGCATGCGCTGATGCTGGAAAGCGCGCGCCGCGACGTGATCCTGCCCTACTGGCAGCAGATCATCGACGCGGTTAAACGTCTGGCGCACGAGTATCGCGATATTCCTCTGCTGTCGCGCACCCACGGTCAGCCAGCTACGCCTTCTACCATGGGCAAAGAGATGGCGAACGTCGCTTACCGTATGGAGCGTCAGCAGCGCCAGCTGAGTAAGATTGAGATCCTGGGCAAGATCAACGGCGCGGTAGGCAACTACAACGCACACATCGCTGCCTATCCGGAGGTGGACTGGCACCAGCTGAGCGAGCAGTTCGTCACCTCGCTGGGCATTACCTGGAACCCCTACACCACTCAGATCGAGCCGCACGACTATATCGCCGAGCTGTTTGACTGCATGGCGCGCTTCAACACCATCCTGATCGACTTCGATCGCGATATCTGGGGTTACGTCGCGCTTAACCACTTCAAACAAAAAACCATTGCGGGCGAAATCGGCTCTTCCACTATGCCGCACAAGGTCAACCCGATCGATTTCGAAAACTCCGAGGGCAACCTGGGCCTGGCGAATGCGGTAATGCAGCACCTGGCGAGCAAGCTGCCGGTATCGCGCTGGCAGCGCGACCTCACCGACTCCACGGTGCTGCGCAACCTCGGCGTCGGCGTCGGCTACGCGCTGATCGCCTATCAGGCGACGCTGAAAGGCATTTCCAAGCTGGAAGTGAACCGCGAACGTCTGCTGGACGAGCTGGATCATAACTGGGAAGTGCTGGCTGAGCCGGTTCAGACCGTGATGCGCCGCTACGGCATCGAAAAGCCGTACGAGAAGCTGAAAGAGCTGACGCGCGGCAAGCGCGTTGACGCGGCCGGCATGCAGGCCTTTATCGACAGCCTCGCGCTGCCGGAAGAGGAAAAAGCGCGCCTTAAACAGATGACGCCGGCTAACTATCTCGGCCGCGCCATCCAGATGGTCGACGATCTGAAATAAGCGCAGACGCAGGCGGGCCAGTCCCGCCTGCGTTAAGCTGTTGTTTAAATGTTTTTGCGTATACTTTATCCTAACTTAAATGCTCTGAGAGTAAGGAAAAGCCATGCGTGTTTTGGTTGTGGAAGATAATGCTCTGCTGCGCCATCATCTTGCAGTTCAACTGCGTGAAATGGGCCATCAGGTAGACGCAGCAGAGGACGCAAAGGAAGCCGACTATTTTTTACAGGAGCATTTGCCGGATATTGCGCTGGTCGATCTTGGCCTGCCGGATGAAGATGGCATGTCGCTGATCCGCCGCTGGCGCAGTCAGTCGGTGCGGCAGCCGATTCTGGTACTGACCGCGCGCGAAGGCTGGCAGGCCAAAGTCGAAGCGCTGGAAGCTGGCGCCGATGACTACGTCACCAAACCTTTCCATATTGAAGAAGTGGCCGCGCGCCTGCAGGCGCTGATGCGCCGCAACAGCGGACACGCTTCACAAATTATCGACATGGCGCCGTTTCAGGTCGATCTCTCGCGCCGCGAGCTGACTATCCATGAGCAACCGGTGAAGCTGACCGCTTTTGAATACACCATCGTCGAAACGCTGATCCGCAACGCCGGTAAAGTGGTGAGCAAAGACTCCCTGATGCTGCAGCTCTATCCCGATGCGGAACTGCGCGAAAGCCATACTATCGACGTGCTGATGGGTCGACTGCGTAAAAAAATTCAGGCGCTGCATGCGGATGAGGTGATTACTACCGTACGCGGTCAGGGATACCGCTTCGATCTCTGATGCGCTGGTTCCAACGTTATCGTCCGCTTTCGCTACGCGCCCGCTTTTTACTGGCATGTTCAGCTATTGTGCTGTTTCTCTCTCTGTCGTACGGCATGGTGGCCGTGATCGGCTATGTGGTGAGCTTCGACAAGAACACCTATCGCGTGATGCGCGGCGAAAGCAACCTCTTCTTTACGCTGGCGCAGTGGCAAAATAACCGCCTCACTATCGCCCAGCCGGAGCGGATGACGCTCAACTTTCCGACGCTGGTGTTTATTTACGATGAGCACGGCAAGCTGCTGTGGCAGCAGCGTGACGTGCCGGAAATTCGCGCCAAAATCCGCCATGAGTGGCTGCTGAAGCCCGACTTTTACGAGATTGACACCAGTAACCGCACCAGCGCGATGGCGATAGGCAACGATCTCTCGGCGCAGAAGCGGCTGCATGCCATTGATAACAATAACAACGACACCTTTACCCACTCCGTCGCGGTCAACCGCTATGACGCCACCACCAACCTGCCGGCGTTGACCATTGTGGTGGTGGACTCTATTCCCCAGGAGCTGCAGCACTCCGACGTGGTCTGGTCATGGTTCAGCTACGTGCTGGCCGCTAACCTTATTCTGGTGATCCCGCTGCTGTGGCTGGCGGCGCACTGGAGCCTGCGCCCGATTGGTCATCTCGCTACGCAGGTACGGGAGCTGGAAACCAGCCAGCGTGAAAACCTGGAGGATTCGCCGCCGCAGGAGCTGCGCAGTCTGGTGCGCAACCTGAACCTGCTGCTGAGCAACGAGCGCCAGCGCTATACCCGCTACCGCACTACCCTCTCCGATCTGACGCACAGTCTGAAAACGCCGCTGGCGGTGCTGCAAAGCACGCTGCGTTCGCTGCGTAACGGCAAGGATATCACCATCGAGCAGGCTGAGCCGGTGATGCTGGAGCAGATCAGCCGTATTTCGCAGCAGATCGGCTACTACCTGCACCGCGCCAGCATGCACGCGGATCACAATCCGCTGCTGCGCGACCTGCATCCGGTGTCAGTGCTGCTCGACAGCCTCTGTTCGGCGCTCAACAAGGTTTATCAGCTCAAAGGGGTTGAGATTACGCTGGATGTCTCGCCGGAAGTGACCTTTATCGGCGATAAAAACGACTTTATGGAAGTGCTGGGCAACGTGCTGGACAACGCCTGTAAATATTGTCTGGAGTTTATCGAAGTGAGCGTGCGGCAGACCGATCAGACGCTGCATCTGTTTATCGACGACGACGGCCCCGGCATTCCTGAAAGCAAGCGTGACCTGGTGTTCGTGCGCGGCCAGCGCGCCGATACGCTGCGTCCTGGCCAGGGTTTAGGCCTGGCGGTGGCGCTCGATATTCTGGAGCAGTATGAGGGCCAGATTATCGCCACCTCCAGCGCGCTGGGCGGCGCGCGAATGGAAGTGATCTTCAGACGTCAGGAAGTCGAACATCGCCGCGAGTAGAAAGGCGCGCAGGCTGTTATACTTGCCTGCATTTACAGCCCTGTGTGGAACTACTCTATGGATTATCAGCTCGATCTTAACTGGCCCGACTTTATTCAGCGCTACTGGCAAAAACGCCCGGTGCTGCTCAAGCGCGGTTTTAAAAACTTTATCGATCCCATTTCTCCTGACGAGCTGGCCGGACTGGCGATGGAAAATGAGGTGGACAGCCGCCTGGTCAGCCATAACGACGGTAAATGGCAGGTCAGCCATGGTCCCTTCGAGAGCTACGATCACCTGGGCGAAAACAACTGGTCGCTGCTGGTGCAGGCGGTGAACCACTGGCATGAGCCTTCCGCAGCGCTGATGCGCCCCTTCCGCTTTTTGCCGGACTGGCGCATCGACGATCTGATGATCTCTTTTGCCGTGCCGGGCGGCGGCGTGGGTCCGCACTTCGATCAGTATGACGTCTTTATTATTCAGGGTACCGGTCGTCGTCGCTGGCGCGTCGGCGAGAAAGTGCCGATGAAACAGCACTGCCCGCACCCCGATCTGCTGCAGGTCGAGCCTTTCGACGCCATCATCGATGAAGAGATGGAGCCGGGCGATATTCTCTATATTCCACCGGGGTTCCCGCACGAAGGCTATTCGCTGGAGAACGCCATTAACTACTCTGTCGGCTTCCGCGCGCCCAACGGCCGCGAGCTGATCAGCGGCTTCGCTGATTATGTGCTGGCACGCGAGCTGGGCAGCTACCGCTACAGCGATCCCGAGGTGCCGGCGCGCGACTGCCCGTCGCAGATCCTGCCGCAGGAGATTGAAGGCATTCGCAAGGTGATGCTCGACGTTATCGACCAGCCAGAGCACTTTGCTAACTGGTTCGGCGAGTTTATCTCCCAGTCGCGTCACGAGCTGGACGTCGCGCCGCCGGAGCCGCCCTATCAGCCTGATGAAGTTTACGATGCGCTGCAGCAGGGCGATACGCTGACGCGTCTTGGTGGCCTGCGCGTGCTGACGATTGGCGATGCGGTTTTCGTCAACGGCGAGCGCGTCGAGTGTTCGCAGCCGGAGGTGCTGAAGGCGCTGGCGCGTCGTCAGACGCTGAGCCTGGAGGATTTCGGCGAGGCGCTGGACGACCCGTCTCTGCTGGCGCAGATCGCGGCGCTGGTTAACGCCGGTTACTGGTACTTCGGCGACGCCGAGTAAACACCAGCAGACGGCGCAGACGTGAAAGCGCGGGTAGCGTGAGCCGAAAAGCAACGCCACCCGCGCCAGCAACACGCCTCCTGACGGAGGCGTTTTTTATGCCTTTTTCTCTGCGGCCAGTTCCGCCAGCCGCACGATCACATCCACCGCCTGCGCCATAATATTGAGCGAAGCGAACTCGTGCTTGCCGTGGTAGTTATAGCCGCCGGTAAAGATGTTCGGACAGGGCAGCCCTTTCCATGAGAGCGCAGAACCATCGGTGCCGCCGCGAATCGGCTTCACCTTCGGCTCAATGCCGCAGTCGCGCATCGCCTGCAGCGCCAGCTCGATAATATGCGGATGCGGCTCGACCTTCTCGCGCATATTGCGATAGCTGTTGCTGATCTCCACCGTTACAGAGCAGTCTTTATGCAGCCCGGCGTTGATGCGTTCGGCAATCGCCGTCAGTACCTGCTTGCGCTGCTCGAAAGAGTCGGTGTCGAAATCGCGGATAATGTACTGCAGCTCGGCGTGCTCTACCGTCCCCTTCATCTGATGCAGATGATAAAAACCTTCGTAGCCTTCGGTAAACTGCGGACGCTCTTTTGCCGGCACTTCGGCATGAAACGCCGTCGCCACATCCAGCGCGTTCACCATCACGCCTTTCGCCGAGCCGGGATGGACGTTATTGCCGACAACCTTCACCACCGCCGATGCGGCGTTAAAGTTCTCATATTCAAATTCGCCCAGATCGCTGCCGTCGATGGTATAGGCCCAGTCGGCGGCAAAACCTTCGACGTCGAAATGGGAAGTACCGCGGCCGATCTCTTCATCCGGGGTAAAGGCGACGCGGATAGCGCCGTGCGGAATATCCCCTTTGGCGAGACGCGCCATCGCCGTCATGATCTCGGCGATGCCCGCCTTATCGTCAGCGCCGAGCAGCGTTTTGCCGTCGGTGGTGATTAAGGTATGGCCAGTCAGCTTATGCAACACCGGAAACATTACCGGCGACAGCACTTCTTCACCCATACCGAGCGCGATATCGCCGCCGCGGTAGTTTTCGATAATCTGCGGGTTTACGTTCTTCGCCGTAAAGTCGGGCGAGGTATCCATATGCGAGATAAAACCGATCACCGGCGTCGGCCAGTCGACATTAGCGGGCAGCGTGCCCATTACGCAGCAGTGATCGCTAAGCGATACGTCAATAAAACCAAGCGCAATCAGCTCTTCCTGCAGCTTGCGCGCCAGCGTCCACTGCCCTTCGCTGCTGGGCACCTGACGCGCCTGCGGTTTTGCCTGCGTCTCTACCGCCACATAACTCAAAAACCGTTCAAGTAACTGATCCATATGCCATCCTTCAAAAGAAGCCGACTATTATTATCAACAGCCGCGTCCGACGCATGTTGCGTCATATCATTAACTGACAGGTTAACCTGCGCTGAGCATTTGCAGAAGGATCTTTTACCGCAGCGCTTAACATCTGTCGTCAGGGGAGTTTATAAACGCGCATTCGCCTCTTTTCACCGCCAAAACATGGCATTGCCGCGTTTTTCAGGTATCATCGCGCCCTCTCGCTGGCTGGCCGACGTAAGCGGCTATGCTGTAACCTGTTCGACCTTATTACCGACTGAGTGACTAAAATGACGCAAACACGCGCGCAGCAGGCGCTGGTTACGCTTTCTGGCATCAGTAAAGCTTTCGACGGCAAGTCCATTATCAGCGACTTTAACCTGACCATTGACCACGGCGAATTTATTACCCTGCTCGGTCCGTCGGGCTGCGGCAAAACCACTATCCTGCGCCTGATTGCCGGGCTTGAAGAGGTCGACAGCGGCCGCGTGGTGCTGGATGATATCGACATCACCGACACGCCTGCCGAGCATCGCCACGTCAACACGGTGTTTCAGAGCTACGCGCTCTTCCCGCACATGTCCGTTTTTGAAAACGTCGCCTTCGGCCTGCGCATGCAGAAAACGCCAAATGCGGAGATCGCCGCGCGCGTCAACGAGGCGCTGGCGATGGTGCAGCTGGAAAGCTTCGCCGATCGTCGCCCTCATCAGCTCTCCGGCGGTCAGCAGCAGCGCGTCGCCATTGCGCGCGCGGTGGTGAATCGTCCCAAAGTGTTGCTGCTCGACGAGTCGCTCTCGGCGCTCGATTACAAGCTGCGCAGGCAGATGCAGAACGAACTGAAAGCGCTGCAGCGCAGGCTCGGCATCACCTTTGTGTTCGTGACGCACGATCAGGAAGAGGCGCTGACCATGTCGGACCGTATCGTGGTGATGCGCGACGGCAAGATTGAGCAGGACGGCACGCCGCGCGAAATCTACGAAGAGCCGAAGAATCTTTTCGTAGCGCGCTTTATCGGCGAGATCAACGTGTTTGACGCCGACGTTATCGACGCCAGCGATGCGCCACGCGTGCGCGCCCGCGTCGAAGGCCGCGAATGCGATATCCACTGCGCCTTTCCGGTCAGCGCTGGCGATCGCCTGCATGTTCTGCTGCGTCCGGAAGATCTGCGCGTTGAGGAGGTGCACAGCGACCAGACGATAGAGGGCCTGATCGGCTACGTACGCGAGCGCAACTATAAAGGCATGACGCTGGAATCCACCGTCGAGCTGGAAAATGGCAAGCTGGTGACGGTCAGCGAATTCTTTAACGAGGACGATCCCGACTTCGATCACTCCCTCAATCAAAAAATGGCGGTGAACTGGGTTCCCAGCTGGGAGGTGGTACTGCCCTATGAAGCTGATGCGTAACCGTTTTCAGAAAAGCGTGACGGCGCTGATCGTCGGCTGGCTGGCGCTGTTCGTGCTGCTGCCGAACCTGATGATCTTTATCACCAGCTTTCTGACGCGCGACGATGCGCACTTCGTTCGCCTGGCGTTCACCCTCAGCAACTATACGCGGCTGCTCGATCCGCTCTATGGCGAAGTGCTGCTGCACTCGCTCAATATGGCGGTTATCGCTACGCTCTGCTGCCTGCTGCTGGGCTATCCCTTCGCCTGGTGCCTGACAAAGCTGTCGGCGCGCCTGCGCCCGCTGATGCTGTTTCTGCTGATTGTGCCCTTCTGGACCAACTCGCTGATCCGTATTTACGGGCTGAAAATCTTCCTCAGCACGCGCGGCTGGCTGAACGACTTTCTGCTGTGGCTCGGCGTAATTGAGACGCCGTTTCGCATTATGTATACGCCTCAGGCGGTGATCCTCGGCCTGATCTACATTCTGCTGCCCTTTATGGTGCTGCCGCTCTACTCCAGCCTGGAAAAGCTGGATCGCGCCTGCCTGGAAGCGGCGCGCGACCTCGGCGCCAGCAAAGCGCAGACTTTTTTCCGCATTATCCTGCCGCTGACGATGCCGGGCATTGTCGCGGGCTGTCTGCTGGTGCTGATTCCGGCGATGGGCCTTTTCTACGTGGCGGATCTGATGGGCGGTGCGAAGAACCTGCTGATCGGCAACGTCATCAAGAGCCAGTTCCTGAATATCCGCGACTGGCCGTTCGGCGCGGCGACCAGCATCGTAATGACGCTGCTGATGGGCCTGATGCTGCTGTTTTACTGGCGCGCCGCGCGCCTGCTGAATAAAAAGGTGGAGCTGGAATGATCGCACGCCTGCTACGCGGCAGCTTTATGACCGCGATTTACGCCTGGTTTTATATCCCCATCGCGATCCTGATCGTGAATTCGTTTAACGCGTCGCGCTTCGGCATCAACTGGCAGGGATTCAGCACCCAGTGGTACAGCCTGCTGGTGAATAACGACAGCCTGATCCAGGCGGCGCAACATTCGCTGATGATGGGCGTGCTCTCCGCCAGCTGCGCGACGCTGATCGGCTCGCTCACCGCCGTGGCGCTCTACCGCTACCGCTTTCGCGGCAAACCCTTCGTCAGCGGCATGCTGTTCGTGGTGATGATGTCGCCGGATATTGTTATGGCGATCTCTCTGCTGGTGCTGTTTATGCTGCTGGGCATTTCGCTCGGCTTCTGGTCGCTGCTCTTTTCGCATATCACCTTCTGCCTGCCCTTTGTGGTGATCACCGTCTATTCACGGCTGAAAGGCTTTGACGTGCGGATGCTGGAGGCGGCGAAAGATTTGGGTGCCAGCGAAACCACTATCTTGCGTAAAATCATTCTGCCGCTGGCGATGCCGGCGGTGGCGGCGGGCTGGCTGCTGAGCTTTACCCTGTCGATGGACGATGTGGTGGTCTCCTCCTTTGTGACCGGCCCAACGTTCGAGATCCTGCCGCTGAAGATCTATTCGATGGTAAAAGTCGGCGTCTCGCCGGAGGTGAATGCGCTGGCGACGATTTTGCTGCTGCTGTCGCTGCTGCTGGTCGGCGTCAGTCAGCTGTTGCTCCGTGATAAAACCAAACAGAGGATTGGATAATGAAGAAATGGTCTCACTGGCTGGCGGCTGGGGCGCTGGCGCTTGGCATGCAGGGCGCGCAGGCTGACGACAGCAAAACGCTCTACTTCTACAACTGGACCGAATATGTGCCGCCGGGGCTGCTGGAGCAGTTCACTAAAGAGACCGGCATCAGGGTGATTTACTCTACCTATGAGTCCAATGAGAGCATGTATGCCAAGCTGAAGACCTGGAAGGATGGCGCCTACGATCTGGTGGTGCCTTCAACCTACTTTGTGGCGAAAATGCGCAATGAAGGCATGCTGCAAAAGATCGACAAGACGCAGCTGAGCAACTTCAAAAACCTCGATCCGAACCTGCTGAATAAGCCGTTCGATCCCAGTAACGACTATTCGATTCCCTATATCTGGGGCGCGACGGCGATTGGCGTCAATACCGACGTGGTCGACGCGAAGTCGGTGCAGAGCTGGGCAGATCTGTGGAAGCCGGAGTATAAGCAGAGCCTGCTGCTGACCGACGACGCGCGCGAAGTGTTCCAGATGGCGCTGCGCAAGCTGGGCCTGTCGGGCAATACCCGCGATCCGAAAGAGATCAACGCCGCCTATGAAGAGCTGAAGAAGCTGATGCCGAACGTGCTCGCCTTTAACTCCGATAATCCCGGCAATCCCTTTATGGAAGGCGAAGTGAATCTCGGCATGATCTGGAACGGTTCCGCCTATGTGGCGCGTCAGGCGGGCACGCCGCTTGAGGTGGTTTGGCCGAAAGAGGGCGGGATTTTCTGGATGGATAACCTGGCGATCCCCGCTAACGCGAAAAACAAGGCGGGCGCGCTGAAGCTGATCAACTTCCTGCTGCGTCCCGACGTGGCGGCGAAGGTCGCGGAAACCATCGGCTATCCGACGCCGAACCTGGCCGCGAAGGCGTTGCTGCCGAAAGCGGTAGCGGAGGATCCGTCGCTCTACCCTTCAGCTGACATCATTAAGAACGGCGAATGGCAGAACGACGTCGGCGACGCCAGCGTGCTGTATGAGACGCTGTTCCAGAAGTTAAAGGCGGGACGTTAAAAAAAAGGCGGCCAGGCCGCCTTTTTATTGTACCCGCCTCTTAACCGCTAAGCCGTCTGTAAAACAGAAGGTTACTTGTAAAGGCTGCGTAAGAAACTATCGACAAAGTGCGGCACCACTTCGCTCGCCAGCCCGTAGTGACGCTCAGCAAACTCGTTGCCGACCTGGCTCGGTTCCAGATTCAGCTCCACGGTATGGGCGCCCTGCAGTCTGGCTTCATGCACAAAGCCCGCCGCCGGATAGACGTGTCCGGACGTGCCGATGGCGATAAAAAGATCCGCCTTCTCCAGCGCGTGATAAATTTCCTCCATGCCGATGGGCATTTCACCGAACCACACCACATGCGGGCGCAGCGGCGCAGGAAACTGACAGCAGGTGCAGCGATCTTCGGTCGTGAGATCCTCGCTCCATGAAATCACCTGCCCGCTGCTGGTGCAGCGCGCCTTCAGCAGTTCGCCATGCATATGCAGCACGCGACTATTGCCAGCCCGCTCGTGCAGGTTGTCGATATTCTGCGTCACCAGCAAAAAGTTGTCGCCCAGCACCTGCTCCAGCTCGGCCAGCGCCTTGTGCGCGGTGTTAGGCTGGATCTCGCTCGACTGCAGTGAACGACGGCGCGCATTGTAGAAACGCTGCACCAGTTCGGGATCGCGGCGGTAACCCTCCGGCGTCGCTACATCTTCAACGCGATGCTCTTCCCACAGGCCGTCGGCGGCGCGAAAGGTCTGGATGCCCGATTCGGCCGAGATGCCCGCGCCGGTCAGCACCACCACAAACGGCTGCGGGTGGGCCGCCAGCTCTACCTGACGATCGCGTTCAAAAATACGCTGGCGAAAACGCTGATGCACCTTGCGGCGGTTCTTCTTATAACGGGCGAGCCGCAAGCGTCGACGCGGTGTGCGCATAAAAACTCCTTGTGGGCGACGTCGGGTCGCCGCCAGAAAATCTCAAGTGTAGCGGCCGCGTATGACAGCGCAATGCCGCCGTTTCCGCCCTGCTACTGGCCACTCAGCACGCGCGCCGGATCGATGCGGCTGGCGCGTCGCGCCGGGTACCAGCTCGCCAGCAGGCTAAGCACAATGGCCGTCAGCAATACGGAGAAAACGTCCAGCCAGTGCAGCTCTGAAGGCAGAAAATCGATAAAGTAGATATCGCCCGCCAGCAAATGATGGCCGGTCAGCGATTCCAGCCCGCGCACTAAGGTAGTGAGATTGAGCGCCACCAGCACGCCGATGACCACGCCGCTGACGCTGCCGAGCAGCCCAGCCAGCAAGCCGTACCAGATAAAAATGGCGCGGATCAAACCATCTTTCGCGCCCAGCGTGCGCAGCACCGCAATATCGCTGCTCTTGTCTTTTACCGCCATAACCAGCGTCGAGACGATATTAAAACAGGCTACGCCAATCACCAGCACCATCGCCAGATACATAATGGCGCGGATCATCTGAATATCGCGATACATATAGCCAAAGGTGCCGATCCAGCTGCGAATATAGACGTAAGCGTGCGTCGCCTCGCCCGCATCGCGCACCAGCTTCACCGCCTGGAACGGGTCACGCATCTTCAGGGCGATGCCCGTGACACTGTCACCCATATCGAGATAGTTTTGCGCGTCCGCCAGCGGCACTAGCGCCAGACTGTGGTCCAGCATGCCGCTCAGCTGCAGAATACCGCTCACCTGCAGGCGAATACGCTTCGGCTGCAGCAGTTTCGTGCCGCCATCATTGTTAGGGATCAGGATAGTGATCCAGCTGCCCTGCTTCACGTTAAGCGCGCGCGCAATGCCGCCGCCTAAAATAATCTGCTGCTTGCCTGCGGCGAAAGTTGACCAGCCATCCCCTTCGACAAACTGGGGCAGCGCGCTGAGGCGCGGCTCCTGCGCCGGGTCAACGCCTTTAACCTGCAGCGCCTGCAGCTTCGCACCGCTCTCGATCAGCCCGGTGAAGTTAACATAGGGCGCAGCGGCGGCGATGCCGGGCACCTGCTCTACCGGCGCGATCAGCGATTGCCAGTTGCGGAACGGCTGATTCACCGCCTCGATCTCGCCGTGCGGCACCACTGCCAGAATGCGGTTATTCAGTTCACGTTCAAAACCGTTCATGGCGCTCAGGCCGATGATCAATACCGCCACGCCCAGCGCGATGCCCAGCGTCGAGATAATGGAAATCAGCGACACCATACCGCCGCCGCGGCGGCCGCGGCTGAAGCGCAGCCCTAACAACAGGGATAACGACGAACCCATCAGAGCGCTCCTGCTAAGGTCACCTGCTCGCTTAACTGACCGTCGCGCATCTCCATCTGACGCGACAGGCGTTTCGCCAGATGCAGATCGTGCGTCACCACCAGAAAGGCGGTGCCCTGGCGGACATTCAGCTCACCCAGCAGTTCAAAAATAGCGTCGGCGTTGCGCGCGTCGAGGTTGCCGGTTGGCTCATCCGCCATCACCAGGCGCGGACGGTTCACCAGCGCGCGGGCGATAGAGACGCGCTGGCGCTCGCCGCCCGACAGCTCTGACGGACGATGATGCGCGCGCTTCTCCAGCCCCACCGCCGCCAGCATCTCACGCGCGCGCTGCTGCGCTTCCGCTTTGCCGGTCTTGCCGATCAGCAGCGGCATCGCCACATTCTCCAGCGCGTTAAAGTCGGGCAGCAAGTGGTGGAACTGGTAAATAAAGCCCAGCTCACGGTTGCGCAGCGCCGCTTTGGCGGAAGAGGACATGGCGTTCAGCGACTGGCCGTCAAATACCACATCGCCGGAGGTCGGCGCGTCCAGGCCGCCCAGCAGATGCAGTAGCGTACTTTTGCCGGAGCCGGAGCTGCCGACAATCGCCACCAGTTCGCCGGGCTGCAGGCTAAAGGTGACGTTGCGCAGCACATCAGTCTGCACGCTGCCTTCCTGATAGCGCTTGCACAGCTCGCGGCACTGCAACAAAGGGGTGTTACTCATAACGTAAAGCCTCAGCGGGTTGAACGGCGGCGGCGCGCCAGGAGGGATAGAGCGTCGACAGCAGCGCGACAACCATTGCCGTCACGGCGATGGTCACCACCTGCCAGAGATTGATGTCGACCGGCAGCGCCGCGCCATCCAGGAACAGGCCGATAACCGGCATCAGATTATTAAGCTGGCTGGCCAGCAGCACACCCAGCAGCGTGCCGAGCAGCGCGCCAATAATCCCGGCGCTGGCGCCCTGCACCATAAAGACCGCGACAATCTGACGGCGCGTCAGCCCCTGGGTTTGCAGAATAGCCACTTCGCCCTGCTTCTCCATGATCAGCAGGCCCAGCGACGTAATGATATTAAAAGCGGCGACAGCAACGATCAGGCTGAGCAGCAGCCCCATCATATTTTTCTCCATGCGCACCGCCTGGAACAGGTCGCCTTTGCGTTCGCGCCAGTCTTTCCACACCAGCCCGGCAGGCAGCGACTGCTGGCTCAGGGCATCCACCTGCAGCGGCTTATCCAGCCACAGCCGCCAGCCGGTGACGTTGCCCGCCGGATAGCGCATCAGGCGCGAGGCGTCCTGCTGGTTAACCAGAATCTGGTAGCCGTCCACCTCGCTGTTAGCCGCGTAGGTGCCTGCAACGGTGAACAGCCGCTGGCTCGGCACGCGCCCCATCGGGGTAAACTGGCTAACCGACGGCACCATCAGACGCAGCTCGTCGCCGCGTTTGACGCCAAGCTGCGTCGCCAGCTGCTCGCCGAGGATGACGTTATACTGGCCCGACTGCAGCACGCTCTGCGGCGTATTAACCAGAAACGGCGTAAGGGGATCTTTTTGATCGGGCTGAATCCCGAGCATCACGCCGACCGACACGTTATGCGCGCTCTGCAATACCACGTCGGCGGTCGTGAGCGGCGCCATGCGGCTGACGCCCGCCAGCTTAAGGCTGTCGGCGGGCTGCTGCTGCGGGTTAATGCTGCCTTTGTCGCTGGTGATCAGCGCCTGCGGCATCAGCCCAAGGATATTGCCCTCCAGCTCGCGTTCAAAGCCGTTCATCACCGACAGCACGGTGACCAGGGCCAGCACGCCGAGCGTGATGCCGATAGTGGAGAGCCAGGAAACGAAGCGACCAAAGCGATCCGATGCTCGCCCACGCATATAGCGCAGGCCGATAAATAGCGCGACAGGTTGATACATGTATTCCGTCTTGGCAGTTGCCTGAAAGTAGACCAGTGATGATAAAGGAGGCGTTCGGTTTATGAAACCTCTAACCCTCTGAGTACGCGGCAAAGTGTGGCCGTTTTTGTTAAAAAGAAATCCCGACGCTGCTGGTTGCGCGTTTAATCACCTGCCGTGCGGGTAAGCTACACTATAGGGTGTAGTCAGCAACCGGCTCTTCAGGCGCGGGAGTAAACACCATGTTCAAATATCCCAAAGGCAGCATTGTGAAACACAAATCGGGAGAGATTAAGGGCGAGATCGTTAACGTTTTTGAACAGGGAGACGCACCAGCCGGTTACTACGTCAGATGGGACGACGGCAACCACAGCTATCATCTGGAAACAGAGTTGAGCTGGGCGAATGTTGATCGTCCGCGCATGCACTATACCCAACCATCCGCTAAATAACTCGGCCACCGCGCAAAGGAAAAACCGTCGCAGCAGGTGATCGCCAGGGCGTAATGTGGAATCATGGCGCCCTGGAAAAAATGGAGAGAACCACAAGATCCCATGTCCGAACAGACCCGCTATGCCCTGCCCGTAAAACCCGGCGATCGTCGCCAGCTCGGCCAGCTGATCGGTGCCGCGCACGCGGTGGAATGCGCCAGCATTACCGAGCGCCACGACGGTCCGGTGTTGATGATCACTCCCGATATGCAAACCGCGCTGCGTTTGCTGGATGAAATCCGCCAGTTTACCGATCTGCCCGTCAGCCACCTCGCCGACTGGGAAACGCTGCCTTACGACAGCTTCTCGCCCCATCAGGATATTATTTCGGCCCGCCTGTCGACGCTGTACCAGCTGCCGACGATGGCACGCGGCATGCTGATTATGCCGGTGAATACCCTGATGCAGCGCGTCTGTCCGCATCCTTATCTGCACGGCCATGCGCTGGTGATGAAGCAGGGACAGAAACTGTCGCGCGATCGCCTGCGCGATCAGCTGGAGCAGGCGGGCTACCGCCACGTCGACCAGGTGATGGAGCATGGCGAATACGCCACGCGCGGCGCGCTGCTCGACCTCTTTCCAATGGGCAGCGAGCAGCCCTATCGCATCGACTTTTTCGACGACGAGATCGACAGCTTGCGTCTGTTCGACGTCGACAGCCAGCGTACGCTGGAAGCGGTGCCGGCGATCAATCTACTGCCGGCCCATGAATTCCCTACTGACAAAGCGGCGATCGAGCTGTTCCGCACCCGCTGGCGCGAACTGTTCGACGTGCGCCGCGAACCGGAACATATCTATCAGCAGGTCAGCAAGGGCACGCTGCCTGCCGGAATCGAATACTGGCAGCCGCTCTTTTTTGAGCAGGAGCTGCCGACGCTGTTCAGCTATCTGCCCGACAATACGCTGATTGTGAACTGTGGCGATCTTAACGGCAGCGCGGAGCGTTTCTGGCAGGACGTCGAAGCGCGCTATGAAAACCGCCGCGTCGATCCGATGCGCCCGCTGCTGACGCCGACCACGCTGTGGCTGCGTCCGGATGCGCTGTTGGGCGAGCTGAACCACTGGCCGCGCATGCAGATGACCAACGAGGCGTTGCCGGAGAAAGCCGCCAACACCAATCTTGGCTATCAGTCGCTACCGGATATCGCGGTGCAGGCGCAGGCCAAAGCGCCGCTCGATCCGCTGCGGCAGTTCCTCGATGGCTTCAGCGGTCAGGTTACCTTCTCGGTAGAGAGCGAAGGCCGCCGCGAAAGCCTGCAGGAGCTGCTGGCGCGCATTAAACTGCGCCCGCAGACGGTACAGCGTTTCGATGAGGCAAACGACGAACGCTTTACGCTGATGATCGGCGCCAGCGAGCGCGGCTTTGTGGATACGCTGCGCGACCGCGCCCTGATCTGCGAAAGCGATCTGCTGGGCGAGCGCGTGAGCCGTCGCCGACAGGATACGCGCCGCACCATCAATCCCGATATTCTGATCCGCAATCTGGCCGAGCTGACGCCCGGTCAGCCGGTGGTGCATCTGGAACATGGCGTCGGCCGCTATATCGGCCTGACCACGCTGGAAGCGGGCGGCATTATGGCGGAGTATCTGATGCTCTCCTACGCCAACGATGCCAAGCTCTACGTGCCGGTGTCATCGCTGCATCTGATTAGCCGCTACGCCGGCGGCGCGGATGAAAATGCCCCGCTGCACAAGCTGGGCAGCGACGCCTGGACGCGCGCGCGGCAAAAAGCGGCGGAGAAAGTGCGCGACGTCGCCGCCGAGCTGCTCGATATCTACGCCCAGCGCGCGGCGAAAGCGGGTTACGCGTTTAAACACGACCGCGAACAGTATCAGCTCTTTTGCGAGAGCTTCCCCTTTGAAACCACGCCGGATCAGGCACAGGCGATTAACGCCGTGCTGAGCGATATGTGCCAGCCGCTGGCGATGGATCGCCTGGTGTGCGGCGACGTCGGCTTCGGCAAAACTGAAGTGGCGATGCGCGCCGCTTTTCTCGCCGTCGAGAACCACAAGCAGGTCGCGGTGCTGGTGCCGACCACGCTGCTGGCGCAGCAGCACTACGACAACTTCCGCGATCGCTTCGCCAACTGGCCGGTGCGCATCGAGATGCTGTCACGCTTCCGCAGTGCCAAAGAGCAGACACAGGTGCTGCAGGAGGCGAGCGAAGGCAAAATCGATATTCTGATCGGCACCCATAAGCTGCTGATGAGCGATCTGAAGTGGCACGATTTAGGGCTGCTGATCGTCGACGAAGAGCACCGTTTCGGCGTACGCCACAAAGAGCGCATCAAGGCGATGCGCGCCGACGTTGATATCCTGACGCTGACCGCGACGCCGATCCCGCGCACCCTGAATATGGCGATGAGCGGCATGCGCGATCTGTCGATTATCGCCACGCCGCCCGCCCGGCGACTGGCAGTGAAGACCTTTGTGCGCGAGTACGATGCGCTGGTAGTACGCGAGGCGATCCTGCGTGAAGTGCTGCGCGGCGGCCAGGTCTATTATCTCTACAACGACGTTGAAAATATTGAAAAGGCAGCGCAGCGGCTGGCAGAGCTGGTGCCGGAAGCGCGTATCGCCATCGGCCACGGTCAGATGCGCGAGCGTGACCTTGAGCGGGTGATGAACGACTTCCACCATCAGCGCTTCAACGTGCTGGTCTGTACCACCATCATCGAAACCGGTATCGATATCCCGACAGCCAATACCATTATTATCGAGCGCGCCGACCACTTCGGTCTGGCGCAACTGCACCAGCTGCGCGGCCGCGTCGGGCGTTCGCACCACCAGGCTTACGCCTGGCTGCTGACGCCGCCGCCCAAGGCGATGACCGGGGACGCGCAGAAGCGTCTGGAGGCGATCGCCTCGCTGGAGGATCTTGGCGCGGGCTTCGCGCTGGCGACGCACGATCTGGAGATCCGCGGCGCGGGCGAACTGCTGGGCGAAGAGCAGAGCGGCCAGATGGAGACGCTGGGCTTCTCGCTCTATATGGAGCTGCTGGAGAACGCGGTGGATGCGCTGAAGGCGGGGCGCGAGCCGTCGCTGGAAGATCTCACCAGCAATCAGACCGAGATCGAGCTGCGTATGCCCGCCCTGCTGCCGGAGGATTTTATTCCCGACGTCAACACGCGCCTGTCGCTCTATAAGCGCATCGCCAGCGCCGACAGCGAAGAGGAGCTGCAGGAGCTGAAGGTTGAGATGATCGACCGCTTCGGCGTGCTGCCGGATGCGGCGCGCAATCTGCTGGATATCGCGGTGCTGCGGCTGATGGCGCGTAGCCTCGGCATCCGTAAGATCGAAGTGAGCGATAAAGGCGGCTTCTTTGATTTTGCGCCGCAGAACAGCGTCGATCCCGGCTGGCTGATTAGCCTGCTGCAGAAGGAGCCGCAGCAGTGGAAGCTGGATGGCCCGACCCGCCTGCGCTTTACGCGTGATTTGGCCGAGCGCAAACTGCGTATGGAGTGGGTGCAGGGCTTTATGGCCCAGCTGCGCGAAAACCGCATCTGATCGTTAGGGTAAAAGGCAACGTCTCCCGCCAGGCGGGAGACGTTGTTTTTATTTCAGCGCCATCGCATCGCGCAGCGTAAAAAAGAGATCGGTCTGATCGGTCAGTCCCACCACGTTCGCCGCCCAGGGGCCATAGGCCGCAATACGCAGCTGCGTGCCGGTATGCCCCTGCGAGTCGCTGTCTGAATTACCATAGCTGATGGTCATCACCGCGCCATCTTTGGTGTTGAGCGCCTGCGTCAGGCCTGGTGCCTTCGTCCCATTGGCGATGATCTGGCTGCTGTGCGCGTGATCCGCCGTGACGACCACCAGCGTATTGCCCTCTTCGCGCGCAAAGGCGAGCGCCTGCTGCACCGCTTCGTCGAGATCGACGGTTTCGCCGATTTGGCCACACGGGTTCGCCGCGTGATCTTCTTTATCGATCGATGCGCCCTCCACCTGCAGGAAGAAGCCGTTCGGGTTGGTTTTAAGCAGATCTATCGCTTTTGCGGTCATCTGCGCCAGCGTCGGGGTAGCGACCGGACGCTCTTTATTAACCTCGCAGGTTACTGCTGGCTGGTCGATATTACCGTGATAGCTCGCCTTCGGCCCTTTCCAGCGCACCGGCATATTGCCGTCGGCAAACAGGCCGAGCAGCGGTTTCTGGTCACTGGCGGCGGTCACGGCGTTCAGCCCCTGCCAGTCGCTCACCAGCTGATATCCTCGCGCCTGCGCCTGCTCACGCAGGGTTTTGCACTGATAGTCGCCCGCTTTCGCCACTTCGTTAAAGGATTTTGCGCCGCCGCCCAGCACCACGTCGGCGCGCGTTTTCAAAATTTGCTCGCTGATCGATCCTCTGCCGCCCTGCTCCAGCGCGTTGCTGGCGCACAGCTCGCTGGTTTTCTCCGGGCCGTAGCATTTGCGGCTGGTGACGTGCGCCATCAGCGCGGCGGGCGTGGCGTCCTGTAGCTCCGCCGTAGAGACGTTGCCGGTCGCTTTACCTGCCGCTTTGGCGATCTCCAGCAGGGTTTGCTGATCTTTGCCGTTGACGTCGACGCCGATAGCACCGTTATAGCTCTTGGTGCCGGTGGCCCACGCGGTGGCGGACGCGGCGGAATCGGTAACGTAGTCTGGCTTATGCGTTTTTTTGTCCAGCGAATAGTGGGTGTACTGACCGGTAAGCGGAAGCGCGTCCAGCCCTTTAAAGAAGCCGCCTGCGCCCTCCGCCAGATTGCGCGCCGCGGTGATTTCTGAGTCGCCCATGCCGTCGCCGATCAGCAGAATGACGTTTTTCGCCGTGGTGTTGCGCAGCGACGCTTTCAGCGCCTCTGTCTGATCGCCGGTCAGGCGACGTGCGCCGCCGTGCTGAGTAATGTCTCCGGTTGCGGCGCGCGACCAGGCTGCGTCCGTTTGCGCGCTGGCGGTTTCGGCATGAACAGAGAAGCTCACCACTGAAGCGAGCAGCGAAAAGGTAAAGAGGCGCATCTGTTTCATCTTGTGTTCCCTTATTAGCAAAATTTACCAGAAGTTTCAGTCGTTAAGTCTGTGATGCTTTGGTGACGTTTTTGTGGCTGCGGGATTTCTTTTTGATGACAATCTGACCGAGCTGCGCAGTGATAAATCGATTCGAACAGAGCTTAAGCGGATAGAAAAAAAGAGAAAAATAGTGCTTGACCCTTTTCAGCCGACTCCCTATAGTAGCGCCCCGTTGACCCAGCAAGGTCGGCAAACAAAATGTGGTGAGGTGTCCGAGTGGCTGAAGGAGCACGCCTGGAAAGTGTGTATACGGCAACGTATCGGGGGTTCGAATCCCCCTCTCACCGCCATAATTAGTAGGACGTTGAGCGGACAAACCCGCGTGTAGACTGAATCCAAAGACTACATAAAGACAACGGAACTACAAAAGCAGTACAAAAAAGTGCACGTGAAATGCACGCGCATCTCAGATGCAAAGAAAAAGCCTTTGGTTAACGCCAGGGGCTTTTCTGTTTGTGTCTAATTGCAACGCAATATTTCAAGGTGCTGCAATCCTATCGCAACACCCTTCTTCCTTATATGTGCTTTTCCTGACGCTCAGATCGTCGGCTGGTACGGGTCCTCATCGTCGAGAATCGTAGCCGTCACTTTCCCGAGCACGATAATCCTCTCCATCACCTCACCTTCCAGCGTTTCGCCATCTGGTGTGATTAGCCCGGACGCGAACAGAATCCCGATCATGGGATAGCCGTCGTACTGAAACGCCACTTCATCACCAGGCTTCACCCGTTCCGCGCTGTCCACGATGACAAAGCCATCCTGAGTTTCAATGCGGAAGCTGCTCGATATGAAATGCGAATAGTCCACCTGCGAATGGTGCATATCGTACAGCTCAAAGGAGGCTGTCACATCACGTACCCCATGTTGCGTAGCGCCCACGTCTTGTTTTCCTTCACAGCGTCTATCTCAAGGAAATTCAACTAGTAGCGCAGGATATACCGTTGCACTGCTCCAGCGTCCAAATGTGATTGTATTTTGCTAACGCAAGCCGGAATTCATTTGTTGTCACTATCCGTCTGCTGCGACCATCCAGTTTGATTGCGTCTCGAAATGCCCAGCCGATTCCGTACGTGCGCGCCATGATTACTACCCTGTTAAAATTACTGTATATAAAACCAGTAATATCAGGCGTGATTTTTGGCAAGCCGCTGCGTTTGGTGGTTTTGTAAGAGGCATGATGCGAAAGGGATTTTTGCGGAAGGCGTCGACTCGAGTGGCTAAACTATAGCCCTCCACCCCGCAGCTTGCTGAGACAGGCGCCATACGTAGCTGCCCCGTCGCCGGGGCTTTTTTAGTAGATAATCTTAGCGATTATCTTAATTATTGGTTCTAAGTTATTTGGCGTTCCTTTACAATGCGAGAAAACTCTTATACCTGCTGGACATAAAACAATGCGAGAACTTTTGAATTCTCTTTCGGGCATGAGATTCATTGCTGCTGCCCTCATTGCATTTCATCACACGGCATGGATGTACCCTTTAAGTAAGTACATTGATGATCATATAGATGCTGATTTAGGTGTTACTTTCTTTTTCGTATTATCTGGATTCATTCTTTATTACACTCACAATAACATCTCAACGAAAAGTCAATCTATCAGATTTATTGTTGCGAGAATTGCTCGGATATGGCCTCTGCACGTTGCCTGTCTTCTAATGGTGCTCTGCATTTTTCCCTCGCCATGGGGCTATCCGGGGGAGTCAGTCGCATGGCTAAAAATTCTGGCAAACCTTTTTTTGATGCACGCCTGGATTCCATACGCGAAATACTTTTTTTCTTTTAATGGCCCTTCATGGAGTATATCTGTCGAGTTATTCTTTTACGTATTATTTCCTTTCCTTCTTTATCGATTTAAAAAGAACTGGCACTTTAAATTAATACTAGCGTTTATAACTGGCTTAGCAGTTGTAATGGCTGTACAAAAAATGGCGTTGCCTATGCTTCACTACGGCGATCCTCTTATGGGCCCTAATCAGTGGGCATCAGGAACATTACCACTAGTAAGACTAACTGAATTTCTGACCGGCATTCTAGCTTGTGCTTTCTGGTTAAGAATCAAGAAAAAGGTAGTCGATAATTCGTATTTATTCACCTGTTTAGAAGTGGCATCTCTTTTATTAGGTTTGTTTACGCTATGCTGGTTCCCGCACATAATTTCAATAAGTTTCGATGGATATGTGTTGGGTAGCTGGTTAACCAGGACCTTAGCTGCACCCATGTTTGCTACCATTATTGCCGTTTTTGCATTTGGCAGGGGTGCGCCATCTAAGTTTATTGGCTGCAGGTGGATGGTTCTGCTGGGAGAGGCGAGCTTTTCGCTTTATATGACACATGAAATTGTTGCCCGTTGCATAGCTAATTACGCGCCATCCGTGTTATTCAAAGACAGCTACTGGCTGGGACCTTTAATTTTCTGGACACTATGTCTTTCGGTTTCTTTTGCAACCTGGAAAATAATAGAGCGCCCATGCAGGAAGTTTATTTTGGCTAGGTTCGATAGCCACGTCAGAAAACCCAACATGAACGCCACATCACAAAAACAAAGCAATAATGTAGCGTAATAGAGAGGGTGGCAATCCACTCTGCCTTATTTTATTAAGCTGGCAATTTCAGCCATTCAGTGCCAATTACATTATCAAGCACTATTTATTGCCACCAGTTACTCCGATTAGATCGGGATATTTATTGCAGAGTTTTTATTTGTAGAAAAATCACTCTCCATTAGTAACCCTCTCACTGATTAAGATACCGTGCAATATATTTCTCCGTCACTATAATTTTTTATTTATCACCAACTAAAGCAATTGAAGCCTTGATTTCGTCAATGTGCTTCAACGCAGTATCGGGCTCTGTGAGAGCTAACTCAACCAGGCTGAAAAGCGCCTTTATTGCTTCAATGTGATAGGCCGCCGATACCCCTGCGTATTGAGCGACTTGAAGTCTTCAATAACTTTCCTGTCCGAAAATTCTCTCCGGCCAATGTTAATGACTGCTACCGGGCAAAATGACTCTACGTTCTGAGCTATAAGCCCAAGCCCGACCTCTGAACCGCCATCCTGCTTGTCATAGGTGCAGCCCCTCCATGAAAGAACCGCAGTAAGCGGATTCTTCACGCATTCGATATTGCTTTTATGTCTCTGGCCGGAACCATTTACCCATGATCCAGGTGCATTAGCGTTGCCAGATGAATAAAAGTTCCAGTATTTTGAACCATAGCCAGCCCAGTCGAGAGTTATTAGGCCAACGAAGCTAGCAATAATAATTTTGTTAATGTCATTAAAATGATTGCTAAGCATTATGTTGATAAAGGTCTTGAGTCAGGCGACAATAAAGATATCTACGACACATTGCTTCAATATCTTAGCAATAAAGAATGAATCGAGCAGAAATTATCAAAGCCACTCAATGAGTGGCTTTGATAATTCTTGCAATAAAAAACCTCCCGAAGGCGGTTACTGTTCGAATATCTTCTTGCTGAGTTTTGCAAGTAAAGAGTCAATCCCAGCACTAAACCTTTCATTTGATTCAAATATAATTTTATAAATTCTCTACATTCTGCATCATCAACATTTTCCCCTGAAACATGGAAAAATAACATTTGTTAGCTGGTTCGGTTAGATTTTTTACCCCTATAAAATCTGGCAACAACTCGGTAAAGTAAATACCAATTCTAGCTTTCATCAAGGGAACATCTTTTTTCGGCTGAGCCTCAATGTTTTCTAACATTTTGTCTAGAGTGGTTTCCTTTTTAGTAAATGATATCCACTGCATATGCGCAGAAAAAATTAAGGAGTTAAAGTTTATTAAGGATGCATATATCTCTTCAGCTTTACCTATTCTTACCTTTTGCCATTCCCTTTGCCTTTCCAACTCAATTTGTTTATCAAGTCTTTTCTCTGCTGATTTGTTAGCCATCCAGCAAGCTATTAGCGCAGATAGTGAAGAGATGATTCCGACGCAAACGGTACCCCAAGTACTAACCCAGCTACCTCCTTTTCTAAAAAGGAGTATCGTACAAGGGCGGTAATTCTTGAGAAAGAAAAATCATTTTTGCGCCGCTTCTCATCGTCACTAACCGCTACACGCAGGATATGCTCATGCAGCCATCATCGGGCGCAATGCTTTAACGCGCCCTGTGATGATCGCTTCAGACATTGCTCTCTTATGTACTGCTGCAGGCCAGCTATTTGCTTTGCGGCGAGTTCGATTCGACTTCTGAGGGTGAAATAATCCCGTTCAGCGGAGTCAGTAAGTCCGGGGCTGGCTGCATCATCCATGCTGGCGGCGCCGGTGGCGGATTGCTTCGTGCAGGTGGCGTTGAGCTGCAACCGACGCTTGCCAGAAGCAATGTCATCATGCAGCTGATCGATAGTTGCCTGAGCATCGGCTAACTCCTTTGTGTATTTCGCGTCGAGCGCCGCCACGTCACGCTGACGCACCTGCATATCATCAATTGTCTGCTGGCGCTCGGTAGCCAGGCTGTCAGCGGTAACGTATTTACCGTGGTAGAGGCTTGCTATACGGCAGACCACAATGAGAGCCACCAGCAGCAGGCCAATAATTAATGCTCGCCAGCTAAATGTCATTTGGACCATCCGCCAGGCACATCGAGCGTTCCATGTCGCGGCGGTTCATAAGGCCACGAAACTTCATTCCTCCGGCATAACCCCAGCGGCGCAGCTCTTCACATGCACCATCCTGATCGCCTGCGTTCAGCTTCTTAAGTAGCGTTGATTTAGAGAATGCGCCGGAACCGACGTGGTAGGTGAAGCTGTAGAGCGCAGCGCGCTGATATTCATTTAGCGGAACCTTGACCAGACCGTCCACGGTTTTCTTTACCGGCTGTAGGTCATTCCACATCAGGCGATCGCATTCGCGGTTATTGTAGGTTTTGCCCTTACGATGTTGGTACCCGTATGCCCGTCGCAAACTGTCCAGACCCCGGCCACGTCTTCTTCGTAAGGTACGTACACCCGCCCTTCCACACCATCCTTGCCGCCTAGGAATACCGTAGCGATAAGCATGGCTCCGCCACCTGCGGCAGCAATCAGCTTATTCCGCAGTGAGTTTGACATTGCCATGGGTTATTTCTCGTGGAGGTCGGGCGCGGGTCGGCCAGCGCTGGAGAGCTTTGATCTGCGCCAGTGTGGCTTTGCGTTTGTAATACCAGTTGATGCCGAGCGTTAGCAGGGCGACCACAATACCGGCCAGGACACCTACGGCGCTCCATTCATCGGGACTCAGCCTTGTCAGAAGACCGTTGGCAATTGTCCCGGCAGACGCGCCATACGCTGCGCCCGAATCCAGTTTGCTCATATCGACACTCATGTGATCCCCTCAGTGAGGAAGCTGGCTCGATTAGGAATTGTCTACTTTCTGAACTGAGCAAGCCCGGTTAGCTTTAACTTGTCGAGAGAAAAAGCCCCGCTTTGCCGTTGCGTAGTCAACGTTGAAGAATCCGCTGTGCGCGGATTTTTTTATGGGTAAAAATCGCCTTCTACCACAGGTCGCTAAACCGAAGTGTGCAGTGATTGGCAGGGGCGAAAACGAGAAAAGGCCACCCGCAGGTGACCTTTTTGAATTTGAATATGCCCCACCCGGCGCTTATCTCCGGCACTCGTAATGGCTTAGCTCTTGAAGGGGCTGATAGCAGATTACTAAAAATTCCGATACGAAATTTTGCAGCAACCCACACATTTAAGATTATTCCGACTAAAATGTGGTTGACTGACTTGCGATTACTATCGGAGTAAATTTTGTGTGATGGTCGCTGCACCCCCGAGTCGCTGGTATTTGCCGCCATACTTTCAGGCGCGGCCCAAATCTCCCATTCCCAGCTGCGCACAGCAGCCTGAGGCGCTTCGGGAATACTTTCAGGAGCGGTTGAGGTTCTACAGGGAAATGTCAGCAAAGTATCCGCGGGGAACGGACCCGATGAATCAGAAGGATGTGCAGGCGTGAAAAAGACAATCTATCTTCCTCAGTTTGATAAGAGCGCTGTGGCTGAAATGTTCGGGAATAAAATCACTGTACGTTATGAAGGTAACGAAGAGTTCCCGAGGTCATTGAAAGTAAAAGACCAGTATTATGTAGTTATTGACGGTGAAGAGAAAACCATGGTCCTTGTTCGTAAGGCTATTGGCTTATGGCAGTTTTCTCTGCAGTAACAATCAGACATTCCAACAGACCTTGCCACGGCGTTTTTTATCGCCCGTGCAGCTAAAGTTCTACAGGGAAGAGTCGATGAAGTTTCAACGGGGAACAGACCCGGTTTATCAGAAGGAGAAATGAATCCGTGGGGAGCAATAATTGCAGCGCTAATTGCAGGGTTCATAGCGTTTATAGGAATGGTTATAACCAAGGAGTTAAGAAGCCACGTCGCAAGGCTTTTTTACCTGTATGGATTCATCAGAACCGACTCTGAACTATCCTCAAAAGAGAGGAAAGAAAAAATAACGAAATCAATGAGGTGATTGCGAGCATCAACCTTCACTTAAATCATGGGAATAAATCGCCTAATGAAATAAGGCTTCAAAAAGCAATAGCTACCCTTAATGGGAGTGTAGGGACTGGACCAACAAAAATGACCCCATATTTTTATGAGTTATTAAATTCCTCACACTTAGTTTTAAAGGAGGAATGGGAAAGAGTTAAAAAGAGAGAGAAGAGCTACATTTTCATTAAAGATATTTTATCTGTGATCGGCTTCTTTTCTTTAGCGCTACTTATGCTAAGTATGATTATCTATGCTATTTCTTACTCTGGCATTTTACTACTTTCAAAATAATAACTTACCAAACTGTCAAAACTCGCCTTGGCGGGATTTTTTATTGCCTATAGGAAACCGAAATGACACCCTCGGCAGAAAATGCACCGCGTTTTGTGGCGAGACGATGTAGGGACGAAATTCTTAAAGCCATTGATGGCAGGCCTAAATCAGAACACGACCGTATCATAACTGGAAAGACGAAGGTAAGAGATGCCCTGGAGCAACTGGCCTAATGGACAATAAGTAATATGGCGGCCTGCTTCCAGGTAAAGTTGCCAGCTTTGTATTTCTACTTTTTTTATACAAAATCAGCGAAAAATTGCCGGGCGTTGAAAGCGTCGTTATAAGCGCTGTAATGAGATGCCGTCGCGGCTTAAATATTTACAGAATAATACGGAAGAGCCCTGGCTGCAGCTCTTCTGAGTTACTTAATAAAATCTTTAAAACGACTTTGATTATCTACCAGCCAGTCTGGCATCAATTCCTTTGTAACAGGCCTGATTGCCATTTTGCGAGGCCGATTCCAGATATCAATGTTTTGTTCAACGCAACGGCGAATGTGATCCGGGTTATTAAACGCCGGTAAATTATGCTCAGTGTGAGAAATAGTAGCCATTTTCTCGCTAATGCGGTCATCACTCATTACCCAGGAAAAGTGCCAGCCAGCATCATAAACGATGTGCGTTCGCAGCCTGAGGAGCCTCCAGCGCCACCAGCTTTCCCGGACAGGCGTGCCTTTACGCTTAACATTTCGAAGCAACTCCGGTTGCCCATGGAAAAAATGCTTCAGACGCTTAAAGGTGACCATTTTGGGTAATTTACACAGCCGCGGGGAACCATCGTCATTCAGAACCTGCACATTGAATTTGAAGTTATAGAAGTTTTGATAAAGCGTTGTGCAGATATGCCTGCGGCTAAATCGAGTTAAAGCCTCCGGACGAGGTATTTCATCGACGTCAGAAACGATAATAACATCTTTGTCTTTAGCATCAACAAGCCCCTTCATAATGGAGTTGCGCGCTGTAGATTCGTTTTCCCAGGGATCGGTTTCACCCGCTTTAACCAGAGAGCTGTTTGAATAAAATGCTTGTTTATAAAATGTTGGCGGCGTGTCGTTCACGACATAAATTATTTTATCGCGGAAGACACTAAACTTCTCAATGTCAAAATTGAGCTTGTCCCGCCTCTTACCGGTGAACGTATAAAGCGACTCGACAATGACAAATTTATCAACGTGAGCATGCAGAGTATTAAGCCTTAATTCAAGAAGAAGGTCTTCATCGTAGTATAAAAAGCAATCATAAATCATTGTTATAAACTCGCATGCAAAGCGTAATGAAAACGTAATGATTTTAGCAAATTTATACATATGTACACAAATCGCCAACTGCCTGAGATGCGCTGAATTCAACAGAAGGGCTTCTCACAGTAAGTAAACTCCGCTGATTACCCCCGCCGCCTTTCCTGCCTGATTTTTAGTCTTAACCCTGCAGCTAACCAACTCGTGCCTGTGCCGCTGCGCACGTGTTTCAACTGCACGGACGACACACAGGCAATGTTTATAACGGGCAAAGATGCAGTGATGTTTGAGATGCGGATGTAGCCACGCAGTAATTGATCGATGTGTTGATGTGGAGGAATGCCGTAAAGGGAAGGAAAAAAGTGATGCTTGCTCTTGCTGATAAGTCGGTGGGCTGGTTCAGACTTTATTAAGTTCTAAAAAAACCCGGCCGAGGCCGGGTTTTGCTTGCTACACAGACTGACTCAATTAGCCATACGCATGGAGCGTTCGCTGACAGAGCGCCGAACGCACGCAGTCATCTTTGCCGAAGCGTACAATGCCGACCATCTCGTCCTCTTCGAATCGCGCCAGCGCGTCCGCAAGACCGGAAGGCACCCCAGCGGGCAAGTCGCACTGGGTAATATCGCCGTTAACAATCACCGTGACGTTTTCGCCAAGGCGCGTCAGGAACATCTTCATCTGGGCCGCAGTGACGTTTTGCGCCTCATCGAGGATCACTACTGCGTTTTCGAACGTGCGCCCGCGCATATAGGCGAAAGGCGCGATTTCCACCTTGCCGATTTCGGGTCGCAGACAGTACTGCATAAAGGAAGCGCCAAGACGTTTAACCAGAACGTCGTAGACCGGCCGGAAATACGGGGCAAATTTCTCTGAGATATCGCCTGGCAGGAATCCCAGATCCTCATCAGCCTGTAGCACCGGCCGTGTGACGATAATCCTGTCGATATCCTTATGTATCAGGGCCTCTGCCGCTTTCGCGGCGCTGATCCAGGTTTTACCGCATCCGGCCTCACCGGTCGCAAAGATCAGCTGCTTCGTTTCTATGGCATGGAGATAGTGCGCCTGAGCATCATTTCTGGCGGCTATCGGCGAACGGTCGCGCACATCGCGCGCCATCCCGATTGCATCCAGCCCACCCATCTGCACCAGCGAAGTGACCGATTCTTCTTCACGCTGACGATGACTGCGAGAGTCACTACGAAGCACCCTTCTGGCTTCACGACGCGCTTTGATCACTGCTTTCTGTCTTCCCATAGTCGCACCTTACAGTTGGTTTCATTTCCCGCGTTGGGCCGCTGCCCGTCACGATTAACTGAACGCTTTAGAGGTTTGATTGGCTTCCTTTAGAGCCATGACGTGCCGTTGATAAAGATGTGCCGCCGCACCGAAGCGCAGCCGCACACCGGTAAATTCGGAGGTGGAAATTACAATTTGATAAAGAAGAGTGTGCTGTCGAAGGCGCGCTGGCCCTCGCTGAAGAGTGTGAAACCTGAAGTGAAACTGTCTGTCCTGTAAAGGACCTTCCCATGCGCGACCTCAGTATGCGATACAACCCGCTTACCCATTAACTTGCACTAATTTTAACAGACTTGGCAACATTAATTTTACGAGCACTCCAGGAAATCAAAAACAGCAGGCGGCGACCAGCGAGGAGAAAAATTCTTTTGCAGATAAATTAAGGAATTACCTTTGAGACGCGGGAAATATTTTTTTTTGAGAGGGGGAAAAACCGCGCCGCCGTAGCGGCGGCGCAGGTAGATCAGGCTTCCAGCAGCGGCTGCGCCAGATAGTGCTTTTCGTCAGGAACGCCAGGCAAAACAAAGAAGTAGCCGCCGCCGATGGGACGAACATACTCTTCCAGCGCTTCGCCGTTGAGCCGTTTCTGTACCGTGATAAAGCCTTTTTCCAGATCGTGCTGATAACAGACGAACAGCAGGCCCATATCGAGCTGCCCCGATGCGGTGGTACCCGCCGAATAGCTGTAGCCGCGGCGCAGCATCAGGCTGCTTTCCGTCTCGCGCGTGCGTGGATTAGCAAGGCGGATATGCGCGTCAAGAGCGATGATTTCGCCATCCGGATCCCGGCTATAATCGGGTACGTCATGCTCATGCTGCATGCCCAGCGGCGCGCCACTCAGCTTGTCGCGGCCAAAAATGGTCTGTTGCTCGCCGAGCGGCGTGCGGTCCCACATCTCCACGTGAAAACGAATAATGCGCGCCGCCTGATAGCAGCCGTGGCGCGTCCACGCTGGCTCGTCCTGATCGGCCGTCACCCACAGCAGCTGATCCATCAGCGGCTTATCCTGAGTGTCGGGATTCGCCGTACCATCCTTGAAGCCCAGCAGGTTAATCGGCGTCTCTTTGCCCTGGCTGCGCGCGGCGTGGTCGGCGATAAAGCCTTCACGTCGCCAGCGTACCCCCAGCAGATCGGGAGTATATTTAACGATATCGCGCAGCGCGTGGATTACCGTGTCCTGGGTATTGGCGCAGATTTGCAGCAGCAGATCGCCGTGGCACTGGGCGGCATCAAGCGAATCGTTGGGAAAGCGCGTCATGGTTTGCAGCTTTTTCGGCTTCAGCGCCTGCAGGCCAAAACGTTCGTCAAACAGCGATACGCCCACCGAAACCGTAATGGTCAGGTTATCCGGCGCGATCTCCGCGCCCAGAATACCGGAATCCATCGGCGGCAGTTTTGGATTGGGAACCGCCGGCGCCGCACCGCCTGTGGTCAAAAAGGCGATGCGCGCGGTCAGCAGCTTAAACAGCCGTACCAGTTCATCTTTGTCACTGGCCAGCACGTCGAAGGCGACCAGCATCATCGAGGCCTGCTGCGGCGTGGTGATGCCCGCCTGATGCTGCCCGTAGAAAGGTTGTACCTGCTGTCGCGCATCGGGCGCAACCGTTCCGGGAGAGAAACTGTCGGCTGCGGCATGAAATGGACAACCGCCGCCCAGGGCGGCCACGCCGCCGAACAGACCCAGACCTTTTAACAGGCGCCGCCGTGCGGGCTGCGCCTCATCCTGTTTACGACTCATACTAATCCAGCCCTAAGGTACCGCGCAGTAAAGAGAGATCTTCCGCCAGCGCGGTAATCGGCCCTTTAAGCGCATTGCGATCCGCGCTGGTGAGCTTCTCGTAGGAGGTAAAGCCCTCTCCTGTGCGGTACTTACGCAAAATAGCGTCCACTTTTTTAAAGTTGCCATCGACCTTCGCCAGCAGCTCCGGGTTCGCCTGCTGCAGTTGAGGACGCAGCAGATCGACAATTTTTTGCGCCCCGTCGACGTTCGCCTGGAAATCCCACAGATCAGTGCGGCTGTAGCGATCTTCTTCACCGGAAATCTTACTGGAGGCCACCTCTTCAATCAGGCCTGCTGCGCCGCCGACCACTTTCACCGGCGGGAAGGCCAGCGCGCTGATGCGGGTCTGCAGATCCTTCACGTCGCGGTTAAGCTGCGTCGCGTAGCCCTCCATACCTTTGGTGCTGTTATCGCTGAACAGCGCTTTCTCCAGACGGTGGAAGCCGGTGAATTTTGGATCTTCCGCTTTCTTCTCATAATCGTCTTCGCGCGCGTCGATGCTGCTGTCGAGATCGGAGAAAAGCTCGGCGATGGGTTCGATACGCTCGTAGTGCTGGCGCGTCGGCGCATAGAGCGCTTTAGCCTTTTCGATATCGCCCGCTTTTACCGCCTGCGTGAAGGCTTCGGTGCTTGTCACCAGCTGCGCCACTTCCTGCGTCACGTAAGCTTTATATGCGGTAATAGGGCCCGCCAGCGCCAGCACATCGGGCTTGCCGCTTTTCGCGGCGGGCGAGGCGTCGCCCTGCACGATAAGCTTGCCCTTCGGGTTGCTCAGCAGGCCGCAGGTCATCTCATATTCGCCCGCTTCCAGATTAGCGGTCAGTTTCTGGCTGAAGCCCGGCGCGATATTCTCACGCTCTTCCACCACCAGAACGCCTTTCAGAATCTCCCACTCCAGCGCTTTCTGGCTGTTGTTCTTAATCAGAAACTGGGTTTTACCTGCCTTGACCGTTAGCTGCATCGGTTCGCACTGGGTATCCGTCACGCTGACGGTAACTTGCGGAATATCGGCAGCCGCAGCGGTTCCCGACAGCGCCAGCAGAGAAGCCAGCAGAGTTTTGCGGCGAAAGCGAATCATCATAAAGTTATCCCTGTTTAGTAGAAAGTTGGCGCGCCGGACGCGCCGGCAGTAAAAACAGCAGCAGCGCCGGAATAAGATAAAGAAAATAGACGGCCACTTCGCTGATGCTGGGCGTCTCCTGATAGCCCAGTACGCCCTCAAGCAGCGTGCCCGCCAGCGAATGCGTGGAGAGCACGTTGCTCAGATCGAAGGCGACAGACTGAAAGTGATTCCAGAGTCCCGCTTCATGAAATGCGCGGATAGCGCCCGCCGCCAGTCCGGCAGCGACAAACAGAATAAACAGACTGCTCCAGCGGAAGAAGTGCGCCATATTCAGGCGAACGCCGCCCCAGTAGAGCAGCATCCCCAGCACCACCGCCGTCGCCAGCCCCAGCACCGCGCCCGCAGGCGGCGCATAGCCGACATCCTGCGTAAAGGCCGCCAGCAGGAAGAACACCGACTCCAGTCCTTCGCGCGCAACGGCGAGAAACACCATCAGCACCAGCGCCAGCCCGCCGCGACCGCTCTGGTTCAGCGCCTGGTCGACCGCCTGTTCAAGCTGTACGCGCATATTGCGCGCCACCTTGCGCATCCAGAACACCATTGAGGTCAGGATCGCTACGGCGACTACGGCCACAATCCCCTCGAACAGCTCCTGCTGTTTCTGTGGGAACTCGCCGGTGGTCGCGTTGATGATAATGCCAAGCGCCAGGCAGAGCGCCGCGGCAATAAATACCCCAGCCCACAGCGCCGGGAACCAGCGGGTGCGGCCAGTACGCTTCAGATAGCTGGCGATCAGGCTGACGATCAGCGCCGCTTCTAGGCCTTCACGCAGCATGATAAGAAAAGGAACAAACATCGCCGACCTCTTGAATGTTATATAGCGTCAACCGCAGGTAAAGTTGGGTAAAATGCGAACGATACCGATTATCATTATCGCAAGAAAAAAAACAAGTAATGGACCGAAATTATTTCGCTGACCGCAGGCAAAAAAAAAGCCCGCTCCCTTAAAAGAGAGCGGGCTTTATAGGGGAACGCGTTACTTAGCGAGGTACTCCGCCTCTGCTGCTGCAAAGCGCTGCTGCGCGGCGGCGGAAGGTGCGCGGCCCAGCAGGCTGAAGACCACAATCGCAATGCTGGAGAAAGCAAAGCCCGGAATAATCTCGTAGAGACCCAGCCAGCCATACTGTTTCCAGATCAGCACCGTCGCCGCGCCGATGATCATGCCCGCCAGCGCGCCGTTGCGCGTCATACGTTTCCAGCAGACGCCGAACAGCACTACCGGACCAAAGGCTGCGCCGAAACCGGCCCAGGCGTAGCTCACCAGCCCCAGCACGCGGTTATCCGGGTTAGAGGCGAGCGCAATGGCGATCAGCGCCACCAGCAGCACCATCGCGCGGCCAAACCATACCAGCTCTTTCTGGCTGGCATTTTTGCGCAGGAAGCCTTTGTAGAGATCTTCAGTCAGGGCGCTGGAGCAGACCAGCAGCTGACAGCTCAGCGTCGACATAACCGCCGCAAGGATTGCTGAAAGCAGGATACCGGCGATCCACGGGTTGAACAGAATGCGCGCCAGTTCGATAAATACGCGCTCGCCGTTGCCGCTGACGTTTGCCGCCTGCTCCGGGTGATTCTGGAAGTAGGCGATGCCGAAGAAGCCGACCGCGACCGCGCCTGCCAGGCAGAGCACCATCCACGCCATGCCGATGCGGCGCGCCGTGCGGATGGAGCGGTGCGAATCGGCCGCCATAAAGCGCGCCAGAATATGCGGCTGCCCGAAATAGCCGAGTCCCCAGCCCAGCAGCGAAATCACTGCAACGAAGTTCAGCCCTTTCAGCATATTGAGGTTTTCAATGCTTTTCGCTTCTATCACCGCCAGCGAACTGTCCAGTCCGCCCACGGCGACAATCACGATAACTGGCGTCAGGATCAGGGCAAAAATCATCAGGCTCGCCTGTACGGTATCGGTCCAGCTTACCGCGAGGAAGCCGCCAATCAGCGTATAGAGAATGGTTGCCGCCGCACCGGCCCACAGCGCGGTTTCATAGCTCATGCCGAAGGTGCTTTCAAACAGGCGCGCGCCCGCTACCACGCCTGATGCGCAGTAGATGGTGAAGAAAATCAGGATCACCAGTGCCGAGATAACGCGCAGGATTTTGCTGTTGTCTTCAAAGCGGCTGGTAAAGAAGTCGGGCAGCGTCAGGGCGTTGTCATGATGTTCGGTCTGCACGCGCAGACGGCCCGCCACGATTTTCCAGTTAAGCCAGGCGCCGATGGTCAGGCCGATGGCGATCCAGCTTTCCGAAATGCCGGAGAGGAATATCGCGCCCGGCAGGCCCATCAGCAGCCAGCCGCTCATATCTGACGCCCCTGCCGAGAGCGCGGTGACGAAGCTGCCCAGACTGCGGCCGCCCAGAATATAATCGTCAAAGTTTTTAGTGGAACGGTAGGCCGCCAATCCTATCAGCACCATTCCAAGGATATAGATCACAAAAGTCACCAGCATCGGTGTGCTTACACTCATTCGTCTCTCCACTTTTATAGTTGATTTCCCGTGAGAAACCGCACGCTGTGGCCTCGTCGGAACGGGGCGAGGCTACAGGTTTTGTTCAGATTCAGGCGCCTGACGTTTCCTGAGGCGCGGTATCCTGCCGGAAAGGCGCGACGCGCACAATGGATTTAACACAGGCGTTACAGCGATTTCACCTGTTACTGGCTAAATTTTGTCAACAGGTTGCACTCGCTCACAATTCAGAAGTTGCACCCACGTAAACCCCTGGTAATGCAGCAGGTTAGCGCCGCACAATTCTGGCGAGATTCTTGCAGCAAGTTCCGTGCCGCCTTTTAAAGCATTAACAAATTAATCATTAAAGAGGCTGTTACGCAGGTCACACTTAACACGGTTGCACAAAGTTGCAACATCAGTGATAGTGCTGCCCACGCAGTGAGATACAGATACAGGAGCAGAAAGGTCATGGGCACGACAACAATGGGGGTGAAGCTGGATGAGGCCACCCGCGAACGCATTAAACTGGCGGCGCAGAAGGTTGACCGCACGCCACACTGGCTGATTAAACAGGCGATTTTTAACTACCTCGGTCAGCTGGAGAGCGGTGCCGCGCTGCCGGAAATTCCGCTGACGGCGGGCTCGCTGGCAGAGCCGGAAGAGAGCGCGCCTGAAGAGACGCACCAGCCGTTCCTCGACTTCGCCGAGCATATTCTGCCGCAGTCGGTGACGCGCGCTGCCATTACTGCCGCCTGGCGTCGCCCAGAGACCGACGCGGTGCCGATGCTGCTGGAACAGGCGCGTCTGCCCGCGGCGCTGGCGGAGAAAACCCATCAGCTCGCTTACAGCCTCGCGGACAAGCTGCGGCACCAAAAAGGTGCAACCGGACGCGCCGGAATGGTGCAAAGCCTGCTGCAGGAGTTCTCGCTCTCCTCTCAGGAGGGCGTGGCGCTGATGTGCCTGGCAGAGGCGCTGCTGCGTATTCCCGACAAGCCGACGCGCGACGCGCTGATCCGCGACAAGATCAGTAACGGCAACTGGCAGTCGCATCTGGGCCGCAGCCCTTCCCTGTTCGTGAATGCCGCTACCTGGGGTCTGCTGTTTACTGGCCGTCTGGTCTCCACCCATAACGAAGCCAACCTGTCGCGCTCGCTGAACCGCATTATCGGCAAGAGCGGCGAGCCGCTGGTGCGTAAAGGCGTGGATATGGCGATGCGTCTGATGGGCGAGCAGTTCGTCACCGGCGAGACCATCGCCGAGGCGCTGGCGAACGCGCGCAAGCTGGAGGAAAAAGGTTTCCGCTACTCCTACGATATGCTGGGCGAAGCGGCGCTGACTGCCAGCGACGCCAAAGCTTATCTGGTCTCCTACCAGCAGGCGATCCACGCCATTGGCAAAGCCTCCAACGGGCGCGGCATTTATGAAGGACCGGGCATCTCCATCAAGCTCTCCGCCCTGCACCCGCGCTACAGCCGCGCCCAGTACGATCGCGTCATGGAAGAGCTCTACCCTATCCTGAAATCTCTGACGCTGCTGGCGCGCTCTTACGACATCGGCATCAATATCGACGCCGAAGAGGCGGACCGTCTGGAGCTGTCGCTCGATCTGCTGGAGAAGCTCTGCTTCGAGCCGGAGCTGGAAGGCTGGAACGGCATCGGCTTTGTCATTCAGGCCTATATGAAGCGTTGCCCGTTCGTGATCGACTCGCTGATCGATCTGGCGCAGCGCAGCCGCCGCCGCCTGATGATCCGTCTGGTGAAAGGCGCCTACTGGGACAGCGAAATCAAACGCGCCCAGGTAGAAGGTCTCGAGGGCTATCCGGTCTATACCCGCAAGGTCTACACCGACATCTCCTACCTGGCGTGCGCGCGCAAGCTGCTGGCGGTGCCGAATCTCATCTACCCGCAGTTCGCTACTCACAATGCGCATACGCTGGCGGCGATCTATCAGCTGGCGGGCAATAACTACTACCCGGGCCAGTATGAGTTCCAGTGCCTGCACGGTATGGGCGAACCGCTCTATGAGCAGGTGGTCGGCAAAGTGGCGGACGGCAAGCTGAATCGTCCATGCCGCATCTATGCGCCGGTCGGCACCCATGAAACGCTGCTCGCCTACCTGGTGCGTCGCCTGCTGGAAAACGGCGCCAATACCTCCTTTGTTAACCGCATCGCCGATACCTCCCTGCCGCTTGACGAGCTAGTGGCCGACCCGGTTGCGGCGGTTGAAAAGCTGGGCGCGAGCGAAGGCGCGATTGGTCTGCCCCACCCGAAAATTCCGCTGCCGCGCGATCTTTACGGCGCGGGACGCAGCAACTCGGCAGGCATCGATATGGCCAACGAACATCGTCTGGCATCGCTCTCCAGCGCCCTGCTAAGCAGCGCCGCGCAGCCCTGGCTGGCGCAGCCGATCATTGACGGCGAACTGGGCGAAGGCGAAACACGCGCGGTGATCAACCCGGCCGCGCCGGGCGATATCGTCGGTCAGGTGCGCGAAGCCAGCGAAGCGGAAGTGTCGCTGGCGCTGGACGCCGCGGTGAACGCCGGACCGATCTGGTTCGCGACGCCGCCGGACGAGCGTGCGGCGATCCTCGATCGCGCCGCGCAGTATATGGAAGACGGAATGCAGCAGCTGATCGGCATTCTGGTGCGCGAAGCGGGCAAAACCTATAACAACGCTATCGCCGAAGTACGCGAGGCGGTCGATTTCCTGCGTTACTACGCCGGTATGGTGCGCGACGATTTCGATAATGAAACGCATCGCCCGCTCGGTCCGGTGGTCTGTATCAGCCCGTGGAACTTCCCGCTGGCGATCTTTACCGGCCAGATTGCGGCCGCGCTGGCGGCGGGCAACAGCGTGCTGGCCAAGCCTGCGGAGCAGACGCCGCTGATCGCCGCGCAAGCAGTGCAGATCCTGCTGGACGCGGGCGTGCCTGCGGGCGTGCTGCAACTACTGCCTGGCAACGGCGAAACCGTCGGTGCGCAGCTGACGCGCGACCCGCGCGTGCGCGGCGTCATGTTTACCGGCTCTACCGCCGTGGCGACGCTGCTGCAGCGCAACCTGGCTGGCCGCCTCGATCCGCAAGGGCGCCCGACGCCGCTTATCGCCGAAACCGGCGGTCTGAATGCGATGATCGTCGACTCCTCTGCTCTGACCGAGCAGGTCGTCGTCGATATTCTCGCCTCGGCGTTCGACAGCGCCGGACAGCGCTGCTCGGCGCTGCGTCTGCTCTGCATCCAGGAAGACGTGGCGGACCACACGCTGAAGATGCTGCGCGGCGCGATGGCCGAGTGCCGCATGGGCAACCCGGAGCGTCTCTCTACCGATATCGGTCCGGTGATCGACGCCGAGGCGAAAGCGGGTATCGAGCGTCATATTCAGGAGATGCGCAATAAGGGCAATACCGTCTACCAGGCGGTACAGGATAATCCGCAGGATCGTTCGGAGTGGCAAAGCGGCACCTTTATCAAGCCGACGCTGATTGAGATTAACCAGGTCAGCGATCTCGACAAAGAGATTTTCGGTCCGGTGCTGCACGTGGTGCGCTTTGCGCGCAACGCCCTGCCGCAGCTGATCGAACAGATCAACGCTGGTGGCTACGGCCTGACGCTGGGCGTTCATACCCGCATCGATGAAACCATCGCGCAGGTAACCGCAAACGCCAAAGTCGGCAACCTCTACGTTAACCGCAATATGGTGGGCGCGGTCGTCGGCGTGCAGCCGTTCGGCGGCGAAGGGCTTTCCGGTACCGGTCCGAAAGCGGGCGGGCCGCTCTATCTCTATCGCCTGCTGGCCAGCCGTCCGGAGGAGGCGCTGAGCGCCACCTTTAACCGTCAGGATGCTGAGCGTCCGGCGGACGGCACGCTGCGCGAGGCGCTGCTGGTGCCGCACAAGGCGCTGAGCGCCTGGGCGCAGCAGGACAAACCTGAACTGGCCGCGCTCTGTCAGCGCTACGCCACCCTGGCGCAGGCGGGCACCGTACGGCTGTTGACCGGCCCGACCGGCGAGCGCAACACCTTCTCGCTGCTGCCGCGTGAACAGGTGCTCTGCCTCGCTGATAACGAGCAGGATGCGCTGGTACAGCTGGCGGCGGTGACCAGCGTCGGCAGTCAGGCGCTGTGGCCGGACGATGAGCTGCACCGCAAGCTGCGCCATGAGCTGCCGCAGACGGTGCAGGCGCGCATCACCCTGGCGAAAGATTATTTTGCCAGCCACTTTGACGCGGTGATCTACCATGGCGACGCCGATCAGCTGCGCACGCTGTGCGAGCAGATTGCGGCGCGCGACGGCGCGATTGTGTCGGTGCAGGGCTTCGCCCGCGGCGAAACGCATCTGCTGCTGGAGCGTCTGCTGATTGAGCGTTCGCTGAGCGTCAATACCGCTGCGGCGGGCGGCAACGCCAGCCTGATGACCATCGGTTGATAATGCGGGCGGTTCGCCGCCCTGCTTTTCTGAAGGCTCGTCTGCTGCGACGCCGCCATGAAAAAAGGCACATCTTGCGATGTGCCTTTTTGTTATGTGTGTGCTGTGTGGGAATCTTTGCCCCGTTAAGCCTGATTGCTGTTCAGGATGAGCTGGCCGTTACGGTCCAGCGGGATGCGGGTACCAGGGTCGTTTTCCATACGGATTTTGCCCTGCTGGTCGCCTATTTTATAGGTCACGTCATAACCCAGCATCTTTTCTTGTTTATCGTAAACCGTTTTGCAACGCTGCTCTGAGGTGGTGTAGGTGTCGCGATCCTGCAAGCCGCCCTGCACCTGGTTGCCGGCATAGCCGCCCGCCAGCGCGCCTGCGACCGTCGCTACATCGCGTCCTCGTCCGCCACCGAACTGGTGGCCCAGCACACCGCCCGCTACCGCACCCAGCACTGAACCGGCAATGCGGTTCTCGTCCTGCACTGCACGACGATGAGTCAGCGTAACGTTGCGGCATTCCTGCCGCGGCTGCTTGATGCTCTCTTTGATCGGCGTCGCTGAAAGCACCTGCGCATACTGCGGACCACGATCGAATACGTCCATGCTGGCAACGGCGGCCACGCCCAAAGCGGCTGCAACACCGATACCGATACCCGCTAACATTGATTTATTCACAGGATTGTCCTCCTGAAGTTGTTACCGTGCATGCGTGCCGCGACGATGTCCCCTGTCGCTATGGCACAGAACGGCGTGCACGACCCGCCGTATCGTTGCAGGAAGTTTTACAGATGGCCCGAAATTGCAACATCAGATTAATGGAGGAAAACGCACCGGAGCCGGATCAGGACCAGCTTTTCGGAGAGTTCTGAGGGGGTCAACACAAGAACTTCAATTAATTTGTGTTATGGGTCAGAAGGTTAACGAGCAACAGAGGCGGGAAAAGGCGGCTTACGCCGCCTGGTAATCATTAGTGCAGCTTGAGACGCGGACGGATAACGCGGTTCAGGCTGCCTACCAGCATCATCAGACCAGTCTTGAAGTAGCCGTGGAGCGCAATCTGATGCATACGATATAAAGAGATGTAGACGAAGCGCGCGATGCGGCCCTCTACCATCATCGAGCCGCGCATCAGGTTGCCCATCAGGCTGCCTACGGTACTGAAGCGCGACAGCGAGACCAGCGAGCCGTGATCTTTATAGACATAGGCTTTCAGCGGTTTGCCGCTGCGCTGGGCGAGGATATTCTCCATCGCACGCGACGCCATCTGGTGCGCCGACTGGGCGCGCGGCGGCACGAAGCCGCCCGACGGCAGCGCGCAGGAGGCGCAGTCGCCGATGGCATAGATATCGTCATCCCGCGTAGTTTGCAGCGTCTCTTTCACCACCAGCTGGTTGATGCGGTTGGTTTCCAGGCCGCCGATCTCTTTCAGGAAGTCCGGCGCTTTGATGCCCGCCGCCCACACCATCAGATCCGCCTCGATAAATTCGCCGCCTTTGGTGTGCAGGCCGTTTTTATCCGCGCTGGTCACCATGGTTTGCGTCAGCACGCGCACGCCCAGTTTGGTGAGCTCACTGTGCGCCGCAGCGGAGATGCGCGGTGGCAGCGCAGGCAAAATGCGCTCGCCCGCTTCCACCAGCGTGACGTTCAGCGCCTCGCTGCTCAGCCCTTTATAGCCATAGCTGTGCAGCTGTTTAACCGCGTTATGCAGCTCGGCAGAGAGCTCAACGCCAGTCGCCCCGCCGCCAACGATGGCGATATTGACCTTCTCCAGACGGCCTTCACTGGCGGAGAATTTCAGGAACTGGTTCAGCATCTCATTGTGGAAACGCTGCGCCTGATGCGGGTTGTCGAGGAAAATACAGTGATCTTTAACGCCCGGGGTGCCGAAGTCGTTCGAGGTGCTGCCCAGCGCCATCACCAGGGTGTCGTAAGCCAGCTCGCGCTGCGGCACCAGCACTTCGCCGTTGTCGTCGCGCATCTCCGCCAGCTCTATGGTTTTACGCTCGCGGTTGATATTGGTCAGCGAGCCGAGCTGGAACTGAAAACCGTGATTGCGCGCGTGCGCCAGATAGCTCAGCGCGTCAATGCCCTCGTCCATCGATCCGGTCGCCACTTCATGCAGCAGCGGCTTCCACAGGTGGCTGTGGTTGCGATCCACCAGAATAATCTCGGCCTTTTTCTTGCGGCCCAGCTTATGGCCGAGCTGCGTGGCCATCTCCAGTCCGCCCGCGCCGCCGCCGACAATAACGATTTTTTTCATGGATGTAGTCAACAAGACCCCCTCAAGATGTGAACCAATAGTTAATCAATGGTTAAATTAAACCTTAATAAACATAGGGTTGGCGAAGTTAAAATCGCTGCTAAGGGCAGAATAGCATGGGCAGGGAAGATGGTCATACCAAAATTGATCCACATCAATTACGTACTGGATCGGCCGGAATATGACGCGAAGCAGCCGGGCGCCTGTCTGACGCCCGCTGGTTTAACTTAATGTTTTGAAAGCGTTAATTCTCTGAAGGTGCGGCGAGATATTCCTGAATTTATGACCCTCAGCCTCGTCCCAGATAATTTCATAGAAGGGATGCAGCGTTTCCGCGCTGCGCTGGCTGTCGAGCGCCTCATCGCGGCGCGACAGGAATACCAGGCAACGATCGCGGTTCTTCTCGCGAAAATCGCTGACGCACTTGGTAGCGATATCCAGATACTCTTCTGGCCGATCAATTTTCCCCTCCATATTTTCAAAGGGAAACAGATTCGGGTTGAAAATGGCCTGGCGAATGCCGCAGAGAAAACCGATGCGTTCCGCCCAGTAGCCGCCCAGTCCGACGCCGCAGATCAGCGGCTGGCTGCCGCCGCCGTGCGTCAGCATCTTGTCGGTCTCTTTCAGCAGGAACTGCATATCGTGTCTGGGATGGCGGGTGCTGTAGCCGATCAGCCTGACGTCAGGATCGATAAACTGCAGCTGCAGCACCTTTTCATGGTTGCCCGGACTACTGGAATCGAAACCGTGCAGATAAATAATCATGACACTCCTCAGCGTTGTGCGCGCCAGGAGAATGCCTTACTTCCCTGACGCTTTGTGTTCCAGCCAGCGCGCCTGCAGATTGCTCAGCTGCTGCGCGTTCTGCTTCCAGCGCGTGCTCTGCTGCAGGCTCTGGCGGGTAAGAGTTCCCCGATGGTACAGCCGCGGCACGCGTTCAGCGCCGATCGCGATCAAATTATCCAGCACGCTGATGGCGCCTTCGCGATGGTTGCAGACCAGAATCATGTCGCATCCGGCCGACAGCGACTGCTGCGCGCGTTCCGCGTAGCTGCCCATAATCGCCGCGCCCTCCATTGAGAGATCGTCTGAAAAGATCACGCCGTCGAAGCCCAGCTGCTCACGCAGCACCGTTTTCAGCCAGTAAGGGGAACCGCTGGCGGGCAGCGGGTCTATCTCAGTATAGATAACGTGCGCCGGCATGACGGCATCCAGCGCGCCTTCGTCGAACAGCGCCTGGAAGATCGCCATGTCGTGACGGCGCAGGGTCTCCAGATCGCGCGGATCGCGCGGAGTCTCTTTGTGCGAATCGGCGCTGACCGCGCCGTGTCCGGGAAAGTGCTTCCCGGTGGTTTTCATGCCCGCTTCATGCATGCCGGCAATAAAGCGGCGCGCCATCGCCAGCGCAATCTGCGGATCCTCATGGAAAGAGCGATCGCCAATCGCCGCGCTGATATGGCCCAGATCCAGCACCGGCGCGAAACTGATGTCGATATCCATGGCGATCATCTCTGCCGCCATCTGCCAGCCCGCCTGCTGCGCCAGTTCGCCGCCGGTTTCCTCGTCGTGCAGCGCCGCGAAAGACTGCATCGCGGGTAAGGTGGTGAAGCCGTCGCGGAAGCGCTGCACGCGTCCGCCTTCCTGATCGACCGCCACCACCAGCCGCGTGCGCGACGCGCTGCGGATCTGGCGCACCAGTTCGGCCAGCTGCGCCGGATCGTGATAGTTGCGCGCAAAGAGGATCACGCCGCCCACCGTGGGGTGCTTCAGGATCTCCCGCTCTTCAGCGTCCAGTTCAAAGCCTGCGACATCCAGCATCAGCGGCCCGGGAAGTTGTGTTGTCATAATCTGTTCCTGGCGCGGCGCCATCGCCGCGCGAATTAAATGTGTTGCCAGCTCTGCCGCGCCAGCTGTTGCAGTGCCGCATCGCCGCTCTGCTCAGCACGCAGCTGATACCAGCTCGCCATCAGCAGCCGCAGCCAGGGCTGCCAGCGGGCAACCTGACGCGCAAGCGCCGCAGGCGGCAGGCAGGCCGCCTGCGCATACGCCTCCAGCCAGCGGCTCGCCTGCTCAGGATCGGCGGCGCACAGCGCGGCAAGCTCAAGCGCCACGTCGCCGTCTGCGGCGTATTCCCAGTCGATCAGATGCAGCCCTTTCTCATCCGCAATCAGGTTTCCGGCGTGGACATCCATATGCAGCGGCGTCAGGCGCAGCGGCCGCGGCTCGCCGACGCGCGCTAGCTGGCGCAGCGCGCGCTGCCAGCGAACGTGCCGCTGTCGGCACAGCTGCCAGTAGCGTTGCAGCAGCGGCAGCAGCCGCAGGGCATAGCCGGTTAATGGCTGACGATGCAGCCGCAGCAGCAGGGAGATGACCTCTTCGCGCCGCTGCTGAAACATCTGCATCGACAAGGGTTCGCCCTGTTGCCACGGCAGCAGCAGAAGCTGCGCGTCACCCACTAAGGGACGCGACGTCAGGCCGCTGGGGTGCAGTTTGCGCAGCAGGCGCGCTTCGCGCTGGCGTTCAACAAAAGGTATCGGCGGCTGCGGCGCAGGCCGCACAATAAAGGCGCCCTGCCCGTTTTCCAGTTTGCTGCTCTGTCCGGTGAGCCCCTGCAGCGGCGTTAGCCTGCCCGCCGTAAAGCCCGGCAGCCGTTTTTCTATCCGCGCAAGCAGCAAGGGATCAATTCTGGGCGACACCTTTGCCTGACCAGACGATCTCGCCGGTCTGCACCAGCATCAGCTGCATCTGCAGCGTCGGGGTTTTTACGTCGCCCTGCGCCGTGCTGTAAAGCACATACTGCGCGTTCAGCGTGCGGGCCAGACCAATCGCCTTGCTGCGCGAGTTAAGGCTGTCGTCTGGCGACAGTCCCAGCGTCTGCTTGGCCTGCGCCAGCTGATCGCTGGTCACCAGCGTAAACTTGCCGTTGTTGGCCAGCGCGTTTTGAATCGCGTCGGTGGCTTTTTCGCTCTGCAGCGCGCCGTTGGTGCTGTTTTTGATGCGATCGACCATCAGTACGCTGCCCGGTGTGGCGCTGCTGGACGAACGCAGCATCTGCGCCACCAGCGGCTGCACGCTGGCGTCCCAGTTGATGGTTTTCAGCTTCGGCGGCTGCGGCACCGGCTGCGTCGGCTGCTCCGGTATCGGCTGCGGCTGCGGTACGGGCTGCGGCTGCGTGGGTTCGTTGGGTTGCGTCGGTTCTACAGGCGCAGGCTGCTGCTGTTTAATCACGCAGCCGGAAAGAATGAGCGCCATCAGTAGCGCTCCGGAACGAGGGAGTCGGCGAATCACGTAACAGTCCTCAGAGATAAAGGTAGAGACGAACCTTGCTGGCCGTCAGGTTGCCCATTTGGGAAGCGGCGACAATGCTGCCGTGCGCCGGAACGATGACTCTCTGCGCCGGTTCGCGCGGCGTTATTTCCAGCCCTTTGTCGTCATACCAGTAATAACGATAGTGGATCACCACCGGCGTCTCGCGCTGGTTATAGAGCACGCTGCGCGCGCGCTGCTGTCCATCTTCTTCGTCTACCACCGGCTCGTCGGTAATGATGCCAGCAGAGAGCACTGAAGACTCCATCACCAGCGACTGCGATGTGTCGATCATCGGTTTATCACTACTGCAGCCTGCCAGAGTCAGCAGGAGCGGCAGGCCTGTCAGCCATTGACGCATAAGTCGCTTCCGTAGGGAAAATCAGTCGGCCAGCATTGGACCCAGCGGACGCCCGCCGAGCAAATGCATATGAATGTGATAAACCTCCTGACCGCCGTGACGATTGCAGTTAACGATCAGGCGATAGCCGTCCTGATCGATGCCCTCGGCGCGCGCGATTTTCGCCGCAGCGGTAAACAGACGGCCCAGCGCCTGCTCGTGAGCGGGCAGCGCGTCGTTAGCGGTGGGAATCAACACGTTAGGGACGATCAAAATATGGGTCGGCGCTTTGGGAGAGATGTCGCGAAACGCAGTGACCAGCTCATCCTGATACACCACGTCGGCGGGGATTTCGCGACGGATGATTTTACTGAAAATAGTTTCTTCAGCCATGGTGCAATTCCTTAAGCCTGTTTGACAGTCAATCAGTATGCGTGAGGAATTTGTTTTCTTTCAAGCTCAGGACCACTTTTCCCTGATTAACTGCCTGCCTTTACACCGTTTTTACAACTTCTTTTTCCTGTGCGCCGCTTCGCAATTTACCGCTTTGCCTGACGTTAAAATGAAACGCTGTTTCATAAATTAGAAATACGCCGCCCTTTTCTTTGCGTCATTGCCAGCCAGGAGACGGCCCTGTCGAAATTGCGAAGGTTTGCCCCGCGCTGGGGCTCTACTTTCTATTCATTCCGAGTGTGTCGTCCGGATAACAAAGGATGTAGTGACTATGGCTATAAAGGAGCATCCGTATGCGAACGCGTAAAATTGGTTTTGGCCACTATCTGGCTTACGGCTCCGGGGACTTTCTCGGCGCAGGCACCACGGCACTTACCGCCGCCTGGCTGCTCTATTTTTATACCACCTTCTGCGGCCTGACGCCCATCGAGGCGACGTTTATCTTCGCCGCCGCGCGCGTGCTGGACGCGGTGGTCAGCCCGCTGATGGGCTTTCTGACTGATAATTTCGGCTCAACCTGGCTGGGCAAGCGCTTCGGCCGCCGCAAGTTTTTTATTCTGCTCGGCATTCCCTGCGTCTTCAGCTACAGCCTGATGTGGATCGGCGATATGAGTTTCTGGTGGTATCTCGCCACCTATCTGCTGTTCGATATCGTCTACACCATGATTCTGGTGCCCTATGAGACTCTGGTGCCGGAAATGACCGACGATTTCAAACAAAAGACCCGCTTTTCCGGCGCACGTATCGCGCTGGCGCAGCTGTCGGCGATTCTGGCAGCCTTCCTGCCGGGCATTTTGATCGGCGCGCTGGGCAAAGATAATCCGCTCTCCTTCTTTTACGCCAGCCTGGTCTTCTCGATTATCTGCGCGCTGGTGCTGACGCTGGTCTGGCTCTTCACCTGGGAGCGCGATCCGGCCGATTTCTCCGAAGAGTCGCGCCGCGCTGAGGAGGAGAAACGGCAGCTGACGCTGCTGCAGAACCTGAAGCGTCTCTATGTCGAGCTTGCCTCCACGCTGCGCATCCGCATTTTTCGTCAGCATCTCGGCATGTATCTGGGCGGCTATATCGCGCAGGACGTTTTTAACGCCGTCTTTACCTGGTATGTGGTATTCGTGCTGATGCAGAGCGCGCAGATCGCCTCCAGCCTGATGGGCACTATGGCGGTGCTGCAGTTTATCGCCGTGATGGGCATGATCCCGCTCTGTATCCGTCTGGGTCCGGCGCCCGCCTATCGTCTGGTCGTGACGCTGTTTGCCGCCGCCGCGATCTCCTACGCCGGCCTCTGGTATGCGGGCATGAACGACAACTTCTCCCTGCTGCTGCTGATCTCCGCGCTGGCGGGCCTTGGACGCGGCGGCATCAACTACGTTCCCTGGAATATTTATACCTATATCGCAGACGTGGATGAGGTGATTACGGGTCAGCGCCGCGAAGGGATTTTCGCCGGTATTATGACGCTGACCCGCAAAGCGTCTCAGGCGGGCGCGGTGATGCTGGTCGGCATCGTGCTGCAGCTTTCCGGCTTCGTCTCGGGCCAGGCGACGCAGGCCCCGAGCGTGAGCCATACCATTCTTGGCATTCTCAGCCTCGGCACCCTGTGCGTACTGGCGTGCGGTTTCCTGGTCTCGCTGCGTTTCAAACTTAATCTGCAAACCCACACCGTGCTGCGTGAAGAGACGCAGAAGATGCGTGAAGCTGACCGCGTTTTGCCGGAGCGCATTACGCCGGAAGCCCGCAGCATCGTCGAAACGCTGGCCGGCATGCCTTATGAAAATCTGTGGGGCAATAACAATATCGGCTTCCTTAACCGTCATAAACCGGCCGCGCCGCCGTTGACGTCCGCGCGTCCGCTCACTTCTCCCCTGACTACGACCCTGAAACGATAGGAATGAACCATGACTGTATTCCCTGTGAAACAGAGTGCGCTGTTGTGCCAACCAGAATTTCTGCTGCCGCGCCGGGAGCTGTTGCAACTGATTCACAAGCTGACGCAAAACCTGGTGAACATCACCGATGAAACGGGAGACTTCCTGCTGCGTCTTGACGACGGGCGCGTGATTGATACCAAAGGCTGGGCAGGCTGGGAATGGACGCACGGCATCGGCCTTTACGGCATGCTGCACTATTATCAGCAAACCGGCGATAAAGAGACGCTGGGGATTATCGACGACTGGTTCGCTGCGCGCCTTGCGGAAGGCACGCCGACCAAAAACGTCAATACCGTGGCGCCTTTTCTGACGCTGGCCTGGCGCTATGAAGAGACCGGCAACGCCGCCTGGCGTCCGGTGCTGGAGCGCTGGGCGGAATGGGTAATGTATGAGATGCCGCGCACTGAACAAGGCGGCCTGCAGCATATCGTCTACAACAATGAAAACCACCAGCAGCTCTGGGACGACACGCTGATGATGAGCGTGATGGCGCTGGCGAAAATCGGCCAGCTGCTTAATCGTCAGGAGTTTATCGAAGAAGCCAGCTATCAGTTCCTGCTGCACACGCAATATCTGATGGATCGGCAGACCGGACTCTGGTTTCACGGCTGGAACTTCGAGGGTCGTCATAACTTCGCTAATGCGCGCTGGGCGCGCGGCAACAGCTGGATCACCATCGCGATCCCTGACTTTCTTGAGATGATGAACTGGCCGGAACAGCACGCGACGCGCCGCTTCCTGCTGCAGGTGCTGGAGAGCCAGGTGAAAGCGCTGCGCGACTGCCAGCATCCGAGCGGTCTGTGGCATACGCTGCTGGACGATCCCGACAGCTATCTCGAAGCGTCGGCGACTGCGGGCTTCGCCTACGGCATTATCAAGGCGGTGCGCAAGCGCTATCTCAGCGCTGAGTATCTGCCTACCGGGCTTAATGCGCTGCGCGGCGTTATTGCCAATATTGATGAGGAAGGCGAGCTGAAACAGGTCTCGTTCGGCACCGCAATGGGCAGCGATCTTGACTACTACCGCACCGTTCCGTTGACCTCAATGCCTTACGGACAGGCGATGGCGCTGCTATGCCTGACGGAGTACCTGCGGGTCTATCTCTGAATACTTAGCGCAAACAAAAAAAGCCCCTTACGGGGCTTTTTCTTTATTGCCGTTACATACTGCGAATGTAGTCGTCCATATCGGTTTTCAGGTTATCGGACTTGGTGCCGAAAATCGCCTGAACGCCGGAGCCTGCCACCACGACGCCACGGGCGCCAAGGTTTTTCAGCTCGGCCTGATTAACCTTGCTGACATCAGCCACGCTGACGCGCAGTCGGGTAATACAGGCGTCCAGGTTCGTGATGTTCTCTTTGCCGCCGAAAGCGGAGACCAGTTTGCCAGCCATCTCGCTGCCGGTCGCGGAAGAGGACTCGGTCGTCGTCTCTTCGCGGCCAGGCGTTTTCAGATTCAGCTTCACGATCAGCACACGGAAAATGGTGTAGTAAATCAGACCGTAAATGATGCCGATAACCGGGAAGAGCCAGATTTTGCTGCTGTTGCCGCTCAGCACGATAAAGTCGATCAGGCCGTGCGAGAAGCTGGTGCCGTCACGCATACCGAGCAGAATACAGATCGGGAACGCCAGACCGGCCAGAATCGCGTGGATCACATAGAGGATCGGCGCAACGAACATAAAGGAGAACTCGATCGGCTCGGTGATGCCGGTCAGGAACGCGGTCAGCGCAGCGGAGATCATGATACCGCCCACTTTGGCGCGGTTCTCAGGTTTCGCTGAGTGCCAGATGGCGATTGCCGCTGCCGGCAGACCGTACATCTTGAACAGGAAGCCGCCAGAGAGTTTGCCCGCCGTCGGATCGCCCGCCATATAACGCGGAATATCGCCGTGGAAAACCTGACCTGCCGCGTTGGTGAATTCGCCGATCTGCATCTGGAAAGGAACGTTCCAGATATGGTGCAGGCCGAAAGGCACCAGCGCGCGCTCAACCACGCCGTAAATACCGAAGGCGACAACCGGGTTCTGGTAGGCAGCCCACTGTGAGAACTCCTGAATTGCCGAGCCAATCGGCGGCCAGATAAAGGAGAGCACGACGCCCAGAACGATCGCCGTCAGGCCGGAGATAATCGGCACAAAGCGTTTACCGGCAAAGAAGCCCAGGTATTCCGGCAGCTTGATACGGTAGAAGCGGTTGAACATATAGGCTGCAATCGCACCGGCGATAATGCCGCCCAGCACGCCGGTATCCGCCAGATGATGCGCGGCAATATCCTCAGCCGAAAGATGCAGCACCAGCGGCGCGACTACCGCCATGGTTTTCACCATGATGCCGTACGCCACCACCGACGCCAGCGCGGAAACGCCGTCGTTATTGGTAAAGCCGAGCGCCACGCCGATAGCGAAGATCAGCGGCATATTAGCAAACACCGAGCCGCCCGCTTCCGCCATAACATGGGAAACGACGGCTGGCAGCCAGCTAAAGTTTGCCGAACCAACACCTAATAAAATACCGGCGATCGGCAGAACCGATACCGGCAGCATGAGCGATTTACCGACCTTTTGCAGGTTCGCAAATGCGTTCTTGAACATAGCCTGAAGCTCCTGAGTATGAGTGCGATTTTGCGCAGTGCGCTGGGTCGTGGGGGAGGATCCGCAACCCGTCTGGCGGTGACCGCCTTGTAATTATTACGAAGGGTAAAATAAATCAGCTGGCGTTACTTTGATGACTATCACGTTTCCAGGAAACATGGCGCTGGATATCAGTATATTCTGACTGACAGCGCGCGGTTTACCCCCATAAAACAGTAGCCCTGCCTTAAAAAGCAGGGCTATTAATCGTTATTATCGAATTATTACAGACTATGAAATAAAACCTTAACCACCGAGTCGGCTTAACGGCACGCGGAAAAGCGTAGAGAAGTTCTGCGTGGTGGCGGCAGCCAGGGTTTCAATATCTACCCCTTTCAGCACGGCAAGATAATCCGCTACGTCGCGCGTATAAGCTGGCTGGTTCTCTTTGCCGCGATACGGCACCGGCGCCAGATAAGGCGAATCGGTTTCCACCAGCATGCGATCCAGCGGAACATAGCGCGCCGCTTCGCGCAGCTGTTCGGCGTTACGGAAGGTCACAATGCCGGAAAAAGAGATGTAGAAACCCATATCCAGCAGCTTCGCCGCCGTCGCCTGATCTTCGGTAAAGCAGTGCAGCACGCCGCCGCAGCGCTCGACCTGCTCTTCGCGCAGGATAGCCAGCGTATCGTCACGCGCGTCGCGGGTATGCACGATAATCGGCTTGTTCAGCGCAATACCGGTGCGGATATGCTCGCGGAACGACGCCTGCTGCTGCGCCTTAGTTTCCTGCTGATAATAGTAGTCGAGGCCGGTTTCACCCAGCGCCACGACGCGCGGATCGGCGGCCAGACGACGAAACTCTTCCACGTCGTAAGGCTCTTCCTGATTCAGGGGGTGCACGCCTACTGAGAGCGCAATATTTTCACGCTCGCCGACCAGCGCTTTCAGCGTATGAAAACCCGGCAGCGTGGTGGCGATCGCCAGCATAAATTTCACGTCGCGCGCGGCAGCTTTAGCGATCACGTCATCGAGATCGCGATGGTTCTTTTCATAATCCAGGCCATCAAGATGGCAGTGTGAATCCACAATAAACATAACGGTCTCGTTTTGTCGTTAAGCGACTACGCCGGGCTTACGTTTGTCAGCCCAGCTCAGAAGTCGGTCGGTTAACAGAAGTTCGCGGTTAACGGCGGCCACGTGGAGCAGCTGTTCCCGGCACTGCATCCACTCGCGCGCGCTCTCATCCAGCGCCCGGGCGGAGAAGGTCTCTGACAGCAGCGCAACCACATCCTGCCGATCGGGATTGCTCAACCAGCGCGTCGCGCCCTGCTGCCATTTGATCGCATCCACCAGCAGCGCCATCAGCCAGCTGATGCGCGCGGCGACATCCTCGGCGTTGAGCGCCGGAAGCAGCAACAGAATATCCTGCTGCAGCGCGGCTGGCAGCGCGTCGCACAACGTCTGGCGCGCCTGCCAGCGCGCAGGCTCCAGCAGCTGTAGCGCCGCCGCCGGCGCGCCCGCGCTGAGGCGCAGCGCAGTCTGTAGCGCGGCCGTCTCCTGCGGTGTTTGCTTGCTCAGCCACTGCAGGCTTTGCGCCTCATCCGGCGGCGCCAGAGAGAGCGCCATACAGCGGCTGCGCAGCGTGGCTAACAGTCGCGAAGGTTCACGGCTGCTGAGAAAAAACCAGCTATTGGCCGGCGGCTCTTCCAGGGTTTTTAACAGCGCATTCGCCGCTGATTCGCTCAGCTGCGCGGCATCGGGAAGCCAGACGATTTTCGCACCGCCCTGCTGGGCGAAATGATAGAGCGTCTCCGTTACCTGGCGCACCGCGTCAATACCCAGCGTGCTTTTGCCTTTTTCCGCCTCCAGCCGATACCAGTCGGGATGCGTCTGCGCCTGCATCAGCTGGCAGCCGTGACAGAGGCCGCAGCTTTTCAGCCCGTCCGGCTGCTGGCACATCAGCCAGCGGCTGACGCCCCACACCAGCGCATCATCCCCCATGCCCGCGATCGCCTGGATCAGCAGCGCATGATGAGCGCGACCCGCCTGGTGCTGACCGATGATATAGCGGTAAGGCTGGTTCAGCCACGGATACCAGTTCATGCCTGCTGTTCCAGCCAGCGCGTCAACGTCGCTTTAATCGCCTGGGTAACGCTGGCGAGCGGCTGCGTGGCGTCCACGGTCAGGATGCTGCGGTCCTCGGCCGCCAGCGCCAGATAGCGCTCGCGAGTGCGTTCAAAAAAGCGCAGCGATTCCTGCTCGATGCGATCCAGCTCGCCGCGCGCCCGGGCCCGCTGCAGGCCAATTTCCGGCGTAACGTCGAGATAGAGCTGAAGATCGGGACGGAAATCGCCCAGCACGGCATCACGCAGGGTGCGCATCAGCGCGCTGTCCACTCCGCGTCCGCCGCCCTGGTAGGCCTGCGAAGAGAGATCGTGCCGATCGCCAATCACCCATGCGCCGCGCGCCAGGGCAGGCTTAATGACGGTATCGACCAGCTGCACGCGCGCGGCATAGAGCATTAGCAGCTCCGCTTTGTCTGTCACCTGCTCGCCTTCGATGCCCTGCTTCACCAGAACACGCAGCTGCTCCGCCAGCGGTGTGCCGCCCGGCTCGCGGGTGAACACGATATCCTGAATGCCCCGTTCGCGCAGCGTGGCGACAATCGCCTCGCGCGCAGTGGTTTTCCCGGCGCCTTCCAGGCCTTCAATGACGATAAACTTACTTTTCATCTTTTTCCTTTAGCGTTTGCCGGTAAGCCTGTACCGCCTGGTTATGACTGGCAAGATTGGTGGTAAAGGTGTGACCGCCCTTGCCGTCGGCGACAAAATAGAGGTAACTGGTTTTTTCCGGATGTGCCGCCGCTTCCAGCGAGGCTTTGCTCGGCGCGGCGATCGGGCCTGGCGGCAAACCGTTAATCGTGTAGGTATTGTAATCGGTCGGCGTCTCAAGGTCTTTACGCGTCAGCGTGCCTGTATATTTATCGCCCATGCCGTAAATCACTGTAGGATCGGTTTGCAGCTTCATGCCGGTGCGCAGCCGGTTGATAAACACTGAGGCGACGCGCGCGCGTTCGGCGCTGACGGCGGTCTCTTTCTCAATGACCGACGCCATGGTCACCATCTCCTGCGGATTTTTGTAGGGCAAATCCGCCATGCGCTCCCGCCAGATCTGGTCCACCAGCGCCGTCATGCGGGCATGCGCGCGCTGCAGCAGCGCGATGTCGCTGGTATTGGCGGTATAGAGATAGGTATCCGGATAGAAGCTCCCTTCCAACGCCAGCGGATCGATATTAAGCGTTTTCGCCAGCGTGGCGAACTGATCATCTTTCAGCGTGTGTCGGAGATAGGGGGCGGCGCGCAGCTCGGCGAGCCATTCATTAAGACGCTGGCCTTCTACCAGCCGCAGCGGAAACTGCGCCTCTTTACCGCTGGCGAGCAGCTGCAGCAGCGCCCGCACCGTCATTCCTTTCTCCAGCCGGTAGGTGCCCGCTTTAAACCGGGCCAGTTCCGGCTCCAGCTTAAGCAGCGGGCCAAACCAGATGCTCTGCGGAATAAGATGCTGGCTCTCCAGCTGCGCTTCCAGCGCTACCCGGCCGGTGCCCGCCGGCAAGGTATAGATAGTTTCCTGGTCAATGGTTAACGGAGCCGCGGCGAAGCGCTGGATCTGCCAGTAGCTAAAGGCCGCCGCAAGGATCAAAATCGCCGCAGCGACGGCGAAAATTTTTTTAGTTCGACTCATTTTGCTTCCATTAAATAGCCGCTTTCCTGTAACCGGCGGTAAAGCGTGCGTTCGCTGAATAATCTGTCGTCCAGCTGCCGCACCGGCAACACCGGCATCAGGGCATTGCAGATAACGATTTCGTCGGCCGCCAGCAGCTGCGCTGGCTCGCAGCGTACCACATGACAAATCTGGCCTGCGGCGGCCATTTGCGCCATCAGATAGCGCCGCATGACGCCATCGACGCCGGACTGCGTCAGGTCGGGCGTAAAGATACGATCGCCCTGCCGCCAGAATAAATTGGCCGCACAGCATTCCACCACGTAGCCCGCAGTGTCAAGCACCAGCGCCTCCTCGGCGTCGCTCTGGTCGAGATGCGCGCGGATCAATACCTGCTCCAGGCGATTCAGGTGCTTAATGCCCGCCAGCAGCGGGTTCTGCGCCAGCCGGACCGGACTGGTTTGCAGCTTAACGCCCTGCGCCTGCAGCGGCAGATAATGGTGCGGCCATGGCGCAACCGAGACGATGCGCGTGGCGCCGCTGCCACCTTTGCGGCTGTAGCCGCGTCCGCCTGAGCCAGCGCTGATAATGACTTTTAGTACCGCCTGCTTGTGCGGCTGCGCGGCAACGCGCATTTCTCTCTCCAGCCGCGTCCAGTCAACCTCGGGCATCATTAGCCGTTCGCAGCCCTCGCGCAGCCGCCGCAGGTGCGCGTCCAGCAGCTGAATATGGCCATTATCGACCGCCGCCGTGGTAAAACAGCCATCACCAAACTGCGTCGCGCGATCGCTGGCTGAGAGAGTAAGTTGCTCCGTTCCGTTGATCCACATGGGACTCTCCCGCAAGGAAAAGCGCTATGGTAGCGCTTTGTATTGTGATAATCCGTTTCAGAGCCTTTCTGAATAGAAAAAAGGCCCGCATTTGCGGGCCTTTTGCCAGAACGTGAATCGTCAGACTTTACGGAAGATCAACGAGCCGTTAGTGCCGCCGAAGCCGAAGGAGTTACACAGCGTGTACTCCAGGCCGCTGACCTGACGCGCCGTGTGGGGCACGAAGTCGAGATCGCAACCCTCATCCGGGTTATCCAGATTGATGGTCGGCGGAACGGCCTGGTCGCGCAGCGCCAGGATCGAGTAGATAGACTCTACCGCGCCTGCCGCACCCAGCAGATGGCCGGTCATTGATTTGGTCGAGCTGACCATAACGGTTTTCGCTGCAGCGCCGAAAATGGTTTTTACCGCCTGCGCTTCTGCTTTGTCACCCGCTGGCGTAGACGTGCCGTGCGCGTTAACGTAGCCGATTTGCTCCGGCGACAGCTGCGCATCACGCAGCGCATTTTCCATCGCCAGCGCTGCGCCTGCGCCATTTTCCGGCGGCGAAGTCATGTGGTAAGCATCGCTGCTCATGCCGAAGCCGACAATTTCCGCATAGATCTTCGCGCCGCGTTTTTTAGCGTGCTCATACTCTTCCAGCACGATAATGCCTGCGCCGTCGCCCAGCACGAAGCCATCACGATCTTTATCCCACGGACGGCTTGCCGCCTGCGGGTTATCGTTGCGCGTAGAGAGCGCGCGCGCAGCGCCAAAGCCGCCGACACCCAGTGGGGTGCTGGCCTTTTCTGCGCCGCCCGCCAGCATCACGTCAGCATCGTTATAGGCGATAATGCGCGCCGCATGGCCGATGTTGTGCACGCCTGAAGTACAGGCTGTCGCGATAGAGATACTGGGGCCTTTCAGGCCGTACATAATCGTCAGGTGCCCAGCAACCATATTGACGATGGTCGAAGGAACAAAGAACGGACTGATTTTGCGCGGACCGCCGTTGACCAGCGAGGTGTGGTTCTCTTCAATCAGACCCAGTCCGCCGATGCCGGAACCAATCGCCGCGCCGATACGACCAGCGTTCTCATCGGTCACGACCAGACCCGAATCCTGCATAGCCTGCACGCCGGCAACAATACCGTATTGGATGAAGTCATCCATCTTGCGCTGATCTTTGCGCGAGATGATTTCATCACAATTAAAATCTCTTACAATGCCAGCAAATCGGGTTGCGTAGGCACTCGTATCAAAATGGTCGATCAGGTTAATGCCGCTCTGACCGGCAAGGAGAGCACTCCAGGTAGACTCTACGGTTTTGCCGACAGGAGACAACATGCCAAGACCGGTCACAACTACACGACGCTTAGACACGTTCGTCCTCCAGGGAGGGGAAATATAAACTCTGTGGGACAAGCATAAAACTCAGGCGGTCGAGCGACCGCCTGAAGATATTCATTAGCCTTGGTGGCTATTGATGTAGTCGATCGCTGCCTGAACGGTAGTGATTTTCTCAGCTTCTTCGTCTGGAATCTCAGTATCAAACTCTTCTTCCAGAGCCATTACCAGCTCAACGGTGTCAAGAGAATCAGCACCCAGGTCTTCAACGAAAGATGCAGAGTTAGTTACTTCGTCCTCTTTCACACCCAGCTGCTCAGCAATGATTTTCTTAACGCGTTGTTCGATATCGCTCATACTATTTAATTTCCTATCAAAACTCGCTTTCGCGATGGTTTTCGTAGTGTATAAAATGTTGAAAAAGATGCAACAAAATCCCGGCTGGTCGAACCACGATTTTACGCTATTTTGCGGTTTTTACCGCAAATAATGCAAATGATTTCGTGAATATCAGACCATGTACATGCCGCCATTGACGTGCAGCGTCTCACCCGTGATGTAGGCTGCTTCGTCAGAGGCTAAAAATGCAACAGCATTGGCGATTTCCTGCGCGTCGCCTAAACGACCTGCCGGAACCTGCGCCAAAATGCCGGAACGTTGCTCTTCGCTCAGTGCACGCGTCATGTCCGTCTCAATAAAGCCCGGTGCCACGACGTTTACGGTAATGCCACGTGACGCAATTTCGCGCGCCAGTGATTTGCTAAAGCCAATCAAACCCGCCTTGGCTGCTGCGTAGTTTGCCTGGCCCGCGTTGCCCATGGTGCCAACAACGGAACCGATGGTAATGATACGACCCACACGTTTTTTCATCATGGCGCGCATAACTGCCTTAGACAGACGGAAAACCGACGTCAGGTTGGTATCCAGGATATCCGCCCATTCGTCGTCTTTCATGCGCATCAACAGATTATCACGCGTAATGCCTGCATTATTGACCAAAATGTCTACTTCGCCAAATTCTGCGCGAACCTTCTCCAGCACGCTGTCGATCGATGCGGGATCGGTCACATTCAGCAGCAGACCTTTGCCGTTATCGCCGAGGTAAGCACTGATGGCTTCTGCGCCGCTTTCGCTTGTCGCGGTGCCAACAACTTTGGCGCCGCGTGCAACCAGCGTTTCCGCGATAGCGCGGCCGATACCGCGGCTCGCGCCTGTTACCAGCGCAACTTTACCTTCAAAGCTCATGATTTTCCTCTTATTCCTGTTCAAGGGCCGCAGAAAGCGACGTCGGATCGTTTACCGCTGCCGCCGTCAGGCTGTCCACAATGCGTTTGGTCAGACCCGTCAGCACTTTGCCCGGTCCCATTTCCAGCAGTTGAGTAATGCCCTGTGACGCCATAAATTCTACGCTCTCGGTCCAGCGAACCGGGCTATAAAGCTGACGCACCAATGCGTGACGGATCGCCGCCGCATCGCTTTCGCATTTTACGTCAACGTTGTTCACCACCGGAACAGACGGTGCGTTGAAAGTCATCTTTTCCAGCGCGACCGCCAGCTTGTCCGCTGCGGGCTTCATCAGCGCGCAGTGCGACGGCACGCTGACCGGCAGCGGCAGCGCGCGCTTCGCGCCAGCGGCTTTACAGGCTGCGCCCGCGCGCTCGACCGCTTCTTTATTTCCGGCGATCACCACCTGACCCGGCGAGTTGAAGTTAACCGGCGAAACGACCTGGCCCTGCGCGCTCTCTTCGCACGCTTTGCGAATCGAGGCGTCATCCAGGCCGATAATCGCCTGCATCGCGCCGGTGCCTTCCGGTACCGCTTCCTGCATCAGTTTGCCGCGCAGCTCCACCAGCTTGATCGCATCGGCGAAATCAATAACGCCTGCGCACACCAATGCGGAGTATTCGCCCAGGCTGTGACCCGCCATCAGCGACGGCTGCTTGCCGCCCTGCTGTTGCCAGACGCGATAGATCGCGACGGAAGCGGCCAGCAGCGCAGGCTGCGTCTGCCAGGTCTTATTCAGCTCTTCAGCCGGTCCGTTGCTGACCAGCTGCCACAAATCATATCCCAGCGCGTCAGACGCTTCGCGGAAGGTCTCTTCCACCTGCGGATAGCTTGCCGCCAGCTCTGACAGCATGCCGACGGTCTGTGAACCCTGACCGGGAAAAACAAATGCAAATTGCGTCATCTTCAGTTCCTGTGAATCAAAAGCGAACCAGTGCGGAACCCCAGGTGAAACCGCCACCAAAGGCTTCCAGCAGAATCAGTTGTCCGGGTTTGATACGGCCGTCGCGTACGGCTTCATCCAGCGCGCTGGGCACCGAGGCCGCCGAGGTATTGCCGTGACGGTCCAGTGTGACCACCACTTTGTCCATGCCCATGCCAAGTTTTTTCGCCGTCGCGCTGATGATGCGCAGGTTAGCCTGATGCGGCACCAGCCAGTCGAGCATTTCGCGATCGAGATTGTTGGCCTGCAGCGTTTCGTCAACGATGTGCGCCAGTTCGGTCACCGCGACTTTAAAGACTTCATTGCCAGCCATGGTGAGATAGGCGGGTTCGTCCTGATGGGCGCGATTCTGGTAAGGGAGCGTCAGCAGCTGGCCATAACGGCCGTCAGCGTGCAGGTGAGTAGAGATGATGCCCTGCTCTTCGCTCGCGCCTAATACCACGGCGCCCGCGCCGTCGCCGAACAGAATAATGGTGCCGCGATCGTTCGGGTCAAGGGTGCGCGCCAGCACGTCGGAGCCAATCACCAGCGCGTGTTTTACCGCGCCGTTTTTGATGTACTGGTCCGCGACGCTCAGAGCGTAGGTAAAGCCTGCGCAGGCTGCCGCCAGATCGAATGCGGCACAGTCGTTGATGCCCAGCATCTGCTGGATCATGCAGGCCGAGCTGGGGAACGCATGGCTGGATGAGGTGGTGGCGACGATAATCAGTCCGATCTCGCTGGCCTCTACGCCCGCCATCTCCAGCGCGCGCTGCGCGGCGGCGAAGCCCATGCTGGCCACGGTTTCATCCGGCGCGGCAATGCGGCGCTCGCGGATGCCGGTGCGGGTTACGATCCACTCGTCCGACGTCTCCACCATTTTTTCCAGATCCGCATTCGAACGCACCTGGCTAGGCAAATAGCTGCCCGTACCGATAATTTTGGTAAACATCTAGGCTTTGTCACTCCTGGCTAATACAGCATCAAGGCGCGCGGCGATTCGTTCGGGAACCTGCCGTCGCACCGCCTGCTCTGCCTGCTCTATCGCCACGGCGAAGGCGCGTTGATTCGCTGCGCCATGGCTTTTGATCACTGTTCCGCGCAATCCTAACAGACAAGCGCCATTATACTGGTCGGGGTTGAGATGCCCGAAGCGCTGCGCCAGACGTTTCTGAATCCAGCGCCCCAGCAGCTTCAGCCACCATGACCGTTTTTTCCCCTCCCCTGAAGATTTCAGCAGGGAAAGGAACATTCTTACCACGCCTTCCATGGTTTTCAGCGTGACGTTGCCGACGAATCCGTCACACACCAGCACATCTGTCTTGCCGGTAAGCAGGTCGTTGCCTTCCAGGTAACCAATATAGTTAATGTGTTCGGATGCTTTTAACATACTGGCGGCGCCGCGGATACTCTCCAGCCCTTTGGTCTCTTCCTGACCAATATTGAGCAGCGCGACGCGAGGATTGGGGATCGCTAATACTTCTTCCGCCATCACCGCGCCCATTACGGCAAACTGCACCAGCATTTCGCTGTCCGACTCAACGTTAGCGCCTAAATCCAGCACCACCGTTTTACCGCGCTGCTGATGCGGCAGCACGGTCATTAACGCCGGGCGTTCAATGCCGTCCAGCGGTTTTATCATTAATTTCGCCAGCCCCATCAGGGCGCCGGTATTGCCGGCGCTGACACAGGCCTGCGCTCGTCCCTCTTTCACCAGCTCCAGCGCAATGCGCATTGAGCTGCCGCGGCTGTTGCGGATCGCCTGTGAGGGCCGCGCATCGCTTGCAATAACTGACTCCGCAGGCACAACCTGCAAACGCCCCAGTAAGGAGGAATCCGCTTTGGCAAGCAATGGAGTGATGTCGTCGGGAATGCCGACCAGAAGAAGATTGAGATGCGAATGAGAGGCCAGTGCCTGCAATGCTGCAGGCACTGTCACGCAGGGACCGAAATCCCCGCCCATGGCATCAATAGCCAGGGTCAAACGTGTCAAAGTATCACCTTGCTAAGCGCAAGTCTTACTTGGTGATAACCTTGCGACCGCGGTAGTAGCCATCCGCAGTGATGTGGTGACGCAGATGCGTTTCGCCAGAAACTTTATCTACAGACAGGGCAGCGGTGGTCAGCGCATCGTGCGAACGACGCATACCACGCTTAGAACGGGTGGGTTTATTCTGTTGTACGGCCATGGACCTTACTCCTATTACTTACGCTTTAAACTGGCTAATACGGCAAATGGGTTTGGTTTTTCCGCCTCTGCAGGCAATTTGCCAAAGACCATGTCCGCCTCGGACACTTCACAGTGTTCAGAATCATGCACCGGAACGACCGGCAGCGCGAGAATGATTTCATCCTCGATCACCGCCAGCAGATCGACTTCGCCAAAATCATCGACGTCGATCGGCTCGTAGGCTTCCGGCAGTGCCTCGGCCTGCTCATCATTTGAGACAGGACTGAAGCAATAGCTTACGTGGACAGAGTGAGGAAACGGCTGGTTGCAGCGCTGACAGCGCAATGTAACCTGCACATCCGCTGTACCTTGCAGTACGGCGAGGCGCTGGCTGTCAACCGCAAACGACATGGCACATTCCACATCACTGTCCACACTAACAACTGAGTCGGCTACGCGCTCCACCTGTTCAGGGGTGTAAACGCCCTGATAATCGAGGCGTTTTTGAGCGGCGCGGACCGGATCCAGCGTCAGGGGTAATTTTACCTTTTGCATAGGGCGCGCATATTAACTTTGTAACGTCATAGAGTCAAAGAAAAAGGCCGTGTAACAGCATCTTTCACCAGTTATTCGCATCCAGTGCGGCGCACAGTTTAAAATGAGTGTCACCAATTCGCCATTACTATTGTGAAAAAATGCCTGTCTCAATTCTTTTAGCCTCAACCTCGCCTTTCCGCCAGGCATTATTAGGCAAGCTCGGCCTGCCTTTTATTACCGCTGCGCCAGAGGTGGATGAAACGCCGCACGCCGGTGAAGATGCGGAAACGCTGGTCACGCGCCTCGCCGTCGCCAAAGCGCAGGCGCTGGCCGCCGACTATCCCGATAGCTGGATTATCGGCTCGGATCAGGTATGCGTGCTCAACGGCGCGATTACCGGCAAGCCGCATACCCCCGCGCGCGCCTTTGCGCAGCTACGTCAGGCGAGCGGCAACGCCATCACCTTTTACACCGGACTGGCGCTCTACCATCCCCGCAGCCAGCGGCTATTGCAGTGCTGCGAACCTTTTGTGGTGCACTTCCGCCCTCTCAGTGATGAGGAGATCCGCACCTATATAGAAAAAGAGCAGCCTTTACAGTGTGCAGGGAGTTTTAAAAGCGAAGGGATGGGGATTTGCCTGTTTGAACGGCTGGAGGGGCGCGACCCGAACACGCTGGTCGGCCTGCCGCTCATCGCGCTTAACAGCATGTTGCGGACGGTCGGCATCAACCCGCTGGGGTGACGCCGGCCCTGCGTTAGCTTTTCTGCTGACGCAGCGCCTTCAGGCAGCGTTTAAGCTCTTCATCAAGCGGCGCTTCTAAACGCAGCGTCTCACCGCTGTTGGGATGAGTAAACGTCAGCGCGGCGGCATGCAGGAACAAACGACGCAGCCCGGTAGCGGCCAGCTGACTGTCGAATTCACGCTCGCCGTAGCGGTCGTCGAAGGCGATAGGATGACCGGCATGCAGCGTATGGACGCGGATCTGGTGAGTACGTCCGGTAACCGGGCTTGCCTTGACCAGCGTGGCGAAGGCGAAGCGCTCTTCGACTTTAAAGCGCGTTTCCGACGGCTTGCCTTCGCTGCTGACGCGCACTACGCGTTCGCCGCTCTGCAGAATATTCTTCAGCAGCGGCGCCTGCACCACTTTCAGGTGTGAGGGCCAGCTGCCGCGCACCAGCGCCAGGTAATCTTTTTGCATCCCCTTTTCGCGCAGCTGCTCATGCAGCGAGCGCAGCGCCGACCGCTTTTTGGCGACCAGCAGCACGCCGGAGGTATCGCGATCGAGGCGATGCACCAGCTCAAGGAAACGCGCCTCCGGACGCAACGCGCGCAGCCCTTCGATCACGCCAAAGCTCAGCCCGCTGCCGCCATGCACCGCCGTGCCGGACGGCTTGTTCAGCACCAGGATATGGTCATCTTCAAAGATGATCGCTTCCGCCAGCGCCGCCACCTTCTCCAGCTTAGGCGAAACGGTCTGCTCTTCGCGCTCGGCGACACGCACCGGCGGAATGCGCACCTCGTCGCCCGCTTCCAGCTTGTATTCAGGCTTGATGCGCTTTTTATTCACCCGCACCTCGCCTTTACGCAGAATGCGGTAAATCATGCTTTTCGGCACGCCCTTAAGCTGGGTGCGTAAAAAGTTATCAATGCGTTGTCCGGCATTTTCAGCCGTGATGGCGACAAGCTGTACGCCAGGATTCTCAGTTTTCATGGCGGCGATTCTAAATAGTGTCCTGTGATAGCGCCACCCCTTTTTCTGTGCTTAACTCTCCTCTTGTCGCACGAAAAAGCGCAGCGTGCGCTGGCTTTTTCAGCAGCCTGCTCATTCGTCCGACATATTAAGGTGTTATGCATCACTAATCTTCATCAGGCGATAAAAGTCGCCTTGCTATATGAAGGTTAGCAATGGAATAATGCTTAAGTTTCTCGTCTGATGCACTTCAGGCCAGAAAAAGAGCTAATTAGTCATTTTGCCGGATGAAACGGACACGCAGCAATGGCGTAAGACGTGATGTTAATTCAGGCACTTAGCGGGCTGCGGGTTGCGGCCTGGACGGAATTTTGAGATGCAGGAGTTATCAGTTTCTCTCCGGCATTTCAGCGCAACGGCGCTGTTTTCCCTTATGAAAAACAGGCCACCGACGTTATTTGCGCCCCTCGCGCAGTCGACAACCGGGAGGTTGACGTAAAGCACTTAGTCACGGGGCCATCGGTCAAAACTCGTCCAGGGTAACTATGCCCGCAGCTTTATCACTCATGTGAGAATAACGAGTCAGAAACGATGAAAAGAATGTTAATTAATGCAACTCAGCAGGAGGAGTTGCGCGTTGCCCTGGTTGATGGACAACGTCTGTACGATCTGGATATCGAAAGCCCCGGACACGAACAGAAAAAAGCCAACATCTACAAAGGTAAAATTACCCGCATTGAACCCAGCCTTGAAGCTGCGTTTGTCGATTACGGCGCCGAGCGCCACGGTTTTCTCCCCCTGAAAGAAATCTCCCGCGAATACTTCCCTGCCAGCTACAACGCACAAGGCCGTCCGAATATTAAAGACGTGCTGCGCGAAGGTCAGGAAGTGATCGTTCAGATTGATAAAGAGGAGCGCGGCAATAAAGGCGCGGCGCTGACCACCTTTATCTCTCTGGCGGGCAGCTATCTGGTGCTGATGCCGAACAACCCCCGCGCGGGCGGCATCTCTCGCCGCATCGAAGGCGACGATCGCACCGAGCTGAAAGAGGCGCTCTCCTCGCTGGAGCTGCCGGACGGTATGGGTCTGATTGTGCGCACCGCGGGCGTAGGTAAATCCGCCGACGCGCTGCAGTGGGATCTGAGCTTCCGTCTGAAACACTGGGAAGCGATCAAGAAAGCCGCAGAAAACCGCCCCGCTCCCTTCCTGATCCATCAGGAAAGCAACGTTATCGTACGCGCCTTCCGCGACTATCTGCGCCAGGATATCGGCGAGATTCTGATCGACAACCCGAAGGTGCTTGAGCTGGCGCGCCAGCATATCGCCGCCCTCGGTCGTCCCGACTTCAGCAGCAAGATCAAGCTCTACACCGGCGAAATCCCGCTGTTCAGCCATTATCAGATCGAATCGCAGATTGAGTCCGCCTTCCAGCGCGAAGTGCGCCTGCCTTCCGGCGGCTCTATCGTTATCGACAGCACCGAAGCGTTGACCGCTATCGATATCAACTCAGCCCGCGCCACGCGCGGCGGCGATATCGAAGAGACAGCGTTCAACACCAACCTGGAAGCCGCCGATGAGATCGCGCGCCAGCTGCGTCTGCGCGACCTGGGCGGCCTGATCGTTATCGACTTTATCGATATGACGCCGGTGCGCCATCAGCGCGCGGTGGAAAATCGCCTGCGCGAAGCGGTACGTCAGGATCGCGCGCGCATTCAGATCAGCCATATTTCACGCTTTGGCCTGCTAGAGATGTCGCGTCAGCGCCTCAGCCCGTCGCTGGGCGAGTCGAGCCATCATGTCTGCCCGCGCTGTAGCGGCACCGGCACTATCCGTGACAATGAATCACTGTCGCTCTCTATTCTGCGCCTGATTGAAGAAGAAGCGCTGAAAGACAACACCAAAGAGGTGCACGCCATTGTTCCGGTGCAGATCGCCTCTTACCTGCTGAACGAAAAACGTGAAGCGGTGAACGCGATTGAGAAGCGCCAGGGCGGCGTCCGCGCCATTATCGTGCCGGACGACCGGATGGAAACGCCGCACTACTCCGTGCTGCGCGTACGTAAAGGCGAAGAAACGCAGACTCTCAGCTATCACCTGCCGAAGCTGCATGAAGCCGAAATGGCGATGCCGTCTGAAGAGGAACATGCCGAGCGCCGTCGTCCTGAGCAGCCTGCGCTGGCCGCTTTTGTAATGCCTGACGCGCCGCCGGTGCCTGCAGAGACCCCGGCAGAACAGCCGAAAGCCGATGTGCAGCCTGCGGCCAAACCTGCCGCCGCCGCCGCGACACCGGCCGCAGCAAGCACCAGCACTACCGGCACCGGTTTCTTCAGCCGCCTGCTGAAAAAGCTGTTCGGCAGCAATGAAGCCGCACCGGCTGCCCCGGCCGTAGAAGCGACGCCGACGCCGCAGGCCAGCAGTGAAGAGAGCGACAGCAGCGCCAAAGAGCGCGGCGATCGTCGCAATAACCGCCGCAACAATAACCGTCGCGAGCGTACGCCGCGCAACGGCGAAAACCGCGAGCCGCGCGAAAGCCGCGAGCCGCGTGAAAACCGTGAACCACGCGAAAGCCGTGAGCCGCGTGAAGGCCGCGAGCCGCGCGATAACGCCGATAACCGCCGCAATAAGCGCCAGGCGCCGCAGAATGAGGCACGCGAAGAGCGCAGCCCTGTTCTGAGCGACGAAGCGCGCCAGCAGCGTGAAGAGCAACAACAGCAGCGTCGCGAACAGCGCGCTGAGCGTCAGCGTCGTCGTCAGGAAGAGAAACGCGCGCAGCAGGAAGCGAGCAAAGTCGTCGAGCAGGCTGTTGCTGAAGTGGTCGAGACGCCGGAAGCGCAGGAAGAAGAGCGCGTTCAGGTCATGCCGCGCCGCAAACCGCGCCAGCTGGCGCAGAAAGTGCGCATTATCGACGAGAGCACGCAGCCGGTAGCTGAAGCTGTTGAGCCGCAGCCAGAAGTGGCGCGCAGCCTGCCGCAGAGCGAAGAACCTGTGCTGAACGATCAGGATGAGGCGGAAAGCCGCGACAACGGCAATATGCCACGCCGCTCGCGCCGTTCGCCGCGCCACCTGCGCGTCAGCGGCCAGCGTCGTCGTCGCTACCGTGACGAGCGTTATCCGACCGAGTCCGCCATGCCGCTTGCCGCTGCCGCTGCTTCGCCAGAGATGGCATCCGGCAAAGTCTGGGTACGTTATCCGGTCGCACAGCCGGTTGAGGCTCAGCAGCCGCAGCAGGAAGCGCCGGATTACAGCCAGCAAGAGACCGCAGACGTCATTGCGCTGCCGGTCGCCGCGGAAGAGATCGCGCCGCAGATTGCTGACGAGGTGCATCAGGCTGAACCGCAGGCGGAAACGCCGGTAACGCTGGTTAATACGGATAACACCACGCCGATTGACGCGCCGGTGAACCATGAGCCTGCCGTTATCCCGGCCGCTGACGAAGCGAAAGCGGAAGCGATTGCCGAACAGGCTGTTCCGGCCGCCCCGGTCGAGGAAGAGACGCCTGCTGTCGCTACCGAGATCGCCGCTGAAGCCGCGCATGACGTCACGCCGGAAGCAGAAGCGCAGGTTGAGGAAGTGCTGAACGCGCCGGTTGCGGCGGAAAGCAAACCTGAGCCGATCAGCGAACCGCATGCGCCCGTCCCGGCGCGCGATGCCGCGCCGCAGGAAGCTGCCGTCCGCTTTACCCATCACGCCACCGCGCCGATGACCAAAGCGCCGGCACCAGCCTGGCAGCCGGAGCCGGTACGCCACAGCGACTGGGTACGCTCGCCGTTCGCCTTCGAGGGCAAAGGCTCCGCTGGCGGTCACAGCGCGACGCATCAGGCCACCGCGCCTGCGACCCGACCTGAAAGCGCGGAATAATCTGACGCAACACAGTAAAACCCCGGCTTGCCGGGGTTTTTTATTTCTGTCTCTGGGCCAGCACGGGTGAGGTAACCGCTTGCACCATGCGCATCAGCCTGCCCATCCCTTCTTTCGTCGCAGCGCCCTGTTACAGGCAAAAAAAATCCCACGATACCGGTCAGGGTCGTGGGGCAAAATGAGCATGTCCGGTTCAGGCATGCTCGAATTCCTTTTTATTGTCAGGCGTTAAGCTGGAACAGCGACAGTTTGGACATGTCGGTAAAGGTCTTGTAAGAGGCCTGAAGCGCCGTTTGCTGCATGGTGTAGCTGGAGATAGCCGAGGTGTAGTCCGTATCGACCAGGTTGCTCATTTCGGTGTTCAGGATAACGTCGCGATCGTCGCCCTGCCCATCCAGCGTGCTCAGCTCAGAGAGCTGGGTGCCGATTTCAGAACGCACGGTCAGCACGTTATTCAGCGAGTTGCCCAGGCCGCGGTTGGTTTTATCCATCGCATCCTGGAAGGTCTTTTGCGTAGCGGCGTCAGCATCCGCCTGCGGCGTCTTCAGTGCGGCAATCGCGCTGTCGAGCATGTTAAAAAGATTGGTTTCGCTGGCGCTGCCGTCCGGCTCTTTGGTCGCGTTGCCGGTGATCGACATAAAGATATCGTCGCCGGTGTGCCCCACAGTCATGGTGCGGCTGGTATCGACCTTCTGCGTAATCGCGTCGGTGCCGCCTGTATAGCTCACTGCGCCGCTGCCGTTGTCTGCAAACGGCGCGCTGTCTGTTTTGTAACCGGCGAAGATATAGCGGCCGTTACCATCTTTGCTGTTTGCCAGGTTCAGCAGCTGAGAGCGCAGGCCCTCCAGCTGGGTGGCGATTGAGCCGCGGTCGTCGTCGCTCAGCGTGCCGGTAGAGCCGTAAACGATCAGCGTCTGCGCATCCTGAATGGTGCTGGTCACGCTGCTGAGCGTGTTCTCTTCCATCGACAGCCCCTGGTTCGCAAAGGTGCGCGCCAGCGCGTACTGGCTGCTCTGCGCCTGGGTCTGCGCCAGCACCACCGAGCGTGACGCAGCGATAGGATCGTCTGATGGATTGTTAACGCGGCGGCCGCTGGAGAGCTGCTCGCCGACTTTCAGCCAGGAGGCTTGCGAATCGCTGATACCGCGCACCTGCTGGTTAAAAATCATGTTTGTACTGAGTCGCATGGTTCTTTTCCTTAGCGGATGTTAAGCAGCGCGTCGAAAATCGAGCTGGCGGTTTGCAGCACCTGCGCGTTCGCCATGTAGTACTGCTGATATTTGGTCAGGTTGGCGTACTCTTCGTCGAGGTTGACGCCGGAGACCGACTGCTGGCGATCGGTCAGCTGATCCACCACGTTTTTCTGAGTAGTGCTGGCGGTTTCCAGCGTGCTGGTTTTGTTGCCAACGGTGCTGACGATGCTGGCGTAAGCCTGGGACAGCGTGGCGTTGCCGTTCACGACTTTCGCGTCCTGCAGAGCCAGCAGCTTCTGGGCGTTGCGGTTGTCGCTTTCGCCGCCGGTCGCGCCTGCTGCGGCAATCTGCGATTCACTGGTAATGGCGACAGACATATCGCCAATCACGTTCTGCACCGGCTTCACCAGGAAGCTGTCCTGCGCGCTCGGCGTGCCGTTCACGGTCAGCTGCAGACCGTCGAAGCTCAGCGTGGCGTTGCCGGACGCGTCCGTGCCCGCCGTCGCAGTGATCTTCACGTTGTCGGAGGCGCGCGTGACGTTCCAGCTGCTGCCGTCATAGCTCACGGTGTAGTTGGAGGCTTTCAGCGCGCTGGTATCGGTCCAGGCTGCCGTCACGGTTGTGGACGAGCTGTTTTTGCTGTTGCTCTGTACGGTCGGGCTGCCGATGGTGAAAAAGTCAGTGCCCTGATCGCCGTTGCTGTCATAGCCCTGCTTATGCACCGCGTTAAAGCTGGTGGTAAAAGCGGCCGCCAGCTGGCCGAGCTGGTTTTGCGCGGTGTCGAGGTCCTGCGAACGGAAAGTCAACAGGCCGCCTAACGAGCCGGTGGTAATGCTTTTATCGGCGATCTCGACGTTGCCTGCGCTGTTATCGACATAGCCGACGGCGGTACGCGTCGGATCGCTGCTGGAAGGCATCGCCACCAGGCTGGTGGCTTTGTTGCCGTTGACCAGCGTCAGGCTACCCATGGAGACAATATAGTTGCCGTCCTGCTTAGAGACGCTCACCCCGACGATGTTATTCAGGTTGTTCACCAGCTGATCGCGCTGATCCATCAGATCATTCGGCTGCGCGCCGCTTGCGGTGCTGAGCTTGCCGATCTGCTTGTTAAGGTCGGCGATCTGGCTGGTGTAGGTATTGATCTGATCAACGTTTGAGGCGACATCGGTGTTGACGCTGCCCTGCATATTGGTCAGATACTGCGCGGTAGTCTGGAACTGGTTTACCAGACCCTGAGCATTGCTCAGCATCGACTGGCGCGCAGAGGGGTCGTTCGCGTTGCTCACCACGTTCTGCAGGTTAGTAAAGAAGCCCTGAATCGACGTAGAGAGGCTGGTGGTCGAGGTCGAGAGCAGATCGTCGATGTTGGAGATCTGCGAATACTGGGTATTAGCTGCGCTGTAGGTGGCGCTGGAACCGCGCAGCTGCGCCGTAATGAACTCGTCATACTCGCGCTGCACGCCGCTGACGTTGACGCCGTTGCCGTAATAGCTGTTGCCCTGCAGCGTGCTGTTCGCCTGCGCCAACTGAATCGTCTGGCGCGAGTAGCCCGCGACCGTGTAGTTAGTGATGTTATTGCTGGTTGTGCTCAGCGCCGCCTGTGCGGCGCTCAGCCCACTCATCGCAGAGTTTATTATGCTGGACATCTCGGTTCCTTTCTTTCCCGTTAAGCGGGCTGGCAGTCATCAGTGCTCGCCCGTGCGCAAAAAACGCGTCTGGCATCTGCTGGTATTATCGGCGCGCTTAAGTGAAACTTGAGGCTTAAGCTTCAGAAGAGATCGGTTAAATCTTTGCTGTACGCCTTCACGACTTTGTCGCCCATATTTTTGAATTGCTGGATCATTCCCACCAGTTTCTGGGCATATTTCGGATCGGTAGCGTAACCGGCGGCCTGCAGCGCCTGCGCGCCCTGTTCGGCGCTCTGCGCGGTGGTGACGGCGGCGTAGCGCGGGTTGTTCGAAAGCAGTTTCACGTAGTCGGTCAGCGCCTCGAAATAGGAGTGATAGACGCGGAAGCTGGCGCGCACCTTCTTCGCCTCGCCCTGATCATACTCGGTGGTCATGATATCGGTGGTCTCGCCCTTCCAGTCGCCGCTCGCCTTGATGCCGAACACGTTATAGCTCGGCTTGCCGTCGCGGGTCAGGATCTGGCGCTGGCCCCAGCCCGACTCCAGCGCTGCCTGCGCCAGGATCAGGTGGTGCGGAATACCGCTTTGGGCGCTGGCGGCCTGCGCGGGCTGCGCCAGCTGGGCGATAAACTCGCTGCTGTCGGCCGGCAGGTTTGCGGGGGAAACCGGCAGGCGTGGCACTGCCTTGCGCACCATTTGTTCCAGCTGGCTTGAGGCCGCCGCGCTGTAGATAAAGCTCTCGTCGAGCGGCATCGGCACCGTGCCGGCGCGCTCGTCGGGCTCCTGCGCCGGCTGCATCTGCTTGACGATAAGATCGGCCATACCCAGTCCGCGTTTGCCGATCTCCTGCGCAATCTGCTGATCGTACATTGAGGTAAACATTTTGGTCGATTCGTTGCTGAAGATACCGTCCTGCGGCAGCGCTTCGCGCATGCTCTTCATCATCATCTGCACAAACATTCCCTCGACCTGCTTCGCGACCTGTAGCGCCTTGCCTTTCGGGTCGGTGCTGGCTTCGCGCTTCAGGTCGTTCAGCGAGCGGCTGTCAAAAGCCGCGTTCATCAGCGATTGCGTATCCATCGTCAGATAATTTCCAGTTTGGCGCGCAGACAGCCCGCGCTCTGCATCGATTGCAGAATGGACATCAGTTCGATTGGCGAGGCACCTAACGCATTGAGCGCGCGCACCACGTTGTTCAGGTTGGCGCTGGCGCTGACGTGCTGCAGCGCGCCGCCGCTCTGACGCATATCGATCTGCGTTTGCGGTGTCACCACCGTCTGACCGCCGCCAAATGGCGTATTCGGCTGGCTGACGTTTTGTGACTGGTTGACCGTGACCGACAGGTTGCCCTGCGCCACCGCACAGGTGTTCAGCGTCACTTCACGATTCATCACCACCGAGCCAGTGCGCGAGTTGATGATAACTTTGGCGTCTTCAACCGGGATAGAGACGTCAATGTTCTGGATCTCCGCCAGCATGCGAACCTGAGAGCTGTTGTTGGGCGATACGCGCACCTGTACGGTACGGGCGTCGAGCGCCGTCGCCATACCATAGCCGCCGCGTGCGTTGATGGCATCGGCGATACGCTGCGCCATCGAGAAATCTTCATTGTTCAGCTGCAGGTTAAGGGTGTTCTGGCTGCCGAAGTTGCTTTGCAGTTCGCGCTCGACGGTTGCGCCGCCGGTGATGCGGCCGCCGTTAAGCTGGTTAACCTGCACGCTGCTGCCGCCCGCCGACGCGCCTGCGCCGCCGACCAGAATATTGCCTTGGGCCAGCGCGTAAACCTGGTTATCGACGCCTTTCATCGGCGTCATCACCAGCGTGCCGCCGCGCAGACTTTTGGCGTTACCCAGCGACGAGACCACTACGTCGATGGTTTGTCCCTGACGGGCGAAGGCGGGCAATTGTGCCGTCACCATAACCGCCGCGACGTTTTTCAGCTGCATGTTGGTGCCCTGCGGCACGGTAATCCCGAGCTGGGAGAGCATGTTGCTGACGGTCTGCGTGGTGAACGGCGTCTGGGTGGTCTGGTCGCCGGTGCCATCGAGGCCCACGACCAGGCCGTAGCCGATCAGCTGGTTATCGCGCACGCCCTGTACGCTGGTCAGATCGCGAATGCGATCCGCGTGGGCGCTCAGGCTGAGGCCGAATGCCAGACTCAGGCCCAGCAGTAAACTTTTCATACTTTTCATCATGACCTCATTACATCGGCGAGATGTTCAGGAAGAAACGTTGGAACCAGCCCATCGTCTGCGCTTCGTTGATATAACCATTGCCGACATATTCGATACGGGCATCGGCCACCGCCGTTGACAATACCGAGTTGCTGGCGCTGATCGTGCGAGGGTTCACCACGCCGGAGAAGCGAATAAATTCGGTGCCCTGGTTGATCTCGATCTGTTTCTCGCCGACGACGTGCAGGTTGCCGTTTGACAGTACCTGATTCACGGTGACGGTAATGGTGCCGGTAAAGGTGTTGTTGGCGGTTGCGCCGCCTTTACCTGCGAAATCGTTTTTGCCGTTGGCGCCCAGGTTGGCTTTGGCGCCGTCGGAGCCAACCAGACCATTCAGGCCGGTCGGAATGGCATCGAGGCCGAAGCTGGCGCTGCCGTCGCGGGTCGCGTTGGCTGAGGAGCTCTTGCTGGCGCTGACGTTCTCCTGCAGCGTAATGGTGAGCGTATCGCCGATATTGCGCGGACGACGATCCTCAAACAGTGGCTGATAGCCGTAGTTGAGCGGCGCGACGCCCTGGAAAATAGAGCCGTTGACCACCGGCGGCGCGGAAGGCAGAGGCTGTGCCGTCGTTGCGCCTGCCACCAGCGGCGTGCGCGGCACTAACGCACAACCGTTAAGGGTCAGCAGCACGACCGCCACCAACCAATGTCCAGGCTTAATATTCAGTTGCTTCGCCACGGAGTCACGACCTTATAGATGTGTTGACTTCAGGCCAGCCTGCGCTGGCCCTGATAACCGGAATTAAATTTGTGTTAATTTCTGCAGCATTTGATCGGAGGTGCTGATCGCCTTGCTGTTGATTTCGTAAGCGCGCTGCGTCTGGATCATGGTGACCAGCTCTTCCGCCACGTTGACGTTAGAGGTTTCCACATAACCCTGATAGAGCAGACCCGCGCCGTTCTGACCCGGCGTGCTCTGGGTTGGCGCGCCTGACGCCTGGGTTTCCTGGTAAAGGTTTTCACCCATGCTGTCGAGACCGGCGTCGTTAATAAAGGTGCTGAGCGTCAGCTGCCCTACCTGAGCCGGGTTAGTCTGGCCCTGCTGCGTCACGCTCACTACGCCGTCGCGCGAGATAGTGATGCTGGTGGCGTTAGCCGGGATCGTAATGCCTGGCTGTACCGGATAGCCGGCGTTGTTTACCAGCTGACCATTTTGATCCACCTGGAACGAACCGTCGCGGGTATAGGCGGAGGTACCGTCCGGCAGCTGTACTTCAAAGTAGCCCTGGCCATTGATCGCCACGTCTTTGGAGTTGCTGGTCTGCGACAGGTTGCCCTGGGTATGCAGACGTTCGGTAGTGACCGGACGCACGCCGGTACCGATCTGCAGGCCCGACGGCAGCGTGGTCTGTTCGGAAGACTGGGTGCCCGGCTGGCGCAGAGTCTGGTACATCAAATCTTCAAAAACCGCGCGCGAACGTTTAAAACCGTTCGTGCTGACGTTTGCCAGGTTGTTGGAGATGACGTCCATATTGGTTTGCTGGGCGTCAAGACCGGTTTTGGCGATCCATAAAGAACGAATCATCTTTTTTCCTCTGCCTTAGCTGCTCATGTTAAGCAGCTGGTTGGCTTTTTGTTCGTTTTCGTCGACGTTGGTGATGACTTTCATCTGCATCTCAAAACGTCGGGCGTTGGCGATCATATCGACCATGGTTTCGACCGGCTTGACGTTGCTGCCTTCCAGCACGCCCGGCATCACCTGCACCGTGGCGTCACTGGCCAGCGCCGCGCCGCGCGTCGCCTGCGTCGCCTGGGTGGGACGGAACATGCCGTCGTCACCGCGCTGCAGCTCTTTGCCAGTGGCCTTCACCAGTTTCAGGCGGCCGATCTGCACCGTCGCGTTAGGCGCATCGCCCGCATTACGCGAGGTGATGGTGCCATCCGCGGCGATAGTCAGTTCAGCGCCCTGCGGTATCGCGATTGGGCCGCCATCGCCCATAACGGGATTGCCCTGCACGGTCAGAATGCCGGTCGAGCTGATTTGCATATTGCCGTTGCGGGTATAGGCTTCGCTGCCGTCGGCGGTGCGTACCGCCAGCCAGCCATCCTGCCCCATCGCCACATCCAGCGTGCGTCCGGTATTGTCCATCGCGCCCTGGCTCATATCGGCGCCGGGCGTCGAGGCAGCCACCAGGGTGCGCGTCGGCAGCGACCAGCCGCTGACCGGCACCGCGCGTAGCGCGTTGAGCTGCGCGCGAAAGCCTGGCGTTGAGGCATTGGCGAGGTTGCTGGCCGTTACGGCCTGCTGATCCAGCGTCTGGCTGGCCGCGCCCATCGCGGTATATATCGCGTGATCCATAAAGCAATCCCGTTAGTGAATTAACGCAAGTTAACCAGGGTGTTAAGAATCTGGTCCTGAGTTTTGATGGTCTGGGCGTTCGCCTGATAGTTGCGCTGCGCCACGATCATGTTTACCAGTTCTTTACTCATATCGACGTTCGACGCTTCCAGCGCGCCGGAGGTCAGCGAACCGAAGGTGCCGGTGCCTGCCACACCGACCGCTGCCTGGCCGGAGGAGCTGGTGGCGGACCAGACGTTGTCGCCCTGCGACTGCAGCCCTTCCGGGTTAGAGAAACTGGCCAGTACGATCTGTCCCAGCAGCTGCGTTTTCTGGTTCGAGTAGCTACCGGTAATGGTGCCGTCGTCGTTAATGGCGTAGCTGGTGAGGTCGCCCGGCGCGTAGCCATCCTGAGTCGGGTTGCCGAAGGTGGTGGTGCCGGTGTTCTGCTGCAGGCTGCCCAGCATGCTCAGCGCAATGGTCTGATTTGCCGCCGCGCCGTTTGCGCCGTTAATGGTCAGGTTTACGGTTGAACCCGTACCGCCGTTAAGGCCGGTCATTTTACCGCTGCTGTCGAACGCCGCGGTGAAATCGCCCGCGCTGGTGCCGGTAGTGGAGTCGATCGCGTGCACCGTCCAGTTGTTGTCGGCAGTTTTGACGTAGTACATGTCGAGGGTGTGATCGTTACCCTGCGAGTCATAGACCGTCATGGTGCTTTTCGCGTTATAGCTGTCGACATTGCTGGCGCTGAAAGGCGTCACCGTCGGAACGGTGCTGGTAGAGTTCAGGTTCGCCACCTGAGTCGCGGTAGTGGTCGCGCGCGCCGTCATCTGGGTGGTTGGAATGCTCAGCGCGACCGGGTTGGCGCCGGTCTGTACCGTCGGCGGCGTGCCGCTTACCGGATAGCCGGTCACAAACTGGCCCTGGGTGTTCACCAGGTTACGGTTCGCATCCAGCGTAAACTGGCCGTTGCGCGAGTAGTAGACCGCGCCGCTGGCGTCAGCCACGCGGAAGAAGCCGTTGCCGCTCAGCGCGACGTCCAGGCCGCGGCTGGTGGTGGTGGTAGAACCGTCGTTAAAGTTCTGGATCACCGCCGCCACTTTGGTACCGAGACCGACGTTAGAACCGGCGAACATATCGGCGAAGGCGATGGTGCTGGACTTAAAGCCCGCCGTCGCGGAGTTGGCGATGTTGTTGCCGATAACGTCCAGGTTGCTGGAGGCAGCGCCCAGGCCGCTCACCGCTTGGGAAAATGACATGTTTATTTCTCCTGCTTACAGGTTAATCAGAGAATCTGACGTACTTCATCAAGGGTTGCGGAGCCCATGGTGCCGAGATCCAGTTTGGTAGTGCTGTCTGCCGTCGATACGCCGTTGACATAGGCGTAGCTGAGCGGCTGGGCCACCAGTTGCGTGCTGCCATTGCTGGCGGCGATTGAAACCGTATATTTGCCGTCCGGCGCGGTAGAGCTGTCCGCCAGGGTGCCGTCCCACGAGAAGGTATGCACGCCGGATGAGAGCGCGCCCAGATCGATGGTGCGCACCACGTTGCCGCTGGAATCTTTAATGCTGGCGGTCGTGGCGGTAGAGGCGGTAGTCAGCTCAACGCCAAACGGCGTTGTGGTGCCCTTGCCGACCAGCACCTGCGAGCCGTCAACCATCACGCCGTGGCCGATCAGCGTCGAGCTCTGCAGCGACTGACTGGTACTGATCTGACCGGAGATCGAGCCGAGCGTGGTATTGAGTTTTTCAATGCCGCTCAGGGTGTTGATCTGCGCCAGCTGCGTGGTGAGCTGGCTGTTGTCCATCGGATTGGTGGGATCCTGATTCTGCAACTGCGTCACCAGCATGGTCAGAAACTGGTTCTGCAGATCCTGTGCGCTGTTGCTGGTGCCGGTGCTGGACGAGCTGAGGACCGTGGGGTCCAGTTTCTCATTGACGCCTACTGCAATGCCCATGTTTTATCTTCCTCAGGAACCCATCGTCAGGGTTTTCATCATCATTGACTTCACGGTGTTCAGAACCTCGACGTTGGCCTGATAGCTGCGCGACGCCGACATGGTGTTGACGGATTCCGCCACCACGTCCACGTTCGGCATCTTCACGTAGCCCTTGTCGTCCGCCAGCGGGTTGCCTGGGTCATACACCAGCTTCGCCGGAGAGGGATCGTCCAGCACCTGCGCCACTTTTACGCCGCCGGTCGCCGCGCCAGGCGCCGCATCGGTCTGAAACACCACCTGCTTCGCCACGTAAGGCTTGCCGTCCGGGCCGGTGACGCTGTCGGCGTTCGCCAGGTTACTGGCGCTAACGTTGAGACGCTGGGATTGCGCGGTCATCGCTGACCCGGCAATGTCAAAAATATTCAGCAGTGCCATGTTTATTGCCCCTGTAACACGCTCATCATGCTCTTGATCTGGCTGCTGATGAGGGTGAGATCGGTCTGATACTTCAGACTGTTGTCCGCGAACTGGGTACGTTCGCGATCCATATCGACGGTATTGCCGTCGGCCGCAGGCTGATCGGGAATGCGATAAAGCAGATTTGCCGATGCCGCCGAGTTGACCTGCGCTTCGATATGGCGAGGCGAGGTCACCTTCAGCGCCATGCTGCTGCCTTCGGCGCGGCCGTTTTTCATTACCCGACTGAGCTCGCTGGCAAAGTCGATATCCCGTGCCTGATAGCCAGGGGTATCGGCGTTGGCAATGTTTGACGCCAGGATCTCCTGGCGTTGAGCACGCAGGTTGAGGGCTTCAGTGCCGAATTGCAGCGCAGCATCAAGTTTGTCGAGCATGCTTCCTCCGCGAATGAGAATTTCGAGCGGACAGCTTAATTGGGAAAAAGCAAGGGCTATCGTCTGAATAACGCCAAAAACCACAGCTATTTTTCGCCTTGATTTTGTCGCGACGCGAGTACACTCGTCGCCATCAGCAGCAAGGAGTCTTTTGATGCGTAACATTACTCACCTGTTGGCCGGCCTGCTGGCGCTCATCGCCCTGCCCGCCAGCGCCGCCGATCTGCCCGCTCAGCTGACGCACTTTTTCCAGGCTCGCGACGTGCAGCATGCGGCAGGCATGATGGTTGAAATTAAGACGCCGCAGGCGCAATGGCCGACCTGCGACGCGCCCCAGTTTACGTTGCCCGGCAACACTCGCCTGTGGGGACCAATGAGCGTGGCCGCTACCTGCGGCGATACGCGGCGTTTTCTTCAGGTGCAGGTGCAGGTCACCGGCCAATATCTGGTGGCGACGCGTCTGCTGGCGCGCGGCTCTACGGTGAGCGCCGACGATTTCCGCCTGCAGAGCGGCCGTCTCGACACCCTGCCGGCGCGCGCGTTGCTGGAGGTCAGTTCAGTGGCAGACGCCGTCGTGCTGCGCGATATTCAGCCGGGCCAGCCGGTGACGCTGTCGATGATGCGTCAGCCATGGCGCGTGAAGGCGGGTCAGAGCGTGATGGTTATCGCCAGCGGAGAGGGCTTTAACGCCAGCGGCGAAGGCAAAGCGTTAAACAATGCCATACTGGCGCAGTCGGTGCGCGTGCGCATGGATAATGGCCAGGTGGTGAGCGGAAAAGTCGATGCGGATGGGAATATTCTGATATCGCTATAAGGCACTAAAGAACGCTACTGTTCTGCCGATAGAGAAATCAACTAAGCGATTACGCTATTCTGATTCAGGTGGCAGTTTCCCCCTGACCGTACAGGAGCCCGAATATGAGCATCGACAGAACGCAACCTCTGAAGCCCGTCGCCACCGTGCAGACCCGTGAAAACAACGAGTCCGCAGCCGGTAAAACGCGCCAGGCATCGAGCACGACCGCAACGACAACCGCGCCCGCCGCCGCTCAGGTTAGCCTGAGCAACGCGCAGTCGCAGCTGACCCAGTCGGGCAGCAATGATATTAACGTGGCGCGCGTCGAACAGCTGAAAACCGCCATTCGCAATGGCGAACTGAAAATGGATACCGGCAAGATCGCCGATGCGCTGATTGCCGACACTAAGGCGTATTTAGAGGGTAAATAATCCCCATGAACAACCTGTTGACCACACTGGATAAGATGCAGGAGGTGCTCTCCTCCCTTTCGAACGTTATCGAAGAGGAGCAGCTTCAACTCTCCGCGGGCAGGATTAACAGTAATCTGCTGCAGCGCATTACCGAAGATAAAGGCGCGCTGCTGGCGACGCTGAGCTATCTCGACGAGATGCGTCGCAGCACCGAGCGTCAGCTCGGCACCCAGGCGCCTTATGCTGGTCACAGTGATATGACGCGCCGCTGGCAGAGCATTGGCCAGATGACGCGTCGCTTAAATAACGCCAATACCCATAGCGGTCTGCTGCTTAATCAGCAGATCCGTTTTACCGAAGAGGCGCTGGCTGTTCTCAAGCCGCATCAGACGCAGGCGTTTTACGGCCCGGACGGGCTGGGTAAAGGTCAGACGACGCTGAGCCGGAAAGTATAAAAGAGTGGATTGCGGTGAACGTGCGGGCGTAACAGTACCCGACCGTCAAGCCGCTCATCACAGTTATGCTTGCGCGTCCCGCGACCGGAAGGTGGCGGGACGCTTTGTGCTGCGTCTCTGTCACTTGCACGTTAGCTTTTTGAGCCACCTGTAAAAAAATCCCGCCTTCTGAGCGGGATTTTTGCTGTTTTACGTATGCGCCCGACGCGCATAGTCGCGCGGTCGAAAGCCAAGCAGACCCAGCGTCAGGAAGTAAGCACCGCCGCCCACCGCGCAGACTGCCGCCAGACGCAGCAAACGCCAGACCATCGCGCCCTCTTCCCACGCCGGCATCAGCGAAAGAATGCCCACCAGCGCCGCCGCCATTACCACCACCGCAATCAGCAGGCGCAGCAGAAAGCTCGCCCAGCCCGGCTGCGGCTGAAAAATTTGCTGTTTACGCAGCTGCCAGTAGAGCAACCCGGCGTTGAGACAGGCCGCCAGGCCGATTGAGAGCGACAGTCCGGCATGCTTCAGCGGGCCGATAAAGGCCAGGTTCATCAGCTGGGTCATCACCAGCGTAATCATGGCGATCTTGACCGGCGTCTTGATGTCCTGACGCGAATAGAACCCCGGCGCCAGCACTTTCACCACGATCAGGCCCATCAGCCCTACCGAATAGGCAATCAGCGCGCGCTGCGTCATCAGGGCGTCAAAGGCGGAGAACTTGCCGTACTGGAACAGCGCGACGGTCAGCGGCCCGGAGAGAATGCCCAGCGCCACCGCGCTCGGCAGCGCCAGCAGGAAGCAGAGGCGCAGCCCCCAGTCCATCAGCCGCGAATACTCGTCGTGATTGCCGCTGGAAAAACTCTTCGCCAGCGACGGCAGCAGAATGGTGCCGAGCGCCACGCCCAGCACGCCCGAGGGGAACTCCATCAGACGATCGGCGTAATACATCCAGGAGACGGAGCCGGAGACGAGGAAAGAGGCGAAAATGGTATTGATGATAAGCGAGATCTGGCTGACGGAGACGCCAAGGATCGCCGGCCCCATCTGACGCATTACGCGCCAGACACCCGCATCCTTCAGATTAATGCGCGGCAGCACCAGCATGCCGATTTTTTTCAAATGCGGCAGCTGATAGAAGAGCTGCAGCACGCCGCCAGCCACAACCGCCCACGCCAGCGCCATGACCGGTGGATGGAAGTGCGGCGCGGCGAAAAGCGCAAAGCCGATCATGCTGATATTCAGCAGCGTAGGCGCAAAGGCGGGAACGGAGAAGCGGTTCCAGGTATTGAGGATGGCACCCGCCAGCGAAGCGAGCGAAATCAGCAAAATATAGGGAAAGGTCACGCGCAGCAGCGCGCTGGTGAGCGCGAACTTATCGGCGGTATCGGCAAAGCCGGGCGCAGTAACCAGAATCACCCAGGGCGCGGCGACCATCCCCGCGACCGTCACCAGCGCCAGCGCCAGCGTCAACAGGCCGGAGACGTAGGCGATGAAGAGCCGCGTCGCCTCTTCGCCCTGCTTGCTTTTATACTCGGCGAGGATCGGCACGAAAGCCTGGGAAAAAGCGCCTTCGGCAAAAATACGCCGCAGCAGGTTAGGCAACTTAAAGGCGACGAAGAAGGCGTCCGTGGCCATCCCGGCGCCGAACACCCGCGCCACAATGGCGTCACGGGCAAAACCCAATACGCGGGAAAACAGGGTCATGGAACTGACCGCTGCCAGCGATTTCAACAGATTCATAATTGGCGCGCGTCCTGAAAAGAGTCGGCAAAATGAGCTACTTAGCGCGGGCGCCCAGCGGCGCCCGGCGATAGTCTACTGCCATGGCGGGAAATGACCAGCACGGAGTGTTACAAGGCGTTATTCCTTTTCCGCCTCGCGCCACATTTTTTCTACGACGCGCTGCGCCAGCAGCGCCTGTTCGCCGCTTGTTTCAGGCATCGTCTGATTCTGCACGCACTGAATAAAATGGTGCGCCGCGCCGCTAAAGCCGCGCTGGGCCAGGTGACTTTGCCAGGCGGGCGGCGGGTCGATGCGCACGCCGTCGCCGCGCTCTTCCTGCCAGTCGCGCATCTCCAGCACGTCAATAGATCGTCCATCGCCCACCAGGCTCGCACGCTCGCGCTGGCTGCCTGCGCGGCGATGCATGCTGGTAGTGAGTTGCACGCCTCCGGCGTTGAAATGGTGCTCGGCATAGAGCATCTCGCCGCGCTCGTTGGTGCTGATATGGCCATGAAGCTGTCTGGCGCGACCGCCCGCCAGCCACAGCGCGGTATCCACCACGTGCAGGTAGTCATCGAGCAGCGTAAAGCGCAGATCCTGCGGCCCCACGCTGTCGCTGCGGTGCTTCTCCAGACGCAGGCTGGCAGCCTGCGGCATCGCCACCCGTAGCTGCTGATAGCGCGGCGCAAAGCGGCGATTGAAGCCCACCATCAGTTTGCGGCCGCGCTTTTCCGCCAGCGCCACCAGCGCCTCGGCCTGACTATAATTGTCAGCCAGCGGCTTATCCACCAGCACGTCTTTTCCCGCCAGCAGCAGCGCGTTGACGATCTCATAGTGGGTAGCGGTGCTGCTGTGGACAAAGACCGCATCGCAGGCGTCCGCCAGCGTATTCAGCGAGGAGAAACAGGCCATGCGGTAGTTGTCGCACAGCGTCCGCGCCTTCTGCTGGTCAGGCGAGAACGCGCCAGCCAGCGTCCAGCTCTCCGCCTGCGCCAGTACCGGCAGCCAGGCTTTCTGCGCAATCGCGCCCAGCCCGACGACGCCAATTCGCACTCTCATCTCACCCTCCTTTATGCAGCAGCGCCTGCACCAGCGCCTGTAAGGCAGAAAGCGACTGCTCCAGTACCGCGACGCGCGCGCTGAGATCGCTGTTATCTTCCAGCGGCGTTTCCGCTTCGGCGGGAGCTTTCTCATCGCCAAACAGATGCAGATAGCGGCTCTCGCGTCTGCCCGGCTCGCGCGGCAGCCGCGCCACCATTTCTCGTTCGGCTAACCCGGCCAGCGTGCTTTCAACCTCCGCGACCTCGGCGAATTCGTGCAGCCTGCCGCTGCGCGTGCGCAGCTCGCCCGGCGTTTGCGCGCCGCGCAGGAACAGCAGCGTCAGGATCGCTATCTCGGCGCTGCTAAGCTGCAGGTTGCCGAAGGTGGAGTTGCAGAAGCGCTGCTCATATTTCGCCACGCGCTGACCGAAGCCGCTGTTAGCGGTCACCAGATGTTTTTTCGCCATCCGGTCCAGTTCATCCTGCACCTCGCTTTCCGTGAGATTCATCACCGGCTCGCGGTTCGATTTCTGATTGCAGGCGGTCACTACCGCATTCAGCGACAGCGGATACTGTTCCGGCGTAGTGACCTGCTTCTCCAGCAGGCAGCCAAGAATCCGCAACGCCAGCGGTGAAAGTGCCATTTTCATTCTTATCTCCTTATTAGCCACGCCGATCCGGCGTCCAGTCCTGACGCGTCAGCGCGGTCAACACATGATCCTGCCAGCGACCGTCGATGAGCAGATAATCTTTCGCATACCCTTCTTTCTCAAAGCCCAGGCGCGCCAGCAGCGCGCCGCTGCGCTGATTATGCGGCATATAGTTCGCCATGATGCGATGAATATTCTGCTGACGTTGCATATAGCGAATGGCGACCTGTAGCGCCTCAAACATTAGTCCCTGCCCCTGCCATTTCTCCCCCAGCGAATAGCCGAGATAGCAGGCGTGGAACGAGCCGCGCAGCACGTTGCTGAAGTTCGCGACGCCGCGCACTTCGCTTTCCTCAGGATCCATCAGAATGAAATAGTAAGCGGAACCGCTTTTATGCATGTCGGCGATCAGGCCCAGCCGCGCCTGCCAGCCTGAAGGATAACAGTGGCTCTCGTCGCGCACCGGCTCCCAGGGTTTTAAAAAGGCGCGGTTTTCGGCGTAGTAATCCGCCAGCCGCCAGGCGTCGCGCTCATGAACCAGACGAACCACCAGCCGGTCGGTGGTTAATCGCACCCTGGGCGCGGCAGAACGATAGCCAAACATCATGACTCCTGAAATCTGAGGCTTAAAGAAAGCGGTGCCAACACATTGCTTTCACTATAACCGTCACCCCTGCTGCGGTAAAATATTCGTTAACAGCCGACGCCAAACGCCTTGATTTTATATTGTAAATCCCGGCCCGCCTGCGGCGTCGGTTTGCCCTTGCCGCTAATCTCTTCCATACTCTCGGCACGTCCTCAATCAGGGTGGCGTCCGTTGCCCTGAATATCAAAAGGAGACCGGGATGAAACTCTACATCTACGACCACTGCCCCTTTTGCGTCAAAGCACGCATGATTTTCGGCCTGAAAAACCTGCCGGTAGAACTGATCGTGATGCTTAACGACGATGAAGCCACGCCGAAAAAACTGGTGGGTCAGAAGGTCGCGCCCATCCTGCAAAAAGATGACGGCAGCGCGATGCCGGAAAGCATGGATATTGTGCGCTTTATCGATAAAAGCGACCGAGAGCCGCTGTTGAATGGCAAGATGAATCCAGCTATCAGCGACTGGCTGCGTCATGTAAACGGCTATATCAACAAGCTGCTGCTGCCGCGCATCGCTGAAGCCGCTTTTGCCGAGTTTGCCACGCCAGAGGCGCGCAGCTATTTCCGCAACAAGAAAGAGGCGGCGATGGGCGATTTTGCGGAGCTGAAGAGCCATGCGCCAGGCCTGATCAAAAAGATCAGCGACGATCTGCGTCAGCTCGACAAACTGATCGTTAAACCTAATGCGGTCAACGGCGAGCTGTCGGAAGATGATATTCACCTCTTTCCGCTGCTGCGCTCGCTGACGCTGGTGGCCGGTATCGACTGGCCCAGCCGCGTCGCCGACTACCGCGATAATATGGCGAAACAGACGCAGGTCAATCTGCTCTCCTCCATTGCCATCTGACGTGATTCGATGAGAGACGCGCTGCGTTTCTCATCGCCTTCTTAATGACACCTCTTCCGCATTCAGGCACCCTATGCCCTGCATTAGATCAATCCGGATGAGGACAATATGAAAAAGGCATTTCCTGGGCTGGTCGCCCTGTTTTTCGCCGTGCTGGTTAGCGGCTGCAATCAGCTTACGCAGTACACCATCAGCGAGCAGGAAGTGAACCAGGCGCTGGCAAAACACAACAATTATGAAAAAGATATTGGCGTAGCCGGTCTGGTGAACGCCCATATTCTGTTAACCGATCTCAGCAGCCAGATCGGCCGCGAAGAGCCGGACAAGGTGACGCTTACCGGCAGGGCAAAAATCAGCGTCACCTCGCTGTTTGGCCCGCAGGACGCGGATATGCAGCTCAAAATGAAGGCGCAGCCGGTATTTGATGCGCAGCAGGGCGCCGTCTATCTGCGCGATCTGGAAATCGTCGACGCGCAGGTGCAGCCGGAGAAAATGGCAGCGGTTATGAAAAGCCTGACGCCCTACCTGAACCAGTCGCTGAAAAGCTACTTCAATCAGAAGCCAGCCTACGTGCTGAGCGTCGATCGCAGCAAAGGCGAGGCGCTGGCGAAGAAATTCGCTAAAGGGCTGAAGGTTGAGCCTGGCCAGCTGGTAATCCCTTTTACCCAGTAAGTCGCCTGTACAAGTGAAGCGCGCGCCGACCGGGCGTCAGCACGGCGTCCGCGCCGGAGAAGCGACGGCCGCGCACTGGCCCGGTTACCGACGTGACCGCACGGGCTGAGCCGCCATGGATGGCGCTTTTACCGCTCTGCGAGCGGGCCATGTCGCCCACCTTTGCACGTTATCTATCCAGCCATCGGAACCTGACCGTTTTTCCTGTAAGAAAAGAAGTGCAAACGGTTGCCCGACGCCTTATGCTTTGTACCCGGCCAAAACGCGCCTCTACGTTTCCTGACTAGCCGGAGCTTCACTGATGACTGCACACCCTCAGCAACTTACTATCCGCCGCCCTGACGACTGGCATATTCATCTGCGCGACGACGCGATGCTAAATACGGTCCTGCCCTATACCAGCGCGGTTAACGGACGTGCCATCGTGATGCCTAATCTGGTGCCGCCAGTGACCAGCGTCGCCGCGGCTGTCGCCTACCGCGAACGCATTCTGGCCGCACTGCCGGCTGAGCACCGCTTCACCCCGCTGATGACCTGCTATCTCACCGACTCGCTCGATCCCAACGAGATTGAACAGGGTTTTACCACGGGCGTTTTCACCGCCGCGAAACTCTATCCGGCGCACGCCACCACCAACTCCAGCCACGGCGTTACGAATATTGCCGCCATTAGCAACGTGCTGGAGCGTATGCAGAAGATTGGCATGCCGCTGTTAATCCATGGCGAAGTGACCCACGCCGATATCGATATTTTCGATCGCGAGGCGCGCTTTATTGAGACGGTCATGGAGCCGCTGCGCAAAGCCTATCCGGAACTGAAAATCGTCTTCGAGCACATTACGACGCGGGAAGCGGCGCAGTATGTCGAGGCGGGCAACGACAAGCTTGGCGCGACCATCACGCCCCAGCATCTGATGTTCAACCGCAACCATATGCTGGTCGGCGGCGTGCGTCCGCACCTCTACTGCCTGCCGATCCTCAAGCGCAACATCCATCAGGAAGCGCTGCGCAACGTGGTCGCCAGCGGTCATCCGCGCTTTTTCCTCGGCACCGATACGGCGCCGCATCTGCGTCATCTGAAAGAGGCGAGCTGCGGTTGTGCGGGCGTCTTTAACGCCCCTGTGTCGCTGCCTGCGTATGCCACCGTCTTTGAGGAGCTGGGCGCCCTGCAACATCTGGAAGCCTTCTGTTCGGAGAACGGCCCGCGTTTTTACGGCCTGCCGCTGAATGAAGGATCGCTGACCCTGGTGCGTGAACCCTGGAAAGTAGAAGAGAGCATCAGCATGGGCGAGCATGCGCTGGTTCCTTTCCTGGCTGGCGAGACCTTAAACTGGCGCGTAAAAATCTGATCTGCGCTTTCGCTTGCCTCCGGCCCGAATATACTGTAAATATATACAGCATCTAATCCGGAGGCTGCTATGCGTGTTGAAATTACCGTTGCCAAAACGTCCCCGCTTCCGTCCGGCGCCATGGAGGCGCTGACGGCAGAACTTTCCCGCCGTATCGATGAAGAGTTTCCCGACGACCAGAATCACGTCAAGGTGCGCTATGCCACTGCGAACCAGCTTAGTGTGCTGGGCGGCGGTAAAGAGACGCGCGATCGTATCAGCGATATTTTACAGGAAACCTGGGAAAGCGCTGACGACTGGTTTATTACCGATTAACCGCCACTGCGCAGTTTTTGCCGGGTGTCGCCATCCGGCTTTTTTATCGCTCTCTCCTCTCGCCAGAACTTTTTCCTGCATCTAGACTCAGATCGATCAATCGCCTATTCTTGCGCTCGTTATGCTTAACAGGAGGTGCGACGAAATGATGACCGAAAACCCGGAAGAGGCCATGACCTTCGGTGAGCTGCTGGCGCTGATTGCTGAACAGCAGCGTCGCCTGACGGTGCTGGAAAGTGCCTTCTCCAGTCTTACTCTCTGCCTCGACGAGCGCGCCGCTCAGCTGCTGGTACATCACCTGACGCTTGAGGCGCAAAACCAGAACCATGACGAACATTTGCAACAGCATTTCGCCCGTCTGGCGCTGACGTTGCAAAAGCCACACAGCGCGCAGCCGGCTGACCCCCTGGCCTGATTTTTTCCGCGCGTCACCGTACAAAAAAACTGCCTGATGCGTCAGGCATTTTATTTTTTTTAATGCCTTTTTTAACGCCGAATATTTCGCTCACTTTTTGTTCGCCGCACTTTTTAATCGGATAGAGCTTATTTTCTGTTATAATTGTCTCGCTACTGGATAAAAAAGCCGCATTGAACCTCATCATGCACTTCGTTTAACGAGTAATAAGGAGGTTATAATGGACAGTAATAATAAAGACGTTATTCAGACTCACCCGCTGGTGGGCTGGGATATCAGTACCGTAGACAGCTACGACGCTATGATGATCCGCTTACACTCGCTTTCATCGCAGGATCAAAAAGAAGAAGAAGCAGACGTCGGACCGACCTACTGGCTGACAACAGACGTGGCAAGGCAATTTATTTCTATTCTCGAAGCTGGCATTGCCAAGATCGAATCGGCCGAGCAGATGGAACGTTACCAGTCCAAACATTAGTCTCCGCCAGATGAACGGGCACCCTCAGGGGTGCCTTTTTCATTTCTGATTCTGTTATGCTGCTGAGCGTGTTACGGCTTACAGGAGTTTCCATTCAATGATTTATGATCTGATTGTGGTGGGCAGCGGTTCCGTAGGCGCCGCCGCAGGCTTTTATGCCACCCAGGCGGGCCTGTCGGTGCTGATGATCGATTCCAGCCATCCGCCGCATAACCAGGGCACGCATCACGGCGAAACGCGCCTGATCCGCCACGCCTACGGCGAAGGCGAACGCTATGTTCCGCTGGTGCTACGCGCGCAGACGCTGTGGGACGAGCTGGAGAAGCAGGCTGGCGAACGCATCATGCACCGCAGCGGCATTATCAATCTTGCGCCCCTTCACTCAGAATTCATTCGCAACGTGATCGAGAGCGCGCAGGCGTGGAAGCTCGACGTGCAGGTGCTGCAGGCAGATGAAGTTCGGCAGCGCTGGCCGCAGATCAGCGTGCCTGACGGTTATATCGGCGTGTTTGAGCCTCAGTCAGGCTATCTGAAGTGCGAGCAGGCGGTGCGCAGCTGGATTTCGCTCGCCGAGCAGGCGGGCTGCGCGCAGCTGTTTAACTGCGGCGTATCGCAGATTGGCCGTGACGGCGATCTGCAGCAGGTGGTGACGGCAGACGGCACCTTCCGCGCGCGTAAACTGCTGATCAGCGCCGGAACCTGGGTCGGCAAGCTGGTGCCCAATTTGCCGCTGAAGCCGACGCGCAAAGTGTTCGCCTGGTATCAGGCCGACGGCCGCTACAGCGAAAACAATAAATTCCCTGGCTTTACGGTAGAGATGGAGAATGGCAGCCAGTTTTACGGCTTCCCGGCGGACAACAATGCGCTGAAATTAGGACGCCATGACGGCGGCCAACCGATGAAGCAGCCGGAAGATCGCAAGCCATTCGGCAGCTTCGCCGAAGACGGCAGTGACGCCTTTGCGTTTCTGCGTAAATTCTTGCCTGGGGTGGGCGTTTGCCTGCACGGCGAAGCCTGTAGCTACGATGTGAGTCCAGATGAAGATTTTATTATCGATACCCTGCCGGATGAGCCAAATCGCCTGATTATTACCGGCCTTAGCGGACATGGGTTTAAGTTTGCCAGCGTGCTGGGTGAGCTGGCGACGGAGTTTGCGCTTGATAAACCCTTTTCGTTTGATCTCGCGCCCTTCTCGCTTTCCCGCTTCGACCGCTGAAGAGAGAAAAAAGCCTGACGCAGGCGCGTCAGGCTCGAAGCGTTACTCTTTCTCTGGCGACGGGATCGCCATCGTCAGACGGCCACGCGATTTATTGAAAATTTTATTGCCGTTTTCACGACCGGCGCGGCGCGCGCGCTGCTCTTCCGGCGACAGCTGCGACTCTTCCATACAGAGCGGGCTGCAGCAGTTGTGAAACTTCTCGGCGCAGCTCGGGCACTGAATAAACAGCAGATGACAGCCGTCGTTGACGCAGTTAGTGTGGGTATCGCACGGCGCGCCGCACTGATGACATTGCGACAGCACATCGTCTGAGATCCGCTCGCCCATTCGCTCGTCGAAGACGAAGTTCTTGCCCCTGAAGCGCACCGGCAAACCCTGCTCGCGCGCACGGCGCGCATATTCGATAATGCCGCCTTCGATATGGTACACATCCTCGAAACCGTTATGACGCATCCAGGCGCTCGCCTTTTCGCAGCGAATGCCGCCGGTGCAGTACATAACGATTTTTTTGTCTTTCTGCTCTTGCAGCATCTCGACCGCCATCGGCAGCTGATCGCGGAAGGTATCGGCCGGAATCTCCATTGCATTGTCAAAGCGGCCCACTTCATATTCGTAGTGGTTGCGCATATCGACAAACACTGCGTCAGGATCGTCCAGCATCGCGTTAACATCCGCCGCCTTCAGGTAGGTGCCAACATCGCTGGCGTCGAAGCTCTCATCTTCAATACCGTCCGCCACGATGCGATCGCGTACCTTCAGGCGTAGCACCCAGAAAGATTTGCCGTCGTCATCAAGCGCGATATTCATGCGCAAATTATCCAGCGCCGCATCAAAGCCGTAGAGAAAAGCCTTCATTTTTTCATAGAGGCTGGCTGGCACGCTGATTTGCGCGTTGATGCCCTCTTTCGCCACGTAGACGCGGCCAAAAACCTTCAGCTCGGTCAGGCCGAGATAAAGCGCGTCGCGAAAAGCCTGGGGATCGGCGATGTGGAAGTATTTGTAGAACGAGACGGTCGTGCGCGGTTCGGTTTCCGCCAGCATGCGCGCCTTCAGCTCTTTGTTGTTAACAAGGTTATGTAACACTGGCATGGTGTTCGTTCCTGTTTTGGATAAAAAATTGCGCCGCACATGATACAGCAAAGCACCAGGATGCAAAGAAAATTGATCTGGCCCCCTTTTTAACCGCTCTGCTGGCCTGGCTATTTTCAGTTCGCCGCATGCGCAATCAGCCCGCATTTATTTCAGCGCAGAAGAAAAGCTGGCACAATAGGGGAAAATCAACGAGATATTGGCGTCAATGGGCGCCTTACGCAGGATAAGCTTTTCTCTATGACTCAACTGCCGCAATTTTCCCGAGAGCTCCTTCATCCCCGTTACTGGCTGACCTGGTTGGGCATCGCTTTTCTCTATCTGCTGGTCCTGCTGCCCTACCCGTTACTCTACGTGCTCGGTTGCGGCTTAGGCCGTATCGCGATGCGCTTTTTAAAGCGCCGCGTCGCCATCGCCCAGCGTAATCTGGAACTCTGCTTTCCCGATATGCCTGCCAGCGAGCGAGATGCGATGGTAAAGCATAACTTTGAGTCGGTAGGCATGGGGTTAATCGAAACCGGCATGGCATGGTTCTGGCCCGACTGGCGCATTAAAAAGTGGTTTGATGTTTCAGGTCTTGAGCATATTCAAAAAGCCAAAGATGAACAGCGCGGCGTGCTGCTTATCGGTATGCACTTTCTGACGCTGGAGTTAGGCGCGCGTATTTTTGGCATCTACAATCCCGGCATCGGCGTTTATCGACCTAACGATAATAAGCTGCTCGACTGGCTGCAGACCTGGGGCCGTATGCGCTCCAACAAAAGCATGCTCGATCGCAAGGATTTGAAAGGCATGATCCGCGCGCTGAAAAACGGCGATATTATCTGGTACGCGCCCGATCACGACTACGGCCCGCGCAGCAGCGTGTTTGTGCCCTTCTTTGCGGTGGAAAAAGCCGCTACCACGGTGGGCACCTATCTGCTGATCCGCAGCGGCAAGCCGCACGTGGTGCCTTTTGTTCCGCGTCGTCTGCCGCACGGCCGCGGCTACCAGATGCTGATTTTACCTGACGTCAGCGAGCAGATGCCGCTCGACAGCGATGTCGCAACCGCCGCGCAAATGAATAAAGTGGTGGAAGAAGGCGTGCTGCTGGCGCCTGAGCAATATATGTGGCTGCATCGCCGCTTTAAAACCCGCCCCGAAGGCGAGCCTTCACGCTACTAATCTCTCGCCAGCGGGTGCTCTTACACCCGCTGGCGTTAAGCATTACTACCGCTTACGCTTACAATAAGCCGCATCACGGCTCAACTCCTTGTTTTTAAAGGTTAAAAACTTACAGACCTTTCCGTAAGGTCCATTTTAAACTAAAGGACAACTTGCGCTGGTTTGCCTCAATAATTTATTGTTTATGCCTGCTGTATTAATTTTGACGGAAAAGCGTTTACGGCCCTTAATAGCGTTATTCTTTACCTGTAAAATTAATGTTTGAGATTTATCCTGGTTGGATCTGATTTATATTATCTCCAGGTCTTTTCTTATTTGTTCATTGACAATTCTTTGCTTTAGCTTATGTATGCAGTAAAATTAACTTATTTTACAAGGCATTGTCTGATTAAACCTGTCGTATATAAGTATTATGCCTTTCAGGTGCCTGCTTTATACCTTTATGGAATTTGAAAATTTAGATACATATCGGTAGTTTCGCTCTTAGCAGTTAATTATTTAGCTGCTCTTTTAAAAATATAAAAAGATTACACACAGCAAACCTCTAGCAGGAACATAAAAATGAATAAAGGCATCTATTACTACGTAACCATCAGTACCGATCAGGATAATTATCATTATTTACACCGCAAAGAGTGTAAGCGCATGCCTGGTAAAGAAGATATCGTTTTTATCGGCACGCTATATAACCTGAATCAGGCATTATCTATTGCGCGAATTAATTTTAAAAAAGTGAAACCCTGCATTAAATGTTGTATTCGCTACTCTGCGCCCGTTATGCGTGAAACGGTGCGTCCGGTGCTGCACTTTCCGCAAAAATCACTTTGATCGATGACGGCGGGATGACTTTCTCTCCCGCCGTCTCTTTTTCGTACTTTCCCCTGAAAAATTTCGTCTATCCTTCTCTGACATCCCTTTAATGAGGCAAGGAGAAGAGTAATGAGCATGTTCAGTACCTTAGAAGAAGCCATCGAGGCTGCACGTGAAGAGTTTCTCGCCGATCATCCCGACATTGAAGAAGAGGATGCCAGCATCAGTCAGTTTGGCCTGCAGAAGTACGTTATGCAGGATGGCGATATTATGTGGCAGGCAGAATTCTTTGAAGAGGAAGGCGAATCGGGCGAGTGTCTGCCGATCCGCAGCGGCGAAGCGGCACAGGCAATTTTTGACGGCGATTTCGACGAGGTCGAGCTGCGTCAGGAGTGGTTAGCCGAGAATACGCTGCACGAATGGGATGAAGGGGAATTTCAGCTTGAGCCTCCGCTCGACAGCGAAGAGGGCGAAACGGCGGCGCAAGAGTGGGAAGATGATAACAGCGAGTCAGATCGACTGCTCTGATTATTCATAAGGTCCGTGGTGGGCATCAACCGGCAGCAGCATGGTGTCCACCACCAGCGACAGCGGCAGGTCGAGAATGGTCAGTACGCGCCATGGACCGTCGCGCACATCCCACTGCACGCCAGGATAATATTGGTTGCCGTGTCCCTGTCCGGGCACGGCGCGACTGATAATACTGCCGCACCCGCTTAATAGTAGCGCCGTCAGCGCGACAATCATTATTTTCAGCAAACTTTTCACACGCGTTACTCATTCCAGCCCGCCGCTATTGTAGATAATGCGTCAGGTCTTTTGTCGCCTTATTACGCCAGTAAAACGTAATGATGCCGTTAAAATGCGCCCATAAAAAAAGCGGCATTGCTGCCGCTTTACACAATTATGAATCTTAACCCGCCTGCGGCGGTAGCGCCAGCGGGTTCAGCGCAAGCTTCTGATAGCTTTCCACCCACTGATGATACTTATCGCCGTTTTCCCACAGACGCGAGTGAACGCGTGCCAGCACCACCGGGTCGCTGATAAGTTGCAGACGCTGTTCGCGGCTCAGCTTCTCAGGCGCGTCGCTCAGCGCCTGATCGACGCGGCGATCGCGCGCATAATCAAGCAGCTGACTCTGCCTGTGACGCGATGTCGCCAGCGCGGTCGCCAGCGCGTTAAACGCCGGATGGAACAGCGCATGCATAAAGCCATGCTTCAGGGCGCGCTCGCGGTTGAGCTGCAGATAATGGTCGGTATCCACCAGCTCTTTCGGCGGCTCGTACTCTTCCGGGATAAGGAAAAGTTTTGCGCGCTTGCTCTTCAGCCCCACCGTCGCGCGGCTCGACATCACCGATACGAACGGCGACAGGATCAGCGAGAAGACAATCGGCGCCAGCCACCACAGGAAGTTGAGATCCAGCACGCCCATGCCGACCGCCCAGACAATGCCTAACAGCATCTGCGAGCCATGACGACGGAATGCTTCGCTCCACGGCGTGGCGTCATCGTCGCGCTGCGGCGAGTTCCACACCACTTCCCAGCCCAGGAAAGCGCTGACCACAAACACGGTGTGGAACAGCATACGCACCGGCGCCAGCAAGACGGAGAAGAGCATTTCCAGCAGCAGCGAAATAAACAGACGGAACGCGCCGCCGTAAGGTTTCGCCCCTTTGAACCAGATCAGCACCACGCTGAGCAGCTTCGGCAGGAAGAGCAGCACCAGCGTTGTCGAGAAGAGCGCGATCGCCAGTTCAGGACGCCACTGTGGCCAGACCGGGAAGAGCTGCCTCGGCTGCAGGAAGTAGGTCGGTTCCATGAGCGTATGCACGACCTGTAATGCCGTGGAGAGCGCCAGGAACATAAACCAGAGCGGCGCCGAGAGATAGGACATTACACCAGTCAGGAACACCGCGCGGTGCACCGGATGCATGCCTTTCACCAGGAACAGGCGGAAGTTCATCAGGTTGCCGTGACACCAGCGTCGGTCGCGCTTCAGCTCGTCCAGCAGGTTCGGCGGCAGCTCCTCATACGAGCCCGGCAGATCGTAGGCGATCCATACGCCCCAGCCGGCGCGGCGCATCAGCGCAGCTTCGACAAAGTCATGCGACAGGATCGATCCGGCGAAGGAGCCCTCGCCCGGCAACGGCGCCAGCGCACAGTGCTCAATAAAGGGCTTCACGCGGATAATGGCGTTATGTCCCCAGTAGTGCGATTCGCCAAGCTGCCAGAAGTGCAAACCGGCGGTGAAGAGCGGCCCGTAAACGCGCGTGGCGAACTGCTGACAGCGCGCGTAAAGCGTGTCCATGCCCGACGCTTTCGGCGAAGACTGGATAATACCGGCGTTAGGGTTCGCTTCCATCATGCGCACCAGGCCGGTAAGACATTCGCCGCTCATTACGCTGTCCGCGTCCAGCACCACCATGTAGCTGTAGTTGCTGCCCCAGCGACGGCAAAAGTCGTCGATGTTGCCGCTCTTACGCTTCACGCGGCGGCGACGACGGCGGTAGAAAATCTTGCCTGCCCCGCCAACGTCGCGCACCAGCTCCATCCACGCCTTCTGCTCCGCAATCGCGATATCGGGATCGTAGCTGTCGCTCAGCACGTAAACGTCGAAGTGCTCCGCGTTGCCGGTGCGAACCACCGATTCCCAGGTGGCGCGCAGGCCCGCGAAGACGCGTTCCACATCTTCGTTACAGATGGGCATAATTAGCGCGGTGCGGTGCTCCGGGTTAAGCGGCTCATCGCCTGCCGTCGAGTAAGAGATGCTGTACTTGTCGCGCCCAATCAGCAGCTGCAAAAAGCCCATCAGCGCGGTCCAGAATCCCGCCGAGACCCAGCAGAACAGAATAGCGAACAGGAACAGAATGCCGGTCTGCAGTACATAAGGCAGGATCTGCATCACCGACTGTTGCCAGTTCTGATTCAGCATCTCCATCGGATCGAGCAGCGTCCATCCCTGATAAGGCAGAATGGTTTTCATGTACCAGGTGGCGATAACCGTCTGGAACAGGGTCAGGATCAGCAGCACATAGCGGCGGATAGATCCGACATGACGCCACTTCTCCTCGGCGCGCTGCTCTTCCGCGCTGGCGTAGCGATGCGTCAGCTTTTCGCCGCGCAGCGAGTTCCAGGCGCGCACCAGCGGGTTGGTCCGCCAGGCTTCCGGGAACATCAGCGAGCGTTTGACCTTTGGCATCGCCTTCAGCGTGGTGCGATCGAGGTAATCCTTACCGAACTGCTTTCCGTCGGCCAGCGATTCCGGCCACGCCATTTTGACGCGGGCGGAAACTGACTTAAGCGGCGCATCATCAGGACGATCGCTGGCGGCTACATCCTGGCCAAGCGTATCGTGTATGAAGTGAAACGCCTCGGCGTGTTGCAGCGAGGCGCTTAACCGGGCTTTTCCTGCCGCATCCAGCGGCAGGGCTTCCACGTAGTTTTTTGGAATAAATGTCGGATTATTCATTGGCAGGTAACTGATAGCTCCAGGTTTCCGTCAATGTCTTGTCACCGCTAACCAGCGCGGCGCGCATTTCGGTAGGCTGTTTGTTATCTTTGACGCGCAGACGCAGCACCAGACGCCAGCCTTTCGTGACCGGATTATAGCGCACGCTCTGCTCAACCACTTCACCGTTGTCGCCCACGCTGACCTGCGGCGCGACTTGGCTGTTATCCGGCATCTGGCTCATCGCTTTACCGACGAAATCGATGGTAAAGGCGATAGAACCATCCGGCTGACGCACCAGATTAGACTGCTTCACGTCTCCTGCCGAACGCAGCGTGTTTTTCACCCAGGCGGTATCGTCAGAGTGAAGCTGGCTTTCGTCGCGCGTAAAGTGCAGACGGTAGCTGAAGTTCATCTCTTTGCCCGGATCCGGCAGATTTTCCGGCGTCCAGAAGGCGACGATATTGTCGTTGGTTTCGTCCGCCGTCGGGATTTCTACTAGCTCGACACGGCCTTTGCCCCAGTCGCCCAGCGGTTCAACCCAGCCGCTCGGACGCATATCGTAGCGATCGTCGAGATCCTGATAGTGGCTGAAATCGCGGCTGCGCTGCAGCAGACCGAAGCCTTTCGGGCTTTCGATGGTGTAGGTGCTCACCGCCAGATGACGCGGGTTGTTGAGCGGCCGCCAGATCCATTCGCCGTTGCCGTTGTGAATCGACAAGCCGTCGGAGTCATGCAGTTCCGGACGGAAGTTGGTAACCGGCGAAGGCTGATTGGTGCCAAACAGGAACATACTGGTCAGCGGCGCAATGCCGAGCTTGCCGACTTTATCGCGCAGATAGACCTTCGACTGCACATCGACAGTGGTTTCTTTACCCGGATGCACGGTAAAACGATAGGCGCCCGTCGCACGCGGCGAGTCGAGCAGCGCATAGATCACCAGCTGTTTGTCCTGCGGTTTCGGACGTGCGATCCAGAACTCCTTAAAGCGCGGGAACTCTTCGCCGGACGGCAGCGCCGTGTCGATCGCCAGACCGCGCGCGGACAGGCCATATACCTGATCGGCCCCAATCACGCGGAAATAGCTTGCGCCGAGGAAGCTGGTAATTTCGTCATCTTTATCGCGCTTGTTGAGCGGATAAAGCACTTTGAAACCGGCGAACCCTAAGTTTTTCACCGCGTCGGCATCGTGTTTAACGTTGCCGAAGTTGAAATAGTCAGGGCTGTATTTGATTTCGCGCACCGCGTTAGCCGTTACTTCGTTGATTTTTACCGGCGTGTCGAAATACATGCCCTGGTGGTAAAACTCAAGTTTGAACGGCGTACGCAGTTTGCCCCAGTACGCTTTATCGTGGTTAAACTGGATCTGCTGGTAGTCAGCAAATTTCATTTCACGAAACTGAGAGGGTAAATTGCTCTTAGGCGCTTCAAAACTTTTCCCTGCCAGCGTTTTAGCTTCTTTTGCGACATCATCAAGGTTAAACGCCCAGCTATTATTGGCGTACAACGCCAGCAGAACTGCCGCGCCAACCCAGCGCATTTTCATCAGTCCGCCTTTATTTTCTACTTTAATCAGCACATCCCCCCCTTTCGTGTGCTAAGTACAAACCCATTTATCTTAAAGGATTATTCGGTTTTCCGACAGCATATCCAAAAGAATGTTCCATGGTTTCGTCAGGACAACGCCTGCTTTTAGGACAATTAAACGTTCCAGAATCAACTGATAGTATACGCTGTTTACAGCAGGTAGAATTTCCCTCCGGCATAAATCAGTTTCAGGGCGAAACTGGCCGAAACGGACTAACAAACTGGAACTTTATGAGCACAGCAAAACCTGAACGTGAATATTTTCTCGATTCGATTCGGGCGTATTTGATGCTGCTGGGGGTGCCGTTTCACGTTTCCCTCATCTATTCCACGCAGAAGTGGGCCGTCAATAGTCAGGAAGCCTCACTCTGGCTGACCGTATTGAATGATTTTATTCACGCCTTCCGCATGCAGGTCTTTTTCGTTATCTCAGGCTACTTCTCTTACATGCTCTACCTGCGCTATGAGGCGAAGCGCTGGCTGAAAGTGCGTCTTGAGCGCGTCGGCATTCCGTTGCTGACCGCAGTGCCGCTGATTACGCTGCCTCAGTTTTTTATGCTGCGTGCGCTGACGGACAAGATAGGTAACTGGGACACGCTAACGCTTTACGGCAAGTTCAATAACCTGATGTGGGAACTGATCTCGCACCTGTGGTTTTTGCTGGTGCTGGTGATACTGACCACGCTCGGCATGCTGACCTTTAACTGGCTGCGTCGACAGCATCGTCATATCGATTACAGCCGCATCGGCTGGGGCAAAGTGACGCTGGCGGTGATGGGCTATGCGCTGCTGTGGGATCTTTTCCGGCGCGCGATATTTACCTTTTTCCCGGCGCTGCTGATGGACGGCCTGTTCAGCATTATGGTGATGCAGACGCTGCTGTTTTTGCCCTTCTTTATGCTGGGCGCGCTGGCGTGGAAGCACCCTGCCCTGAAGCAGCTGTTTGTGCGTTTTAATCCGGTGATGTGCTTCGGCGCGATTCTGGTTTTTATCGCCTACAGCCTTAACCAGCGTTACAGCAGCGGCGACGGCTGGCTCTATGAGCTGGATGCGCTGATTACCACGCTGATGGGATTATGCATGCTGAATGTCTGTTTCAGCTTCGGCCACCGCATGCTGAATTCCCACTCGCCGCGCATTATGTATCTGGTTAACGCCTCGCTGTTTATCTACCTGGTGCACCACCCGCTGACGCTGCTCTACGGCATTTTTATTACGCCGCAGATTGGCAATAACACGCTGGGCTTCTTTGTGGGGCTGGCGCTGGTGTTCGGCGTGGCGTTTCTGCTGTATGAAATTCACCTGCGCATTCCGCTGCTGCGCTTCCTGTTCTCCGGCAAACCGCAGAAGAAATAGGGCAAGAACGCGGGTAACAGGGGAATCGCCCCTGTTACCCGCGGTTTGTCTCTGTTAGCCTGGGCGGCTGACCTTCAGAGCAGCCACTCAATAGGCAGACGCCACACCAGCCGCACCAGCAGGCGCTGCACCCAGGTACAGCGCGGCTCATGCTTATGCACCACCTCCTGCGCTTCGCCTGCATACTCTACCCAGTTGACGCGTCCCCACTTATCGAGACGCAGCGTCCAGGCGCGATCGCGCATCGCGGCGTTAAAGCGCTGGTGGGTCTGTCGCGCCAGCGCTTCGCTCTCAATCACCAGCCCCATTTCGGTGTTCAGCACCGCCGAACGGGGATCGAAGTTGAACGAGCCGATAAACAGCGTTTCCTGATCGACGGTAAAGGTCTTGGCATGCAGGCTGGAGCCGGAGTTACCGGTCAGACCGCGGTCATGAGGCGCGTCAGGTACGCCCGATTGCGGCTTCAGCTCATAAAGCTCAATGCCGCGCCGCAGCAGCTTTTTACGCCATTTGGCGTAACCGGCGTGCACCACCGAAACGTCGTTCGCGGCAAGGGAGTTTGTCAGAATAGCGATTTTTACGCCACGCCGTCTCAGCGCCAGCAGCTGCGCGACGCCAGCGCGCGTGGGGACAAAATAGGCGGATATAATATCGAACTGCCGCTGCGGCGCGCCGATCACGTCCAGCATGCGCTGCGGCAGCAGGCTCTTGCGCTTTGCGCGGCCCAGCCCTTTACGCGGGTCGTCGCTCAGCAGGCGCGCCCGGGCCCAGGTCATACGCAGCGTTCCCTGCTCCAGCTGGCTGACAAAGTGCGAGCTGTCAAGACGCGCCAGATAGCGCTGCACCGCCTCGCTGTCGCGCCAGTCGGGCGGCAGCGCCACCAGACCTTTCTGGTGTTCGCTCTCGTCCAGCACCTTCTTTAACGGCGCCACCGGTTTACTCTGCCAGTAGCGCTCGAAATCTTCCGTCACCTCTGCGACGACCGGGCCTATCGCCAGCACGTCAAGATCGGCGAACAGCGGTTCGCTGCCGGTAGCGAAATATTCATCGCCGACGTTGCGCCCGCCGACGATGGTCGCCACGCCGTCCACGGTAAAACTTTTATTGTGCATGCGGCGGTTGAGCCGGGCGAAATCGGTGAGGTAGCCCAGCGCGCGAATGGTACGGAACGAGAACGGGTTAAACAGCTTTACCGTAATATTGGGATGGCGATCGAGACGCGCCAGGGTATCGTCCAGGCCAGGCGTGTTGTTGTCATCCAGCAGGAGCCGCACCTTAACGCCGCGACCAGCGGCCTCCAGCAGCGCGCAGAACAGCAGGCGTCCCGACATATCGTTCTGCCAGATATAGTACTGCACATCCAGCGTGCGCTCCGCCTTGCCCATCAGCAGGTAACGCGCGGCGAACGCGTCCAGCCCGTCCGCAAGCGGATGGATGCCGCTCAGGCCGGGATGGCGGGCACTGCGCGGGCCGATAATTTCCTCAAGCCAGCTGACATCAGGCAGTTCAGTCAGCAGATTTAACGCTTCGGTCATTGGGGTTCCCTGAATAATCGACACGATCTTATTATTTAACGCTTCGCCGGTTATGGCTATACGCGCAGTCTTAGAACGGCCAGACAGCGCCGTTTTTTCAGCTAGACTTAGCCAGACTATCACGACCGGCCAGTTACAGGAGCGGACCATGACGTCAGATTCATCCCTGCTTCAGCGCCATCATCCCCGGCTGTTTAAAAGTTTTTTCCAGGGCAGCTTCCCCTGCTCTACCGCCTGCCGCACCGCAGGCAAACGGCTGGATATGGTGATCAGCAGCGGTCACGATATGCTGCTGGAGAAAGATTACGCCGCGCTGTCGGCGCAGCGTCTGCATACGGCGCGCGACGGCGCGCGCTGGTATCTGATTGAGAAAGAACCGGGCAGCTACGACTGGAGCAGCTTTCTGCCGATGCTGCAGGCGGCCAGACGTCATGAGATGGAGATTATCTGGGAGCTGGCGCACTTCGGCTATCCCGACCATCTGAATATCTGGAAAGCATCCTTTATAGAGCATTTTGCCCGTTTCGCCCGCGCGATGGCGCAGCTGATGCGCGATGAAGGCATTGAACGCCCCTTTTTCACGCCCATCAATCAGATTTCATTCTGGGCATGGGCCGGTGCCGATGTCGCCTGGTTCAATCCGCACGTCACCAACCGCGGCAAGGAGCTGAAGCGTCAGCTGGTGCGCGCGTCGCTGGCGGCGATCCATGCGATCCGCGAAGTTTATCCCGATGCGCGCTTCGTCCTGACCGATCCGCTGGTGCAGATCGCCAGCGATCCGCATAACCTGGACAGCAAACCCTATGCCGATGTGCAGCATCAGGCGCAGTTCGAAGCCTGGGATATGCTGGCGGGCCGTATCGACAGCGAACTGGGCGGCAGCGAAGATTGCCTCGATATTCTCGGGTTAAACTACTATCCCGACAATCACTGGTTCTTTCCCGGCGAACCGATGCCGGCGACGCATCCGCTGCGTCAGCCGCTGCATCGCCTGCTGGCCCAGTGCTGGCAGCGCTATCAGCGCCCTCTGCTGCTGGCGGAAACCGGCGCAGAGGGCGAGGCGCGCGCGCCCTGGTTGCAGCATATCAGCGAAGAGGCGATGCTGGCGCTGGATCAGGGCATCGGTCTGGAGGGCGTTTCGCTCTATCCCGTCGTGGAGTATCCCGCCTGGGCTGACGATCGTCGTTCGCCGGGCGCGCTGTTTGGGCTTGGCGATCCCAATGGCAACCGCACGCTGCATGAAGGTTTAGCGCTGGTACTACGCAGTCAGCAAATTAAGTTTCAGACCCGATTTCAGGAGGCGTGAGCAGGCGGTTTTTTTGGCGTGCAGCTCTGCACTTCAAGCGAAGGATCGGCAGGATGACGGACATCGGTGAGCCAGGTCATAGTAAAAAGAAATACCACGCCAATCAGACAGGCGGCCAGCAGACCAATAATGGCGATCAGTTTGTCATCTCGCGATTCCATACTTGCTCCTTCTGAACATCCCTGCCGCTTACGATTTTCTCTTTAGCTCATCCAGAGCGTCACCATCAGGACAAAGATTATAAGCGTAACAGAGGTCACCGCAAGCACCAGAATGGCGAAGTGCGCATCGTCCAGCGACTGGCGAAGGGGCTCATCTTGCGGATCGTGCGGCGACAGTGGAAGCATAGGTTCTCAACAGAAATCAGTGGCTCGCCGCTGACTTGCGGCACCGAACAGTGTAAATGAAACCGGCTGACCCGCCAGCGTTTTCTGGTACCAAAAAAGAGGGACGCGAAACGCGTCCCTCTTAGCCGGTTAAAAGTCGTAGCTGACGCCGACTTTCAGCGTGCGGCCGTCGCCTTGGGTCAGATAAGTCCCTGTGCTGTCGACGTTAGCCCAGTATTTCTCATTGGTCACGTTCTCGACCGCCACGCGCCAGACCATATCATTCTGGTTGAGCTTCATACGGTAGCGCAGCCCTAAATCCAGCGTGGTATAGCTGTCGATCTTTTTCGTGTTGGCGGAGTCGGCCCATTGCGAACCTGAGTGGTTCAGCAAGGCGGTCGCGGTCAGGCCTTCCAGCGGTTTTATGTCATACTCGGCGCCGAGCGCATAGTTATAACGGGGCACGCCGATCGCCTGCTTACCGTCATAGGTGCCGCTCTCCGTTTTTTCCATCTCTGGATTAAGCCAGGTGGCGCTTGCGTTCAAACGCAGCCCCAGCACAGGTTCGCCGAAAATATTGGTCTCCATACCGCGATGACGCTCTTCGCCATCCATGGCATAGGCGCCAGCAGCGTTGATAATGCCGGATGGTTTGCGAATATCGAACAGCGACAGCGAGCCGCCAACGCGGCCAAAGTCAGCCTTTACACCAACCTCATTCTGTTTCGAGTGCGCAATACCGGTTATTGCGCCCGGGTTGGTGACCGTATTGTTATCTGGCGCAACCGCTCCCGGCTGTAACGCCTCGGTGTGATTCGCATAGAGAGAAATGCTCTGCCAGGGTTTATAGACAAGGCCGTAAGTCGGCATCCAGCGGCTATTGGTATAGCGCGACGAGGTATCTTCCGCGCCGGTATTGTAGTTGTAGTTGCGCACCACGACTTTTTGATGGCGCGCCCCCAGCGTCAGCAGTACCGAGTCGTCAAAGAACCCCAGCGTGTCGCTCAACAGATAGCCCTGAGTACGCGAGCGCGCCGTCGTCAGCGGATCGGAGAATTTACCGCCGGCGAAGTTGGGCGACGGCGCATCAATGTCGTCAGTCGCGTAGATATTGGTCGCTGTCCCGGTCAGAGACATGTTGTAAGCATTTTTAGCATTGGTGGTCAGCGCGGAATAGCCGACATTGACCTGATGCGTGACGAAGCCGGTCGCAAAATGTCCACGCATGCCTGCCATACCGCTCATATTGTCCTGAATACGGTTGGTATTGAACGTGCTGATGGTCGCGTCACCATCGCTGTTCGTCAGTTTCGGCGTGCCGTAGTTGCCGGTTTCGTGCGCATGCTGCGCGCCGAGTCCCGCATAGGCGGTCCAGTTGTCGCTCAGGTCATACTCCGCCTTCGCGATACCGAATTCCGACTCCATATTGCTGTACACCCATTTCTGGCTGTAGTTATGAGAGTTTGACGGCACAGCAGGAATAAAATCGACGCCGCTGATGTTGACGCCCTGTAGCCCGTCATGGAAAGTTTTTTTCTGGTAGCCGACATCCAGCGAGGTACGCAGGCGCTCGCCGCGATAATCCAGCCCAACAGAGGCCGCCGTGGTCCTTTTCTTCTCGCCGTCTACGCCGGTTTCGCCTTCGCGATGAACGGCATTAAGGCGCACGCCGAACTGGTTGTCATCGCCAAAGCGACGGCCGGTATCAATAGTGGTGCCGGTCTGAGAATCGGAGGTGTAGTCGACTCCCACGCGCGTCAGCGGCAGATCGTCCGCGTGCTTCGGCTCCAGGTTAATCACGCCGCCGACGCCGGTGCTTGCCGCGCCGTTCAGCAGGCTGTTTGCCCCTTTGAAAATCTCAACGCGATCGACCAGTGAAGCGTCCATTACCTGACGCGGCACGACGCCAGACAGACCGCCAAAGGTCATATCATCACCATCAAGCTCAAAGCCGCGAATACGGTAGCTTTCAGCAAAATTGCCGTAGCCCTTAACGTTTTGCACGCCCGCGTCGTTTTTCACCACGTCGGCGATGGTTTTCGCCTGCTGATCCTGGATCATCTTCGACGTAAAACCGATGACGTTGAACGGAACGTCCATGGCGTTTTGCTCGCCCAGCATACCGAGACGGCCGCCGTGGGCGATCTGGCCATCAAGATAGGCGGGCACCAGCTGGTCGCCGCCGGGTTTGAAGTCGCTTTGCGGCGCGGCGGTAACGGTCAGGGTCTGCTCGCTGCTGCTGGCGGCAGGCGCGGCCTCGCGGGTCGCTGAAGAAGAAGCGGTACTGGTGCTGGTGGTAGCAGCCATCACTGGCAAACAACCGGTGCTGACGAACAGAGCCAGCAGCGTCGGTTTAAATCCGGGAGAAGAAAGCGAACGGCGCATAGTCGATCCCTAATGCTAAGGTTACTGATAATCATTATTATTACGGTTTGCGATTATGCGTAGCCTTACTTTTATTGCAAGCAAAATCGTATTGCAGGCGAACTGGCACAAGCGTGGCATACGGCTAGATGCCGTTAAAAGCAGGCTACTGCCACTCCTGCGACGCACAGGAGTGGCAGTTCAGTGAGTAAGGGATAACGTCAGGCGTCGCGCCAGCGTTTAAAGATAAGTGACGTGTTAATGCCGCCAAAGGCAAAGTTATTCGACTGAATATAATCGGTTTCCAGCAGCCGCGGCTCGCCCATAATGTAGTCCAGCTCACCGCATTCGGCCGCGGGCTGAAGCAGATTCAGCGTCGGCGCAAACCAGCCTTCACGCATCATCTCAATACTCATCCATGCTTCCAGTGCGCCGCACGCGCCTAGCGTATGACCAAAGTAGCTTTTTAACGATGAAACAGGCGTCCTGTTGCCAAACACGGCCGCCGTCGCCTGGCTTTCCGCGATATCGCCGCGATCGGTGGCGGTACCATGTGCACAGATATAGCCAATATGTTTCGGCGTCAGGTTAGCGCTGTGCAGCGCACGCTCAATACAGATCTGCATGGTTTCGCGCTGCGGCTGCGTAATATGCGCCGCATCGCAGTTGGTATGAAATCCCACCAGCTCAGCATAAATGGTCGCGCCACGTGCCTGCGCATGCTCCAGCGACTCAAGAATCAAGGTGCCGGCGCCTTCGCCGATCACCAGACCATCGCGCTGATGATCGAAAGGGGCAGGCGAGCTTTCGGGCGCGTCGTTGCGCTGGCTGGTGGCGAACAGCGTATCAAATACCGCCGCTTCCGAAGGACACAGCTCTTCTGCTCCGCCTGCGACCATCACATTTTGATAGCCGTGGCGGATCGCCTCCCAGGCATAGCCGATCGCCTGGCTGCCTGAGGTACAGGCGCTCGAAGTAGGAATAACGCGTCCGCGCAGGCCGAAAAACAGACCGGCGTTAACCGCTGTGGTATGCGGCATCATCTGTACGTACGTGGTGCCGGTGATGTTATTGGTGTGTTTCTCGGTCAGCATGGTAGCGAATTCGCTTACCGGCCCCGTGCTGCCGGTGGAAGATCCATAGGCGATGCCGGTTTCGCCGCTGACCAGCGCAGGATGATCAATCAAGCCCGCCTGCTCCAGCGCCAGTTCAGTCGCGCGGGTCGCCAGCAGCGATACGCGCCCCATAGAGCGAATACGTTTTCGGGTATAGTGTGCCGGTAATTCAAAGTGATCGATCGGCGCGCCCAACAGCGTATGAAGGCCGTCGTAAACCTGCCACTCCGGCATGCGACGCACCGCATTTTTACCGGCGCGAAGCCGCGTCGCTATCTCCTGCCACTGCTCGCCGAAAGCCGTGACGCCGCCCATACCGGTTACTACTACACGATGCGTCACAGCATGCCTCCATTGATAGAAATAACCTGGCGCGTAACATAACCGGCGATGTCAGACATCAGATAGCTCGCCAGTCCGGCCACCTCTTCCGCCGCGCCCATACGTTTCATCGGGACGATTTTCAGCGCTTCCTCCACCACATGCGGCTCCAGCCCCTCCATGCCGGTATCAACCAATCCGGGTGCGATGCAGTTCACGGTGATTTTGCGCTTCGCCAGCTCAATCGCCAGCGCCTTGGTGGCGCCGATAATGCCGGCTTTCGCCGCGCTATAGTTAACCTGCCCGCGATTGCCCGCAATGCCGGAAACGGAAGAGAGCGTAATAATGCGTCCGCCCTGACGCAGGCCGATCATCGGCATTACACAAGGCTGGATAACATTGTAAAAGCTGTCGAGATTAGTATGAATAACGCTGTCCCACTCATCACTGGTCAGTGCGGGGAAAGCGGCGTCGCGCGTAATACCTGCGTTGCTGACGATGCCGTAATAAGCGCCATGGGCATCGATATCTTTTTCCAGCGCGTTGCGCGTCGCAGTGCGATCCGCCACGTCGAAACTCAGCAAACGCGCGCTACCGCCTGCTGTCTGGATAAGCGCCAGCGTCTGCTCTGCGCCCTCCAGGTCGCGGTTAAAGTGCACCGCGACCTGAAAGCCGTCCTGCGCCAGGCGCAGTGCGATGGCGCGGCCAATCCCTTTGCTTGCGCCAGTAACCAACACGGAACGCGTCATGGCTGTTTTCCTTGTAAAATCAGTTGTTGTAACTCTTGTTCGTCAGGTTGATAGGTGTTTAGCCTGCCACTGGCGAGTACGCGATCGCCATAACGGATTTCACCCTCAAAACTGCCCATGCGATCGTCACGCATCAGCAGACGCAGCGTAATATCCAGCGTAATCGCGCCGGGAAAGGTTGCCGCCGCCGCGCGCCAGTTTCGGCCTCCCAGCAACATACCGGGCTGGATCTGTTGTGCCCCCGCGCGTCTGGCATGCCAGCCGGACCAGACCCCCACGGTTTGCGCCATGATCTCGACGCCAAACCAGGCGGGCAGCTCGCCCTGCGCATTAAGGAAAGGCGCAAGCACGCCGTCGGGCGCAGTGGAAACCTGACAATGTACGCTCTCATCATCTACGGCAATGACATGGTCAACCAGAACCATTGGCGTCCGATGTGGCAAATAGTCGCGGGCGGAAAGCGCTTTACTCATCATAAACGTCCTAAAATCAGGCAGCTGTTATTACCGCCAAATGCAAAAGAGTTCGAGGCGATAACGGGTTTTTGCAGCCTTTGTCGCACCAGCAGCAGCCCGCAGTCGGGCAGGCTCTCATCCTGGGTTGTCGTTGAAAAATCCTGGGGAGGCAACGGTAAACTGTCGCGCAGGATCAAGGCGGCGAGAGCCGCTTCGATAACGCCCGCAGCGCCTAATGTATGGCCGGTAAGATGCTTGGTCGAACTCGAGGGAACCTGGTCGCCAAATAAACGATGCACCACTCTGGATTCGATTTGATCGTTAAGCGGCGTCGCCGTACCGTGCAAGTTGATATAGCCCACCTCCTGCGCCGTTATGCCCGCGCTGCTCAGCGCCATCTGCATGGCGCGCTGGGCGCCCTCGCCTTCAGGATGTGGCGCCGACATATGCCAGGCATCCGATGACTCTCCTGCGCCCAACAAGGCCAGCGGCTGCGGCTCGCGCGTCAACAGCATCAGCGCGGCGCCTTCGCCGACAGAGATGCCGTCACGCTCGCGGCTAAAAGGCGCGCAGCGCTGCTCAGAAAGCGACATCAGGCTGTCGAAACCGTTAATCGGCATACGGCTGAGCGAGTCCGCACCGCCGACCAGCGCCACGTCCGCCAGCCCGGCGGCGATCAGCCGCTGGCCGCTGATAATGGCGCGCGCGCTGGACGAACAGGCGGTGGAGATAGTGTATGCCGGGCCGTCAAGCTGGAGATAATTCGCCAGAAAGCGCGACGGATCGCCCAGCTCCTGCATCTGATAGTGATAGTCACTATAAGGCGCGCGCCTGTATCGATCGCCTTCATCTACCCCTGAGGTGCTGGTGCCAAGCACAATCGCGACTCTCCCGGCACCGTGTTTCGCCACCGCCGCATCCAGCTCTGGCCGAATTTGCGCCAGTGCTGCCAGCAGTAGCTGATTATTGCGCGTATTGTGCGCCGCCAGATGTGGGGGCACCGCGGGCAATTCGCCCTCTACCGCACCAAGCCAGCAGCGTCGTCCGCCGCTCAGCCAGCCGTCACGCGGCTGCATGCCCGGCGCGAGACCGCGCCCCAGATTTTGCGCAATGGTCGCTAAATCATTACCAAGTGCGTTGAGCATGCCAAAAGCGGAGATGTAAATCATGATGCATCCAGATGTTGAATACGGATCTGGTAGCCAAACGCTCGCTGCCGGATGCTAACTGGCTCGCGCTGGCCGCCACGTTGTAGGTAGTCAATTTCCGTGACGACGTTGCCCTGCGCGTCGCGCAGTAACCGCGTCATCCCCACATCTTCCAGCTTCCAGCCTGGCGGCAGCGTTCGCAGCCACACCTCAACCGGCCACTGGCTGAGCATGACGTCCGCCAGCACCTGACTGGCTGGCGGCAGCTGCGGCAGAGGCATCAGCTGCTGGCTGTGAATGCCCTGGGCATCGTAGGTGACGCGAAACAGGCGAATCCCCACCGAGGACAATCCGGCCAGTTCGATTTTCTCGCCGTCCGCGTTTAACAGCACCAGCAGCGACTGGCTTTTTCCCCCGACCTCGCCGGTAAGCAACTGCTGTTGCTGGAATCCTGGCGTCAAGCCCGGCGGCGGCAGCGTGACGCGCACGCCAGGCTTGAGCCAGGCGGTAGGCCGCGCGCTATCGGGCGCATGGCTGGCGCAACCGCTCATCAGTAAAATCGACAACAAAGTCAGAACGACTCGCCGCATTTTCTTTTCCTTGATTTAGATGGCCGCAGCGCCAGCGGCGAGAGCAGAAAGGCGCTGAAAATCCCACTGCACAGCACAACGCCGAAGCTGGATATGGCGCTGGTACTGCTGAATACCAGCATCCCAAGCGTCAGCAAAGTGGTCATCATCGCCAGCGACACCGCCAGCAGCGAGGTCAGGGGCGTGCCTTTCGGGTTGCTGAAAAACAGGGTGTAATTGATACCGATGCCAAGCACCAGCGTCAGCGCCAGCAGCGCAAAGAGATTAAGCGAGGCGCCGATCCAGCCAAGCGTAGCGAGCGCCACGGCTAACGACAGCGCTGATGGCGTGACGCTGCGCAAACCCGCCTTTACTCCCAGACGCAGCACGTAGCTCAGCGCGATAAAAAGCAGCGCCAGTGCCAGCAGACTACTCAGCAACGTACGCCAGAAGCTGAACAGCGCATCATAGCTCGCCTTGCGATTAACCCAGCTGACGCCCGGCAGCTGTTCGGCCAGATGCTGCAGCGCTGCGCTGTTGTGCACCCCGCCTGCCGGTACCAGCACGCCGCTACGCCCATCCGGCAGCGACAGCCATAATAGCCGCCAGCCTGCGCTGAGCGGGCTGGTCAGCCAGGCCTGCGGCGTAACGGGCATGGGTTCGATATGGGGCGACGGCAGAGTCAGACCTGCCTGTTGCAGCCTTGCCATAATATGCGGGGCCGCGTCGCGCAGCAGCACCGCATCTTCCTGCTGCTGTTGCAGCGAACGTAACGGCAGGATGCGCGTTGTCTCCAGCCAGCCTGCTCGCTTCGCCTGCTGCAATGCAGGCGATAGCTTAGCCAGACGCTGCAGCGTCTGCTCCGGCGTATCGCCCCAGACCACAAACCAGGTTTGATCTGTGTGCTGACCGGTCAGCGCCGCGATCAGGCGATCCTGCGCCAGTAAAGACGGAGGCGCGCTTTGCAATTTCGCAATATCATCATCGACGCGCAGCTGGCTGACGCCCGCGATCGCATAGATCGCCAGGCTCAGCGGCAGGCCGACGCGCAGATAGCGATTGCGGCGCCACGCCGCCAGCCAGCGCCCAAGCCAGACCATCAGCGGCACTGGACGAACTGGCAGACCGCGTACCAGCCATGGATAGAGCAGGATCACCGTCAGGCAGGAAGCGGTCAGGCCGCTGGCGGCAAATACCGCCAGCTGGCGCAGGCCAGGAAACGGCGCCAGCAGCATTAACAGCCAGGCGATCGCCGTAGTGCCCAACGCCAGCAGCAGCGTGCCGCGCACCTTATGCAGACTTTCCCACGGCGAGGCGTGCGCGCCATGCACCATCCGCTCCGTCAGATAATAGAGCGTATAGTCCGCCGAAATACCGACGATGCTGAGACTCATCACCAGCGTCATCAGATGCAGTTCGCCGAAGCAGAGCAGCGTCGCTACCGTACCGGCCATCGCGCCGACGGCGACTGAAGCGATGCTGAGCAGCAGCGGACGCAGCGAACGAAAGACCAGCAGCACCAGCAGCAGCACGCCGCCGATGGTCACTGCGCCCAGCGTTTCCATATCCTTTTGCGCCCGCTGGCTGGCGTCGTCGCTGAACAGTACGGTGCCACGCGTCAGCAGCTGCGCGTCAGGCCAGCGTGATTTTAGCTGCTGCTCAAGAGACTTAAGCCGCATAACCAGCGCATGATTCTCTTTGATGCTGAAGGCGTTGGTCGCCAGCTCACCATGCAGAAAATACCAGCGCTTTCCCGGGCTCTCCTGTACCGTCAGCCAGTTATCGCGCAGCACCATACGATCGGCGTTTTGCTGAAGGGCCAGCTGCGACCCGCGCGTCAGCATAAGCGGATCGCCCTGCATCTCTTTGCTGCTCACGCCGGCGAAGGCGGAAAAAAGCTGCGCCAGTATCCAGTCAGCCTGCGTCTGATTGCGTAACCGTTCACGCGTGGCGTCGTCGATTAAGCCGTTGCGGTGGGACCAGGCGAACCGTCCCCACTCTGACTGACGCTGTTCATCCAGCGCGCCCTCAACTGCTTTCAGCTCCGGTAACGTCTGCAGCTGCGCCTGCCACCAGACGGCGGCCTGCCTGCCCTTGTCGCCGTCCGCCGTCACCAGCCAGACCAGCTGCCGATCGAGGCGCTGCATAAAGCCTTGCTGCAGTTCAGACGGCGCGGCGCCAAGCGTTTGCTGCGGCAGCAGCGCCAGCACGCTGCTGTTAAGCGGGCTGCGCGGCAGCATAAACGCCAGCGTTAGCGCCAGCGCGACGCAGAAAATCAGCCAGAGACCTGCCAGCAGGCGAGCGTTACGGGGCAAAGCGAGCACGCTCCTCGGCGCTAAGCTGTGGCGGCTGAGTACGGGTATTGCTGAGTTCGATATGCGTGCGATCGCCCTGCGCATCGTTCAGGTCGATTCGCTCGAGAAACGTCTCGCCCGACAAATCGATGCGTCTGAAGATTTTATTCAGCGGCGCAGACTTCGGCGTCAGGGCCAGCGACCAGCGCGCGTCGCCTTTATCCTGAAAATCGATCGTAAAGTTCTCTCGCAGTACGCGTTCATCCGCTTCAAACAGCGCGCGCAGCAGATGATTGAACTGAAACATCTGCGGGTTAGCCTCAGCGGTCACTGTCTGCGGCGGCTGACCGTTGAGGGTCTGAACCATACGCTTATCATCAAGCAGCAGCGTCATAGCGAAAGGTGTGCGCTGATGCCACCATAGTCCCTGCGGTTGGGCAACCAGCAGCTCCCCGCGTGATATCAGCGGCTGCGCCATGCCAGCGATAGTGCGCGTCTGAACGAAATCGGCGCGGATCACGGGCTGGCTGGCGAACCGCTGTTGCAGCTCGGTCAGCGTGACGGCGCTGGAGACACTGCTCCATAGCAGCAGCGCGCTGAGCAGATATTTCAACATCCCTTTACTCCCAGTTTTTCCAGTAGAACATCTGGTGAAACAAAACAGATCTCTTGCGTTTGCTGGCTTACCGCCACCTGCAACGTGTGGGCGCGCGTCGTGACCTGCCCCGCGGCGTTTTTTATTTCATAATCTATGCGCAGACGATTTTCATATTCGGTGATGCGCGCACTAACGCGGACGATCTCTTCGCAGCGCAGCGGCTGGCGATATTTTACGTGGGCATCAACCACCGGCCAGACATAGCCGCTGGCCGCCATCTCAGCGTAGCTGTAGCCGACCTGGCGCAGCAGCGCTTCGCGCGCCTGTTCGAAAAAGCGAAAGTAGTTGCCGTGCCAGACCACGCCCATGGGATCGCAGTCGTGAAAGGAGACCGTTATCGTCACCTCGACGGCGTGCAGATTGTTATTCATCCGGGGACTCCTCGCGGCGCGCCCGGTTCTCAGGCAGCGACCAGAAATCAAAAAAATTAAACCAGTCGAGCGGCGCCTTCAGCGCGTAAGCCTCCAGCCGTTGCGCATAGCGATCCACTACCTCCTGCAGCGCCTGCTGGCGCGTGGCGCGCGGCAACAGCAGCGGATCGGCGAAGGGTTCGCAGTAGACGCGCAACATCCCTTGCTCGCGCAGCGCGAACATCAACATTACGGGGCAGCGCAGCGCCGACGCCAGCACAAAGGGGCCCTGAGGAAACGGGGCTGGCTGTCCAAGAAAATCGCTCCAGACTACGCGCGATACGCCGCCGCGCTGACGATTTACTGCGGTTCGATCGCCAACAATCGCCACCCATTCGCCCGCATCGATTTTTTGTTGCAGCAGGATGGCGGTTTCCGGGCCGATACTGGATACAGGCAGTAGATTAACGCCAGCATCTGGCGCAATAGTTTCCAGCACAGCGCGAAATCGCTGCGCGTTATCGGTAAAGACCAGCGCATTGATAACCAGTCCGCTCACCTGCTGCGCCATAGCGCGGCACGCCTCAATATCGCCCAGATGAGAGGCCAGAATCAGCTGCCCTTTCCCTTCAGCCCGGCGTATCGTCACTTCGGCACCCGGGGCGAAGTCAATCTCTTTGCCCCAGCGCAGGTCGCCGCGCCAGCTGGCGACTTTATCCAGCATCGCTTCAGCAAAGCGCAAAAAGTGACGGTAGCTATTGAGCGGCTGCGGAAGCGTGACGTGGCGGCTTTGCGCATAGGCGGCAACGCGCTGCAGATAACGCTGCGACGCGCGACGCGCGTTCAAGCCGGTCAGCCAGTAGACCGCCACCACCGGCCAGAGCAGCAGCGTAAAGGGCAACCGCCCGCCGTAGCGCCACAGCGCCAGCATAAAACGCAGCCCGGTCTGCCCGCGTCGCTCTGGCTCGCCAGACCAGTGTCTCTGCTGCCTGCGCATCGCCACCAGCTTTGGGATGCGCGGCAACATGCCGAAAAAAAGCCGGGTATGCATCCACGAAATACGCAGATTGTCCCGCAACGCATCGAAATGCGACAGGCCCGCTTCGGGATAGACCACGCGCGTTGCGATAAAGCGGCTCGGCGTGCCCTGCCAGTAGAGCCGCACCATAATCTCGGTATCAAAATCCATTCGTTGACCAACTGAGCGCCGGTCGCACAGCGCCAGCGCGGGCACCAGAGGATAAACGCGGAAGCCGCACATGCTGTCCTTAATGGAGAATGACAGCGTTTCTACCCATACCCAAAAGTGGGTGACATAGCGTCCATAAAGTCGAGCTTTAGGCACCGAGTCATCATAGCGAGGACGACCCGAGATCAGCTGTTCCGGGTAGCGGCGCGCCTCCGCCAGCATCAGAGGCACATCCTCAATGGCATGCTGGCCGTCAGCGTCAAGCTGCAGGGCGTGGGTATAACCTTGTTGTCTCGCGGCGCGCAGCCCAAAAATCACCGCCGCCCCTTTTCCCTGATTCGCGGGCAGGCGCAAAATATCAAGCTGATCGGCGTGAAGCTGCGCCAGCTGCTGCTGCGTCGCGGCGTCGCTGCCGTCATCCACGATAATGATCGGCAACTTAAAAGGGGCCAGCCGCGCAAGCACCGACGCCATGGTTGCGCCATGGTTATAACAAGGGATCACCACGCAGGGCGAAAAGTCGGTCTTCAGCACAGCAGGATCTTCCCACTGCTGGCGCTTTGCTGCTCGCCATCGCGCAGCAGCAGATAGCGGAAGCTGACACGGGATTTGCTTTCATCCCAGTCGAGTTCAAGCTGGAGATGGGAACCAGGAGGCACCGGCTGCTGAAATTTAATATTTTCAAGCGCGCTGAAAACCTTGCCTGGCGCCAGCAGCGTGGTCGTATAGTGCATAACCCAGTCGAGTTGCGCCACGCCGGGCAGAATGGTCAGCGCGGGAAAATGGCCCTGAAACCAGAAAAGGTCGGCCTCAACCTGAAAGTGAAACAGCGCCTGCGATCCGCTGATTTTACGGCTGCGCTCAATCGGCAACATGAAAAAGCTCCTCAATGTGTGTCCAGGCGCGTTTGCTCTGACTGGTGACAGGCATCTCTTCTACGACGCGCCAGTAGCGCGGTAGCGCGACCGGCTCCAGCCAGGGATGCAATTGCCCGCGCCAGAGGCGTTTTAGCCGACTCAGCTCCACGGCTGTTGGCTGCCAGTCAAGCTGTACGGCAACGGCGACGGCGCGACGGCTGCCGCGCGTCATCACCAGCGCGGCGGCATCTTTTACGCCTGGCAGCGCCAGTACGCGGCGTTCCACTTCGCTCAGCGAGACGCGTTTATCTTCGATTTTCACTACGCGATCGTGGCGTCCCGCCAGCTGAAAACGCCCGGTCTCGTCTGTCTCCAGCCGATCGTCCAGCAGCCAGCCGCTGGCGTCAGGAAGCAAATCTGAGAAAATCTGCCAGCGTTCGCCCGCTGTTTTGTTCAGGCGAACAGCGGGAAAGCAGCGCCAGGACGGCGTTTCGCCATCATGCTCGCGCCAGGCGATCACGCCTGTTTCTGTACTGCCGTAAATCTCGTTGATGCGGCAGCCCAGCGCCTGCTGCGCGGCCTCCGCATGCTCTTCTTCCAGCATGCCGCCCGCGGAAATAACCAGCGCGCACTCTGGCGCGGCAAGCGATGCGTCAAGACGACGTAAAAAAGCGGGACTGCTGATAAAAACGTAAGGCTTATCTCGTTCCAGCTGCGTCAGTTGCTCGTTGTACAGGATCTGTTGCGCCGCAAACGGACAAGAGAGCGCCATCGGCATAAACAGGCGGAAACTTAACCCATACAGATGCTGGTGGCTGACGGAGGCGATAAACCGACACGATGCAGCCTGAGCGCCCCAGCGTTCAATAAGCCATTGCGCCTCACGCTCCATCACCGCCAGCGGCTTGCGTACGGCGCGCGGCGTACCGGTAGAGCCAGAGGTGAAAAGCACCAGCGCAGCATCGTCAGGCAGCGGCGGCAGCGCGTCCTCGCTTTCTTCTTCATGCCACATCAGATGCGGCAGCCTGATATCAAGAGGCATATCGCTGACGACGCCGTCTATTTCCGCACGCATCTCCTCCAGCTGCCGGGCGCGACAGTGGCCTGGAATCACCGGCGTCTTACCCGCGTACCAGGCCGCCAGCAGCGCCACGCAAAAGCGGTAGGTGTCGTCGAAACAGAGCGCCCAGCGCTTCTCCGGCACGGCGGCGAAGCGCGCGGCGAGCGCAGCGGCCTGACGGCGCATGGTACTGCGCAGCAGCGGACGCTCGCCGCGAAAGGCGACCACGCCCTCTGGCGCGTTTAGCCATAAGCTGACCGGTAATATCTTCATCTTTCTTGTCTGATTCGCTGGCGCACCAGCCACTCCCCTGCCATCAGCGAGCCTGTCAGCAGGTAACTGACGCCACCGTTCCACAGCGTCCACCAGTTAAGGTTTCCTGCCACACAGGTCGCTGCGGCGACGCTGCCGTTAAACAAGAAGAACAGCGACCACAGCCAGGTGACGCGGCGCGTATAGTTGACGCCTTGCGGCGACAGGTTGGGTTCGCGCAGGCGCGCGATACGCTCCACCAGCGGCATCGGACCGCGCAGTGAACCGGCAAACATAATGAGCAGCAGCAAATTAACCAGTACCGGATACCACAACAGCAGATGCAGGCTGCGCAGCGCGCCGGCGCTGAAAGTAAAGATTGCGCCGAACAGCGACAGCCAGGCGCTGAGCCGCGTCATCGCAGCGGGCTTACCGCGCAACCACCACCAGCGCAGCGCAAACATGACGCTAAGTGGCCAGAACAGGATCTGCCATTCCGGATGGGCTGCGACGAGCAGCACGATAAACGGCCACATTAGCAGCGAAAGCGCATTCAGCAGACGCAACGCGGCAGACAACATCGGCTCAGGCGCTCTCTCGCATTAGCTGATCAACCGCATCCACGACATCTTGCACAGTACGCACGGAGCGAAAGGTCTCCGGCTTGATTTTGCGGCCCGTGCGCTTTTGCAGATGCACCACCATGTCGACCGCATCAATACTGTCGAGCTCAAGATCCTCATACAGACGCGCGTCCGGGCGAATAGCCTCAGGATCGGTTTCAAACAGGCTGGTCAGCAACGAAGCGACTTCCTGATAGATTTCATCTTTATTCATCACAGGTTGGCTCCTGACGCTTATGCCTGTTGCTGTTTAATAAATGTCGCCAGAGTGGCAACGGAGAAAAAGTGCGCGCGCAGCGTCTCGCTTTCAGCGGAAAGCGCCACGCCATAGCGGTTTTTCACCGCCAGGCCCAGTTCAAGCGCATCGATTGAATCCAGCCCCAGGCCTTCGCCAAAAAGCGGCGCATCGGTTTCAATATCATCGGGCGTGATGTCTTCGAGATTCAGCGTCTCAATGATCATCTCTTTTAAAGTGTTGATAAGTGCGTCCATTGTGTTTCCGTCAAACGTCTTTTTCTTGGGGTGGAACCAGTGCCTGCTGCAGGTAGCGGGTCAGGCGACGCGCCGCCAGAGGCTGCGCGTCCTCGCTGGCTGCTCGAAAGGGATGGCTGCTGATTTGCGCCTGTACGCGCACGGTAAACAGCGGCTTAACCGGCGGAATTTGATACCAGCGGCTCTGTTTGTCGAGCATTCGCTGTGTGCAGCTGATATGGACCACGCGCAGCGCACAGCCAGCGCGCACCGCAATATTGGCGGCGCCCCGCTGCAGCTTAAGCGCTTCGCCGTAGCGCGTGCGCGTTCCTTCAGGAAAGATCAGGATGGTGTCGCCGCGGGCGAGACGCTGCTGACTGTCAGGGAGCAGAGTTTCAGCTTCGCTGTTAATCAGATAGTCCGCCGCGCGTATCACGCCGCGGAAGAAAAGGTTGTGCCGCAGCTCCGCTTTAACCAGACAGTCCATCTCCGGCATTACCGAGGCGATCATCACATAGTCAATAAGCGAGGGATGGTTAGCGACAATCAGGCAGCCTTTGTCCTGCTGCAACAGCTCCGCGCCGATAATACGATAGTCATAGACGCCGACAAACCGGCAGAAGCGCAGGAAACAGCGGAAGCTCCAGGCGATACTGCGGCGGGCCAGCGCGCGGCGGCGCGTTGTATTGCGCTGAAAAAGCAGCAGCAGATTAAACCAGATAAGCGACAGCAACAGGCCGCCTACGCTGAACAAGCTAAAGCTTACGGCGGTCATCACCAGCCGCCAGTAGTAGTTAACGTTCAAGCGACGACGCATGACGAGAGAAGAATCAGCCATGGCTTTTCTCCCACTGCCAGTCCATACGCGCGCCCGGCAGAATAAATTCAGACGCATCGCTCAGCATACCGTGCAGAAACGCCAGGCTTTGAGGCAGCGCAACGGGCAGCTTGCCCGTTTGCAAACGAGCAGAACATCTGAGGCTGTCGCCCACGGCAAGCACAAGCCCGACCGCATAAGGCACCTGTCCAGCGCACTCCGGCAGCCAGGGAGAATAGTAATCGGGGATAGCGCCCTCAAAATCGACTAACAGCACCTTTTTATATCCTGCCTGATGCAGCGCAGTGACCTCAATAAGGCCCTGCTGAAAGGAGTCGATCCCCGCAGAGATCGAGGTTGAAACCAGCGGTTGCTGCGCGGCGATAGTCAGGCTGCCAACGGCAGAGTTATGCACCGACATTGCAAAATCGGTCGGTGAAAGCGCCTGCTCTTCCGCTAGCGCCGTAAGGATGCGCAGATTACGCTCCAGCTCGCCGTGACGGCTGGTAAAAACCACCGCGTCCGCGGGCTGGCGCGCCAGTAAGGCGAGTCCGCACTCTACGGCCGCGCGGCTACCGCTGCTCAGACGACGAGCAGTCATCATCGGCAGGAATTGAGGTTTTGCCACAGGAAGATTCGGATCTAAAACAGGAGGTTGCTGCGCCCAGCGTTGCCATACATCCCGACTGGCCAGTCCCGGAGCCAGTGCCTGCCATTCAACAAGTGAATATGCCAAATTCATAACTGCGCTCTTATTTTGTACCTTGCGAAATCAGCGCCAGCCAGGCAATGTTTCGATGTCCTGATTGAAAAAAACGGATAGTTGCTGGTGTGGCCTTCACAACGCTCTGACGTGCATAACACGGCAGAACATGAAGGTGCAGCGATTTTTAATATCGGCAAACCACAATTTTTCTTTAGGAAAACACCTGCCGTCGCCTGAGGATGACGACGGCAGGAGCAACATTATTTCAGAGCCTGAGCGGCCAGACGCAGCTGAATATCCTGGTCAAGATTATTCACCCAGCGGTTATAATTGGCGTGAATTTTCCCGTCTTTTGCATTCAGGTTCTGACTGCTGACGTACTGGATGGAATAGCTTTGCGGCGTGTAGGTAACGCGGATGTTGGCAACAAACTCGCGCTGCGCATAGCGGCCATTAATTACCCCTGGCGCGACGGGCGTCATCACCCATTTGCGACCGAGCCCTGCCTCAATAATCGCGGTTTTCATCTGGTTATCAGAATAATGCTGCGTAAGTGACTGGTCGACGTTATGAACAGGCGCAGTGCGTGCACAGCCCGTTAATAACGTTGCCGCAATAGTCATTATGATAAGAGAATGCTTAGACATGTTTTTATTCCTTTATTACCTGTTACAGGCAGGCGGAAAGCTCCATACGCTTACTGAGCGTGGATCGTACCGATCCACACCTTTCTACTTAGATCCAATCGAAACCGCACTATATTAACAGATAATGTAAAGACACGTAAGCAAAAGTATGCTTATGAACCAGTCGTTCATAAGCAGAATGATTAAAAGATTTACTGATAGCGCAGCAAAAGCGTTCAGTTTATCTATATCGTTCAGCGCGCCTGCCAGCCGCCGCCCAGCGCGCGATAAAGCGCGACCTGCGCCAGCAGAAGATTATTCTTCACCGATACCAGATTGAGCTGCGTGTTGAACAGCGTGCGCTGCGCGTCCAGCTCGTCAAGATACGAGGCGTAACCATTTTGATAGCGATTGCTGGCGATGCGCAGCGCCTCGGACACATACTCTTCCTGCTTCTGCAGCTCCGCCAGCTGCGCCTGCCCCTGCAGAATCGCATCCATTGCGTCGTTCACCTCTGAAAAAGCGTTGCGAACAACCTTTTCATAGCTGTAAAGCGCCTGATTGCGCGCCGCCATCGAAACATCGACCTGCGCCGTCAGCGCTTCGCGGTTCAGCAACGGTGCCAGCACGCTGCCGCCTATGCTCCAGAGACGAAACGGATTGTCGAGCAGCTGGTGCAGCTCGTTGCTTTGCAGAGTGCCGCTCGCGGTAAGGTTGAGCGTTGGCAGCAGCTTCGCTTTTGACGAGGCGAGCGTCTCATCTGCCGCCAGCAGCAGGCGCTGGGCCTGCACGATATCGGGCCGTCGGTTAAGCAGCTGCGACGGCAGCACCTGCGGCATCTGCTGTGGCATAAGCTGGCTGAATTGCGGTCGGCGCGCAATCTCGCGCGGGTTCATGCCCACCAGAATGCTCAGGGCATTCTCCTGTTGGGCGATTTGATGCTTCAGCTGCGGCACCTGCGCCTTCGCGGTCTGAAATTCGGACGCCGCCTGCATCCACTCAAGGCGCGAGCTGTAGCCCGTTTCGAACTGGCGCTGCGCCAGCCGCAGCGAATTGCCGCGCGTCGCCAGCGTCGCTTCGGTGACGCGCAGCTGCTCATCCAGCGCCACCAGACTCATATAGCCCGACGCTACCGAGCTGGCGACGGTCAGTTCTGCCGCCGATGCCGCGGCGCGCTGTGCCTCCAGCGACGCTTCGCTGGCCGCGATGCTGCTGCTGCGCGCCCCCCAGAAATCGACATTGTAGTTAGCCTGCAGCAGCCCCTGATAGACAGCGTTCTCGTACGGCTGTCCGGTAACTGAAGACAACGCGCGCTGATGCGTCACCCCTGCGCCTGCGCTCAGCGTAGGGAAATTATCGCCCTGCGCCGCGCGCAGCTGGGCGCGATACTGCTCGACGCGCGAACGCGCCGTAAGGATATCGAGGTTATTGCGCAGCGCCTGCGCCACCAGACGATTAAGGTTATCGTCGCCAAAGGCGTGCCACCATTCCGCTTCCGGCGCGGCGGCGGGCCCGACCTGATTACGCCACTGCGGCGGGATCGGCAGCGATGAAGGCGCTTTTTCCACCTCGGTGGCGCAACCGGCCAGCGTCAGCGCCGCGAGGCTGGCGAGTAACAGCCGCCGCATCACTCCACCGCCTTGCTGCGAGGTTGCGCGGCAGTGTCAATACTGACCTCTACCGACATGCCGGGCCGCAGCTCGCGCATATCTTCAGATTCGATGGCGATACGGACTGGAATACGCTGGGCGATTTTGACAAAGTTGCCCGTGGCGTTGTCTGGCGAGATGGCGCTGAATTCCGACCCCGCCGCCGGCGAGATAAATTCCACATGGCCGTTAAAACGTTTGCCGTTGAGCGCGTCAACGCGGAAGGTCACCGGCAGGCCAGGACGAATAGCCGCCATCTGCGTCTCTTTCATGTTGGCGATAATCCATTTATGGTCCGGCACCACTGAGGTGAGACGCGTGCCAGCCGTCACGTAGGCTCCTTTGCGCACCGAAAGCTGGCCGAGCTGACCGGCATCCGGCGCAACGATACGGGTATTTGCCAGATCGATCTCCGCCAGCTCCAGCGCTGCCTGGGCGCTGGCGACATCGCCTTCAAGCGAGGCGCGATTGACAATAACGGTTTGCAGGTTCTGCTGCGCTACCGCTACCTGCGCCTCCGCCTGGCGTACCTGCGCCTGCGCCTGCGCGTTAGCGGCACGCGCCGCATCGCGTTCACGCACCGACAGCGAGCCGTCGGCGGCCAGGCTCTCGACGCGTTTCAGGTCGAAGCCCCCTTTCAGCGCCTGCGCTCTGGCGTTCTCCAGCGCGGCTTTATTACTGGCGATAGTGGCTTCAGCGCTGCGGCGCTGTTGTTGGTTATTGCGAAGCGCCGCCTGCTTCATCGCTAACTGCGCCTGCGCCTGATGCACGCGCTGACGATAGATGCGATCGTCAATGGTCATCAGCAGCTGCCCTTTCTGCACCGGCTGCAGATCCACCACCTCGACCGAGGTCAGATAGCCGCTGACCTGCGGGCTGATAAAGGTCACCTGCCCGCGCACATAGGCGTTTTCGGTGCTCTGTACTGCGCTGGTAAAGGGCCAGAGCTGCCAGGCGTAGAGAATAATCAGGACGCCAAGAATAACGATGCCGCTTCCTGCCGCAATAGAAAGAATACGCCGACGGTTGGCGCGCTCGCGCTCCGCCGCCTGAAGTTCATCCTGCTGACTCATTGTGACTCCATAGATTCTTGTGACGCGGCCGCCAGGCGCTGCTCCTTCAGGTTGAAGCGCGCCTGTCGCCAGCTAAGGTATCGCTGACGGGAAAGACGCCACAGTGCCCACATCAGGGTAATGAGCGCCAGCGCCGCCGTCAGTAAATAGGTATCGTTATAGGCCAGCACGTTCGCCTGCAGCGTCGCCACGCTCTGTAGCTGGCTGGTGCTCTGCGCGCTCTGCAAAACAGAATCGCCTACCTGGCTGCTAAACAGCGCGCCATACTGGCTGAGGCGATCCGTAACGTTAGGATCGAGCAGCGACAGCTGATCGCCCAGCAGGCTGGAGTGATATTTTTCACGCCAGACCTGAAAGGTTCCGAGAATGGCAGAGCCGATCAGGCCGCCCAGGTTCTGGCTCATGCCGAACAGCACCACAAAGCTCACCAGATTTTTCGGCTGCGTCACGACGCTGCCGATACCGATCAGCATCGCGGGCGCCATAAAGAAGGTGCTGCTGAAGCCGAGCAAAAACTGGCTGATATACATATTGTTGGCGCGCGTTACCGGGCTGGAGTGCGCATCCATCAGCGAGGCGACGATCATCACCGCCAGCGAGACAACGATGGGCCAGTTAAGATGTGTCGGCTTGATGGTCAGGGCGCTGGTGACGATACCGAGCGTCATGCCGCCGATAATCGCCAGCGAGAGGCCGCGCATCTGATCGTTCAGCAGGCCCAGCTGCTGCAAAAAACCCACCGCGCCGGTGTTCTGCTCCGCCAGCACGATGCGTATCATAATCATCACAATGCCAAGACGCACCATCGTGCCGCTGCTCAGCCAGCGCGTATTGATCAGAGGATTTTTCCGGTTGTGCTCAATGACGATCGCCGCGACGATCAGCACCAGCGCGATCGCCAGGCTGATGCCGAGCCAGGAGGTGGTAAACCACCATTCGATGCGCCCCAGCGACAGCACGCCGCAGAGCAGCGCCATACCGGGTGCCAGCAGCATAAAGGTGACGAAATCGAGTTTTTCAAACGCCTTGATGCGGTCGCCCGGCGGCAGTTTCACCACCAGCACGCACCCCAGCGCAATCATCGCCAGACCCAGCTCAAACAGGTAAAGCCCACGCCACTCCTGCAGCTGCAGCAGCTCGGTCGAAAAAAGCCGCGCCATCGGAATAGCGAACTGCGAGGCGGTCAGGCCGATCACCAACGCCTTAAGCCGATGTTTCGCCGGCCACGCCTGTATCTGGTAATAGATCCCCAGCGAGCTGAGCGCCGCGCCCGCCATGCCATGCGCGGCGCGCACGATGATCGCCGAGCTGAGATCGTTGGCGAAGAGATGGAAAAACGCCACCAGCACATAGAGCACCAGGAAGGCTTCGGTGAAAACGCGCAGGCCAAACTGCTGGCGAAACTTCACCAGCAACAGGTTGATGGAGATATTGCCCATCACGTAAACGGCGGGCAGCCAGGCAATTTCAATGGAGTAAGCGCCGAAAGTGCCCTGAAGATTGGAGAGGTTCGCCGTGACCAGCGCGTTGCTCAGCGCGCCGGTAAGCGAAATCAGTAAGCCGATCAGGCCAAAGGCGATCCGTTTTGGCGGCGAATGAATCGGGGTTGAAGGCGATCCCGGCAGCATGGGTTTTTCATGCGGCAACCATTCTCGCGGCGCATAGGGATTGCGTCTGGCCACTGTTACATATTTCCCATGCGCGTCAGCAGCTGTTGCAGCACCCGCTCCGTCGTCGCCAGCTCCTGAGGATCGATATCGCCGAGCAGCGCAGCGCGCAGCGCGTCCGCCTCATTTTTCACTAAGGCAAAAGCCTGATTGCCCTTCTCCGTCAGCACCAGATGCCGTTTGCGGCGATCTTCCGGCGGCTGCACGCGGGACAGCAACTCCTGCTTCACCAGCCGATCGATCAGTGGCACCATGCTGGCATCCTCCAGACCGAGTAACTGCGCAAGCTCTGTCTGGGTATAGGGCCGCGTTTCGCTGGCAATAAGGCCAATCGCCAGCCAGCTGCTCATGCTCAGGCCGCTGTGTTTAAGATGGCGATCCACGGCAAGCCGCCAGGCGTGGGCAGCTTGATAGAGCAAATGGGTGAACGTGTTATAGTGCAGAGTCAAAGTGTAGCGACCTAATTGTTAGACTTCTAACTAAATGAATGCGTTATTATACGCAGAGCAAATTGCTAATGAAAATAGCACATGTCGTTAAAAAATGACGCCTCTGTTGTCAGGCTTTTTAAGCGCCTGAACATATCCAGACGGAGAAAAACCGGAGTTGACTATGCCCGATCGCAACAACAACTGGATAGATCTGCGTCGTGACCCCTCGCGCGGCATCGAGACGATTCGCGCGCATTTTACCGGACATGCCTACGATCCTCACTGGCACGACAGCTATCTGATTGGCGTGACGGAGCAAGGCGTGCAGCAGTTTCACTCGCGCCGTAAACAGCATCAGAGTCGGCCCGGCACGGTATTTATGCTGGAGCCGGAGGAGCTGCACGATGGCGACGCGGTGGACGCGCAGGGCTTTACCTATCGCATGCTCTACCTGTCGCCGCAGCAGCTATCCCGGCAGCTGGCGCCGCTCGGCACCGACCAGGGCGGCGAGCTGCACTTCGCCGCCACGCTGCGTAACGACAAAGCGCTCGCTTACGCTGTCTGGCACTGTTTTGACGCGCTGTGGCACGATCATCCCGAACTGATCAAAGAGGCGACGCTGGACCGCTTATTTATGCAGCTGGGCCAGCATCCGTTATGGCGCAGCGAAACGCGTCCGGCGGACCGCGATCGTCAGCTGGCGCAGCAGGCGCGCGACTGGCTGATTGCCCATCATGCGCTTAATCCGGGCTTACAGGCGATGGCCGATGCCGTACAGGTGGATCGCTTCCGCCTCTCTCGCCTCTTCCAGGCACAGTGGGGTTTGCCGCCGCACGCCTGGCTGGTGCAGTGGCGTTTATCCCAGGCCCGTCGCCAGCTTGCGGCCGGCAGCGCAGCCGCCGACGTCGCCGCCGACCTGGGCTTCGCCGATCAGAGCCATCTGGGCCGCTGGTTTAAACGCGCCTGCCATCTCACTCCGGCACGCTATCAGCAAGCGTGCACAAATCTTCCAGACGCAGGCTGAACGCCTGGTCACAATGCGCTTTTTCTGTCTGGAGAAGTGCTATGCAAGACCCTCGTTGCGTCATGATTTTGCAAAACGATCTCGCCCCGGGAAAAGCCGCTAACGCCGCTGCGGTGATCGCCCTCACCCTCGGCCAGCGTCATCCTGCGCTGATCGGCGACCCTTTACAGGATGCGGATGCCAGCCGCTACCCCGGCCTGATTCCGCTTGGCATCCCCGTGCTGGCAGCCAGCCATGCGGAGATGGACGATCTGCGCGCCCGCTGCGCGGAGCTGGCGTGCGATCTGGTGCTCTTTCCTGAACAAGGTCAAACCACCACTGATTACGCGGCGTTTAGCGCAGCGATGCGCGAAATACCGGCAAAAGAGTGGCGGCTGCTGGGCCTGGCGCTGGTCGGTGAGAAACAATCGGTCCGAAAACTCACATCAAAGTTAAAACTTTTTAGCTAAAACAGCGCGGGAAAAAGTCATTTTTTTCCCGCTGATCGATACAACCCCTCCATTGTACAAACAGCTTGTACAGCTTTTCTTCACGAAGCACTCATTTATCTATATGATAATTAACAGATAGCACAAATCGTTCAAATTTCTCCTTGTGCGTGTACACCTTCATTGTATAACTTTAGCCCCCATGAATCGGATAACGATTCCGTAACGAATGATGCGTTTGCGTCGCCTCTGAAGGTGTAAGTGGATTTCCACCTTCAGAGGTCCTTTTTTGATGACTTGGGGCCCTTTATATCTGTCCATGTAAGGGGAGTTTCATCGTAAATTGATCTGGTATCCGACCTGGACGTTGGGACTGTTTTAGGACTGACACATGCAAAACGCTATTCCACAAACCGATAAAGAAATTGGTGATTACTTCAACGCAGCGGCCAGTAAAGCGGCCAGTGAGATGGAAATATTAGGATTAGTGGTGGCTGAGATTTTACAGGCGGGTAAGCCTGTCACTAATAAAGCGATCATCTCTAAACTGATCCATCGGCTGGAACTGGAGTCGGACGTGGTATCGCTCGACATCTATCGTCAACTGCTTGAACTGGTTGTGCATAAGACACCTGACGATCTGTCGGTGTAATGCTGGCTCCAGGGACGGAGTCATTCTGTTAGTTTTGTGATCGCTGGCAAATTTCCCTCTCAGACAGTACTCTCTTCTGCTTAATTTCGTCTGCGTTCTTCGCTTTCGCCGCAAGAACGACTATTAAAAAGAGCCTGCAATTTATGAGCCAACCCAACGACGTTGCCGCGCCTCAAGCCGTGGACAACGACCTGACCGTGGGCCGCGTTTTGCGTTCCCCTGCCCTGCTCACCCGTGAGTGTCTTGCTGGCGTGATCACCGCGCTGGCGCTTATTCCAGAGGTGATCTCCTTTTCGGTTATCGCCGGTGTCGATCCGAAGGTCAGTCTGGTGGCATCTGTGGTGCTGTGCCTGACGCTTTCGGTGCTGGGCGGGCGTCCGGCAATGGTTACCGCCGCAGCCGGTTCGGTCGCGCTGGTGATCGGTCCGATGGTGCATGCGCACGGGGTAGCCTATATTCTGCCGGCCGTGGTGCTGGGCGGCCTGATCCAGATCCTCTTCGGTATAGCCGGCCTGGCGCGCATGATGCGCTATATTCCGCGCTCAGTCATGCTTGGCTTCGTCAACGCGCTGGGTGTCCTGATTTTCTTTGCGCAGGTGCCGCACGTCTGGGGGCAACATTCGCTGGTGTGGCTGCTGTTTGCCATCACGCTGGCGATTGTGCTGCTGCTGCCGCGCGTGCTGAAAAGCGTGCCTTCTCCGCTGGTCGCTATCGTTGTCGTGACCGCCGTCGCGCTGCTGCTCGGCTGGCGCGTGCCCAACGTAGGCGATGAAGGTCCTATGAGTGCGGGTTTGCCCGGTCTGAATGCGTTACAGGTGCCTCTTAGCCTGCAGACGCTGCAGATCGTCTGGCCGACTGCGCTCAGTATTGCCTTTGTCGGCCTGATGGAATCCTTGCTCACCGCCAAACTGGTGGACGATCTGACCGATACCCTCTCCAGCAAGCGCCGCGAGTCATGGGGTTTAGGCGTGGCCAACATTTTCGCCGCGTTCTACGGCGGCATCGCCGGTTGCGCGATGATCGGCCAGACTATCGTAAACGTCGAGCTGGGTAAGGCGCGCACGCGCGTCTCAACCGTCGTTGCCGGCCTGGTGTTGTTGTTGCTGGTGACCGGCCTGAGCGCGCTGATGGCACAGATCCCGATGGTCGTGCTGGCGGGAATTATGATGGTGGTTGCCGTGAAGACCGTGAACTGGCACAGCCTGCAGCCAGCCACCCTCAAACGTATGCCCTGGTCAGAGACGCTGGTAATGGCGCTAACGATTATGGTGACGGTGTGGACAGGCAACCTGGCGCTGGGCGTGCTGGCGGGCGTTATCGTCGCCATCGTGCTGTTTGCGCGCCGTATCGCTCACGTTATTCATGCTGAGCGCGAAGTCAGTCCCGACGGCAAATCGGTGTGCTATCGCGTGCGCGGCCCGCTTTTCTTCGCCAGCAGCAACGATCTGTTTGAACATTTCGATTATGGACATGACCCGAAACAGGTCACTATCGATCTGACCCATGCGCAAATATGGGATGCGTCATCAGTCGCCGCTCTCGACGGCATTGAATATCGCTATCAGCGCCACGGCGCGCAGGTAACCATTGTCGGTCTGGATACGCGCAGCAGCGATTTTCATCGTCGCCTGACCGGTAAGTTTGAGTAAGTAGCGGGAAAAGTAAGTAAGCGATGCGGCGGCCGCCGCATCGCTGTTAAAGCGGTTTAGCCTGGCGACGAGCCTTATAGCGTGCAACCATCGTCGTCATTGCCTGATAGATAACGCCTGCGTAGAGGCTTTTTACGATCGCCATCCCCACCTCCATTCCCTCTTTTTGCCAGAAGCAGAACCACATAAACAGGCCCCACAGCAGGGAAAACAGTAGACAGCCTTTAATAAACTTCACGACGCCCTGCATCTCGCTTCCTTCTGTATCACCGCGGCCCGTGCCGCGTTATTGAGGCGTGAAAGTATCGCATACCGCCTGGATTTGCACCCCAGGCTGCATCAGATGAGAGGCGGGTCAAATTTTTCAGCCTGACGGAATTTAAGACTTTGCGACTGGTGCGTTGGCGACAGCCTGCTACGCTTTAATTTCATTGCGTTTTTATACTTTCTTTTTCAATACCGGAGAATGAGGTGGCAACGATGAATAACGTGAAAAAAGGGATCTGCATTACGCTGGCCGTGCTGGCACTGGCGGGCTGTATGCACCGGAGCGATGCGGTTAAATCGGATGGCCGTCCTCATGCGCCAAGCGGCCAGGCGTCGCCGGGCGGCACGCTGGGCTCAGGCCCTGTGGGACAGCCGCAGTCTTAAGTTTTAACGATAAAACCCGGTTAACGCCGGGTTTTTTGTCTGACAGGCGGGCACAAAAAAACCGCCCTGAAGGCGGTCACGACATTGCTTACTACTGCTTTATTTTAATTCGAAATTTTTAATCGGTAGAGATGGTGCCCGGGGCGGGACTTGAACCCGCACAGCCATACAGCCGAGGGATTTTAAATCCCTTGTGTCTACCGATTTCACCACCCGGGCAGGGTGTAAAGTGGAGGCGCGTCCCGGAGTCGAACCGAGGTGGACGGATTTGCAATCCGCTGCATGGCCACTCTGCCAACGCGCCTTTATCCGCTGTGCCGCCAGGTTATCCTGACCTGCAAAACTGGAGCGGGAAACGAGACTCGAACTCGCGACCCCGACCTTGGCAAGGTCGTGCTCTACCAACTGAGCTATTCCCGCATTGTTCAGCAATTTAACGGAACTTGCTGATTTTCTTTATCTTCTGGCAGCCTCGCTGCCGTTCGATGCGATGCATTCTACTGACCTGACGCACTGAGTCAACAGAATTATCCTCACAGCGCGTCCGTTTGCTGCTTTTTAAGTCGCTTCGATCAGCTATCGAGCAGATCGCCACGCGCAGCGCTTAAATACTGAAACATTGACCAGAAAGTTAACACGGCGGCGATGTAAAGCGCCACTACGCCTACGGCGATAACTGTCGTATCAGGACGCCACAGCAACGCGACCAGCGACAGCATCTGCGCCGTGGTTTTCACCTTGCCGATCCAGGAGACGGCGACGCTGCTGCGCTTGCCAATTTCCGCCATCCATTCGCGCAGCGCGGAAATAATGATTTCACGCGCGATCATGGTTGCAGCCGGTAAGGTGATCCACCAGGAGTGAAAATATTCCGCCACCAGAACCAGCGCAATCGCCACCATCACCTTATCGGCTACCGGGTCGAGAAAGGCACCGAAGCGCGTGGTTTGCTTCCAGCGGCGCGCAAGAAATCCGTCAAACCAGTCGGTCACGGCGGCAATCACAAAGATCAGCGCGGTGGCGAAAGGCGCCCAGTAGAAAGGCAGATAGAAAGCCAGCACGAAGAAAGGGATCAGGACGACTCGAAACAGGGTGAGACACGTCGGAATGTTAAATTGCATATGCCGGTAACTGTCTGGAATGGGTAGAATTTCCCCTATGTTCCTACATTGCCTCACCTGTTTCAATGCTAGTGTTTTAGCGAATGATATATTTTTTCCGCCAGCGCGAACGAAATACCGGGCACATTAGCGATCTCTTCAACCGTGGCGTTCATCAACGGTTGCAGGCCCCCCATATACTTAAGCAGCTGCTGGCGACGTTTCGGGCCGATGCCTTCGATGCTTTCCAGCGCGCTGGTATTCTTCACTTTCGCCCGTTTTTTTCGGTGGCCCGAAATTGCATGATTGTGAGCGTCATCACGAATATGCTGGATCACATGCAGCGCTGGAGAGTCCGGGGGCAGAGAAACGCCCTCGCCTTCCGCCTCGAAGAACAGCGTTTCCAGTCCCGCTTTACGATCGCTGCCTTTCGCCACGCCCAGTAAAATCGGCCGGGACTTATCCCACTCGACCTCCAGTTCGGCAAAAACCTGCTTCGCCTGCGAAAGCTGCCCCTTGCCGCCGTCAATCAGAATGACGTCAGGGATTTTATCTTCTTCCAGCGCTTTGCCGTAGCGGCGGCGCAGTACCTGATTCATCGCTGCGTAATCATCGCCAGGCGTAATGCCTTCAATGTTATAGCGGCGATAGTCGCTGCGCAGCGGCCCGTTGGCGTCGAACACCACGCAGGATGCGATAGTCTGCTCTCCCATGGTGTGGCTGATATCGAAGCACTCCATGCGGTTGATTTTGTCCAGTTCAAGAAACTGTGCCAGCGCCGCCAGCCGCTGCTGGATGGTAGAGTGCTGCGACAGGCGCGTGGTCAGCGCCGTCGCCGCATTGGTGCGCGCCAGCTTGAGGTAACGCGCGCGATCGCCGCGCGGTTTGCTCTGGATCGTTACGCGGCGTCCCGCCAGCTCGCTCAGCGATGCAGAGAGCAGCTCGCGTTCCGGCAGGTTGAAGTCCAGCAGAATGTCGCCAGGCAGAGTGCGAGCTTCGCTGCCCTGCAGGTAAAACTGGCCGACAAAGGTCTGAACCACTTCCGCCAGCTCGGTATCCGCCGGAACTTTTGGGAAGTAGCTGCGGCTGCCCAGCACCTTGCCCTGTCGGATAAAGAGTACGTGCAGGCAGGCCATGCCCGCGTCGTAGGCTACGCCCATTACGTCCAGATCGTCGCCCTGATTAGAGACAAACTGCTTCTCGGTGATCCGGCGCACCGCCTGAATCTGATCGCGCAGACGCGCCGCCTCTTCAAAACGCAGCCCGGTACTCGCCTCTTCCATGCGTTTTACCAGCATGTTCAGCACCTGGTCATCTTTGCCGGACAGAAACAGCCGCACATATTCCGTCTGCTGCGCATACTCCTCTTCGCTCACCAGTCCGGCGACGCAAGGGCCGAGGCAGCGTCCAATCTGATACTGCAGACAAGGTCTGGAGCGGTTGCGGTAAACGCTGTTTTCACACTGGCGAATTGGAAACACTTTCTGCATCAGCGCCAGGGTTTCGCGTACGGCGTAGCCGTTCGGGAAGGGCCCGAAATATTCGCCCTTAGCGTGTTTCGCCCCGCGATGATAGGCCAGACGCGGGTGGGTATCGCCGCTGAGAAAGATAAACGGATAGGATTTATCATCACGCATCAGCACGTTGTAGCGCGGCTGATAGAGCTTGATGTAGTTATGCTCCAGCAGCAATGCTTCCGTTTCGGTATGCGTGACGGTGACGTCTATATGATGGATGTTACTGACCAGCACCTCTGTCTTTCGACTGCCGACATGGCTGCGAAAGTAGCTGCTGAGGCGCTTTTTGAGATCTTTGGCTTTTCCTACATAGATCACGGTGTCCGAGGCATCGTACATGCGGTACACGCCCGGCTGACTGGTCACCGTGCTGAGAAAGGCTTTGGCGTTGAAAACTTCACTCACTACTGATTAACGGCTCCGCATTGAACAGGCCATGTCGAATGGCCAGATGCGTTAACTCTACGTCGCCGCTGATGTTCAGCTTGCTGAACATGCGATAACGGTAGCTGTTAACGGTTTTAGGACTGAGATTGAGCTGCTCGGAAATTTCCGTCACCTTTTGCCCTTTGGTGATCATCAGCATAATCTGCAATTCCCTTTCCGACAAACAGCTGAAGGGAGATTCCGCTTTTTGCGGCTCTATCTGGCTCAGCGCCATCTGCTGCGCGATATCCGAGGCGATATAGCGCTGACCGGCGTGTACGGAGCGAATGGCGCTCACGACTTCCTGCGGCGCGGCGCCTTTGCTCAGATAGCCTGCTGCGCCCGCCTGCATCACCCTGGCGGGCAGCGGATTTTCGGTGTGGATCGTCAGCATGATAATTTTGATATCGGGGTTGTAGCGCACAATTTTGCGCGTCGCTTCCAGCCCGCCGATGCCCGGCATATTCATATCCATCAGAATCACATCGACCTGGTTAGCCCGGCACCACTTCACCGCGTCCTCGCCGCAACAAGCCTCTCCCGCGATCGTAAGACCTTTCATATCTTCCAGTATGCGTCTAATACCGGCGCGTACCAGTTCATGGTCATCAACAAGAAGAACACTGATCAACGGGGAACACTCCGCTAGCTAAAGTGAGGAATAAATCTGATATTGAATGCGCGCATGATACCTGCTTTTCGCAATAAAGAACATCAACGGGCCGAATGTTTGACCGTATTCGCTGATTTACATCAACACTTTCCAGTCAGTACAAAAATATGTCGACCGGATGAAATATGTTCATTTACCCTTTTTATTTAATCAATATTTTCAAAGGCTTAAATTATATCAGTCTAAAAATTCAAAAATAGACTTAAATGTGTCGCGGCCGGGCTGTGAAAATTATTCAACTGCTACTTTAAATAATATCCTGTACAGCAATCGTCAGCCGTTACGCTTCGCTTTCGCAGGCAATTGGCTCGCTGTGATATACTCATGCACGGCTGCGCGGAACATGCCGGCACGATCGATTAACCCCAAGGAGAACACGATGAGCGATGAAGAATTTGTTACCTCGCACGACACGCTGAAGCTGGCTGATGAAGTTGCCTGTCTGAAAATGATGGTGACGCTGATTCTGAAAGGAATGGGCCAGGCGGATGCCGGAAAAGTGATTATTAATATGGAACGCTACGTGCAAACTCTGGGTGATAAGCCGCAGGCGGAAGTATTCAGCAATACCATAAAGCAGATTAAGACTGCGTATCGTCAGTGATGCGTTCGCCCCCGCGCCGAAGCGGGGGCGCGCTGTCAGGTATGCGACTGCCAGTTCACAGAGACACCCAGTGACGGCAGTACCTCTTCCGGACTGAAGCGCCGCGTGCCGCGATACTTTTCCGCCAGCGCCGGCTGCACGACCGGGATACGAATGGCGAACAGATTGTCCTCCGACTGGATCAGACCGGGCGTAAGCGGCTCATAGGCGACCTGGTGATCCTCAAACATCTTCTCCAGCATCGGCGTCGCCGAGCTGATCAAATACTCCATACCATTAAGTTCGGCAAGCTGCACGGCGTGCCATAACAGGTTGAACGGCAGTTCCGCATCCAGTTCCAGCTTCGCCGAGAAGCGCGACATTTCCCATACTTTTTCGTGACTGAACGGCACCACCAGCCCTTCGCTCTGGGCTGGCTCATGCCACGGCATCAGTCGCGCGCAGCCGCTGATGCCGTCACGCGCGTTCCAGGCCAGCAGCCAGGTCACATCCGAACGATCGAAACGATCGTACTCCTGACCCGGCGTGCTGAGACGAGGCGGGATCGACCAGCCTTCTCCACGCGCAAATACGCTATAACGGTAGCTGCCTAGTTCGGCCAGCAGAGAGGACGGCATATCCTTTAACTGGGTTTGAATTATCTTCATCATGCGCCCCTGACATCCTCATGTTTGCATTGATTTACGCTACGCCAGCCTGGCAAAGTCCCGGCGCAGGGTAGACAACTGCTTCCGGCAACGTAACTACTAAATTTAGTAGTTGCCTTTTTCTATATCAGTCCAATTGCCGCCGCATAACAGGCAATTTGAGTTTTATTGGAAACATTAAATCGCTTTTGCATATTCTTTTGGTGAAAGTTCACTGTGTGTTGCGAAATTGCTAAAATAAGCGAAATTTCAGCCGAGGTTTTCCCTTCTGCGGTCCATTTCAAAATCTCTAACTCGCGCTGACTGAAATCATTTTTTAGCACCATCAGCGCATCATCAGAAAAACGCTGAAGTGAACGCAAACTCAGTTCCGCCAGAAAGTGCAGTTTCACTTCCAGCTCGACATGTTGATGTTGCGTCCGGCTTGCCAGGCGGGATGCTATAGATAATATACCAATGGCGCGATTTGATGCCATGGCGGAGCAGGAAAAACCGCTATTCAGGCCGTGCTCCTGCGCCTCTTTCCACAAATCACCGGCGCCAGTGAAGAGGTCGTGCGTCCACTCTAAGCCCCGTCCGGGCTGCTGGCATAGCATTAAAACTGGATCGATAGCGTAATAGTTTTTTTCCTCATAGCGTTTAATCCAGGCTTTCGGGTAAGTGCTATGCAAAAAAATACGCGGCCGGGTAAAAGGCACAGGGTGCTGAATCAGAAAGGAATAGCTATCGAAGCCTAATGACACTACCTGAGTCTGAATGAGCGTCTTCAATTCCTCGGTTGAAGTGATAGCCTGAAATTCTTTTTCCGTCTCTCGTCGCCAGACGAAATAATTGTCGTTAGTCATATTGCCTCGGCGTTATCCTCACGCTGATGCGTCTGGTTATTGAGGTTGTTCATTTTAAAAAAATAAATTTATAAGAGAAAAAAGTTTTATTGAGAAAAAAACAGGCATGCAAGTAAAAACCACGTTACGTCCGGTTGTGCGTGTTTTACTTAAAACGTGTTTCCTGTGCTTCACGAAAGGTGATCCCATTCACAGCATTATAGCGGCTGGAAAAACAGAATAAGATTTTTCTTAATGAGATTCAATCTGCATAACGACAATAAATTCGCATACATTGACCGCCATTCAGCATGGCTATTAAGTAAAATTAGTTTAGCGCCGTAATTTATTTGTAAACATAGAGTTAAGCTATTCTAAAGCCAAAAAGCGACCCAAGGTTAAAATCTGTGCGCTTTTTGCCGCTCGGCTTATAAGCCTGGCGTTTCTATGTATTGCGATCGGAGCTACGCTTAACACGGACTCTTTGCACAACCTTTACGTACGGCCGGCAGGCGTCTGGCAGCCTTCAGCCGTTTTGACGGATGCGCTTTAACTTTTGCAGGTGGGACACACTATGTTGAATCAGCTGGCATTACCCTTCCTGGTATTAGGAGGCTGTACCGCTCTGATGATCCTGAAAGATATTTTCCGCCATCCTCACCCAGTCGGGATAATGAACATTATCTGGCCGCTGACCGGTCTTTACATGCCGTTCATCGGCTGGCTGGCCTGGTGGTATCTTGGACGGAAACCCTCTCGTCAGCTTAAACTTGCGCTATTAGTACCGCAAAAAATTCATCATTATGCGAGCTGGCCGACCATATTTATTTCGACTTCCCTTTCCGCTGCGGCCTGCATCTTTAGCGAACTGATTACACTTCCGATTATCACCCTGCTGAATCATTATCATTTCGCTACGCCGCTCTGGATGCAGGCAATTATCTGTCTCGCTATTTCGCTGATAAGCGGCCTGTTTTTACAATTTCTGGCGATTAAGCAGCGCGACGCGCTTTCAGTCTGGCGCGCCTTGCTGTTAGCATTTCGTACCGAGGCGTTTCCGCTGCTGGTTTATCAGGCGGGCATTTTCCTCTTTATGAGTCTGGCCCTTAAATTTGTGCTTAATCAACAAATCGATCCTCTGCTGGCGGCTTTCTGGTTTATGTTGCAGCTCGCTACGCTGACCGGATTTATATTTTCCTGGCCTGCCAATCATTTCCTGATTAAACGCGGTTTGAACCCGGCGGTCTAATTTACCGACAGTATCCCGTTCCGCGCATGCCAAAATGAAAATGGCCGGCATGCGCGGCGTTATAATCCGGCCCCAAAACGTTGCCGAAATTATTACAGCCCTCCTGCCAGAGAAGATGCAGCAGAGCGGATTTATTCTCCGGCTGCGTCCAGTTTTTCCCCACATCGACGCGTTCCCCATTGGCAAACTGAAAGCCGGTGACGTCCCAGGCGTCTGCGGTCGCATGCTCGCTTAGTCGCCCTTCTTTACGGTGATAAACGTTGCGACAGGCATAGCTGCCGACATGGCTGATGCGCACCAGCGGCGAGGCGGATGTATGCGCCAGACGCTGCTGGCTTTGCAGAATATACATGGTGCTGGCGACGGCCATCGGGCAACTGGCGAGAAAGCTGCTGCTTAAACTGACCTTGCCGAAACGCTGAATGCGCAGCGGATTTTGCAGCGGACAGCCGCCCGTCACGTCGGGACGCGCGTTAAAGGTTACCCTTCCCGCCTGCTCAGCGCGTCGCATAACGTCAAGACACGCTTCAGGATTGCCCGCCAGCCGCTTGAGTTTATATCGCGTCATCCAGCCAGGCGGATCGGTGACCGCCAGCGGCGTAAAGGGGTTGAACTGGGGCGGCAAATGCTGTTTCAGCCATGGCAGACTCCACCATCCGACGGCTATCAGCACCAGCAACAGAACGATCGCGCGCATTCTCCCTCTCGCAGCAGCTTGATTTAGAGAACAAAAGTGTAGAAGCTACGCGCCGGTTTAGCGCTGGTAACGGCGCTTTTCGTTTAAAACAGCAGCGTTGTGCCGCAAGTTTGTGCCGCGTAAAGATTTACTGACATGTTACTAAGATGTAAAGGTCGCATTTGTAAGAAAAACAATTAGCGGGATTTTGTCTTATTCCTCTATCTTATGCCAACTTGCCCTGAGGCAAGAAACCACAAACAGCCAGCAGAGCTGACACAACATCCAGACAGGAAGAATGATTTTATGGTTGATCAAACAAAAGATACCGTTGCTGAGCAGGAGAACCCTGACAAGCTACGGCGCAATCTGCATAACCGTCACATTCAGCTTATCGCCATCGGCGGCGCTATCGGTACCGGGTTGTTTATGGGCTCCGGCAAAACCATCAGTCTGGCGGGCCCGTCAATCATTTTCGTTTATATGATCATCGGCTTTATGCTGTTTTTTGTGATGCGCGCCATGGGAGAGCTGCTGCTCTCCAATCTGGAGTACAAATCATTCAGCGATTTCGCCGCCGATCTGCTTGGCCCCTGGGCGGGCTACTTTACCGGCTGGACCTACTGGTTCTGCTGGGTCGTCACCGGCATTGCCGACGTGGTGGCGATATCCGCCTACTTCCAGCTCTGGTTCCCTGGCTTTTCCGTGTGGATGAGCGCCCTGCTGTGCGTCTTCGTTTTCCTCGCGCTCAATATCGCCACGGTGAAAATGTTTGGCGAGATGGAGTTCTGGTTCGCCATTATCAAGATTGTCGCCATTGTGGCGCTGATCGTAACCGGCATCGTACTGGTTACTCTTCACTACCCCTCGCCGGGCGGCGGCACCGCCTCGCTCAGCAATATCTGGGATCACGGCGGCCTGTTCCCGAAAGGAATAAGCGGCTTTTTTGCCGGTTTCCAGATTGCGGTCTTCGCCTTCGTCGGCATTGAGCTGGTCGGTACGGCGGCAGCGGAGACGCACGATCCGCATAAGGTGCTGCCGCGCGCTATTAACGCCATTCCGCTGCGCGTGATTATGTTTTATGTGCTGGCGCTGATGGTGATCATGGCGGTTACGCCCTGGACGCAGGTGCTGGCGGATCGCAGTCCCTTTGTTGAGATGTTTGTGCTGATCGGGCTGCCTGCGGCGGCCAGCATCGTTAACTTTGTGGTGCTGACCTCGGCGGCTTCGTCTGCCAACAGCGGCATCTTCTCTACCAGCCGTATGCTGTACGGCCTGTCGCAGCAGGGCGTGGCGCACCGCGCTTTTGGTCAGCTTTCCGCTCGCGCGGTACCGACTGCCGGTCTGTTCTTCTCCTGTTTCTGTCTGCTGGCGGGCGTCGCGCTGATCTACCTGATCCCGGACGTGATGACCGTTTTCACTATGGTTACTACGGTTTCAGCGATCCTGTTTATGTTCGTCTGGACCATTATTCTCTGCAGCTACCTGGCCTACCGCAAAAAGTATCCGGAGCGCCATGCGGCGTCAGGTTTTAAGATGCCGCTGGGTAAGGTGATGTGCTGGGTGGTGATGGCGTTCTTTGCGTTCGTGCTGGTGCTGCTGACGCTGCAGGATGATACCCGTCAGGCGCTGATAGTCACGCCGCTGTGGTTTGTTATGCTTACCATGGGCTGGCTGCTGCGCCGTCGCGCCGCCCGTTAAAAACGCGTGGTCCCGGTCGTTTGACCGGGACCGGTAAAGGTAGCGTTCTTCCCTTCTTCCCACGCATAAATCCGCAATGGTGATGTGCCCCTGCTGTTCGCGCATCGAAGTGACTCCGCGGCAGAAAACATCACAGGCCGGACGTTGACGCGGGGATAAGGTTAAACGCGGCGCATCAGCGCACGCGGATCCCTTCGATAATCATGCGCTGCACATTTTCGACCGTTTCATCGAAAAACTGCGGATCGCTCAGCGTCTGGCCGGTAATCGCCTCGACCTGGCTGGCGAAATCCGCATAGTGCTGCGTCGCGGCCCACAGCATAAAAAAGAGGTGCTGCGGCTGAACGCCAGCCAGACGGCCTTCGTTAATCCAGCGCTCAACAATCGCCGCCTTGTCATCCACCAGCTGTTTAAGATCGCCCGCCAGCTCGCCTTTTAGCAGCGGCGCGCCCTGCAACATTTCCAGGCAGAACAGACGCGACGCCTGCGGATGGTCGCGCGATACCTCAAGCTTGAGGCGGATATAGCGGCGAATGGCGCTGAGCGGATCCATATCGTGCTGCAGCGCGCGCAGCGGCGCCAGCCAGACGTCGAGGATCTCCTTCAGCACTGCGACGTAGAGCGTTTCTTTCGAGGGATAGTAGTAGAGCAAATTGGTTTTCGAGACGTCGGCGCGCTCGGCAACCTGATCCAGACGCGTGCCATGAATACCAAACTGAGAGAACAGCGCCAGCGCGGCATCCAGAATGGCGGCGCGTTTCGCAGCGGTGGCGCGCGAACGTCGCGTCGGTTTTTTTTCATCGGATTTCACAGCGTTACCTCATTCCTTAAGCGTAGGGGCATGATAGCAAAGCCGTTCCGGCCTGCCCAATTCAGCGACTGCACCTTTTTTGCCCAGCGTGCCTGCAAAACGTGCAGCGATTTTTGACCATCTGGTCCAGCTTTTTTGCGTCTCTTGTTTAACCCATTGTTAAAGAAAACCTTTTGTTTTGTGGCACAACCTTTGCAAATTTGTCAGCAAGCGCTGCTCTCAGGGATGAAGCAGGACGCCGCGCAGCGCGACAAACCGTTTAACTACCGGCAAAGAGGGTTTGACATGAAGATTGGCGTTTTCATTCCGATTGGTAACAACGGCTGGCTGATTTCCACCCACGCCCCGCAGTACAAACCGACTTTCGAACTGAACAAGGCGATCGTACAAAAGGCGGAGCGCTACCACTTCGACTTTGCGCTTTCGATGATCAAGCTGCGCGGCTTCGGCGGCAAAACCGAGTTCTGGGATCACAATCTGGAATCCTTCACCCTGATGGCAGGCCTGGCCGCCGTCACGTCGCGTATTGAAATCTATGCAACCGCCGCCACGCTGACGCTGCCGCCCGCCATCGTGGCGCGCATGGCGTCCACCATCGACTCCATCTCCGGCGGCCGCTTCGGCGTCAATCTGGTGACCGGCTGGCAGAAACCCGAATATGAGCAGATGGGCCTCTGGCCGGGCGATGACTACTTTAGCCGCCGCTACGACTACCTGACTGAATATGTCACCGTGCTGCGCGATCTCTGGGGCAGCGGCCAGTCCGATTTCAAAGGCGAGTTCTTCACGATGAACGACTGCCGCGTCAGTCCGCAGCCGCAGAAGCCGATGAAGGTCATCTGCGCGGGTCAAAGCGACGCGGGCATGGCGTTTTCCGCGCAGCATGCCGACTACAACTTCTGCTTTGGCAAGGGCGTCAATACGCCAGCCGCCTTCGCCCCGACCGCCGCGCGCATGAAGCAGGCGGCGGACAAGGCGGGTCGCGATGTCGGCTCCTACGTGCTGTTTATGATTATCGCCGCCGAGAGCGACGAGGCGGCGCGCGCGAAATGGGAGCACTACAAAGCTGGTGCCGACGACGAAGCGCTCGCCTGGCTAACCACGCAAAGCCAGCAGGATAAGCGTTCCGGCAGCGATACCAACGTACGGCAAATGGCCGATCCTACTTCCGCCGTCAATATCAATATGGGCACCCTGGTCGGCTCCTACGCCAGTGTGGCACGCATGCTGGACGAGGTGGCGCAGGTTGAGGGCGCCCAGGGCGTGCTGCTCACCTTCGATGACTTTCTGCAGGGCATTGAGGATTTTGGCCAGCATATCCAGCCGCTGATGCAGTGCCGCCGCCAGATTAACGACAACAGAGAGGTCGCCTGATGAGTACCGTTTACTGCGCCCATACCCAGACCTTGCCGCAGGTTGAGCTGCCCGCGCGCCCGGAAGCGATCGCCTTTCCGCCTGCGCAAAGCGCGCTGATCGTGGTGGATATGCAAAACGCCTACGCCACGCCTGGCGGCTATCTCGACCTGGCGGGTTTCAACGTTTCCGCCACCGCGCCGGTAACAGAAAAGATCGCGCAGGCTGTTGCCGCCGCGCGCGCGGCAGGCGTGCAGATTATCTGGTTCCAGAACGGCTGGGACCCGCACTATATCGAGGCGGGCGACGCCGGTTCGCCCAATTTTCATAAATCCAACGCGCTGAAAACCATGCGTAAACGGCCTGAGCTGCAGGGCACGCTGCTGGCGAAGGGCGGCTGGGATTATGCGCTGGTGGATGCCCTGCAGCCGCAGCCAGGCGACATTGTGCTGCCGAAACCGCGCTACAGCGGCTTTTTCAATACGCCGCTCGACAGCATCCTGCGCAGCCGCGGCATTCGTCATCTGATTTTTACCGGCATCGCGACCAATGTCTGCGTGGAGTCGACGCTGCGCGACGGTTTTTTCCTTGAATATTTCGGCGTGGTGCTGGAAGACGCGACTTACCAGGCGGGCCCGCCCTTCGCCCAGCAGGCGGCGATTTTCAATATCGAAACCTTTTTTGGCTGGGTCACCAGCGTAGACGCCTTCTGCGAAAGCCTGCAGGGCCATAAGGAGTAACGCGATGCCGAAATCTGTCATTATTCCGCCGGGCACCTCCGCGCCGATCGCCCCTTTTGTCCCGGGCACGCTGGCTGACGGCGTGGTGTATGTCTCCGGCACCCTGCCGTTCGACAAAGAGAACAACGTCGTCCATATCGGCGACGCCGCCGCGCAGACGCGTCACGTCCTGGAAACGATTAAAAACGTAATAGAAACCGCGGGCGGCACGCTTGAAGATGTCACCTTCAACTCTATTTTTCTCACCGACTGGCGCGACTACGCCGCTATCAATCAGGTTTATGCCGACTATTTCGCTGGTGACAAACCCGCGCGCTTCTGCATTCAGTGCGGCCTGGTAAAACCCGATGCGCTGGTTGAGATCGCCAGCGTAGCGCATATCGGTCAGCGGGAGGCGTGATGCATCTGGAGATAGTGGGACGTCAGGATTCAGCGGCACCGACGCTGGTGCTCGCATCGGGTTTGGGCGGCGTAGCGGCTTTCTGGCAGCCGCAGCTGGCGGCGCTAAGCGCGCGCTATCGCGTAGTGCTCTACGACCAGCGCGGCACCGGGCGCAGCGCGGAGACGCTGCCGGTCGACTACACCATGGCGATGATGGCGACCGAGCTGGCGGCGGCGCTGGCGCGGCGCGGCATTGCGCGCTTTGGCGTGATTGGCCATGCGCTGGGCGGTCTGGTGGGCCTGCAGCTGGCGCTGGATTACCCGGAACAGGTGGAGCGCGTGGCGGTGATCAACGGCTGGCTGCGGCTGCATCCCCATACCCGGCGCTGCTTTCAGGTGCGGCAGGATCTGCTGCTCAAGGTCGGCACTGAGGCCTTTGCGCGCGCGCAGCCGCTGTTTCTCTATCCGGCGGAGTGGATGGCGCAGCACCAGCAGCGTCTTGCCGAGGAGGAGGCGGCGCATATCGCCCATTTTCAGGGACGCGACAACCTGCTGCGCCGTCTGGAGGCCCTGATGCGCGCCGACTTCACGCCGATGGCCGCGCGCATCCGGCAGCCAGTGCTGGCGATCTGCAGTCAGGATGACATGCTGGTGCCCTGGAGCTGCAGCGCGCAGCTGGTCGATGCGCTGCCCAACGCGCAGCAGATTACGATGGCCTGGGGCGGTCATGCGATGAGCGTGACCGATGCCGAAAGCTTTAATGCGCTGCTGTTGCAGTGGCTTAACCAGAGCGAGGCCGCGCCGTCGCGCGCCGCCAGCTGAGGAGACATTGATGAGCACCCTTTCCCTTATGCCTGACGCCGTTGCGATAGAAAAACAGGCGTTTCGCGACGCGATGGCGCGCCTTGGCGCTGCCGTCAATATCATCACCACCGATGGCCCGGCCGGTCGCGCCGGGTTCACCGCTTCGGCAGTATGCAGCGTGACCGACACGCCGCCGACGCTGCTGGTCTGTCTCAATCGTTCGGCCTCGGTATGGTCGGTATTCGACGCTAACCGCCAGCTCTGCGTCAATACCCTGGCGGCGGGTCAGGAAGCGCTGTCCAGCCTGTTTGGCGGTAAAACGCCCGTGGCGGAGCGCTTTCAGGCGGCGCAGTGGCGCCGCGGCGTGACCGGCTCCCCGATGCTCGAAGGCGCGCTGATCTCTTTCGACTGCCGCATCAGTGAAATTACCCGCGTCGGCACCCATGACGTGCTGTTTTGCGAGGTGCTGGCGCTAAGTCGCAGCGACGATGCACACGGGCTGGCCTGGTTCGATCGCGGCTATTGTCCGCTGCTGCGGCAGGATGCCCGCTAATCCGCCTTGCGCGGCACGATCCCTCACTTTTGGAGATAACGATGGCAAGCTCCTGGTTTCCTCAATGGCGTAAAAAGTCAGCGCTGACGGACGGCGGACTTATCGCCCCGGATGAGACGCTGCCGTTTGGACAAACGGTCATTCTCGGGCTGCAGCATGCGGTGGCGATGTTCGGCGCGACCGTCCTGATGCCGCTGCTGATGGGCCTCGATCCCAATCTGTCGATTCTGGTGTCAGGCATCGGCACGCTGCTCTTTTTTGTGGTAACCGGCGGACGCGTGCCCAGCTACCTCGGCTCCAGCGCGGCCTTTGTCGGCGTAGTGATCGCCGTGACCGGCTTTAATGGTCAGGGACTCAATCCACATCTCAGCGTCGCGCTCGGCGGGATTATCGCCTGCGGAGCGCTCTACACGCTTATCGGTCTGGTGGTGATGAAAGTCGGCACGCGCTGGATAGAACGTCTGATGCCGCCCGTGGTCACCGGCGCCGTGGTCATGGCGATTGGGCTTAACCTCGCGCCCATTGCGGTACACAGCGTGGCGGCCTCGGACTTTGAGAGCTGGATGGCGGTGATGACGGTGCTCGCTATCGGGCTGGTGGCGGTCTTTACGCACGGCATGGTGCAGCGCCTGCTGATCCTGGTGGGGTTAATCGTCGCCTGGGCGCTTTACGCGCTGCTGACCAACGTGCTGGGGTTCGGCAAGCCGGTCGATTTTAGCGGCGTCACGCAGGCGGCCTGGTTCGGCATGCCGCACACCACCGCGCCCGGTTTTGATATCCAGGCGATGGTAATGATTGCGCCAGTAGCGATTATTCTGGTCGCGGAGAATCTTGGCCATCTGAAGGCTGTCGCGGGCATGACCGGCCGCAATCTCGATCCCTGGATGGGCCGCGCTTTTGTCGGCGATGGCCTGGCGACGCTTATCTCCGGCTCCATCGGCGGCAGCGGCGTCACGACCTATGCAGAAAATATCGGCGTTATGGCGGTCACCAAAGTCTATTCCACGCTGGCGTTCGTCGCGGCGGCGGTGATCGCCCTGATACTCGGTTTTTCGCCGAAGTTTGGCGCGCTGATCCACGCCATCCCCGCGCCGGTGATCGGCGGCGCCTCGATTGTGGTTTTCGGCCTGATTGCAGTCGCGGGCGCGCGGATCTGGGTGCAGAACCATGTGGACTTTAGCCAGAACGGCAATCTGATTATGGTCGCCACGACGCTGGTGCTGGGCGCAGGCGATTTCTCGCTGAAGATCGGCGGCTTTACCCTGGGCGGCATCGGCACCGCCACCTTTGGCGCTATCCTGCTCAACGCCATCCTGCGCCGTCGCGGCGCGGCCCTGACGGAGCGCCCGGCGCGACAGCAGGGGTAACTATTTCAGCGGCGCGGCAGACGCCGCTTTTTTTCGTCTCAGCTTCAGCTCGCTGACGATAACGCCGCAGACGATCAGCGCGCCGCCAAGGATAGCGGCCGCAGGCAGCCTCTCCCCCGCGATGCGCCCTACCACGCCCGCCCAGACCGGCTCGCCAGCATATATCACGGTGGCGCGCGTCGGCGACACGCTGCGCTGCGCCCAGTTCATCGTCACCTGTATCAGCGCGCTGGCCGCGCCGAGGCCCAGCGCGCTCAGCAGCAGGGTCGGACTGGGCGCCGGAAGCGACTCACCGTTCGGCACCATCAGCGCGAAGGCGCACAGCGAGGCGACCGTAAGCTGAATCAGCGTCACGCGACGCACATCGACCTGTCCGGCAAAGCGGCTTATCAGGATAATTTCGGCGGCAATCGCCAGCGTGCTGAGTAAGGTAGCGATTTCGCCCTGGTTAAGGCTGATACGGCCATCCTGCGGGCCAGCCACCAGCAGCAGCCCGAGAAAGGCCAGAAGAATGCCGCACCACGCCATTAATCCCGGCGGACGCCGCAGAAACAGCCACTGCAACAGCGGCACGACCGGCACATAGAGCGCGGTCAAAAAGGCGGACTGGCTGCTGGAGATGGTCTGCATGCCCCAGGTTTGCAGGCCGTAACCGCCCGCAATCGACAGGCCGATCAGTGCGCCAGCGACCAGCTCTTGCCGCGTGGTGCCTGCCAGCGCGCGACGAAACAGAAAGGCGAGAATGAGCGCAGCGGTGGCAAAGCGCAGACCGACGAAAAAGAATGGCCCTGTCCAGGCCATTGCGTGATGCACCACCAGGAAGGTGCCGCCCCAGATCATGGTAATAAAAATCAGCACCAGCTCTTCACGCGTTACGCGCAGGGCCAGGGTGCGGGAAACGTCCGACATATCTCACCTTCAGCGATTCAATGGGCGCCATTGTGCGCAGGTCGAGACGGGAATGCAATGCATCAGAAAAACCGCAAATTTCGCGATCTCGCCGCAGGGCTGGAAAGCTCTTCTATACTTCTGCTTAGGTTTTCACATCCTATGGAGAGCGCAATGGCCAGAATTCTGGTGCTTTATTACTCAATGTATGGACATATCGAAACCATGGCGAATGCGGTTGCGGAAGGCGCGCGCCGCGTCCCGGGCGTTGACGTCGATATCCGGCGCGTGCCGGAAACAATGGATGCGGAGCGTTTCGCCCAGGTCGGCGGAAAAACCGATCAGGCAGCGCCGGAAGCGACGCCCGAGATATTGCCGCAGTATGACGCCATTCTGATCGGCACGCCGACGCGTTTCGGCAATATGTCCGGTCAGATGCGCACCTTCTGGGATCGCACCGGTGGCTTATGGGCCTCCGGCGCGCTGCACGGCAAGGTCGCCAGCGTCTTCACATCAACCGGAACCGGCGGCGGCCAGGAGCAGACCATTACCTCGGTCTGGACCACGCTGGCGCATCACGGCATGGTGATTGTTCCGATTGGTTACGGTACGAAAGAGCTGTTTGATATCTCGCAGGTTCGTGGCGGCACCCCTTACGGCGCCACCACCCTGGCGGGAGGCGACGGTTCGCGCCAGCCCACGGAAGAGGAACTGAACATCGCCCGCTATCAGGGCGAGCATGTTGCCGGGCTGACGGTAAAACTTAAAGGGTAAGTTCACTCAGGAGAAGATTATGTCAAACGATCAAGCGAAAGCACACCACGTGGGCGAATGGGCCACGCTGCGTCACACCTCCCCGGAAATCGCGGAAGCCATTTTCGAAGTGGCCAACTATGACGAAAAGCTGGCGGAAGAGATCTGGCGTCAGCAAGGCAATGATGACGTGCTGTTTCGCGCCTTTGACAAGACGGACGCCGACGTCCTGACATGGGACGACACGCCGGTAGAGCGTAAAAATATCTGATTGCGAGGCGGGATTTCCCGCCTCACCTTTTTTTACTGACCAAGGAGAATCTATGTCTTCCTATCAGAGCATTAACCCCGCGAATAATCAGCTGCTGAAAAGCTGGCCGTCTCACGACGCCGCAGCGGTAAGCCAGGCGCTGGAGACCGCCGATCGTCTGTTCCACTCTTCATGGAGCAAAGGCGATATGGAGCCGCGTCTGCAGGTGCTGGCGAAGCTGGCCGATCTGATTGAAAGCCGGGTTGACGAGCTGGCCGCTATCGCCAGCAAGGAGATGGGCAAGCTGATTGGTCAGAGCCGCGGAGAAGTAAAAATTTGCGCGCAGATCGCGCGTTATTACGCCGAACACGCGGCGGAGATTCTGAAACCACAGCCCTACCCCAGCGAGCTGGGCGAGGCCTGGGTAGAGTACCATCCGATTGGCGTACTGGTCGCCGTCGAGCCGTGGAACTTTCCTTACTATCAGCTGATGCGCGTGCTGGCACCTAACCTTGCGCTGGGCAATCCGGTGCTGGCGAAGCACGCGAATATCGTGCCGCATTGCGCCGACGTGTTTGACAAGCTGGTTAAAGAGGCGGGCGCGCCGGAAGGCGCCTGGACGAACCTGTTTATCGACAGCGACCAGGTGGCAGAGCTGATCGCCGACGACCGTGTGCAGGGCGTCGCGCTGACGGGGTCAGAACGCGCCGGCAGCGCCGTGGCGCAGCAGGCGGGCAAATATCTGAAGAAATCGACGCTGGAACTGGGTGGCAACGACGTCTTTGTGGTACTTGACGATGCCGATATCGACGAGGCGGTGCGTCAGGGCGCGCAGGCTCGTCTCAGCAACTGTGGCCAGGTCTGTACCGCCGCCAAGCGTTTTATTCTGCATGAAAAGATTGCCAGCGCCTTTATTGATAAATTCAGCGCAGCGCTGAAAGCGGCCCGCCTGGGCGATCCGCTGGACGAGCAGACCACGCTCGGCCCGCTCTCTTCAAAAGATGCGCGCGATCGCCTGACGAAACAGGTCGACGAAGCGGTGCAGAACGGCGCGACACTGCTGATCGGCGGCAAAGCGGTCGAAGGCGTCGGCTGTTACTTCCAGCCCACTATCCTGACCGATATCAGGCCGGACAATCCCGCTTACTATCAGGAGTTTTTTGGACCAGTGGCGCAGATTTACGTGGTGGGCGACGATAACGCCGCCGTTGCGCTGGCTAATGACTCTCATTACGGGCTGGGCGGCTCTGTCTGGACGTGCGACACTACACGCGGCCGTCGCGTCGCCTCGGCGATTGAAACCGGCATGGTGTTTATCAATTCGCAAAGCGATACCGCGGCTGAACTGCCGTTTGGCGGCGTTAAGCGCTCCGGCTATGGCCGCGAGTTGTCAGATCTCGGCCTTAAAGAGTTCGCCAACCAGAAGCTGGTGGTGATTGCAGGTTAATCTGCTCCGCCCATAAAAAAACCCCGCCGAGGCGGGGTTTTTCACATCTGCAGGTTTTACTGCGTGACGGTCTGTTTCGCGTCGCTGTTCTGAGCGGACTCAACGGGCTTTTGAGCAGGCGCGTCGGCAGGCTTATCGGCGGCGCTGCCCTTGTCTGCTGCCGCTTTTTCAGCTGCGGCTTTCTCGGCGGCTGCTTTTTGCGCAGCGGCGCGCTCTGCCTTCGCTTTCTCCTCAGCGGCTTTCGCCTTCTCTTCTGCCGCTTTCGCTTCAGCCGCTTTCTGCGCGGCAGCTTTTTCCGCTGCGGCCTTTTCTGCTGCGGCTTTGTCAGCGGCGGCTTTATCGGCGGCAGCTTTATCTGCAGCTGGCTTACTGTCCGCCGGCTTGTCGGCGTCGCTATTGCCTGCGGCCGCTGCCGCTGGCTGCGGCTGCGCGGCTGGCTCCATCGGCGTACCCTGCAGCGCGCCGTTCAGCGCCTGAGTAAATTGCTCCCAGCTACAGTAGCCGTTGCCGTCCGTCGGGCAGCCTTCCAGCTGCAGCGTTACGCGCTTTGGCGGATTTTTCAGGTTGAGCATCTCGCCGTCGCGCAGCTGATCGGCGGTCTGATAGACATACTCCAGCTTGAGCAGATCTTTGTTGTTTTTCGCATCGTGCCAGCGTTCAAACACGACCTGGCCGCCGATTGGCGTATTTTCCCAGGTACCCGGCAGTTCATAAGGCTTGACCTGCAGCGCGCTCAGCAGCGAGGCGATGTTGGAGTCGTGCCCCACCATCAGGGTGATTTTCGGCGCGTTGGCTTTGTCCTGATCCACCAGCTGGCTGCGGATGTAATCTACCAGCGGCGCGGCGACTTCGCGCGCGACGTCCGGGCTGGTGAACAGGGCATCCTGATAGCCATTTTTAATGGCGGAGAGCGATTTCCACTGCTCTGGCGTCTTGATCTGGCCCCAGGCGATCTGCTCAAGCGGGAAGCCTTCATAATATTGCAGCGTAAAGGCATCCATTAAGGCGTTGCCCACTTTCAGCGGGCCACTTACGTTCGGCTCTTTGCCGTTTTCCGCGCTGAACACGTTATCGCCGCTGCTCAGATCGCACTGTTTTTTGTTGTTGCAGGCTGGCGCGGATTTGTAATCAACGATTTTATCCAGCTGCTGCAGCGCAGGCTTCAGCGCCAGCTTCTCGTTTTCTGCCGTCATCGCCGCCAGCGCTTTTTTGTTAAAGGCTTCGCTGTCGTCGGTAATGACTGGATTGAACACCGGATCCATCGTGCCCATCGCATCCTGATGGGTCACAGCAATATCACAGCCCGGAAAAGCGCCGTTGACAAAGAACTGAGCCGTTGCGACGGTGCGCTGCAGACTGTTGGCATAGACAAAAACGTTGCTGCTGTCGGGGCAGCTGCCGTTTTGCACCAGGCCCTGCTGCGCCAGCCACTGACGCGTGTAGTTGCCCATATAGACTTCAAGCACGCCACCTTTGGTGGTGAGTTGTCCGCCAGGAACGCTCCACTGCGGCCAGCTTTTCTTCGTCGACTGTTCCAGCACGCTGCCGTTATCGGCCAGCGGCGCGCGCAGGTTGTGACGGCTAAACATCAGTACCTGTTGCAGCTGCATGTCGCCATCAGCGGCCTGGGCCGCCATGCCGATCGGCAGTGCGGCAAGTACCGACAGTGCGCAAAGACTCAGTTTCTTGATCATTGTGCCTATTCCATTTGTTCAGTAGAGAAACACTCTGGCTATCAACCAATTAGCTCTGTTCAGAGCATAGCGACCCACAGTGTAACCTAACCAGGCCGCGAAAAGCGCCCGATGTTTGCAAAAACCGTGTGTGGACTATAGCAGAGTTGACCAAAAGCGGCCTGAGAAGAGCGGAACGCGTAAAAAGCGAAGAGGCAGAAATGCGAAAGGCCAGCACATTGTGCTGGCCTTTCTGGTGTGGCGGAGGAAGAGAGATTCGAACTCTCGGATGGTTTCCCATCGGCGGTTTTCAAGACCGCTGCCTTAAGCCACTCGGCCATCCCTCCGGATTGATGCTTTACGCATCGGCAAAACGACATTGTCGCATCGCCTGTTCCTGACTGAGCAGGAAAGTGGCGGAGGAGGAGAGATTCGAACTCTCGGATGGTTTCCCATCGGCGGTTTTCAAGACCGCTGCCTTAAGCCGCTCGGCCACCCCTCCGCAATGAGGCGCACTATAAACATCCCCCCGAAGGATGTAAAGCCTGTGCGAATTCATTCGCCTGAAAAACAGCCAAAACGGTGTTATTCGTTGGCGAAATCACCATTCCGCTCAGAGAAACAGCGATTTATCGCGTAAAGAAGGGTAAAACGCCTTTCCCGTTTTGTGGCCGCTGCGTATTCTCAGCGCAAACGTCGTGTTCTGATAAAGGAGCGCATTATGGACAGACTTATTGCTTCGTCCTCGCGGACATCGCTGCTTAGCACCCACAAAGTGCTGCGCAATACCTATTTCCTGCTCGGCCTGACGCTGGCGTTTTCCGCCGTGACCGCCACCGCCAGCACCGTGCTGGGCCTGCCCGGTCCGGGTCTGATTTTAATGCTGGTCGGGTTCTACGGCCTGATGTTCCTTACCCACAAACTGGCTGACAGCCCGATGGGCATCCTGGCGGCCTTCGCTTTCACCGGTTTTCTCGGCTACTGCCTTGGCCCGATCCTGAGCACATTTTTAGCCGCAGGCATGGCTGACGTGATTGCGCTGGCGTTAGGCGGCACCGCGCTGGTTTTCTTCTGCTGCTCGGCCTATGTGCTGACCACGCGCCGCGATATGTCCTTCCTCGGCGGCATGATGATGGCGGGCTTTGTCGTGCTGCTGGTGGCGGTTATCGCTAACCTGTTCCTGCAGCTGCCTGCGCTGCACATGGCGATTAGCGCGCTGTTTATTCTCTTTTCAGCCGGCGCGATCCTGTGGGAAACCAGCAATATCATTCAGGGCGGCGAAACTAACTATATTCGCGCCACCGTCAGCCTTTACGTCTCGCTCTACAACATCTTTGTCAGCCTGCTGAGCCTGTTAGGCTTTGCGCGCAACGATTAATAACGCGCTGAGACGCAGATAGCCTGACTGGCATCCCTACCCCGCTTCGGCGGGGTTTTGCTTTTTCTGGCGGCGCAATTTGCTAGAATGCCGCCGTATCAGGCAGTAAGGAGCACATGTGGAATTTAACGGTAAAACCATCGACGTCGACGGCGAAGGCTATTTAAAACATCGCGATGACTGGAACGAGGCGCTTGCTGAGCAGATCGCCCAAAATGAGGGCATCGCTCTGAGCGACGCGCACTGGGAAGTGGTGCGTTTCGTACGCGCCTTCTATCTGGAGTACAACACCTCGCCCGCCATTCGTATGCTGGTAAAAGCAATGGCGCAAAAGTATGGCGAAGAGAAAGGCAACAGCCGCTACCTCTTTCGTCTCTTCCCGGACGGCCCGGCGAAACAGGCGACTAAAATCGCCGGCCTGCCTAAACCGGCGAAGTGTCTCTGATCAACCGGTCGTAAAACGGCGCGGCGGCTCCGCAGGCTGATGCGGCTCCATCAGGACGCGATCGACGCGGGCGCCGCGTGGCCCGCCCGCTTTCAGCCACGCGATGAGCGCGTCGACCTTTTCCGACTCGCCCCAGGCCAGCACCTCGACGCTGCCGTCATCAAGGTTACGGGCGTAACCCAGCACACCAAGCTGCGACGCCTGCGCCTGAGTGCCGTAGCGAAACCCCACGCCCTGCACCCTGCCATGCACCCAGATTTTATAACAGGCTGTTGTCATCACTCTCTCCTGCCGCTGTGCGTTGCAATTTCCCGTTATCCGCCGGACAATGGCGCCTCATTTTTTCAGGTAAGCATAGCAAACTATGACCGTTCGATTGATTCTCGCTAAGGGACGTGAAAAATCCCTGCTCCGCCGCCATCCGTGGGTGTTTTCCGGTGCCGTCGCGCGCCTTGAAGGTAAAGCGCAACTGGGGGAAACCCTTGACGTCTGTGACCATAACGGCAAATTTCTTGCGCGCGCGGCTTATTCGCCGCAGTCGCAAATTCGCGCCCGCGTCTGGAGCTGGCAACAGGATGAATCGATTGATATCGCCTTCTTCGTGCGCCGTTTCGAACAGGCGCGGCAGTGGCGCGACTGGCTGGCGCAAAAAGACGGGCTAGACAGCTACCGTCTGATCGCTGGCGAGTCTGACGGTTTGCCCGGCGTCACCATCGATCGCTTCGGCAACTTCCTGGTACTGCAGCTGCTCTCTGCAGGCGCGGAATATCAGCGTCCCGCGATTCTCTCCGCGCTGCAGCACTGCTTTCCGCAATGCGCTATCTATGACCGTTCCGATGTGGCGGTGCGTAAAAAAGAGGGGCTGGAGCTGACGCAGGGGCCGGTCACCGGTGAAATCCCGCCGCCGCTGCTGCCGATTACCGAACACGGCATGAAGCTGCTGGTCGATATTCAGGGCGGCCATAAAACCGGCTACTACCTCGATCAGCGCGACAGCCGTCTGGCGACGCGCCGCTATGCGCAGGATGCGCGCGTGCTTAACTGCTTCTCCTATACCGGCGGGTTTGCCGTCTCGGCGCTGATGGGCGGCTGCCGCGAAGTGATCAGCGTGGATACATCGCAGGAAGCGCTCGACGTGGCGCGCCAGAATGTCGAACTTAACGAGCTGGACGTCTCGCGCGCGCATTTCCTGCGCGACGACGTATTCAAGCTGCTGCGCCGCTACCGCGACGCCGGAGAGAAGTTCGATCTGATCGTGATGGATCCGCCGAAATTCGTCGAAAACAAAAATCAGCTGGCGGGCGCCTGCCGCGGTTATAAAGATATCAATATGCTGGCGATGCAGCTGCTTAATCCCGGCGGCATTCTGATGACCTTCTCCTGTTCTGGGCTGATGGCGACCGACCTGTTCCAGAAAATCGTGGCCGACGCCGCGCTGGATGCGGGCCGCGAAGCGCAGTTTATCGAGCAGTTCCGCCAGGCGGCCGATCATCCGGTCATCGCCAGCTATCCTGAGGGTCTCTACCTGAAAGGTTTTGCATGTCGTGTGGTGTGACTTGAAAAAGTGCCTTCTGACGCCATATTGATCAGGAGGCAGTTTTTCTGGAGGTCACTATGATTGCCACTAAGTTTGGTATTGGTCAGCAGGTTCGGCATCGTCTTTCAGGCGTGCTGGGCGTAATAGTGGATGTCGATCCCGAATATTCGCTGGATACGCCGAAGCTGGACGAGGTCGGCGCGACTGAAACGCTGCGCCGCGCGCCCTGGTATCATGTGGTGATGGAAGATGAAGAAGGCGATCAGGTACACACCTATATCGCAGAGATTCAGCTTTCCGGCGAAACCAGTTCGGAGCATCCGGAACAGCCGGAGATGGACGAACTGGCCGCATCGATCCGCCAGCAGCTGCAGGCGCCGCGCCTGCGGCATTGATCGCAGGCGGCAACAAGACGCCGCCTGTAAATTCTATTGCTTTTGTCGCGTCACGCCCAGCCGCGGAATTTCTATTTTAGGACAGCGATCCATAATAACGGTCAGACCGGCATCCTGCGCCAGCACGGCCGCCTGCTCGTTGATGACGCCCAGCTGCAGCCAGAGCGTATCTGCGCCCGCAGCGATCGCTTCCTGCGCCACGCCCCACGCCGCTTCTGAATTGCGAAACACATCCACCATGTCGATTTTGCCCGGCACCTCTTCCAGCTTCGCGTAAGCTTTCTGCCCCAGCAGCGTTTGACCGGCAAGTTTTGGACTGACCGGAATGACCTCGTATCCCTGATCCAGCAGATATTTCATCACGCCATAACTCGGTCGATCGGGACGATCGCTGGCGCCTACCAGCGCAATACGCTGTGTGCGCGTTAACACCTCGCGAATAGTTTGATCGTTCATCTTTTTCTCCTCATTTCAGAGCATTAAATGTAGTGGCGCCTTTTCCTGCCGCTTCTTTCCAGACAGCAATATTTTGCACTGGCGCACAAAAATATATGTTCAAATGTAAATTTACTGCCATAATGTAAGAATTTGCTACACACAAAACTTTGCGCCCTATTCTGGAGTCTACATGAAACTCTCTCTGGTCGTGACGGGGTTGACTGTTCTCCTCGTCTCGGCAACCTGTCAGGCCATCACGCTGAAGCTTGATCCGCAGATTGATCTGCTGGTGCTGGACGGGCGCAAAATTTCCGGCTCGCTGCTCAAAGGTGCCGATAGTCTTGAGCTGGAGCGCGGCCAGCACCAGTTTCTGTTTCGAGTCGAGCAGCTGCGCGACGCCCATAAAGATGCCTCGCTGCGCTATCAGTCCGCGCCCATGATCGTGACCTTTAACGCGCAGGTGAAAACCATCACTATCCGTCTGCCTGCGCTGGAGACTCGCCGCGAGCGTCACTATTTCGATCGCACGCTCAATTTCCAGCTGGTAGACGAACATGGACAGGCGATCGATATCAGGCGCGATCGCCTGCCGCTTTCCGCTGAAAGCGATATGGAAAAAGCGATGATGCTTTACAACCGTAACGGCCAGGTCGCCTCCGTCCCCCAGTTTGCAGCCGTACGCGACGGCGCATCAGCCACCCCACCCGTCGAGGCTGAATTCGTCTGGGTCGATGAGGCGCAGTCGCCGACGATTAAGGAGTGGTTTCATCGCTTTGATCAAGCCACCCGTCAGCAATTTATGTCGCTGGTCAAATTGTTAAGGACAAGTTGATAGGCGGGAAAGGCGCAGGGTAAACTCGTGCGACTCTCTTCTCAGCACGCGATTTTACCAGGACGCCTTTATGGAACAGACCACACGTACGCTTGGCCCCAGCAAACATATCGCGCTCGTTGCGCACGATCACTGCAAGGCTTCACTGCTTGACTGGGTGAAACAAAACCAGCCCACGCTGGAATCTCACACCCTTTACGCCACCGGCACCACCGGCAATCTGATTAATCGCCATACCGGATTAAACGTGAACGCGATGCTGAGCGGCCCGATGGGCGGCGATCAGCAGGTTGGCGCGCTGATTGCGGAAGGAAAAATCGATGTGCTGATCTTCTTCTGGGATCCGCTGAATGCGGTGCCGCATGACCCCGATGTCAAAGCGCTGCTGCGTCTCGCGACCGTCTGGAATATCCCTGTCGCCACCAACCTCGCAACGGCTAACTTTATTATTCAGTCACCGCTGTTTGCGCAGTCAGTAGAGATTGCCATTCCAGACTATGAGCGTTACCTGCAGGCGCGCCTTAACTGATCAGGCTTTACGCAGCAGCGGCACGCCGAGCTGACGAAACTGCTCGACAAAGCGTGACGGCTGCTCGCGATCGTAGAGCAACCACACCTGCTGACGCGCGCGCGTTAACGCGACATAAGCCAGACGCCGCTCCTCCGCATCCGGGAAATCTTCCGGCTGCGGCAATAATCCCTGCTCTATCACCGATTCACGCGCCGCAGCGGGAAACCCCTCTTTGCCCGCCTGTAGACCCAGCAGGATAACAAAATCGGCCTGCTGTCCCTTACTGGCGTGAATAGTCATAAAGTCGAGGTTGAGCTTCGGCCAGCGGGTTTTGGCTTTATCCAGCACTTCCGGACGCAGATGGTGATAACGCGCCAGCAGCAACACGCGTTCATCGGGTTTGGCGTATCCGCTCAGCTTGTTCAGCAGCGGCTCCAACTGCTCCTGCGGCAACAGGCCTGTGGCCTTTTTAGTGCCCTTCGTCAGGCTGTTGAGCGGCTTACGCAACTGATGTGGATTCTGCTGGACGAACCGGTTCGCGATATCGCCGATGCGATCGTTGAAGCGATAGGTCGTATCCAGCACGCAGCGATCCCCCTCGCCGAAATAGTGATGAAAGGCGGTGGTCAGCGTCATCTCCGCGCCGGTGAAGCGATAGATTGCCTGCCAGTCATCACCCACGGCGAACAAAGTGGTGCGCTTGTTCTGCTGGCGCAGCGCCGCAAGCAAAGCGGCGCGCTGCGGCGAGATATCCTGAAATTCATCCACCAGGATATGCTTCCACGGGCTGATAAAACGCCCTTTATTCAGGATCGCGATCGCCTGATGAATCAGCCCGGAAAAATCTACCGCGCCCTCCTCTTTCAGCGCGCTCTTCCAGGCTTTCAGCAGTGGCGCCATCAGCTTCACTCGCTTGCTGAACAGTTCGCGCACTTCGTCCGGCGCCTCGGCGATCATGGCCGCCTGCGCGCCGCCGTGCATACGCATCAGCCCCAGCCAGCGTTCAAGGCGCGACGCCAGCCGTTTCGCCAGCCGATCGTCCTGCCAGAAATCGCCTTCGGGCAGCTCCCACTCCAGCTCGTCGCGCAGCCACTGACGCCAGCCGTTTGCCTGCGCTTTTTTCTCGTGGCACTGCTGACGCCAGATGTCGATAAGCAGCGCGTGACGCGCCGCAGTATCGCTCTCCAGCTTGCTAATCGTCGGCTGCTTATTGCTGCCTTCGCGGATGATATGCAGCGCCAGCGCGTGGAAGGTGCGTGCCTGAATGTCGGCGACGCCCAGCCGGGAACGGATGCGGTCGTTCATCTCTTCCGCCGCCTGACGGCCGAACGCCAGCAGCAGGATCTGATCGGCTGCGGCCAGTTTTCGCCGCAGCAGCCAGCCCGCCCGCGCCACCAGCACCGACGTTTTGCCGCTGCCTGCGCCCGCCAGCACCAGCACCGCGTCTTCGCCGTTAACCACGGCTTCGCTCTGCGACGCGTTGAGCGGCGACGTTTCCACCGTGGCGAAAAAGTCGTGATGCTCCTGCAGCATACGCGCCGTCCAGTCGCGGTTGCGCTGGCGCAGCGCCGTTTCGCCCTGCTCAAGCCAGCGCTGGCAATCAAGGTAAAGCGCGCGGCAGTCGCTAAACTCCTCCAGGCGCGCCAGCGGCAGCGGCAGCGCGGCGAACTGTTTTTCAATGGTGGCGCGCAGCGCCTGTAGCTCGCCGCGCTTGAGCCAGCGATCCTGCGCGCCGAAGCGGTCGATCTCCTGCTTTAGCTCGCTTAAAACGGCGGCGCAAATAGCGCTCATCTCTGCGCTCCACGTCTGCCAGGCCTGCAGCAGATAGTGATAAAAGCGCTGAGTCTCCTGCCATTCGGTGCCGTGCAGCCGCACGACCTTATCGTCAGGCAGTAAAAACTCCAGTTCGCCCCAGACCATGCCGCGCTTGCAGCTGATATTCAGCAGTTCGTTAAAAGGGATCAGGTATTCGTGCCGGTCACCGCTTACTTCCACCCCAGCCGCCAGCAGGCGAACCCGGTTATAGGGATGCTGGGCAAGCCGTTTGCCCATCGATGTCGCTTTGAGTTCCATGTCCACACCGTCGAACCTGAAAAAAGAATATCGGGAGTTTACCTGTCAGACTCTTGGCGCTCCAGCCTTAAAACAGGCTAAACTTGGCGGCACATCTTGCGGAAAGCAAAAGGAAAAGAACGCCATGCGCACAGTGTTGAACATTCTTAATTTTATTCTCGGCGGGTTTATCACCACCCTTTGCTGGCTGTTCGCCACGCTGGTGAGTATCGTCCTGATCTTTACCCTTCCGCTGACGCGCTCCTGCTGGGAAATTACCAAACTCTCCCTAGTACCTTACGGCAACGAGGCGGTGCATGTGGATGTGCTGCGCCCGGAGAGTAAAAGCGCGCTGCTGAATACCGGCGGCACCTTTCTCAATATTTTCTGGCTGATCTTTTTCGGCTGGTGGCTCTGTCTGACGCATATCTCCACCGGCATCGTCCAGTGCATCAGCATCATTGGCATTCCAGTGGGTCTCGCTAATTTCAAGATCGCCGCCATTGCACTCTGGCCGGTCGGCCGCCGCGTGGTATCGGTGGAAGAAGCCCGGGCCGCGCGCGAAGCCAGTGCCCGTCGTCGCTACTGAGGTCGCAACATGATGTCCAAAGCCTTGCCGGGCTGGCGCAACTACCTGTTTAACAGCAGCTGGCGTTACCTGCTGCGCATTTTTCTGGCGCTGGCCGGCTGTGCGGCGGTGCCCTGGTGGCTGCATCAGATAGACTGGACCATCCCGCTGACGCTCGGCGTGGTGGCTGCCGCGCTGGCCGATCTGGACGACCGCCTCAGCGGCCGCCTGCGGAACCTGCTGATCACCCTGCTCTGCTTTTGTATCGCATCGGTCTCGGTAGAGCTGCTGTTTCCGCATCCGCTGGCATTTATGGCCGGGCTGGCGCTCTCAACCTGGGGCTTTATTCTGCTTGGCGCGCTCGGCCAGCGTTACGCCACTATCGCCTTTGGCGCGCTGCTGATTGCGGTTTACACCATGCTGGGCATCGGGCTTTTTTCGCAGTGGTATATGCAGCCGATACTGCTGCTGGTCGGCGCGCTCTGGTACAACCTGCTGACGCTGCTCGGCCACCTGATGTTTCCGGTGCGGCCGGTGCAGGAGCAACTGGCGGGCAGCTATGCGCAGCTGGCGCAATATCTTGAGGCCAAAGCGAACCTGTTCGATCCCGACGGCGACGCGCAGGATGACGCTACGCTGATCCGCACCGCGATGGTTAACAGCCAGCTGGTGGCGCAGCTTAATTTGACTAAAACCACGCTGCAAAGCCGTCTGCGCGGCGATCGCGGATCGCGCAGCACCCGTCGCAGCCTGCATTACTATTTCGTGGCGCAGGATATTCACGAGCGCGCCAGCTCATCCCATCTGCAATACCATCTGCTGCGCGACGACTGGCGCTATAACGAAATTCTGTTCCGCTTTCAGCGGCTGCTGAATATGCAGGCGCAGGCGTGTCGCCAGCTGTCGCAGTGCATTTTAATGCGTGAGCGCTGGGAGCACGATCCTCGCTTCGAGCGGGCGTTCGATCGATTGCAGACCGCGCTGGAGCGTCTGCAGCAAAACGAGCCTGACGCGCCGCATCTGCGTCCGCTGTTCTGGCTGTTGCGCAATCTGCGCGCGATTGACGCGCAGCTGGGGTCGATAGAGTCAGAACAGTCTCTGGCCAGCGAAACCCCGCCGGGCGATAACCGGCTATCGCGTGAGGGACTGAGCGGCTGGAGCGACATCCGCCTGCGGCTGAGCCGTCATATGACGCCCGCCTCCGCGCTGTTCCGTCATGCGGTACGCATGACTGTCGTGCTCTGTATCGGTTATGGTTTTATCCAGCTCACCGGTCTTGACCGCGGCTACTGGATCCTGCTGACCAGCCTGTTTGTTTGTCAGCCCAACTATAACGCCACGCGACGCAGGCTGGCATTGCGTATCGGCGGCACCCTGGCGGGCATTGCTATCGGGCTGCCGGTGCTCTGGCTGGTGCCCTCAACCGAAGGTCAGCTGGCGCTGATTGTGGTCAGCGGCGTGCTGTTTTTCGCTTTTCGTCAGGTGCAATATGCGCAGGCGACGCTGTTTATCACCCTGCTGGTGCTGCTCTGCTTCAATTTGCTGGGAGAAGGCTTTGAGGTCGCGCTGCCGCGCATTGTGGATACGCTGCTGGGATGCGCGCTCGCCTGGCTGGCGGTGGCCTTTATCTGGCCCGACTGGCGCTTCCGGCAGCTGCCAGCGGTGGCGGAGCGGACCCTGAACGCTAACTGCCGCTATCTGGATGCGATTATGGAGCAGTATCACCAGGGCAAAGATAATCGCCTGGCTTATCGTATCGCGCGACGCGACGCCCATAACGCCGATGCGGAGCTGGCCTCCGTGGTCTCAAATATGAGCGGCGAGTCGCGTACGCACCAGAAACACAAAGAGTCCGCTTTCCAGCTGCTCTGTCTTAATCACTCTTTTCTGAGCTATATCTCCGCGCTGGGCGCGCACCGCGATAAGCTTAACGACAGTGCGCTGCTGACGCTGCTCGACGACACGGTCTGCTATGTCGAAGATGTGCTGCAAACCGAGGTGGTGAGCGATGCCGAGGCGGAAAGTATGCAGAGCGCCCTGACGCAGCGTATCAGCGATATGGCGGCCAATCAGGAGACGCGTGCGCCGCTGGTGTTACAGCAGTTAGGGTTGCTGGTGGCCTTGCTGCCGGAGATTGCCCGCCTGCGCCGCACGCTGGCGCCCTCTTAAGAGGCGTCTCCCTTTAGCGCCTGCTGATACCACTCATTGAGTTCCGCCCTGACGGCCTGGGGCAAGGCGGCTTCATGCCGCCCTTTTATTGCGCCTTCAAGGGCCAGCAAAGTTTTAAACCCGATATGCCGGTTTATCGCCCGGAGTCTGAGCCAGCACTGTTTGGATCCCAGGTCGATCAGGTGCCGCACGGTTTTGACGCCTGCCTCATGCAGCAGAAGCTCAATTCGCAGGCTAAGATTCGGCAAATCTTTCAGCCGCAGCGGCACCTGTCTGGCCAGAGATTCTTCCTGAGCGGTGCGTAGCGAAGCGGCGGACAATGCCAGCAGCTGAGAAGAATCACTCCACAGCACGTCGTCGACGCGGTAGTAATTGAGGCTGACAGCGGCGCCGCGCTTGCGAAATATCAGCGGCTGCATCGGTTTTCGCGCCGCATATTCCCGTAATGCTTCGCTGGCGCGCAGATAGAGTGCGTCATCATTGATCAGCGCGAAAACCACTTTTTCAACCGCCAGCGCATAGCCGCCAAACTGTGTACGCGATTCGATGTGGCCTAAGGCGGCCAGACGGTGACGTGACCGTTCTACGATAGGGTGCTGTTTTTTCATGGCACGCTCTCCTTGTGCAAAAATACGACTAAAAAGTCATGTCTATCAGTCCGTTAGAGATATAGAAAAAATCCGTTAAGGGTTCAATTAATTATTGCGTTCCCGTCTCACCTTCTCCCGTTTTTGCGAGCCGTTTTCCAAATTTGAGGTTGATCTTTATCCAGGAAGTCATTACTGTATATCCATACAGTCCAATGCTGAGTGGTTAACTTATGCGCACCCAACACTTTAATAATGCAGGCTTTGCCCACCGTCATGTCTCCTCTTCTAAGCCGTCGCAGCACAGCGGCTGGATCACGGAACTGCGCTACAGCGAACAGCCCGGCATGATGCAAATGTTGCTGCTGCCGTTACTGCAACAGCTCAGCCAGGAGTCTCGCTGGCAGCTGTGGCTGACGCCCGCGCATAAGCTTAATCGCGCCTGGCTGCAGCAGTCAGGTCTGCCGCTGGAAAAAAGCATGCACGTTGCGGACTCAGAGCGTTGCACCTCCGTAGAAGCGATGATTAAAGCTTTGCGTACAGGGAATTACAGCGTGGTGCTCGCCTGGATCCCTTATGATCTCGATGAAGAAGAGCGACGCGAACTGGAGCAGGCGGCAGCGGAAGGAAAAGCGCTGGGATTGATTATGCGCCCAAACGGGAGCTCCGCGACCACGCTGCGACCAAATAAAGGGCTAAAAATTCAGTCGGATTTGTTTCATTGAGTAAAATTAGGATTTTTCTCGCGCCTTTTGCCTTTTTTATTTCAGCTAAGCCACTGATTCTTTTCCTTCCAGCTTTGACAATGGTTTAGCTGCATTTTGCTCAAAAAGAGGCCGACATTAAGACCGGGTCAAATGTTAGAATATGTGTATAAAGCCCTGTTTTTTTGCAGCATCCCCTCACATCATACTTGTAACTTTCCAATCTCGTTGTAGACTTTACCTCGCCAGGGTGCTCAATAATCTCCGTTTTTTATCGGTAGAGTCATAAGCGAGCGTATTAACCCGGCGAAGGATTACAACCAAGAGCATCCCTTTTTGCTCATTGCCTATTTGGATGATAACGAGGCGCAAAATGAAAAAGACAGCTATCGCAATTGCAGTGGCACTGGCTGGCTTCGCTACCGTAGCGCAGGCCGCTCCGAAAGATGACACCTGGTATACCGGTGCTAAACTGGGCTGGTCTCAGTATCATGATACTGGTTACTACGGTAACGGTTATGGCAACAACAACGGCCCGACTCACGAATCTCAGCTTGGCGCTGGTGCATTCCTGGGTTACCAGGCTAACCCGTACCTGGGCTTCGAGCTGGGTTACGACTGGCTTGGCCGTATGCCGAACAAAGGCACCGTAAACAACGGCGCATTCAAAGCACAGGGCATTCAGCTGGCTGCTAAACTGAGCTATCCGATCACTGACGATCTGGATGTCTACACCCGTCTGGGTGGTATGGTATGGCGCGCTGACGCAACTCAGAACAACGTTGTTAATGGCCGCATCAGCGACCACGACACCGGCGTTTCTCCGCTGGCAGCAGTGGGTGTTGAATACGCTCTGACTCAGAACTGGGCAACTCGTCTGGACTACCAGTGGGTTAACAACATCGGTGATGCGCAGACTGTTGGCGCACGTCCTGACAACGGCATGCTGAGCGTAGGCGTTTCATACCGCTTCGGTCAGGATGAAGTTGCACCGGTTGCAGCTCCGGCACCGGCTCCGGCTCCAGTTGTTGAAACCAAGCGTTTCACCCTGAAGTCTGACGTGCTGTTCACCTTCAACAAAGCTACCCTGAAGCCGGAAGGCCAGCAGGCTCTGGATCAGCTGTATAGCCAGCTGAGCTCAATGGATCCGAAAGACGGTTCTGTTGTCGTTCTGGGCTTCACTGACCGCATCGGCTCTGACCAGTACAACCAGAAACTGTCTGAGAAACGCGCTCAGTCTGTGGTTGACTACCTGGTATCTAAAGGTATCCCGTCTAACAAGATCTCTGCACGTGGCATGGGCGAATCTAACCCAGTTACCGGCAACACCTGTGACAGCGTGAAAGGCCGTAAGGCTCTGATCGACTGCCTGGGTCCGGACCGTCGCGTAGAAATCGACGTGAAAGGTATCAAAGACGTTGTAACTCAGCCGCAGGCTTAAGTTACTCCGTAAGAAAAACCCCGCAAAGCGGGGTTTTTTTATGTCTGCTGATTAGCGTTTACGCGCCGCGTTATTCGCTGCCCGTTTCCGATTTGCCAAGAATAGCCTGCAGATCCTGTTTCAGGCTCGACATCTGCGTGGCGTATTTTTCTTTACGTTCCGCATCTTCAATCAGCTGAACGATGGTTTCCGACAGCGTACAGCCGCGACGCTGCGCCAGTCCCGCCAGGCGTTGCCACACCAGGTACTCCAGATCGATCGACTTTTTACGCGTATGCTGATGTTCCGCATTAAAGTGCCGCTTGCGACGCGCGCGAATCGTCTGTTTAAGACGATTATCCAGGTCCGGGTGAATATGTTGCGCGATCCATTCAGCCACATCGACCGGACGATTTTCCATTGAGAGCAGCTCCTCAACGGCCGCCTGCGCAGCGCTGAGTTCAAGGTGACGCGTGATCAGTTCACCTTCCCGGTGTTTTTTCACCAGGTATTTCCATTTCCATCCACTTTCAAGATTTTCGAGTTGTTGGTATTTCATCGGAATCTCATCGTGACCGCGTAACAAACTAAGAATAACAGTTTTTTTCCTGGATGCAGTAAGGAAAAAGGCGTTGTTTGTCTCAGGGTTAATCCGAACCATGCAGTGCTTAACAAAGGGGTTTCCTGTATAATCCCGCTTTTCTTTAATTAACCAAATGCGATTATTTTGACCAGCTCTCAACTTTCCTGGCAAGACCTGCAGCCGAATATTACCGGATACGCGTCCGTTTTCTCCCGTATTACCGAAGAAGAGACCGATAGCCTGGCGGCGGTACAGCCGCGTTTGCTGAATGCACTGGCTTATCTCGATCAACAGACCGAAGGCTTTCCCCTTCTGCTGGTGTGCAGTCAGGAGAATGCGGATTACCTGGAACTGATTGCGCGCCAGATGGAGCGTATCGCCGACGAACCCGCTGAGCTGTTCGGCGGACATTATCATATCATTGCGGATAACGTGACCCTCCAGCCGCCCGGCGATGCCTCGCATCCTTTTACCGGCACGGGTCAGGTGCATTTTGCGGAGTGGATTGAGAACGAGCAGCTGTTTGGCTGCGTGCGTCTGCGCCGCGATCGTCTGCAGCTTGAACCGGGCCTGATCCACCGCGCCAACGGCGGTACGCTGGTGCTGTCGCTGCGTACTCTGCAGGCGCAGCCGTTGCTCTGGCTGCGGCTGAAGCGCGCCATCCAGCTGGGCCGCCTGGAGTGGCAGTCGGCGGATGAGCGTCATCCTCTGCCGGTTTCCATTCCCCCGCTTCCCCTAAGCCTGAAGCTGGTGTTGTGCGGCGATCGCGATGCGCTGGCAGCCTTTCAGGAAAGCGATCCGGAACTGCACGAGCTGGCGACCTATACTGAATTCGAAGAAAACCTGCAAATCGTCGACGAAGATGACATGCTTGCCTGGTGCCGCTGGGCGCAGGATGTTGCGCTGCAGACGGGGCTGCCTGCGCCGCAAACTGATTTCTGGCCGCCGCTGATCCGCGAGGCGGTGCGTTACACCGGCGATCAGGAAGTGCTGCCGCTCTGCCCACGCTGGCTGCTGCGTCAGATGCGCGAAGCCTTTATGCAGGAGAGCGAGCTGAGCGAAGCGGCGTTAGTCAGCGCCCTTGAGACCCGCAGCTGGCGCGAAGCTTTCCTTGCCGAACGCATGCGTGATGAGATCCTGCTAAAACAGATCCTGATTGAAACCGAAGGCGAAATTGTCGGCCAAATCAACGGCCTTTCCGTCGTGGAGTTTCCAGGCCATCCACGTCCCTGGGGCGAACCTTCGCGCATTACCTGCGTGGTTCATCCAGGCGACGGCGAATTTACCGATGTCGAGCGCAAAGCTGAGCTGGGTGGCAACATCCACGCGAAAGGCATGATGATCATGCAGGCGTATCTGATCGCCGAACTGGAGCTGGATCAACAGCTGCCCTTCTCCGCATCGCTGGTATTTGAGCAATCCTACTCGGAAGTCGACGGGGACAGCGCCTCTCTGGCCGAACTGTGCGCCCTGATCAGCGCGCTGGCTAATCAACCGATTAATCAGCAGATTGCGGTAACAGGTTCTGTCGATCAGTTCGGCAACGTTCAGCCGGTAGGCGGCCTGAATGAAAAGATTGAAGGCTTCTTTACGATTTGCAACGAACGCGAGCTCACCGGCCAGCAGGGCGTGATTATTCCGGCGTGCAATGTGCGCCATCTGTGCCTGAGCCAGGAAGTGGTCGACGCCGTTGAACAGGGCCGCTTCCATATCTGGGCGATCGATCGTGCCGATGAAGCGCTGCCGCTGCTGACCGGCGTTATCTGGCACAGCGATGATGAGAACGGCGACACGCTGCTGCGCAGGATCCAGGATCGTATTACCCAACTCAATCAGCAGGAAGCGAGCCATCGACCCTGGCCTCTTCGCTGGCTAAACTGGTTTAACCAGAACTGATTGAATTGCCCGGCGTACAGCTGTTCGCTAAACTTCGTGCTTCACTAAAACAAGGCTTATTGAAAACATGGTTGATAAACGCGAATCCTATAGCAAAGAGGACCTGATTGCGTCAGGTCGCGGTGAACTGTTTGGCGAGAACGGTCCGCCGCTTCCGTCAGGCAACATGTTGATGATGGACCGCGTGGTCAAGATGACCGAAGATGGCGGTAAATACGATAAAGGTTTCGTTGAAGCCGAGCTGGATATCAATCCGGACCTGTGGTTTTTCGCCTGTCACTTTATTGGCGACCCGGTGATGCCAGGCTGTCTCGGTCTGGATGCCATGTGGCAGCTGGTCGGTTTCTATCTGGGCTGGCTTGGCGGAGAAGGCAAAGGCCGCGCGCTGGGCGTCGGCGAGGTGAAATTCACGGGCCAGGTGCTGCCGACGGCGAAAAAAGTCACCTACCGCATTCACTTCAAGCGCGTCATTAACCGCAAACTGGTGATGGGCGTCGCCGATGGCGAAGTCTTCGTTGATGGTAATCTGATTTATTCTGCCAGCGATCTGAAAGTCGGTCTGTTTAAAGACACCAACGCTTTCTGATAGCGCAAATGAAAACCTCCGCCAGCGCGGAGGTTTCTTCCTTTTCGTGACGGACAATTACACCGTAACCGCCCTGTCCTCCATGGCTTGTCGCCAACCTCCCAACCAGTGAGACTTAGCCTCAATCATCTGATACGGACACATCTCTTTCGAGCGTCCTGTAATACCGGCCTGGTAGCCACGTGAGTGAGCGCGTTCAAGGCGGTCTCGTTTCTGTCTCTTCATACTCCGTATCCCTCATATCAGGTCTGTGGAATCTGGTGGAAAGAAAAAGAGTGGCGAAATATTACTCAGCCACAGTTAAGTTCTACCTGTCCCGCCCGGAAAGGTCAATGCGCAAATTTCACGCCAGTGTCATCAGTTTGACGTTAAATTGCCATTGTTGCCGCTGACGGTTTCGCTTATCGCCTTGAAGAGCCAATAAAAAAAGCCCCTTCTCGTCGTAGCATTTCGCTGACGACAATCAGGGGCGGAGCAAAATCTTTACCGAACTTTATTCTGAAGTTATCGCTGCATTGGCGATCTGCTGCGCGGTCTGCTGCCAGCCGACAGCAAGCGTACGCACCAGCGCCTCGTAGCCGTCTTCGTTTTGCGGCAGCGCCACATCGAAGCCCTGCTTCACCACATGGCCATTATGCTGCAGCACCCACTCGCCGCTTACCACGGCGCGCCCGTCATAGCGTCCCTGAAAACCGGTCACCGTGACGCTCAACGTGTCATGCTTCTCGCCCAGCGGCGCAGCGGAAACCAGTCGGCCCGGCAGGGCCTTGCTCAGATTAGCGACCAGCGTTTGCTGGAGCTGCTGATCGAGCGGGCTGGCCCACAGATTATTAGCGGCGATAACGTATTTTACGTCGCTGGTCTGATAAACCAGTCCGTTGCCCGCCAGATAATCGGGAACGGCGACCTGCTGAACCCACAGCGCTGGCGGCTGCGCTTCGCCGCCGCTGCGCACCTGCATAGCCGCCGGTTGCGACGGCAGCTGGTAGTAGGTGTTATCGATAGTGCTGCTGCACGCGCTTAACAGCAGCGCGGCGCACAAAACGGCTCCTTTTCTCACTGTTTCGCCCTCTTTGGCTGTGGATCCTGACCCGGTTTGGCCTCGAAGACCAGCGCGTTGCTCTTGGTATTGAGCGTTTTCAATACCGGTTGCAGCTCGCGCAGTACCTGATCGAGTCGCTGCATATCACCCACCAGCTTGTTGTAAGCCGGGGAACCTGGCTGCAGCCCTTTCATACTGCGGTTCAGTTCACGCAGCGTTTGCTGCATATCTTCCGGCAGCGTTTTCATCGCCGGGCTGGCGGTGATCTGATTAAGATTTTTCAGCGTGCCCTGCATTTCACGCAGCGTGCGCTGGCTCTCTTTCAGCGTGCCAGTTGCCTCGGTCACCACGTTGTTGAGCGGCAAAGCGTTAATCTTGTCGAGCGCCGCCACCAGTTTCTGCTGGATCTGACTCAGGCCGCCGCTGGTCGTTGGAATGATCTCGTAGCCTGCGATTTTGTTCGGGCCTTTATAAGGCGGCACATTATCGTAGAAGTCGAGATCGATATAGAGCGAGCCGGAGAGCAGGTTGCCGGTTTTCAACGAGGCGCGCAGGCCGCGTTTTTTGCCATCCTGCAGATGTTGCTCCAGATTAAAGTCCTGACCCAGTCTGGCGGTAAAGCGGTCAGGCTCAATGCGGATCAGCACCGGCACGCGGTAATCGTTATTCAATGCCTGATTAACACCCTCGGTCATAAAGGGCGCCTGCGCGACCGTACCCAGACGGATGCCGCGGAACTCGACCGGCGCGCCAACCTGCAGGCCACGGATCGAATCGGTGAAGAACATCAGGAAATCCACATGGTTGGTGTAGAGCGAATCCTGGATGCTGCGCTGATCGTCGAACAGATGATAGTCCGCGTGGTTCGTTGCGGCCTGGCCTAAATCCCAGCCGTCCGGCACATCAAAGCTGACGCCGCCGCTGAACAACGTCGTCAGCGACCCCATCTCTACCCGCATGCCCGATGCCGACATATCCACCGCGATGCCACTGTCCTTCCAGAAACGGACATTGGTGGTCACCAGCCGATCGTAAGGCGCTGCGATAAAGAGCTGATAGGTCATCATGCGCTTATCGGTATCAAAAGTGCTGGTTTCCACCGTCCCGACGCGGTAGCCGCGGAACAACACCGGATCGCCGGCGTTCAGCTGCCCCGATTTTTTACTGTCGAGCGTAATGCGGATACCTTTCGCATCAGGCGGCGCCAGCGGCGGCGCATCAAGCAGCTGATAGCGCTCTTTCGCCTCCTCTTTGGTGCCTGGCTGCATCTCAATATAGGCACCGGAGAGCAGCGTATTGAGCCCAGTCACGCCTTCGCGGCCAATCTGCGGCTTCACCACCCAAAAATAGCTGTCGCCGTGCAGCAGCTTTTCCATGCCGGAGTTGAGGCGCGCGGTGATCTCAACGTGATGCAGATCGTCGGTCAGCTCCGCTTTTTCCACAACGCCTACATCGACGCTGCGGCTTTTGATCGTGGTTTTCCCGGCCTCGATACCTTCCGCATTTTCCGTAATCAGGGTCACTTCGGGTCCGAGGTGACTGAAGTGATAAAACAAAATCCATCCGCCGATCAACAGCGTCACGATGGGGACAATCCAGACCGGCGACCAGCGTTTTATCTGGTCGACTTTGGCATGGCCGTGGTTACTTTCCGTCAAGGCGCGGCTCCTTTGTAATGTGTTCCTGTACGCGATCCCAGGTCAGGCGCGGGTCAAATGTCATAGCGGCGATCATGGTCAAGATCACTACCAGCGCAAACAGCAGCGCGCCCGTTGCGGGATAAACATTCATCAGTTGCCCCATGCGCACCAGCGCAGAGAGCACGGCAATAACAAACACGTCTATCATTGACCAGCGGCCGACAAATTCGACCACTTCATAAATCAGGTGCATCTTTTCGCTGTCGCGCTGCCCGCGCCCGCTGGCATTCCAGCAGAGCCAGCCAATCGCCAGCATTTTCAGCGATGGCACCATAATGCTGGCGATAAAAATAACCAGCGCCACCGGATAAGAGCCATCGCTCCAGAGCAGGATCACGCCCGCCATAATGTTAGACGGATATGGCGTGCCCAGAGTTTCGGTCACCATAATCGGTAACAGGTTAGCGGGGATATAGATCATCAGCGAGGTAAAGAGCAACGCCAGCGTCCACTGCAGACTGTGCTTGCGGCGCGGCGCGGCAATGACGCCGCAGCGCGGACAGTCGGGCTGATCCGCCGCCAGGATTGCGGTGCAGCAGGGACAGGAGCGCATCCCCTGCTGCAGCCCGCTAACGCCCTTTTCAGGCAGGTGCGGCAGCGGCGGCATCGGCGCGATCTGGTTCCACAGCCAGCGGCGATCCACACACTGAAAAGCGCGCAGCTGCAGCAGGCAGAACAGACACCAGGGCCAGAAGCTGGTTTCCAGACCGATATCGCCGTAAGCCATCAGCTTCACGAAGCTGACCAGCACTCCGGCCATAAAGATCTCCGCCATGCCCCAGCTGCGCAGCTGAAACAGGATGCGCGCCAGTCCCAGCCGCAGGCTTACCGGCATTTTTATGCGGTTGACCAGCAGAATAATGGTCACCATACAGAGTCCAGGGATCGCCTGGACAAATGCCAGAAAGAGCGTGGCGAGACTGCTGTAATCCTCCGACACCATGACCTTCGGGATCTGCAGCAGCGATATCTGGCTGCTGAGGCCCGCGACCCTCATGGTGATAAAGGGAAACAGGTTCGCCAGCAGCAGCATAAACAACGCCGCCAGCGCATAGCCGGTTGGGCGTTTGCGCGGCTCAGGCCAGTTAGCGGTCAGCACCGTATGGCAGCGCGGACAGGACGCACGGCTGCCCTGCGGCACGTCCGGCAGTTTCACCATTAAATCGCACTGTGGACAAAGCATCCACGCCTGACTTTCAGCGGCTGAACACATCCCGATTCCCTTATGGTTACGCGCCGTTTTTCAGCGCTTCCAGCTCTTCCCAGCGTGCGAAGGCTGCTTCCAGCTCCTGCTCCGTCTGCGCCAGCGCATCCAGCACCGGCTGGGTCTGGTCATGCGGCTGGCTGAAGAAATCCGGATGGCTCATTTTTGCCTGCAGTTCGCCGATGCGCGTTTCAAGCGACTCCAGCTTCTGCGGCAGCTGTTCCAGCTCGCGCGTCAGGTTATAGCTGAGTTTGCCGCCGCCGCGTTTCGCGGCGTCACTTTTTTCCGCCGGTTTCGCCGCAGCGGCAGGCTTGCTTGCCTGAGCGCTTTTCTGCTGCTTATAGGCTGCGCGCTGCTGCTGCGCATCGTGATAGCCGCCCACGAAGCTGCCGATTTCGCCGTTGCCTTCGAAAATCCAGCATTCGGTAACGGTGTTATCGACGAACTGACGATCGTGGCTCACCAGCAGTACGGTGCCCTGATAGCCGTCGATCAGCTCTTCCAGCAGCTCGAGGGTTTCGACGTCGAGGTCGTTGGTCGGTTCATCGAGGATCATCAGGTTGCTGGGACGCAGGAAAAGACGCGCCAGCAGCAGACGGTTGCGCTCGCCGCCGGAGAGGGCGCGCACTGGCGTCATGGCGCGTTTCGGATGAAACAGGAAGTCCTGCAGATAGCCGAGCACATGGCGCGGCTTGCCGTTGACCATCACCTCCTGCTTGCCTTCGGCCAGGTTATCCATCACGGTCCGGTCCGGATCAAGCTCGGCGCGATGCTGATCGAAGTAGGCCACTTCCAGCTTGGTACCGCTGTGCACCCGGCCGCTGTCGGCTTTCAGCTGCTGCAGCATCAGGCGCAGCAGCGTGGTTTTACCGCAGCCGTTCGGGCCAATCAGGGCGATTTTGTCGCCGCGCTGCACCTGCGCGGAGAAGTCGTGCACCAGCGTCTTGCCGCCCACGCCATAGTTGACGTGCTCCAGCTCGAAGACAATCTTGCCTGAACGCGAGGCTTCGCCCACCTGCATATTGGCTTTGCCCATCACTTCGCGGCGCTCAGAGCGTTCGCGGCGCAGCGCTTTCAGCGCCCGGACGCGCCCCTCGTTACGGGTGCGGCGCGCCTTGATGCCCTGACGGATCCACACCTCTTCCTGCGCCAGCTTGCGGTCGAATTCGGCATTCTGCATCTCTTCGACGCGCAACGCCTCCTCTTTCCCTTCCAGGTAGAGATCGTAATTGCCCGGCCAGGAGACCAGCTTGCCGCGATCGAGGTCGACGATACGCGTTGCCATATTGCGGATAAACGAGCGATCATGGGAAATAAAGACGATGCTGCCGCTGAAGGTTTTCAGGAAGGTCTCCAGCCAGTCAATGGTTTCGATATCGAGATGGTTGGTCGGTTCGTCCAGCAGCAGCACGCGCGGGTTGCTCACCAGCGCGCGGCCCAGCGCCGCTTTACGCAGCCAGCCGCCCGACAGCGACGACAGCTCGGTATCAGGCTGCAGGCCGATCTGCTGCAGCACGTCGTTGATACGGCTCTCCAGCTGCCACAGATTGTGGTGATCCAGAATGGTCTGCAGACGTCCCATCTCATTAAGGTTTTTCTCGCTGGGATCGAGCATTACCGCATGCGAAATGGCATGGTAGGCCTTGAGGTGTTCGGCCTGTTCTTCCACCCCTTCCGCCACAAAGTCATATACCGAGCCGGTAATATTGCGCGGCGGGTCCTGTTGCAGACGCGCCACCACCAGGTCCTGTTCAAAGATGATGCGACCGTCATCCAGCGGCTGCTCCCCGTTAATGATCTTCATCAGGGTAGATTTGCCTGCGCCGTTACGGCCGACCAGACAGACGCGTTCGTTTTCTTCGATATGCAGCTCGGTATTGTCGAGCAGCGGCGCATCGCTGAAGGAGAGGTAAGCGCCGTGAATACTGATTAATGACATCTGAACTTATTCCTTACCGGCGTGAGTAATCAGCCAGCAGTTATGAATTTGACGGTTGCGGGCAAAATCCTGCGACAGGGTTTTCTGGGTAATGTCCTGCGCCTTCAGGCCCAGCGACGCCAGCCCTTCAAGATCCATCTTAAAGCCGCGTTTATTGTTAGAGAACATCACGGTGCCGCCCGCGCGCAGCAGGCGTTTCAGGTTGCGCATCAGCATAATGTGATCGCGCTGCACGTCGAAGTCCTCTTCCATACGTTTGGAGTTAGAGAAGGTCGGCGGATCGATAAAGATCAGATCGAACGTCTCGTCGCTTTCGCGCAGCCAGCTCAGGCAGTCGGCCTGCATCAGGCGGTGCTGACGACCGGTCAGCCCGTTGAGGCGCAGGTTGCGCTCGGCCCACTCCAGATAGGTACGCGACATATCTACCGTCGTCGTGCTGCGCGCGCCACCTAACCCGGCATGCACGCTGGCGGTGCCGGTATAGGAGAAGAGGTTAAGGAAATCTTTATCCTTACTCATTTTGCCCAGCATATGGCGCGCAATGCGGTGATCGAGGAACAGCCCGGTATCCAGGTAATCCGTCAGGTTGACTAGCAGACGCGCGTTATACTCCTGCACCTCGAAGAAATCGCCCTTCTCGCCCAGTTTCTGATACTGATTTTTACCTTTCTGCCGCTCGCGCGTTTTCAGCACCAGACGGTTAGCCGGCAGCTCCAGCACGCTAAGCGTCGCGCCAATCACGTCAAACAGACGCTGGCGCGCTTTAGCGGCGTCGATGGTTTTCGGCGGCGCGTACTCCTGCACCACCACCCACTCGCCGTAGCGATCGACCGCCACATTATATTCCGGCAGGTCGGCGTCATAGAGGCGATAACATGCGATCCCCTCCTGGCGCGCCCACTTTTCCAGTTTCTTCAGGTTCTTACGCAGGCGGTTAGCGTAATCCTCGGCAATCTGCGCGCCGTTTTCACCGCTGGTTTCCGCCAGCTGATAGTTTTTCTGCACGCATTCGATAGGGCCGTTTTTCGCTTTGAACTGACGCTCTGCGCGCAACTGCAGACAGCTCAGCAGCTCAGGCGACCCGCTGAACAGCGACAGTTTCCAGCCGCCGAAGTGCTGCTTCATAATACGGCCGAGCTGGCTGTGCAAAGCGATCAGCGCGGGTTCGCTCTCCAGGCGTTCGCCGTAAGGCGGGTTGCTCAACACGGTACCGTGCTGCTCGCCAGGCAGCGGGTTTTTCAGCTGCAGAACATCCTGACGCGCAAAGGTAAAGAGATCGGCGACGCCGGCGCGGCGTGCGTTAGCCTGCGCCCACTCCAGCACGCGGCCGTCGCTGTCATAGCCGAAGAAACGCGCCTGAGCGGCGGCGGTGCCGGCGCGCGCGCGCTGCTGCGCCTCGCCTTTCACCTCGCGCCACAGCGCGTCGTTATGCTGCCGCCAGTGGGTAAAGCCCCAGCGGCTGCGCAGCAGGCCCGGCGCACGATCGCAGGCGATCAGCGCCGCCTCGATCAGCAGCGTGCCTGAGCCGCACATAGGGTCGAGCAGCGGCGTGGTCGGTTGCCAGCCGGAGCGCAGTACAATCGCCGCCGCCAGGTTCTCTTTCAGCGGCGCCTGCCCGGTCTGCTGGCGATAGCCGCGCTGATGCAGCGCATCGCCGCTCAAATCGAGCGCGATGCTGGCGCGATCTTTATTCAGCCAGACGTTGATGCGGATATCCGGCTGCTCGCGATCCACATTGGGACGCGGCAGTTTCTGACGGGTGAAGGAGTCGACAATCGCGTCCTTCACCTTTAGTGCGCCAAACTGGCTGTTGCGGATCGATTCGTTGGTGCCGCTGAAGTGCACCACGAAGGTATGCTGACTGCCGAACAGTTCGGTCCAGTCGATGCTCTGTACGCCGACGTAGAGATCGAGATCGCTGTAGACGCCGAATTCACCGAGCGGCAGCAAAATACGCGACGCCAGGCGGCTCCACAGCAGGCTCTGATACATCGTACGGTCATCGGCTTCAAAATGAACGCCTCCCTGTACCACCTGCAGATCCTGCGCGCCCAGCGCGTCCAGCTCACTTTTCAACAGCTCTTCGAGCCCACGCGCCGTACTGGCAAAGAGAGAATTCATATCGTCACTATTACTCTTGAGAAAATTGCTGCGCATTATACCCTAAATAAGCGGCATTGTTGGAAAGCAGCGCGCTCGCGGCTGCAACCAGTCCGATAACGAGGCTATAGCGTCCCGACGCCATGTATCATAAAGTTAGCTTCTTTTGCCGCGCGCGCCCGTTTCCCTGGAGATCACCATGCTTACGCTGTCCCGTCTGTTTATTCACCCGGTTAAATCGATGCGCGGTATCCACCTCTCTCATGCGCAGGTGCTGGAGAGCGGACTGGCGTTCGACCGCATTTTTATGGTGACGGCGCTGGACGGCACTTTTATTACCGCACGCCAGTACCCGGAGATGGTGCGGTTTACCCCGGCGCTGCTGGCTGACGGCCTCTCGCTGCAGGCGCCCGACGGCAGCCAGGCGATGATCCGCTTCAGCGATTTCACCGGACAGGAACAGCCGACCGAAGTGTGGGGCAACCATTTCACCGCACGCATTGCGCCCGATGCCATCAACGCCTGGCTGAGCGCCTTTTTTCCGCGCCCGGTGCAGCTGCGCTGGGTCGGCCCGCAGCCGTCGCGTCGGGTAAAAAACTTTACTGATGTGCCGCTGGGCTTCGCCGACGGCTACCCCTTTCTGCTGGTCAATAACGCCTCGCTGCAGGATTTGCAGCAGCGCTGCCCGGCCAGCGTGCGCGCCGAGCAGTTTCGCGCCAATCTGATCGTTAACGGCGCGCCAGCCTGGGATGAAGACAGCTGGGCGACGGTACAGATTGGCAGCGTCATATTTGACGTGCCCAAGCCCTGCAGCCGCTGCGTCTTTACCACTGTCGGCACCGAAAGCGGCCGCAAACATCCAGACGGCGAGCCGTTAAAAACGCTGCAGGGTTTCCGCAGCGCGCAGGATAACAGCGGCGATATCGACTTCGGCCTGAATTTAATTGCGCGCAGCAGCGGCATCGTACGCGTCGGCGATGAGGTAAACGTGCTGGCGCGCCATACGCCGCGCGCCTATGGGCCAGGTGCGGTGGTGGAAACGCTTAAGCCACAGCAGCAAACCAAAGCAGACGTCACTGTTACCTGGCAAGGCCAGACGTTTCAGGGGGATAACCAGCAGGTGCTGCTGGAGCAGCTGGAGATGCAGGGATTTAAAATACCCTACTCCTGCCGTGCGGGCTTATGCGGCAGCTGTAAGGTGACGCTGGTTTCAGGCAAGGTGAAGGCGTTAAAGAAAAGCGCCATTCGCGACGACGGCACTATTCTGAGCTGCAGCTGTATTCCGGCTGGCGATATTGAACTGGCGTAAGGGTTACACCGCGTAAGCGAAGCGCGGCGCGCTGTCCGCGTGGTGCGGCAGCAGGCGGTCGTTCATGATTTTAATGGCGTCGCCCAACACCATCTGTTTGCCCGCCAGCGTGAGCGTAGGCTGCGCCAGCAGACAGAGCGTGGCGTTGCCGCCGCTTTCTACCGCCAGCAGTCGCGCCTGCTCGCCGTTGTCCGCCAGCGTCACTTCCACCATGTCGCCAGCTTCAGGCTGCAGCACGCAGGTCCAGGCGGTAAAGTGCCAGCTTTTTGGCATCAGCGGCTTCAGAAAACGTTTCGCCACCAGCGCGTTGAGCGTCAGCTCGGCGCGCTGATTCGCGCTTAGCGCGCTCTGGCGGCAGCGTTCTTCAAAGGTGTAATAGAGTGCGGCGTCGTCAACGCTGAAGCCGGTCTGACTGAAGGCGTCCGGCGTCAGCATCTTTCGGGTAAAACGAGAGCGGAAAAGCATACCGTCAGCCAGATCCAGCATCATCCGGTCATGGTCGGCGTCAAAATACCAGCGCCAGTTATCATCAGGTTTGATTTTCATAATTTGCCTTGTCATTAACCGCCGCGTTTCTCTGCACAGACTCAGCGAAGCCCCGCTTGTGGGAAAAAAGCTGAAAATACGCACAACAGGGAAAAAATATAAACGAGCCGGAGTGAGAAATAAACCCCCCGGCGCTGTTTTATGGGAAATGTCTTAGAGATGGGTCACGATATCTTTTATTAATCCCGGCCCTTTATAAATAAAGCCGGAGTAAATCTGCACCAGCGCGGCGCCCGCGGCGATTTTTTCCCGCGCCGCAGTTAATGAATCAATGCCGCCGACGCCGATAATCGGCAGCGCGCCGTTCAGCTCCTGCGCCAGCCGCTTGATGACCGCCGTACTGCGCGACTGCACCGGACGACCGCTCAGGCCGCCTGTTTCCGTGCTGTATTTCAGCCCGTTAACCAGAGCGCGATCCAGCGTGGTATTGGTCGCGATAACGCCATCGATATTATGGCGCACCAGGCTGTCGGCAATTTGTATTAATTCTTCTTCAGAAAGATCGGGCGCAATTTTTACCGCCACCGGCACATATTTCAGATGACGCTGCTCCAGCTCTTTCTGTTTCGCTTTAATCGAGATCAGCAGATCGTCCAGCGCCTCGCCATATTGCAGCGTGCGCAATCCTGGCGTATTAGGCGAGGAGATATTTACCGCGATATAGCCGGCATGGGCATAAACTTTCTCCATGCAGATCAGGTAATCTTCTTTACCGTTTTCTACTGCCGTGTCTTTATTTTTGCCGATATTAATGCCGAGAATACCCTTGAAACGCGCCTTTTTGACATTCTCTACCAGATGATCAACGCCGAGATTATTAAAGCCCATGCGGTTGATAATGCCTTCCGCTTCCACCAGCCGAAACATGCGCGGTTTATCGTTGCCCGCCTGGGCGCGCGGCGTTACGGTGCCGACTTCGACAAAGCCGAAACCCATCGCTCCGAAGGCGTCGATGCACTCTGCATTTTTATCCAGTCCGGCCGCCAGCCCCAGCGCATTATCAAACCGTAAGCCCATGCAGGTCACCGGACGGGAAGGAAGCTGCTGGCGGATCAGCGCTTCCAGCGGCGTGCCGCTGATGAAACGCAGCTGCTGAAAAGTGAGTTCATGAGCGCGCTCGGGATCGAGCTTAAACAGCGCGGGTCGGACGATAGGATAAAGCATGCACTCTCCTGGAGATCGGAAGCGATGAATTGTCAGGGTGCACAGGAAAATGTGCGCCAGAATGGTAAAGGCCTCTGGCGCAAAAGTAAATTACTGACGGGACGAGATATTGATCGCGATCAGCGCTTGCTGGCATAACGCGCCAGACGACGGCACGCCTGCAGCCCGCTATAGAGCGTCGGGTAGTACCAGAGCAGTTTGATGCGTTTGCTTTCGCGCGTCACCTTGCGCACCAGCTGATCGATAGTCGGATGCCATGAGGCGGGCACCGGAATATTGTTTTTGCGGATCTCTATCAGGCAGCCGTACATCACCGGCTGATAGTAGGTGTCCAGCAGCTTCTCTTCTGGCGGCAAGCCCTGCTCGCGCAAAAAGCTTTCGCTGCTGCGCCGGGCGATATAGTAGTTCTCCACCCAGGAGAAGGTGGGCTTGCTCTGCGACAGCGAGGTCGGCATAAAGCGCTTGTTGTAATAGCTTTTCTGCGTAAAACCAATCTGCCGCGCCGACATATAGAGCGCGAACATATAGGGCGCATCTTCATGATTCTGAATCGGCAGAAACTGTACGCCGGTGCGCGCGATAAGGTCGCGGGAGAGGATGCTGCTCCACAATACGCGATGCGCCGAGCGGTGCGGGATCATGCTGCGCAGGGTATCGGCGCCGCCTGGCCAGACGCCGTCGACGTGACGCTGATGGAATTGCTCATACTGGCGCTCCGCCACCGGTTTATCGGTAAACATACGCGCGCCGAAGCAGAACATCTCCATCTCTGGATGCTGCGCCAGCATGCGGCGGAAATCGGCGAAAAGATCGCTGGAGACGAAATCGTCGGCGTCCATAAAGTAGATAAAGTCGCCGGTAGCTACTTCCAGTCCTTTCGTGCGCGCCGCGCTGACCCCGCCGCGTTCGCCGCGCAGCAGCGTCAGCTGCGGATGCCGGGCGGCCAGCGCCTCAAGCAAGGCGATGCTGTCATCGGTCGAACCGTCGTCGATGACGATGACCTGCTCCGGCGGAGAGGACTGCCCCAGCAGCGAATCGATCGCTTCCGGCAGCCATGGCGCGCAGTTCCAGTTCGGTACGATAACGGAAATGGTCGCAGCGCGGCTGTCAGCGTTCCGTGTGCTCATTCTCTTTCCTCAATGTTAAAACTCCTGGCTCAGGCAGGCAGCAGACGTTTAATCACCATGCTGTGCAGCAGACAGCAAACTGAAAGGTTAACCAGACCGATCAGGCCAAGCCACAGCAGATTGAGCCAGCGGTTCTGGTTCCACTCGATGGGCAAGAAAGTGCAGAGCCAGGCGATCAGCGCCGCGACCGCCCAGATCAGCAGCACGTCGCGGGTCAGCCACGTAAAGTGAATGCCTGGCGCGAAGCGGCGGTGCACCAGCCATGCCCAGCCAGCCAGATAGAAGATGTTCTGCCCCAGCCACAGCCAGCCGGTGCCCTGCGCGCCATAATGAATTGCCGCCCAGATATTCAGCGGGACCAGGATCACCGCGAAGCAGGTGAAGCCCTTAAGGTGCAGCTTAAGATTGCCGTTGACATATTGCAGATGGTAAAGCAAACCGCAAATCGCCTGTACGCCGCTTCCCAGCGCATAAAGGCTGAGCACAAACGACATATCCGTCACGACCTGCTCGTTCTGCGTCCAGGCCCAGAGCAGCGGCGTAGCGAACATAGCGATAGTAATGCTGAGCGGCGCCATAAAGATCGCTACCGCCTGAGTCGTATAGCGATAAAGCGTCAGGGATTCAGCATCGCCCTCTTTACGCGTCTTGATGCCGGTCATGCGTGGCACGATCGCCTGCATAATCGGGCTGCTGAGCAGAATAATGCCGGTCGCGGCGGTGGCGACGACGGTAAAGGAACCGTAGGCGCTCAGCGGCAGCGTTTTCGACAGCACCAGGCGGTCAATTTGCGAAATAAAGGTCCAGATAGCGCTGGCGAACGCTGCGCTCAGCGCAAAGCGGATAAACGGCTTTAACACCGTCTTTAAATTTTCGTGCTTCTGCTTGCGCGCGGCGGCGGGCACCAGCTGATAGGATTTGGAAATCAGACAGACCGCTTCCACTATCGACACCGCCAGCTGCCAGATAAAGAAGCTCAGCACCGGGTTAGAAAAGAGCTGGATCACCAGCACCGCGCCAAAGGTACGCAGCGTCACGATGATCAGGTTGACGCCGTTAAGCCACACCTGATGCTCAAAGCCGACAATGACGCTGCGATAGGGGCTGGTGCGCCAGCGGATAGCCGCGGTGATCACCATAATGGCGACGGCGATGGTGACATCCGCAGAAGGCAGATGGCGCGCGTCCAGCCAGTTATGGGCGATCCAGGGCGTTGCCAGCCAGCCAATCACCACCAGGATAAGCGTGGAGATAAGGAAGAATTTCGACAGGGCGGAAAAGAGCGCCGGAAACCAGATAAACTCAGCCTGGTTGGCGCGATAGCGCGCCGCTTCGCGCATCAGGGTCGTCGACACGCCGGCGTCGAGCAGCTGGAGCCAGGTTAACAGAATCGAGAAAAAACCCACTAACCCGTAAGCTTCCATCCCTAAATGTTGAATATAAAGCGGCACGACCAGAATGCCTGACAGCGTCAGGTAAATCTGACCGACATAATTGGCGATCGCGTTACGTTTAATTGACATATGTATGATTGTATCTGGGCAATTTTCTCGGAGGCCACAAGCGTGGCACACATCATCGGACCTGCCTACCAGACATAGTCTTAAATTTATCTCTGGCGCTGAGCGCCAGATTTAATCTGACCTGATACGGGATAAATTTGTATATAAAATAACGTTTATCCGCAATGAATAAAGCCAGGTAAGCAGGCGACCTAATGTGAGTGAAAAAATCAGGCGGCTTTTTTCAGCTCTTTTGTAACTTTATATTTTTGCAGCAGGATGAACATACGCGGACGATTTATAAGCAGCCACTCTTTGGCGTTATCTGGCTTAAACTTGCCGCCCATAAAGCGAATGGCGTTGATGACATATTCCGGTACCGGCGTGCCGTTGTAGAGCGACAGGTAAATCATCAGGCGGAACGAGTGCATTAAATAGGCTTTTTCCAGCTGCGCCTTCAGCGGCGAATTATCCAGATTATTCTTAAGAATGCCGTAGGTCTGAATAAAGGCGTTGTAGCGCTGCAGGAAATAGTCATCATTTTTGCGGCTGTTGGTCAGGGAGCCGCTGCGCACGCGCTGGCGATAGTAAACATGCTGGCTAACCCAGGCGCGATTCGTATGAATAAACACTGACAGCGTGAATTTATGATCTTCATGCACGCGATCGATAAACCGCAGTTTGTGTTGCTCGACAACGCTCTTTTTCACCGCGTAGTTCCAGGCTGCGGAAGTATAAGAGCCATTATTCAGCAGACGCGACAATACCTGCTGCGGTGACTGCAGGCCGAATTGATCGTGACGCACTTTAGGTCGGGTGACATTTTCCCGGCCATCTTCAAACATCTGCGAACTAAAGCAAAAGAGATCGACGTCGGGGTGCGCGGTTGTCACCTGCTGCAACTCTGCAACGAAGCCTTCCGGCACGATATCGTCCGGGTCGCAGAAGAAAAGAAACTCTCCTTGCGCGGCCTCGATGCCGGTATCGCGCGCCTTGCCCGCGCCGCCGTTAGGCGTAGTGATAATGCGAACCTGCGGCTGGTGACCATATTTTTGCTGCACCAGCGCCAGCGTACCGTCAGTGGAGCTGTCGTTAACAATAATAATTTCAGTCGGCGCGTCAACCTGACGCAACAAGGAGTCAACACATTCGACAATATATTTTTCCACGTTATAAGTGGGAATAATGACTGATAACAGCGTCTTTGCCATACATCTTTCTCAGGGTCGATTAAAAGAAAAGGCACGAGCGTTACACAACTTGTAAAAATTGCGTTAAAGCATGGCGCAAAAATATTAATAAAAAGCGCAAACAGCTAAACTCTGCATGGTTGAGTAGTATAGGCAGAAGATTTTTTCTATTAACAGGGCCAGCCTTTTATTCAGATTCCTTACCCTGGCCGGACCTATCATGCGCGGTAAAGTATCTGGTGAAAAGCGCGGCTGTTACTTTATGTCGCTTAACTCTTCTGGCGCTGCACATTTTATTTATAAAAGTAAAAAAGGTCACAAAGCGTTTCATTATGAATATTTTATTACCATTAAATGAAAATTACTCATCATAACCAGCGTGCGCAGACATAGCTATATTCCGATAAATGACCCACCTGAGCCAGGCAGAATGCGGCTTTTACGAAACTGAACTGCGCTCAAGCGAAATGCAGCGTTCCGGCAAAGGTCATTTTTCTATTACTCAGCAGGATGTGTGTAATTAAACCGTCCACGACAAGCAAAATAGAGATACTTTTACTGCTATTTGTTTAGTCGCTATAAACTATCCATCTGGATCTGTTGCAGCCTTTTAGGACTATTCGTAACTCTCCTGCCCGCCCCTGCCGCAGCTTTTATGAGCAAAGCGACCCGTTTTGCATATTTCGCCTTTAGATTGCCGGATAAATCATTTAAGCCCTCCTCCCTGCTCTGTCAGGATGTGACCATCAGTTCTCAACAATAGCTAATCAATAACTTTCAGTTATAAGGAGTAACGATGCGAGTTATTACGCTAGCTGGCAGCCCGCGTTTCCCGTCACGTTCGACTTCGCTGCTTACCCTGTGCCAGCGCGCGCTGGAAGCGCGTGGCGTTGAGGTGATCCCCTGGAATATTCAGAACTTTGAGCCAGACGATCTGATCAACGCGCGCTTTGATGCCCCAGCGCTGCTGGCGTTACGTGAAGATTTGCTCGCCGCTGATGGCGTGATAGTCGCCACGCCGGTTTATAAAGCTTCTTTCTCTGGCGCGCTGAAAACGTTGCTCGATCTCCTGCCAGAACGCGCACTGGAACACAAAGTGGTGCTGCCGCTCGCCAGCGGCGGCAGCGTAGCCCATATGCTCGCGGTCGATTATGCCCTGAAGCCGGTGCTGAATGCTCTGAAGGCGCAGGAGATCCTGCACGGCGTCTTTGCCGAAGACCATCAGATCACCCATTACGACCGTCAGCCGGAGCTGCAGACGGCGCTGGCGCATCGGCTGGACGAGGCGGTCGAGGCGTTCTGGCTGGCGTTAAGTCGCCATCATAATCCTCTGGCTCAGGCTGTTTAAGAAAAGGAACCGGGATGAAAAGGATAACCGGCTGGCTACTTGCCGCCCTCGCTGTGCTGAGCCTGCAGACGCAGGCGGCGGACGCCCCCGCGCAGATCCGCATCGGCTACCAGAAAGGCTCCGTCAGCATGGTGCTGGCAAAATCGCACCGGCTGCTGGAGCAGCGGTTTCTTCACACCAGGATTCAGTGGATCGAATTCCCTGCCGGTCCGCAGATGCTGGAAGCGTTGAACGTCGACAGTATTGATTTGGGCAGTACCGGCGATATTCCGCCGCTGTTTGCCCAGGCGGCAGGCGCCGATCTGCTCTATGTCGGATCGGAGCCGCCTAAACCCCAGGCTGAAGTGATTCTGGTGGCGAAAAACAGCCCGCTGAAAAGCGTCGCCGATCTTAAAGGGAAAAAAGTCGCCTTTCAGAAGGGGTCCAGCTCGCACAACCTGCTGCTGCGCGCCCTGCAGCGTGAAGGGCTGAGCTTTAGCGATATCCAGCCGGTTTATCTGACGCCCGCCGATGCGCGCGCCGCCTTTCAGCAGGGCGATGTAGATGCCTGGGCTATCTGGGACCCCTACTACTCCGCCGCGCTGCAGCAGGGCCACGTGCGCGTGCTGGCCGACGGCAGCGGACTTAATCTGACCGGCTCTTTCTATCTGGCGACGCGTAAGTTCACCGAACAGAACGGTGCGTTCATTCAGCAGGTGCTGGATACCTTTAGCCAGGCCGATGCGCTGACGCTCAGTCAGCGCCAGCAGAGCATCGATCTACTGGCGGCTGCCATGGGCCTGCCGAAACCGGTTATCGCCAGCTATCTCGATCATCGTCCGCCGACCCGCATTTCGCCGGTCAGCGAGCAAACCGCAGCGGCGCAGCAGCATACCGCCGATCTCTTTTATAGCCGCCATCTGATGCCGGTAAAACTGACGATTGCCGATCGCATCTGGCATCCCGGCGCCCCATAAGTAAGGAGTGAATAATGAGTTTATCCGTATTCTGGTTTCTCCCGACGCACGGCGACGGACACTATCTTGGCACCTCTGAAGGGGCGCGTCCGGTCGACTATGGCTATTTGCAGCAGATTGCGCAGGCCGCCGATCGCCTGGGCTTCGGCGGCGTACTCATCCCGACCGGCCGTTCCTGCGAGGACGCCTGGCTGGTGGCCGCCTCGCTGATCCCGGTCACGCAGCGCCTGCGCTTTCTGGTGGCGCTGCGTCCCGGCGTGATTTCACCTACGCAGGCGGCGCGCCAGGCTGCGACGCTGGATCGCCTCTCCAATGGCCGTGCGCTGTTCAATCTGGTTACCGGCGGCGATCCGGAAGAGCTGGCAGGTGACGGTCTGTTTCTGGATCACCATGAGCGCTATGTAGAGTCGGCGGAATTTACCCGCGTCTGGCGTCGCGTACTGCAAGGCGAAACGGTCGATTACGCCGGAAAGTATGTCAACGTGCGCGGCGCGCGTCTGCTGTTCGACCCGGTACAGCAGCCGCGGCCACCGCTCTGGTTCGGCGGATCGTCCGAACCGGCGCAGGATCTGGCCGCCGAGCAGGTCGATGTCTATCTGACCTGGGGCGAACCACCTGCACTGGTTAAAGAGAAAATCGACCAGGTACGCGCCAAAGCGGAAGCACAGGGCCGCAAGGTACGCTTCGGCATTCGTCTGCATGTGATTGTCCGCGAGAGCAATGAAGAGGCCTGGCGCGCCGCCGACCGTCTGATCGCCCATCTGGACGACGCCACCATCGCGAAAGCGCAGGCCGCGTTCGCCCGTACCGATTCGGTCGGCCAGCAGCGCATGGCGGCGCTGCACGGCGGACGTCGCGATCGGCTGGAGATTAGTCCGAACCTGTGGGCGGGCGTGGGTCTGGTGCGCGGCGGCGCAGGTACGGCATTAGTTGGCGACGGCCCAACCGTTGCCGCGCGCATGCAGGAGTATGCCGATCTCGGCATTGAGACCTTTATCCTGTCAGGCTATCCGCATCTGGAAGAGGCGTATCGCGTCGGCGAGCTGCTCTTCCCGCATCTGGATCTGAACGTGCCGTCGATCCCGCAACCGCGCGACGTTCAGGCGTTTGGCGAAACCGTCGCCAACGATTTCCGCCCGCAGAAAGTATCGCAGAGCTGAGGAAGAGATGATGGCGAAAACCACCAAACGCATTACCAATCAGCTGGTGCCCTGGATTTTCCCTGCGCTGCTGGTGGTGATCTGGCAAATTGCCTCCCAGACCGGGCTGCTTTCGACGCGTATTCTGCCATCGCCGGAAAATATCGTTATCACGTTCTGGAATCTGGCCGCCAGCGGCGAGCTGTGGCAGCACCTTGCCATTAGCGGCTGGCGCGCGCTGATCGGCTTCAGCATCGGCGGCTCTATCGGGCTGATTCTGGGATTGATCACCGGCACCTCACGTCTTGGCGAACGGCTGCTGGATACCTCGGTGCAGATGCTGCGCAACGTGCCGCATCTGGCGCTGATCCCGCTGGTGATCCTCTGGTTCGGCATTGACGAAGCGGCGAAGATCTTCCTGGTGGCGCTTGGCACGCTGTTCCCGATCTACCTGAATACCTACCACGGCATCCGCAATATCGATCGCGGCCTGGTGGAGATGGCGCGCAGCTATGGCCTGTCGGGCTGGAGCCTGTTTATTCAGGTGATCCTGCCTGGCGCCCTGCCCTCAATTATGGTCGGCGTGCGTTTCGCGCTCGGCCTGATGTGGCTGACGCTGATCGTCGCCGAGACCATCTCCGCCAACTCGGGCATCGGTTATCTGGCGATGAACGCCCGTGAATTCCTGCAAACCGACGTGGTGGTTGTCGCCATTATTCTTTACGCACTGCTCGGCAAACTGGCGGATGTCGCCGCCCTGCTGCTGGAGCGCGTCTGGCTGCGCTGGCATCCAGCCTGGCAACTGAAGGAGGAGAACGCATGAGCAATACACTCTCTCCGGCGCGGCTCAATGCCGGCACGCCGGTCGGCGTCAACGGCGTCAGCAAGCAGTACGGCAACCGCACCATCCTGAACAATATCGATCTGCATATTCCTTCCGGCCAGTTTGTCGCGGTGGTCGGCCGCAGCGGCTGCGGCAAGAGTACGCTGCTGCGCCTGCTGGCGGGGCTGGAGCAAACCACCCGGGGCGAGCTGCTGGCGGGCAACGCGCCGCTGCAGACGGCGCGCGAAGATACCCGCCTGATGTTTCAGGATGCGCGTCTGCTGCCCTGGAAGCGCGTGATTGATAATGTCGGCCTCGGGCTGAAAGGACGCGGATGGCGCGGCGCGGCGCTTGAAGCGCTGGAGGCAGTCGGGCTGGCGGAGCGTGCGAATGAATGGCCCGCCGCGCTTTCCGGCGGACAGAAGCAGCGCGTGGCGCTGGCGCGCGCGTTGATTCACCGTCCAGGTCTGCTGCTGCTCGACGAGCCGCTCGGCGCGCTGGATGCGCTGACGCGTATCGAAATGCAGGGGCTAATCGAATCGTTATGGCAACAGCACCACTTTACCGTGCTGCTGGTGACGCATGACGTCAGCGAAGCCGTGGCGATGGCGGATCGCGTGCTGCTGATCGAAGAGGGGCAGATAGGGCTCGATTTACTGGTCGATTTGCCGCGTCCGCGTCGCCGCGGATCGGTCAGGCTGGCGGAGCTGGAGGCGGAAGTGCTGGATCGCGTGATGCGCCGCAGCGAAGGCGATCAGCCGGTGCGCTACGCCCACCAGCGTTAAGGTAAGTACGGCTGGCTAACAAAAAGGCGGGATTTACCCGCCTTTGCTGTTTACGCGTTCAGCGCCCGGGTGATCTTCTCATAGAGATCGCCTGAGAGCTTATCCAGTCCTTTCAGCGTTTCCAGCGCCTGACGCATCAGCGCCTGGCGATCGGCGTCGTAACGCTTCAGACGGATCAGCGGCTCAATCATGCGCGCCGCCACCTGCGGGTTGCGGGTATTGAGATCGGTCAGCATCTCAACCAGGAACTGATAGCCGCTGCCATCTTTGGCGTGGAACGCCGACGGATTGCCGGAGGCGAACGCGCCGATCAGCGCACGGATGCGGTTAGGGTTGCTCATGGTGAACGAACGGTGATGCAGCAGCTCGCGCACTTTTGACAGCGCATCCAGCGACGGGCTGGTAGCCTGCAACATAAACCACTTGTCCATCACCAGACCATCCCGATGCCAGCGCTCGTCATAGTGCGCCAGCAGCGCGTCGCGGCACGGCAGCTGAGCCGCGACCGAAGCCGCCAGCGCCGCCAGCGCGTCCGTCATATTATTCGCCTGATGGTACTGCGTCTGTACCAGTTTATCCGCCAGCTCAACGTCGCCGAACGCCAGATAGCTCAGACAGATATTCTTCAGGGCGCGCTGTCCCATCGCGTCGTGCTCAATGCGGTATTCGCTTTGCTGATTGGCGTTGTAGACGGCGAAGAATTCGTCCGCCAGTTCGGTAGCCAGCGTGCGCAGCAGCGCTTCGCACACCGTGGCGATCGCCTGCGGATCGATTACCTCAAACAGCTCGGCGATCTCATTCTCGCTCGGCAGCGTCAGGATCAGCGCAGTCAGCGCCGGATCGCGGCCTTCGTCCAGCAGCACCGCACGGAAGGCGTCGGCGACGTGCAGCGGCAGCGACAGCGGCTGACCCTGCTGATGGCGCGCCACGTTAAGGCGAATATAGGTTGCCAGCAGGCTCTGCGCCGCATCCCAGCGCGCGAAGTCGTTGCGCGCATGGCGCATCAGGAAGGTCAGCTGGGCGTCGCTCCACTTATAGTCCAGCTTCACCGGCGCAGAGAATTCACGCAGCAGCGACGGCACCGGCTGGAAGTAGACGTTATCGAAGATAAAGGTCTGGAACTCTTCGGTCACGTTGAGAACGTGGTGCACCGGATGGCCGTTATGCTGCAGCGGGATCACCTTGCCTTCGTTGTCGTAGAGTTCGATATCAAGCGGAATATGCAGCGGCAGCTTCTCTTTCTGATCGGCGGTCGGCGGCGTGTGCTGCGTGACATGCAGCGTGTACTGCTCCAGCTCTGGGTTGTAGTCGTCGCGTACCGTCAGCACCGGGGTGCCGCTCTGGCTGTACCAGCGGCGGAACTGCGACAGATCGACGTTGGAAGCATCCTCCATCGCCTGCACAAAGTCGTCACAGGTCGCCGCGCTGCCGTCGTGGCGCTCAAAATAGAGCTGCATCCCTTTCTGGAAATTCTCCTCGCCGAGCAGCGTATGCATCATGCGGATCACTTCCGATCCCTTTTCGTACACGGTCAGGGTATAGAAGTTATTCATCTCCATGACCTGATCCGGGCGGATCGGGTGCGCCATCGGGCTGGCATCTTCAGCGAACTGTGCGCCGCGCATCACGCGTACGTTATCGATGCGGTTGACCGCGCGCGAGCCGAGATCGGAGCTGAACTCCTGATCGCGGAACACGGTCAGGCCCTCTTTCAGGCTGAGCTGGAACCAGTCGCGGCAGGTGACGCGGTTGCCGGTCCAGTTATGGAAATATTCGTGGCCAATGACCGCTTCAATGCCGAGGTAGTCTTTGTCGGTCGCGGTTTCCGCCTTCGCCAGCACATATTTGGAGTTAAAGACGTTCAGGCCTTTGTTCTCCATCGCGCCCATATTGAAGAAATCGACGGCGACGATCATAAAGATGTCGAGGTCATACTCCAGGCCGAAACGCTCCTCGTCCCACTTCATGCTGTTCTTCAGCGAGGTCATTGCCCAGTCGGCGCGATCCAGATTGCCGCGGTCGACAAAGATCTCCAGCGCGACATCGCGGCCGGAACGGGTTTTAAAGCTGTCGCGCAGCACGTCGAAATCACCCGCCACCAGCGCAAAGAGATAACAGGGTTTCGGGAAGGGATCCTGCCATTTTACCCAGTGCTTGCCCTGCTCTGTTTTGCCGCCGTCGATGCGGTTGCCGTTAGAGAGCAGGTAAGGATAGCGCGCCTCGTCGGCGATAATGGTCGTGGTGAAGCGCGCCAGTACGTCAGGGCGATCCAGATACCAGGTAATATGACGGAAGCCTTCGGCTTCGCACTGGGTGCAGAGCGCTTCGCCAGACTGGTAAAGCCCTTCCAGCGCGGTGTTTTTATCGGGATGAATATCGTTGACGATCTTAAGCTGGAACTGGGCCGGCAGCTGACTCAGCACCAGCGCCCCCTCTTCCTGGCGCCAGGCGCTCCAGGGCGAGCCGTCCACTTCAATGGAAATCAGGGTCAACGCTTCGCCATCAAGACGCAGCTCAGCCTGCGCATCGCCGAGCCGTTTAACCTGGCTGATTGCGGTGACGCGCGTCGTGGCGGCGTCGAGCGCAAAGGTCAGATCGATATCGGTGATGGTGTAATCCGGCGCACGATAGTCGTGGCGATATTTAATTTGGGGCTGTTGCGTCATATTCCGTCTCGCATTGTTATAGGTTTACCGCCAAAGTCTAAGCGCGTTGCCTTTAGCTTGCCATGTACAATGCATGTCTCGCCATAAATAGCTACAATTCATTAACAACGGCACGTTTTACCCTCGACCTGCGGGCTTGAAATATGCTGTGATCAGCCGCAGTTACTGATTTATACTCCTGCGTCTTTATGACTTTTACACACCGGGCTCTGCGCCGCCGAACAGGATGCTGAAACGCACCATGACAGGACATGCTTCCCCGATACTGACTTCACTGCTGGATACTGACGCTTACAAGCTTCATATGCAGCAAGCCGTCTTTCACCGTTACCACGATGTCACGGTGGCGGCTGAGTTTCGTTGCCGCGGCGACGATCTGCTCGGTCTCTATGCGAATGAGATTCGCGAGGCCGTTAACGCCATGCAGACGCTTGCGCTGACCGATGACGAATATACGTATCTGTCCAGCCTGCCCTTCTTCCAGTCTGACTATCTTAACTGGCTGCGCGATTTTCGTTACAACCCCGAACAGGTGCAGGTACGTAACCGCGACGGCCATCTTGATATCCGTATCACCGGCCCCTGGCGCGAAGTCATCTTATGGGAGGTGCCGCTACTGGCGCTGATCAGCGAGGTGGTGCACCGCCACCGTTCGCCGCATACCGGCGCGCAACAGGCGGTCGATCATCTGCAGCAGAAGCTGAGCGCTTTTCGCCGCGAGGTTGCCGATATCGATATGTCGCGCTTTCGCCTGATGGATTTCGGCACGCGTCGCCGTTTTTCTGGCGATGTGCAGCACGCCATCGTCGCCACGCTGAAGCAGGATTTTCCCTGGCTTATCGGCACCAGCAATTATGATCTGGCGCGCCGCCTGGAGCTGACGCCGGTCGGCACCCAGGCGCACGAGTGGTTTCAGGCCTTTCAGCAGATCAGCCCGGTGCTGGCCAACAGCCAGCGCGCGGCGCTGCAGGCGTGGCTCGACGAATATGACGGCCAGCTTGGCATCGCGCTTACCGACTGTATCGCCATGGACGCTTTCCTGCGCGACTTCGGCGTTAATTTCGCCAGCCGCTATCAGGGGCTGCGCCACGATTCGGGCGATCCCGTCGAGTGGGGTGAAAAAGCGCTGGCCCATTATGAAAAGCTGGGCATCGATCCGCACAGCAAAACGCTGGTTTTCTCCGACAACCTTACTCTGGATAAGGCACTGGCGCTCTATCGCCACTTTGGCCAGCGCGCCGGCGTGGTGTTTGGCATCGGCACACGACTGACCTGCGATATTCCCGGCGTCACGCCGCTTAATATCGTTATCAAACTGATGGAATGTAACGGCAAGCCGGTGGCGAAACTCTCCGACAGTCCAGGCAAAACGATTTGTCAGGATCAAGCCTTCGTCAGAGCCCTGCGCAAAGCCTTCGATCTGCCGCTGGTGAAAAAAGCCAGCTAATCCCCGCTTTATCGGGGCGTTGACGCGCCCCGCTTCTGCTGTAATAAATCTGCCGTCCCGCCGGATTTTGCTTGTTTCCTTGCGACTCGCAAGTAACATAGCAAAACCCCGGTCTGGGGAACTGTTTAAACTCACTTCTTCTATATAGAGAGATATTTATGAGCGTAGTGCCTGTAGCGGACGTACTGCACGGTCGCGTCGCGGTTGACAGTGAAGTCACCGTACGTGGTTGGGTGCGTACCCGAAGAGATTCAAAAGCCGGTCTTTCCTTCGTCGCCGTTTATGACGGTTCCTGCTTTAATCCCGTTCAGGCCGTTGTGAATAATTCTCTGAATAATTATCAGGATGACGTTCTGCGCCTTACCACCGGCTGTTCCGTGATTATTACTGGCACGGTGGTGGCCTCGCCGGGTCAGGGTCAGGCGTTTGAGATCCAGGCGACCCGCGTGGAAGTCACCGGCTGGGTGGACGATCCCGATACCTATCCGATGGCGGCGAAACGTCACAGCATTGAGTACCTGCGCGAAGTGGCGCATCTTCGTCCGCGCACCAATCTGATCGGTGCCGTCGCGCGCGTGCGTCATACCCTGGCGCAGGCGCTGCATCGCTTCTTTCATGAAAACGGCTATTTCTGGGTCTCTACCCCGCTGATCACCGCCTCGGATACCGAAGGCGCCGGCGAGATGTTCCGCGTTTCGACGCTGGATCTGGAAAACCTGCCGCGCACGCCGCAGGGCACCGTTGACTTCAACGAAGATTTCTTCGGCAAAGAGGCTTTCCTGACCGTTTCCGGCCAGCTGAACGGCGAAACCTACGCCTGCGCGCTGTCGAAGATCTATACCTTCGGCCCAACCTTCCGCGCCGAAAACTCTAACACCAGCCGTCACCTGGCGGAGTTCTGGATGCTGGAGCCGGAGATCGCCTTCGCCACGCTGGATGACGCCGCCGCGCTCGCAGAAGCGATGCTGAAATATGTGTTTAAAGCGGTGCTGGACGAACGCGCCGACGATATGGCGTTCTTTGCCGAACGCGTGGACAAAGAGGCGGTCGATCGCCTTGAGCGCTTTATTTCTACTGACTTCGCGCAGGTCGACTATACCGACGCCATTACTATTCTGGAAAACTGCGGTCAGACCTTTGAAAACCCGGTTTCCTGGGGCATCGATCTCTCTTCCGAACACGAGCGCTATCTGGCCGAGCAGCACTTTAAAGCGCCGGTGGTGGTGAAAAACTACCCGAAAGACATTAAGGCGTTCTATATGCGCCTTAACGACGATAATAAAACCGTGGCGGCGATGGATGTGCTGGCGCCAGGCATCGGCGAAATTATCGGCGGCTCTCAGCGTGAAGAGCGTCTCGACGTGCTCGACGCGCGCCTGGAAGAGATGGGCCTGAATAAAGAAGATTACTGGTGGTATCGCGATCTGCGTCGTTACGGTACGGTGCCACATTCTGGCTTCGGCTTAGGCTTTGAACGTTTAATCGCCTATGTCACCGGCGTACAAAATGTAAGGGACGTTATCCCTTTCCCACGCACGCCGCGTAATGCAAATTTCTAAAATTAACGATTAATTATAAGAAATTCATATATATAAAGAGGCCGACACTGTCGGCCTTTTTTTATTTTTGTAAATTTTGAGTTGTCTCACAAAGTTCCCGAAAATTTACATCTTGCAATACAAATTTGCTTTTAGAAACCAGATTACGAGTTTAGTAGCATTTTCAGAGTGGCATATCCCGCTACAGGATGGAAAGATGCGTGCAGACACAGGAAGACACCAAACTTCTCTCAGGGTTCCGTAACGGTTTCTTGACGGCAGTGGCAGGTGTCCGAATAAACTCCAATGAGGGTAATAAATAATGATGAAGCGCAACATTCTTGCAGTGGTTATCCCTGCTCTGTTAGCTGCCGGCGCAGCAAACGCAGCAGAAGTTTACAACAAAGACGGCAATAAACTGGACCTGTACGGTAAAGTTGATGGTCTGCACTATTTCTCTGATAACGACAGCAACGATGGCGACCAGACCTATGTTCGCTTCGGTTTCAAGGGTGAAACTCAGATTAACGACCAGCTGACCGGTTACGGCCAGTGGGAATACAACATTCAGGCAAACAACTCAGAAGGCTCTTCTGACGCGCAGAACGGCAACAAAACCCGTCTGGGCTTTGCCGGTCTGAAATTCGGCAGCGCTGGCTCAATCGACTACGGTCGTAACTACGGCGTTGTGTACGACGCTATCGGCTGGACCGATATGCTGCCAGAATTCGGCGGCGACTCTGGTTACTCAGACAACTTCATGAACGGTCGTAGCACCGGCCTGCTGACCTACCGCAACAAAAACTTCTTCGGCCTGGTTGATGGCTGGGACTTCGCGGTTCAGTATCAGGGCAAAAACGAGCGTAGCGACATTCGTCGCGCGAACGGTGACGGCTGGGGCCTGTCAACCTCTTACACCTCACCAATCGGTGTTGGTATCGTTGGCGCATACAGCAGCAGCGATCGTACTGACTCGCAGGCTGCCGGCGTTGTGGCTCCAGACGGCTCTATCGTTGGTCAGGGCAAACGCGCTGAAAACTGGGCAACCGCTCTGAAATATGACGCTAACAATATTTACCTGGCAGCGATGTATGGTGAGACCCGCAACTCTACACCTTTCGCACTTGCGACTACCGCTACCACTTCTACTACCGCTTTTGCCAACAAAGCACAGAATTTCGAGCTGGTTGCACAGTATCAGTTCGACTTCGGTCTGCGTCCTTCTATCGGCTACGTACAGTCTAAAGGCAAAGACATCGAAGGCGTGGGCGATGCTGACCTGATCAAATACATCGACGTGGGCGCAACCTACTACTTCAACAAAAACATGTCGACCTACGTTGACTATCAGATCAACCAGCTGGATGACAACAACCGCCTGGGTCTGAACACCGACGACACCGTAGCTGTAGGCCTGGTTTACCAGTTCTAAGTTACCTGTCGCAAAAAACGGAGCCTCGGCTCCGTTTTTTTTATGCCTGAAATTCCCCGTCCTGAAATCCCCCGTAAAACAGCGTTTTCCCCTTGTCAGCCATAAGCATCCCGAATGACCACCGCTGAGTGACGATTTTTTGCGTAAACGGTTGGCAATGCACAGCGCTGACGTTAACCTGAAGGCTCATTTCGTTAAAGTTCACGCTACTGGACACGACTCATGTTTGAATCTATCTCTGCGGCACCTGCCGATCCAATTCTTGGGCTGGCCGATCTGTTTCGCGCTGACGACCGCCCGCACAAAATCAACCTCGGCATCGGCGTTTATAAAGATGAAACTGGCAATACGCCGGTATTGACCAGCGTTAAGAAAGCCGAACAGTATCTGCTGGAAAACGAAACCACTAAAAATTATCTCAGCATTGATGGCCTGGCCGATTTTGCGCGCTGCACTCAGGAGCTGCTGTTTGGCGCAGAGAATCCGCTGATTGCCGCTGGCCGCGCGCGTACCGCGCAGACCCCAGGCGGCACCGGCGCGCTGCGCGTCGCGGCTGATTTTCTCGCTACCCAGACCAGCGTAAAACGCGTCTGGGTAAGCAATCCCAGCTGGCCGAACCATAAAAACGTCTTCAACGCCGCCGGCCTTGAAGTGTGCGAATACGCTTACTACGACGCGGAAAATCATCAGCTCGATTTCGACGGCATGCTGGCCGCGCTGCAGGAGGCGAAAGCAGGCGACGTGGTGCTGTTCCACGGCTGCTGCCACAACCCGACCGGCATCGATCCCACAGCAGAGCAGTGGAGCCAGCTGGCGCAGCTCTCCCAGGCTAAAGGCTGGCTGCCGCTCTTTGACTTTGCCTATCAGGGCTTTGCTCGCGGTCTGAATGAAGATGCAGAAGGCCTGCGTATTTTCGCCGCCTCGCATCAGGAGCTGATCGTCGCCAGTTCTTACTCCAAGAACTTCGGCTTATATAATGAGCGCGTAGGTGCTATTACCCTGGTCGCCGCCGATGCTGCCACGGCCGAGACCGCCTTTAGCCAGGTGAAATACACTATCCGCGCTAACTACTCCAACCCGCCGGCGCATGGCGCGGCGGTAGTGGCGACCATACTCAGCAATCAGGCGCTGCGTACCATCTGGGAGCAGGAGCTGACCGATATGCGCCAGCGCATCCAGCGCATGCGTCAGCTGTTTGTGAATACCCTGGCGGAGAAAGGCGCAACGCGTGATTTCAGCTTTATTATCCAGCAGAACGGTATGTTCTCTTTTAGCGGCCTGACCAAAGATCAGGTGATCCGCCTGCGCGATGAGTTTGCCGTCTATGCGGTTAATTCGGGCCGCGTTAACGTTGCAGGCATGACGCCGGATAATATGTCGGCGCTGTGCGAGGCGATTGTGGCGGTGCTGTAAGCTCGTCGAGCCACTCGTGCGCGAACGCGCGCAGTGAGTGTGTCAGCTACGTGAATGGGCCGCTTCGGCCCATTTTTTATGGCAGAAAGGTTTTATTGCAGAAAAGGATTGCTGATACGCTCGCGGCCCAGCGTTGAAACAGCACCGTGGCCAGGAACAAAAGTGACGTCGTCGCCTAGCGGCAGCAGCTTATCGTTAATTGATGCAATAAGCGCCTGATGGCTTCCCTGTGGAAAGTCCGTACGTCCTACGCCGCCGTGGAAGATCACGTCGCCGGAGATCAGCAGACGGCCTGCCCGGTCGAAAAAAACGATATGACCCGGCGTGTGGCCAGGCGTATGCAGAATCTCCAGCTCAACCTGGCCGACCTGAACCCTGTCACCTTCTTCCAGCCAGCGATCCGGCGTAAAAGGCGCGCACTCCGCCAGACCAAACATCCGGCTCTGCGTCGGCAACGCTTCCAGCCAGAAGGCATCCAGCCTGTGCGGCCCGACAATGGGCACCTGATAGTGCGCTGCCAGCTCCGCCGCCGCGCCCACATGATCCAGATGACCGTGCGTCAGTAAAATTTGCGCAGGCGTAAGATTAAGCTGCTGGAGCGTCTCAATGATGTTAGCCGCATCGCCGCCGGGATCGACCAGGGCGGCGTCGCGCGTCGCCTCACACCAGATAACGGAACAGTTCTGCGCGAAGGCGGTAACAGGAATAATGTGGTAGTTCATAACGCTCCATGACCGGCGCACGCAGCGTTGCCGGCGTCATTACCAGTGCCGTACCGGCCCGGTATCAATATGAACGAAGTTGCTGCGAGGATAATATCCTACACCACCGGCGCGCATTGTTAAGGCCGCTTTGCGGATGTTATTCAGCGCGATGCCTTCAATATGGAAATCCATCGCCTGCCCTTTGGTGTGGTAGCTGTGCTTCGCCACGCCCGGGCCGCTTTCACGCAGCATATTGTTGGTTGCCAGCGAGCGGTAGCCGGAGACCAGCTGGATCGGCTTGCGGGTTTCCAGCAACGCCTGCAGCCGGTAAATCTGATCGAACAGATGGGGATCGATGCTTTTAGTCAGATTGGCGCGATAATCACGGAAAAAGTGGTTCAGGCGAGCCAGCTCGCTCTTATCGTAGCTTTTCCCGTTAAAAAACTCAGTTTTAAGGGTTTCACCGGTGTGAAGATTGCTCAGCGTCAGTTCGCGAGGACGTGACGTTGAAAGCGAGGCCATAGCTGCGTTGGGCAGTAGCGCCATCCCGGCCGCAGCCGTTCCGCCAAGAAGCAATTTGCGACGTGTTAAATTAAAACTGGACATGAAAAACGGTTACCTGAGTTGAAGCCATCGAAATGTGCAAAAACCGCACAAGGCCGAACCATAACCGTCCGTCCAGGTCCCGTCAACCCGCCGTGGAGAAGTTTGGACGGCGACCCCGGGTGGGATCGCCGTTGTGGAATCCTTATCGCAGCAGTAGCAAAAAGGAACAGAGTTGGAAAATCAAGGATTAGAGCAACAGCTGTCCAGCGCGAGCCAGCGCCTGGCTGCCGGAACGGGCCGGGTTATCATAATTGTAAATATCTGTTCGGAACTGCGGCTTGCCATCGTCGGCCACCCAGGCGGTCAGATAGTAGAGGTTTACCGGAATACGATGCCGAATCGGCACGTAGCGCGTATCGCCCTGTTTTAACTGATCAGAGATCCGTGAATCATTCCAGCCTGCATCCTGTAGCAGCAGACCCGCCAGCTCTGACGCTTTATTGACGCGTACGCAGCCTGAACTTAGCGCACGAATATCACGCTGGAACAGCCCATGGTTCGGCGTATCGTGCAGATAGATAGCGTCCGAACTCGGCATGTTGAACTTATAGCGTCCCAGCGAGTTGGTGTTGCCTGGCGCCTGACGTATGCGATAGGGGAAAGACGAGGCTGAAACCATACTCCAGTCAATCATGCTGGGGTCGATCACTTCCGCATCCGCGCTCCAGCCAGAGAGCAGCGTATAGCCGTGCTTGTAGAGATAGCTCGGATCCTGCTTCACCTTAGGAATGATGTCCTGACGGACCAGCGTCGTTGGCACGTTCCACGGCGGGTTGAGCACCACATTATTAAGCGCGCTGCGCATCAGCGGCGTTTTACGATCGGGACGCCCGACAATCACGCGCGACGAGAGGATCTTATTGCCGTTGTTGTAATAGGTCAGAGAATAGTTAGGGATATTAACCATGATGCCGTTATGCATATCATCCGGCAGCAGGCGCAGACGCTGGATATTCAGTGCCAGCAGCGCGGCGCGCATCTGCGGCGTGACGTTGAGCCATTCGCGGGTGCGCGGGCCGATATTGCCGTCGTTGCCCAGCCCCTGCCACTGCTGAAAGCGCTTAACGGCCTCCACCAGCGTAGCGTCATAGACGTTGTTGCTGCCTGTCTCAGCTGCGCCGTTCTGCACGTTGCCTGCCGCCTGCGGCGTTTGCGCCGCGAGATCGCCGACGCTGGCCGCTGAGGGGCTGACCGCAGCGGGCTGCGCGCTCTGGCTTACCGGAACAGGCGCCGTAGGCACCGCGTCGTCCGCAGGGCTCGGCGCCGTAGTCTGGGCGGTAAGCATGCCGGTACGCTGTAAAATTTCGCGCAGCGCAGGAACATCATCACTGACCTGGCCGGGGCGCAGGGTTTCACGGTTTTTCAGCTGCGGCCAGGGACGTGCGTCGGTCAGCAGCTGTTTTAGCGCAGCGTGCATCGGCGCATATTGCGGATGCTGCGGCGCCAGCGAAGAGACAAAAGAGGCGGACGCGCCCGTCTGTACCGCCTTTTGCCACTGGTTCACCACCGCCACCGACGGCTGCGCCAGTTTATAAGGCACATTGCTGTAGAGCCAGTTTTCGCCCTGAGTCGGCACGCTGGAGACGAACTGCAGATAACCCAGCATGGCATCGCTGAGCACCACATCGCGCGCAAAACCGCTAATGCCGGGATCGGTCAGGCGATCGATCCAGCGCGTAAACTGCGGCTGAACGCCCGACATCGCCACTTCCGCCAGCTGCTGCTGGAATTGCTGCACCGCTGCGCGGTCCTGCCACATCGGCTGCATATTGTGCGCCGCATAAAGCGACGCGAGGGAGGCTAAATAGAAAGGTGGCTCTTTACCGGCAAATGCCTGGCGCAGGCGCTGCTGGCTGTCGCTTACCGAAATGGTCGCGTGCGTAGTGCCGGGTAGCGCTGCAATAACGGCCGCCTGCGTAAAATGCAGCGGCGTAAAGGCCAGCGCTATCGCCAGCAGTGAAAAAACGTAATTGTTGGTTTTATTGGTCAGTAACATCCCTGCCCCCTCATTTGTTTACCACGCAGCATTTCCTGGATCAGCTGCAACTGGGCTGCTACTCATGTCCTGAGTATACAAATAAAAAACGGCATTTGCCTCACAGGACAAACGCCGTTTACAGATTACCCAAAGCGGTAATTATTGAACAGATTAAACCTGCGAGTTTTCCGCTTCCAGACCCGCCTCTTCTGCGCTGTCGCGGCGCGCTGGCGTCGCGTCGGCAGAGAAACCGCGCAGGCCGACGACGTGAACATGTTCCGTGTTGTTAAACACTTTACGGACCAGCTTATAGGTAGTGCCTTTTTCCGGACTGATGTTTTCCGGCGCCGCAATCACCAGCTGCATCTCCAGCCGCTCGCAGAGCTCGAACAGCGTGGCGATAGAGCGCGCATCCAGGCGCGCCGCCTCGTCGAGGAACAGCAGACGGCACGGGGAAATGTCTTTGCCGCGCAGGCGACGCGACTCCTCTTCCCAGCTCTGCACCACCATCACCAGAATCGACATCCCGGTACCGATCGCTTCACCGGTCGACAGCGCGCCGCTCTCGGCGCGCAACCAGCCGTCGGAGCCGCGGTTAACCTCAACTTCCATTTCCAGATAGTTGCGGTAGTCCAGCAGCTCTTCGCCGATGGTCTGCGGCGTACGCTGACCCATATCGATCTGCGGATTCAGACGCTGATAGAGTTTCGCCAGCGCTTCGGAGAAAGTGAGACGGCTGCTGTTAAACAGATCCTGATGCTGTTCATGCTCTTCCGACAGGGTATCCAGCAGCGTGGCGTGCGCTTCACGCACGTTAACGTTAAGCCGCACGCTGCGCACCTGGCCAAAACTCACCATCTGCAGCCCCTGGTTCAGCTGACGGATGCGGTTTTGCTCGCGCTGAATGGTTTTACGAATAATGTTCGACACGCTACGCGAGCTGATCGCCAGTGTCTGCTCGCGCGCCGTCAGCTCTTCAGTCAGACGGTTCAGCTCAATCTCCATCTGCTCGATCGCCTCAACCGGATCGTCGGTACGGATAATGTCCTGACGGATACGTTCGCGCAGATGCTGATAGACGGCGATAAAGAACTGGATTTTGCGCTCCGGACGCTTTGGATCTTCCGACAGGCGCAGAACGTCGCGCAAATGCTCGTTATCCGCCACGGCCAGACGCAGCGCGCCCAGCGCCTTATCCGACATCGAACGCAGCTCGTCACCGCTCAGATAAGCGAGTTCGCGACGGTGCAGACGTCGCTCGACACCGTTCTCTTTCACCAGACGCAGCACGCTGCACCAGCCCGCTTTGGCACTGACCACCTGCTCGCGAATGCGATGGTAGTCGCGTTCCAGCACGCGCAGCCGCTTCTGCAGGTTCTCCATCTCCGCTTCGCAGAAGGTGAGCTGTTTCTCCAGCTGGTTGCGGCGGGCGCGGTTGTGGCTCAGCGCGGCGTAGAGTTCGTCACGGCGAATGCGCGCGCGCTCTTCCGCGCTGGCGTCAGCATGCACGCCGATATCCTGCATCTCCTGCAGCAGCTCTTTCAGCATGTCGCGCTTGGTATCGTGCGAGCTCTTCAGGGACGCCAGCACCTGGCTGTATTGCGTCAGCTGTGCCCGATGCTCGCGCAGGCGTTCGCGCGCGCGGCTGCGCTCGCCTTCAGCCTGCTCCAGCTGGCGACGCAGCTTATCGCTGAGATCGTTGTTGCCGTTCAGCATGCCGGCAGAGTCGCCGTAGCTGAAGTGGGCGCGACGCTGTACAACTTCCGTCAGGGCGAACGCCTGCTGACGCGCGACGCGCTGCTGCTGCTGCGCCTGCTGATAGTCCGCCTGCAGCTGTTCATGCTGTTCCGGATCGCTCTGCAATACGCTAATCAGCGATTCAAGCTTCGTGAGTTTCGCGCCATGCTGATGCAGGAAACGCGCCGCTTCCTGCGCGACCTCTACCTGTTCGCGGATCTCGTCGCAGCGATCGGCCAGCGTATCGTCCAGCAGCAGGTTCACGCGCGGCAGCAAACGGTTAAGCTGCGCCACGCCCTCTTTCGCCTGCTCATACTGCTGGCGTTGCTGCTGATTGTCGCTTTCATGCTGATTCAGCGCGCGCTCCAGCTCGGTGCGGCGCGCGTTATACTGGCGAATCTGCGCTTCCGGATCTTCCTCGAAGGCGACCGCCAGATGCGTGCCGATAAAACGGCTGAAGGACTGATGCAGGCGCTGCGTTTTCTGCACGTCGAACGAGAGCGTGGCATAACGCTCCGCCAGACGATCGCGCTCGTTGTGCAGCAGCTCCAGCTGGTTCTCGCGCGCGGCGCGGCCGAACAGCGGAATTTTCGGGAAGCGCGAATAGCGCCATTGCCGCTCCGCCACTTTCACCACCACCGCGTTTTGCAGCTCTTCCACGGCAAAGACGCTGTCGTCGAACGACTGCGGATCGCCCTCGATCAGATAGAGATCTTCCGGGCACTCTTCCAGACCGTCGAGCTGCTCGCGCACCAGCGACAGATCCGGCACGACGATAGCGTGGCGCGACGGACCATAGAGGGCCGAGAAGTAAGGCGCGTCATCAAGCGTAACGTCGTCGTAAATTTCAGAGAGCAGCACGCCGCCGAAGCGTTCCGCCAGCTGCGTCAGGCGCGCGTCTTCCGCGCCGCCAGGCTGGCTGAGGCGTTCAATCTGACGCTCAACGTCGCGTTTGCGCGCGGCGATTTCGTCGCGCTCAACTGTGGTTTCGCGCTCGCGCTCCAGCAGCTGCTGCATAAATTCGGTAATCTGCTGGCTGTTTTCCAGCGCTTCGCCGGTCTGCTCGCTGAGCTGCGTCAGGATCTCCTGCGCCGCCAGCCAGTGCGGCGCGCGTGCGGTCAGGGCCGCGATACGTTCGCGCAGCGACTCCAGCTCCTGACGCATCACCATGCGGCGTTCGCCGGCGTCGGAGACGCTGGTGCTGAGCTGTTCAATCTGCGCTTCCAGCTCGCTATGCAGTCCTTCCAGCGCGTCGGCGTCATAGTGCGCGCCCTGGCGTTTACAGAACTCCGCCAGCAGCCGCTCCGCCTCATGCTGTTCGCGCAGACGCTGCTCCAGTTCGTTAAGACGCAGACGCAGCGAAGAGAGCTGCTCGGCGTAATGACGCTGGTTGGCGGCGTCGCGCAGCAGCTCGCGGCCGGTTTGCCAGGCTTCCTGACGCGGCACGTTGCCAGCGATGCTGGTCACCAGCGCCAGTGCCTGTTCGAACTGGCTGTGCGCCGCTTCCGCCACGCTCAGCTTCTGCTCCAGACGCAGCAGCGTCTCCGTCGCTTCCTCTTCGGTCGCCTGGAAACGCGCCTGCCATTCGTCGGCGTTGTCGATGGTCAAATCCGGCAGCTGGCAGAGGGTTCTGGCGCGCTCAAGTGCCTGCAGCGCCTGCTGATACTGAATCGCGCGCGTCTGCTGAACGTCGAGCGCCTGCTGGAAATCGGCCAACTGGTTTTTCAGCTCGTCCACTTCCAGCTCCGCCGCTTCGGCGCGCGCTTCGTTCTCTTCCTGCGCTTCGCGCGCTTCCGCTACCACCTCGTTCTGCTCTTCCAGACGGTGGGTCAGCTCGTCGAGATCCGCCTCGTAGCGCTCGATTTTTTCCTGCTGGCGCATGGCGGTCTGCACCAGATTGAGGTGATCGCTGGCGGCCTGATAGTCCGCTTCCAGATCGTTCTCCGCGCCGCCGTGTTCGGCGAGCTCACGTGCCATCTCAATATGGCGATACTGCTCCGACGCCAGCTGTTTGCGGCTGGAGAAGAGATCGCGCCGCAGCTGCAGCGCGCCGTCGAGATGGATGCGCCGCTCGTTGGCGTGACGCATATAGTCCGCCGACACATAGCTGGTGGCTTCGGAGATAAGGTGTTTAAAGAGGTCGCGATCGGACTGCGTGACGCGGATCGCCTCCAGCGTCATGCGGTTTTCGCGCAGTGCCGCTTCCATATCCTGAAACGCTTTACGCACGCCGCTGTTTTCCGGCAGCAGATAGTCGCGCAGCGAGCGGGTAATGGCGCTGGAGATACCGCCATAGAGCGATGCCTCAATCAAACGGTAGAACTTGCTGCGATCGCCGGCAGAGCGCAGACGGCGCGGCACGATACCGTGTTCGAACATCATCGCATGGTAGTCGGTGACCGAGCTGAACTGACGGAACTGCACCTCTTCCTGCGCTTCGACGCGCTCTTTGACTTCGCTCAGCGGCAGCACGCGCGCCTGGCGGCTGTTCATAATCTCGGTCAGCATATCGGTCGGCTGGCTATCCATCGGCAGCCCGTGAATGCTGAACGGCTTGATATCGACCTTATTATCGCGGCCCGCTACCTGCTGCAGACGCACGCCCGCAATCACACGCTGGTGACGCGAGTTAATGACGTCAAGCACCGCATAGCACACGCCAGCGCGCAGCTTGCCGTGCAGACCCTTATCACGCGAGCCGCTGGTCGCGCCCGCTTCGGTGGTATTACGGAAGTGCAGCAGCGTCAAATCCGGAATTAGCGCCGTAACGAAGGCGGCCATGGTGGTGGATTTACCGGCGCCGTTGCCGCCCGATAACGTGGTGACCAGTTCGTCAAGATCAAAGGTTCGGGCAAAAAAGCCGTTCCAGTTGATCAAAGTAAGCGAACGAAATTTTCCGCGTTCAATCATGCCTGTTCTTCCTCCGCGCTATCATTCGCTTCGCTGTCAATATCATCCGGCTCGCTGCTGACGCTGTCGAGCGGCATCGCTTCGCCGTCGCGGATCAGCCGCAGCTGCGCCTCACGCGGATCGTCGCCGCTGCGCACGTCGGCGCCAAAGCGGAACACCGATTCGGTAATGCGGAATTTGCTGCTGTCGTTGCCCATAAACCACACCATGCCGAGTCGACGCAGACGGCTCAGCGACGCGCGCATTTTTTCCTGCAGCCTGGCCCGATCGAGATCGGAGCCGGTCGAACGCTGGTTCACCAGCTTAAGCAGTTTGTTCTCATCGGCGAGCGTCAGCAGTTCGTCATACAGCTCTTGCTGGGTGAAGATGCCTTCGTTCGCCAGACGCTCCGGGCTAAGGTAGAGATAACAGAGCAGCTTGCCGACCATCATATCCAGCTCAGAAAGTACCGATCGCGGAATAAGCGTGGTGGAGCGCGGACGCAGATAGAAAAAGCCCTCTGGCGCGCGAATTAATTCAACGTTGTAACGTGCGTAGAACTCTTCCAGATATGTCTGGTAATCCATCAGAAAAGCGTGTTGATCCAGCTCTTCGATGCCGATATGGCGCCCGGCGCGCAACTGGCTGTCAAGCGCGGGAAAAACTGGATTCGCCAGTGCCTGTGCCAGCTTAAGCGGCATCACTTGTTCAATATTTGTCGATGACATGTGCCTGCACCTTGGCTCCGTAATCATTAATAGCCTGCCACTGTGCGGGCAGGCCGGCTAAATCGGCTTCCGCCACGCCGAGACGCACCGCCTGATCGACCACGATACGCGCCAGGTCAAAGTGGCGCGCGCGTGGATACTGGGCAAGGTAGTCACGCATCACCGTGGCGAGGTTGAGCGGTTTCTGCTCGGATTTGTAGCTCAGCAGCGCCTCTTCGATCATCGCCGCCAGCTGTTCGCGGATTTCGTTAAATTCTTCATATTCCAGCTCGGCAGGGAGTTCGCCCATCACCTCGTCATTGCGCAGCGTAAGATCTTCGTCGCGCATATCGAACAGACGATCGGCGCTGGCGTAGGTCAGCACCCACGGCTGGTCGAAGTAGTTCTGCACCGACTGACGCAAGCGCTGCGCAAATACGCGGTTCTTGTCCATATCGATGGCGGTTCGGATAAATTTGTGGACGTGGCGGTCATAGCCGATCCAGAGATCGATCGCCTGCTGGCCCCAGCTGATAATGCGGTCCAGCTTGTTTTGCAGATCGAACACCAGCTTATCGACAAAGCCGAGATCGGGACTGCTGAGCGTAGCATCCTGTATACGCAGCAGATTGGCCTGCAGCTTGTCGCCCGCCGCTTCCAGCGTATCCTGGAGTTCGCGCAGCGTGCCGGAGGTTTCCGACAGCAGCATTTCGCAGCTGGAGATCGCCGCGCGCCAGTCTTTATTCAGCAGATCGGCGATATCATTCTTGACCGCCTGCTGCTGTTCATCCATCAGACGCTGCGTCATATCGATGCTGTCGAAAATTTCCGCCACTGAATATTTCAGCGGCGCGAAGACGTTGCGGTGCCAGTGAAACTCGTCGCCATCCTCTTCCGCAGCGTCGGCGGCGCGTTTCAGCTCGCCCGCCACGATCGACAGCTGCATCGACAGGCGCAGCGTAGAGAACTCGCGCTGACGGATGTAGTAGTCGGTGATGCCGATCGCCAGCGGCGTCAGACGATAAATGGCATGGCCTTCCGTCATCTCGCTGGTAAAGCGGTTAATCAGGCGCTGGCGCACCATATCGTTGATGGCGTTGTTGGCGCGTACCATGACGGTCTCATGGGTTTGTTCAAATGCTTTACTGACGTGCTGAAAAGCATCGATCAGCTCGCCTTCACTCATTTCGCCATCCATGCGCTCGCCATTCAGGGTGGCGATGGCCAGCAAAAAGGCCAGACGATCGACCGGCAGCGCAAGCGAAAAGTCGTTCTTGCGCGCCCAGCTGACCAGCTCGGGTACCGTCTGGGAAAATTCACTCATAATTCGTCCTGCTTTCCTGGTTTACGCGCGGTTACGTGAATGTAACGTCCCAGGCTTAAAAAGGGTTCCTGGCGACAGTAGCGTCGCTCCATCTCAAGAATGCTTACATCGCCTCCGCCGTCCGCCGGCGGGGCTTTCATATAATCGCTGAAGACGCGCACGCCCGTACGCTGTTCAATAACGAAACCGCAGGCGCTAAGCCAGCGGTAGACATCGTCAGGATCGCGCGGGTAATCCGGCGACAGAGAACGCTTCTTCTGTTTCGCCATATTGACCCGCAGGTAACCGAAGTTCCCCAGCGTCAGGTTGCGAAACACCAGGCTGTGGCGGTTAAAAAACATCAGCGACATAACACCGCCTGGCCGCAATGCGTCAAACAGCGCCTGCAGCGCTTTTTCAGGCTCTGCGACCCACTCAAGCACAGCGTGAAACAATACCAGATCCACCGGCGTATCCAAATGTTCGCCCACCTGCTGTACGGCGATTTGTCTGAATTGCATGTTATGGCTCACATCCTGCGCCTCGGCATGCTGTTGCGCCCGGCGCAGCATCTCCGCCGAGAGATCGCATAACAGGATCTGGTGACCGCGCTGTGCCAGTCCGCTGGAGATTTGCCCCAGCCCGCCGCCAGCGTCCAGCACGCGCAGAGGAGCTGTGCCGAGCGTAGGCAGAATCGTCTCCAGCTCGTCCCAGAGGATCGCCTGACGCACGATCCCTTTGGTCGTGCCGTAAATATTTTGCGAAAATTTTTCCGCGAGATCGTCAAAGTTACGATCCTGCATGGCGTGGGCTCCGGTATGCTGCGCTCAAACGTATGCTATTTTGTCACAGGCTCAAGAAGAATGAACCTTTCATCCCCTTCTTCCTTTCCGGCTGCTGTTTTTTCGGACAACAAGGAGTTTTTTTAATGTTTTTTGGGCTGAAAAAACTGGTGGGCGGCCTGCTAATGCCTTTACCGCTGCTGCTGCTGTTAATGGCAGCGGGTATTTTATTGCTTTGGTTTAGCTGCTGGCATAAAAGCGGCAAAATTTTAGTCTCGCTGAGCTGGGTGCTACTGCTGCTTCTGAGCCTGCAGCCGATCGCCGATCGCCTGCTGCTGCCGCTGGAATCGCGCTACGCCACCTGGAACGGCGCAGAGAAGGTCGATTTTATCGTCGTGCTGGGCGGCGGCTACACCTTTAATCCCGCCTGGGCGCCAAGTTCGAATCTGATCGGCAACAGCCTGCCGCGCGTCGCCGAAGGCGTGCGGCAGTGGCGGCGCAACCCGCAGGCGACGATGATCTTCACCGGCGCCGCCGCCGGACAGAATCCCGTCAGCAACGGCCAGGTTGCCGCATCGGTCGCGCTGAGCCTGGGCGTGCCGCAGGATCATATTCTGGTGCTGGATCAGCCGAAGGATACCGAAGAGGAAGCGCGCGCGGTGCACGGCGTCGTCAGCCAGCGGCCTTTCTTGCTGGTGACCTCCGCCAACCATATGGCGCGCGCGCTTAATTTCTTTCATGCCGCAGGCTTAACGCCTGTTGCTGCGCCCGCTAATCAGCTGGCGGTCACCTCACCGCTCAACTGGTGGGAGCGCGCTATTCCTTCTCCGCTGTGGCTAAGCCACAGCGACCGTGTCGTCTATGAGTCGCTGGGCCAGGCGTGGCAGTGGCTGAAAGGCGGCGATGCGCCTTCAGCCGAGCCAGGGCAGTAGCTGCGCCCGCGCGTAATCGAAGCGCGGACGATCGAACGCGCCATACTGCACCAGCCCGTCGATACAGTCCCACAGCTGGTAAAGCCAGCGTCGCCACAGGAAGCCTTCGGAGACCGGCGCGCACTGCAGATAGCGCTCCATCAGCGCCTGCTCCGCCGGGCTGTCGCCCAGATGAATCAGCTCATATTCGCGCGGCGCCCATAAGATGACGCCGGGCTGCGTCATTGCCACCAGCTGATCGCTGCGCGCGTTTTTGATGATGCTGGTCAGCCGCAGATTGCCATGCAGCATCACGCAGGGATCGTCAAAGTCGCGAAAGAGATAGGTCAGCTGTTCGCGGCTGCGAAACAGCACCTGCCGATCGGCAAGGGTGAAAGAAGGCGGCTGGAGATAGCTGAGCGTAGACCATAAGACTTCGACGCGCTGATGGAACCAGGCCGGCCAGCTGTTTTGCTGCGTGCTGTCGACGGTGCCAACCAGCCCATGGCTGCTGATGCGGTGCCAGGCAAGCAGCCCTTCGACCACCTCTTCGCACAGTTGCTGCCAGCGCCCGGCGTCACGGGTCGGCGCTTCGGCGGAAACGCCATTGAGACGCGCCATCAGCAGCATTTCATGTACCGGCAGCTGCTGACTCAGAACCAGGCCGTAGACCGCAGGTACCGCGACCAGCCCTTCATGGCCCAGCAGCGCCAGCTTTTTCGCCTCCAGCGCGGCGCGGCCCGGATGACGAAAATATTTCGCCACCAGCGGCATCGGTTTATCCTGGCGATCGTAGAGTGCATACAACCGCGTCGGTGGCTGTTCGCTGATGGTTTCGAGTCGGCTGACCGTCTCGCCCAGCACCAGCGACAGTTCAGATTTGAGACTTTCCATGCATCCTCCTCAAGGAACCTGTCACACCATCCTGGAGGCCTCAGCGGGCAAAAATACAGAAACAGATCAATAAAAGCGTCGGGGAGTTCTCCCCGACGCCGTCAACCCTGCAGCGCGGCGCGCACGCGCGCCAGATCTTCCGGCGTATCCACGCCAACGCCCGGCACGGTTTCCGCTACGGCAACGTGTATCTTTTCGCCGTACCAGAGCACCCGAAGCTGTTCCAGCAGCTCGATACGCTCCAGCGGACAAGGCGCCCACGAAACATAACGACGAATAAAACCGGCGCGGTAGGCGTAGATGCCGATATGGCGCAGCAGCGTATCGCCAGCTTCCTCGCGGGAGGCGGCATAACGCTCGCGATCCCAGGGAATGGTAGCGCGCGAGAAATAGAGCGCATAGCCCTGGGCGTCCATTACCACCTTCACTGCGTTAGGGTTAAACGCCTCTTCCGCATCATGAATCGGCACCGCCAGCGTCGCCATACCCGCCTGCGCGCCTGCCAGATTCGCCGCCACCTGACGCACGATTTCCGGCGGAATAAGCGGCTCGTCGCCCTGCACGTTGACGATAATCTCATCGTCGGCAAAGCGGCAGGTTTCGATCACTTCTGCCAGCCGCTCCGTGCCTGACTGATGGTCGGCGCGCGTCATGCAGACTTCGCCGCCCGCCGCCTCAACTGCCGTTTTTACGTCCGGATGATCCGTCGCGACAATCACACGGCTGGCGCCAGAGGCGCGCGCGCGCTCCATCACATGAACGATCATCGGCTTTCCGGCGATATCGACCAGCGGTTTGCCGGGCAGGCGCGTCGAGGCGTAGCGCGCAGGAATAATCGCCGTGAAACTCATGGATGGATCTCTTCAACGGCGAGCGTGCGCGCTTCGTTTTCCAGCAGTACCGGGATGCCGTCGCGTACTGGAAAGGCGAGCGCGTCAGGTTTACAGATCAGCTCCTGCTGCGCGTTGTTATAGTAAAGCTTGCCGTTGCATACCGGGCAGGCAACGATTTCAAGTAAACGGTGATCCATATGTCCTCCATCACGGACCGATTGCATAAGGCGCTAAGGATACCATAGCGCAGTGTCTCAGCGTGCGCGGAAAGCGGCCGCGAAACTGCGGCGCAAACCGCAAAGCTCAGCTATTGAGCGCCCACTCTGCGGGCCAGTGCGGCTGCAGCGCAGCGGGCATTTGCTCGAACAGGACACTCTCCGCATCCTGCCACGCCGCAAAGCGACTAATCGCCTGGCGAATATCTTTGATAAAAGCGGCGGTAACGCGCGTATCCGGCTCCAGCCAAAAATTTTTAATCACCAGTTGCCGCGCCTGACGCAGCATACGGGCATCCAGCCTGGCCTTAATGACGCCGCGGTGCAGAACCGGCAGCACAAAGTAGCCATACTTGCGTTTCGCCTCTGGCGTATAGCATTCGATGCGGTAGTCGAACTGGAAAAGCTCCAGCGCCCGACGACGATCCCAGACGACCGGATCAAACGGCGACAGGATGGCGCTGTGCGTCGCGTTAAGCGGCGCGTCAAGCAGCGGCAGCAGATCGCGATGCAGCCACATTTCGCCCAGCCCGGCAACCTCGACCGGAATAATGTCGCCCGCCTGCTGCGCCTTTTCCAGGAAAGGTTTCAGCGCCACCCGCCTGAGACGATAGTAATCAGGCAGCCAGGCGGCGCGGAAAATACCGAGACTGCGCGCGCTGTTGCGCAGCATTTCCCACTGCGCATCCGCTTCGCTGAGGGCGTGTAGCGCATCCTGCCACTCCGGCAGCACGCGCGATCGCAGATCGTAAACCCGCTGGAAATTGCGCCGCTCGCTGACCATCAGCTCGCCCGCGCTAAAAAGGTTTTCCAGATGGCGTTTATGCGGCTTCCACGCCCACCAGCCTGGTTTGTGATCGTCGCCGCTGGCAAAGTCAGCGGCGCGCACCGGCCCCTGCTCTGCGATATGCTGCAACAAGTCAGCGATCTCCTGCTGGTGATCGCGTACCCACTGGGCGTTATATTTCCAGCCGAGGCGCTCAGGCTGGAGCATGCGGTGGCGCAGCAGACGATAGTCTTCGCGCGGGATAAAGCAAGCTTCGTGCGCCCAGTATTCAAACAGCGCGCCCTGCGCCAGCGCCTCTTCCAGCCAGCGCTGCGGATAGCTGCCGAGGCGGCTAAACAGCACCAGATAAGGGCTGCGCGCGACAACATGGATGGTATCGATTTGCAGCAGCGACATGCGCCGGACAGCAGCGAGCAGATCGGAAAAGCGCGCGCGTTTTGGCGGCGTACGCAGCAGACCCTGCGCAGCCAGATGAAGATGACGAGCCTGTTGAAGCGAAAGCGAAAGCGTTGTATTCATTCCCTTCCTGCGTTCGGCGTGAAGTTAGTCGGCGGCCCTGTCAGCGCCCTGCCGCGCCAGGCGTTCGATATCATCCAGCAGCGGCGCGACCGCGCTGCCGCTCAGTTCTGCCTCGACCGGCAGATACCACCAGTTGGGCTGGGCGAAGCGACGGCATTTCACCGCGTCTTTTTCGGTCATCAGCAGGATGTGGTCTGCGGCCACTAAACCGGCGAGCTCATCTTTGCTGTAGGCGTGGTGATCGGCGAAGGCGATCTCGGTTACTGGCGTGACGCCATACTGCTTAAGCGTAGCGAAGAAGCGCGGCGGATGCCCAATCCCCGCCATCGCCACCACCTTTTTCAGGGCAGAGAGCGGTACTGACTGATGCGTTTGCAGGTTAACCGCTTCGCCAGGCCGCAGCGACATAGCTATTTCACCCGGCTCCGCAGCGCCGCCGTTGACGATAACGGCGTCGACCTGCTGCAGGCGAGAGGCGCGCTCGCGCATAGGACCCGCCGGCAGCCACCAGCCGTTGCCGAATCGGCGCACGCCATCAACCACCACGATCTCGCGATCGCGCTGGAGCGCGTAGTGCTGGAGGCCATCATCAGTAATAATAAGATCAACAGGCTGAGCGGCGAGCAGCGCCTCAACCGCGGCGCGGCGTTTCGGCGCCACCGCGACCGGCGCGCCGCTGCGCTGGGCGATCAGTACAGGCTCATCGCCCGCCTGCTCCGTCGGCGTTTCGGCGTTAACCAGCAGCGGATAGCGCTCCGCTTTTCCGCCGTAGCCGCGCGACACCACGCCAACCTTCACGCCCCGGCGCTGCAGCTCCTGCACCAGCCAGATCGCGACCGGCGTTTTGCCATTGCCGCCCGCAGTGAGATTGCCCACCACTACGACCGGCACCGGCGCGCGCCAGCTTTTACGCCAGCCGCGCTGGTAGCTGAGGCGAATCAGAGAGGAAACCGCGCCATAGATCAGGCTGAGCGGCCACAACAGCAGCCACAGCGGCGAGCGTCCACTCCAGATGCGCTCAATCATTGTCCAAACTGCATTTTATGCAGCTGGGCATAGGTGCCCTGCTGAGCCAGCAGAACAGCGTGCGTGCCGCGCTCAACGATACGGCCATCTTCAACGACCACGATTTCATCGGCTTTTTCGATGGTCGACAGGCGGTGAGCGATAACCAGCGAGGTGCGGTTTTTCTGCAGCTCATCCAGCGCCGACTGAATCGCACGCTCGGATTCGGTATCCAGCGCGGAGGTCGCTTCATCCAGGATAAGGATCGGACAGTCGCGCAGCAGCGCGCGCGCAATTGCGATACGCTGGCGCTGACCGCCAGAGAGCAGCACGCCGTTTTCACCAATCACCGTATCCAGTCCGTTATCCATCTTGTTGATGAAGTCCATAGCGTGCGCCATGGTAGCGGCTTTCTCGATCTCGGCGCGGCTATACTGCTCGCTACGCGCATAGGCGATGTTATTGGCGATGGTGTCGTTGAACAGATGCACGTTCTGCGATACCAGCGCCACCTGATTACGCAGCGAACGCAGCGTATATTCGCGCAGGTCGTGGCCGTCCAGCAGGATTTCGCCCTGCTGAATGTCGTAAAAACGCGTCAGCAGGCTGGCCAGTGTCGACTTCCCTGAGCCTGAACGCCCGACCAGCGCAACGGTTTTCCCTTCCGGCAGCGCCAGATTGATATCGCGCAGCGCCGGAATATCGCGTCCGGGATAGGTAAAGGTGACATTGCGGAACTCGACGTCACCTTTGGCGCGCACAACCTCGCGCGTACCGGTGTCGTTCTCCTGTTCGCTATCAAGGATGGAGAAGAGAGTCTGGCACGCCGCCATGCCGCGCTGGAACTGCGCGTTGACGTTAGTCAGGGATTTCAGCGGGCGCATCAGCGCGATCATAGATGAGAAGACCACGGTGATGGTACCTGCGGTCAGCGTCTCCATCACGCTAGGGAAACTGGCGGCATAGAGCACGAACGCCAGCGCCAGCGAAGCGATCAGCTGGATGACCGGATCGGAGATAGAGGAGGCCGATACCAGCTTCATACCCTGCTGACGCATGCGGTTGCTGACGCGGGCGAAACGTTCGGACTCTACTTCCTGGCCACCGAAAATCAGCACTTCTTTATGCCCTTTCAGCATCTGCTCGGCGCTGGTCGTTACCTGCCCCATCGTGTTCTGCATGGTTTTGCTGATGCTGCGGAAGCGCTTAGAGACCGAGCGAATCGCCAGAGAGACAATCGGTGCCAGCACAATCAGGATCAGCGACAGCTGCCAGCTGTAATAGAACATCATGATAAACAGGCCGATAATCGAGGCCCCCTCGCGTACGACGGTAACCAGCGCGCTGGATGAGGAGGAGGCGACCTGCTCAGAATCGTAGGTGATGCGCGACAGCAGCGTGCCTGTCGACTGCTGGTCGAAGAACGAGACCGGCATGCCCATCATGTGGCTAAAGAGGCGGCGACGCATATTCATTACGACGTTGCCGGAGACCCAGGAGATGCAGTAGCTGGAAATATAGCTGGTGACGCCACGGATCAGCATCAGACCGATGACGGCCAGCGGCATCCAGATCAGTACCGATTTATCCGCTTTACCAAACCCATCATCCAGTAAAGGCTTCAACAGGGAGAGCATAAGTGTGTCGCCCGCGGCGTTAAGTATCAGGGCCACAGCGGCCACGCATAAACCCGCTTTATGGGGCGCGATCATCGGCCAGAGTCGACGAAATGTCTGCCACGTTGAGAGATCTTTATCTTGATGCATCATTTATTCACGTTGTTTGAAATAGCCGCTCATTCTACCTGGATTACCGTTTGACGCCAAACCACTGATGATACCAACGGGGCAAAATTTGCTCTCTTAACCCGGAAACCGCGATTTTACGCCCGGCAACCGTAATGGTTATCTGGCCCGATTGCGCGGTGTCATACCAGGCGAAGCCCGCGCGTCGGTAGTTTTCCAGCACGCTTTTGACCGGCATACGCCAGGCGTTATAGCGCGCCATAGAGGCGATGGCGATATGTCCGTCGACGTTGCGCAGCAGCAGCGGCGTTGACGAGGTGCGGCTGCCGTGATGCGGAACCTGGATGATATCGGCTTTAAGACGATTTTTTTCCAGCGCGACCAGCTGTCGCTCCGCCGATGCCTCCAGATCGCCCATCAGCAGCAAACGTGTAACGCCGTCATCAATGCTCAGCACACAGGAATCATTATTGTTGCTGACCTTCGATCGCTTTAACGGCCACAGCGCTTCGACATTTAACGCCCCCCAGCGCCAGCGCGTGCCGCGCACGCAGGGAAGATGATCGTCATCAAGCGTGGCGCTGCGTATGGGCACGCCAGGCCAGCGGTTTTTTATGGCATTAAGGCCGCCGCTGTGATCGAGATGAAGATGGCTGAGGACCACCGTCTGTAACTGCAGATGTTTCCGTGACAGCCAGGGGATAACATGGCGCGTCCCCGCATCCCCGCTTTCCCAGCGCGGGCCGGTATCATAGAGCATCGCTTCTTTGCCCTGGCGGATAACAACGCTTAGCCCTTGTCCGACATCCAGCATATCAATATGCCAGCCCGGTTCTTCGCGCGGCCAGCGCCAGACGATAAGCGCCAGCACCAGCGCTGCGCAGCCGATCGGCGCCGCGTAAAACAGCGCGCAGCGCCAGGCGATCAGGCCGCCCCACAGCAACAGCACCAGGGTGCCGGCGTCATGAAATGCCCACCACCCATCGGGTAAGGCCTTCAGCGCCGTCAGCAGCCAGACCAGGGAAGCATCGGCCAGGTGCCACAATGCGCTGCAGAGCGCGCCGACCGGCGTCAGTATCGCCAGCAGGATCAGCGGGACGCTGATAAAAGTGATGGCGGGTATCGCCAGCATATTCGCCGCCAGCGCTGAGAAGCTAATTCCCTCAAACAGCATGACCTGGAGCGGAGCCATTAGCAGCGTCATGCCGAGCTGAAGATGCAGCAGTTGAACCGGCAGCCAGCGCCAGCCGTGGCGGCATCGCTCAGGTAAAGGAAACCAGTGATACCACGTCAGTAAGATGGCCACCGCCAGCGCCGAGAGCCAGAAACTTTCTGACAGCACGTTCAGCGGATCGAGCAGCAGCAATCCGCCAACGCACAGGCTCCAGACCTGCCAGCCGCCGGGCTGCACGCCTTTGAGGCGAAAGATGAGCCATAGCGTCAGAGCGAAAAGCGTTCGCTGAGCGGGCGCATAGCTGCCCGAAAGCCAGGTATAGAGCGCCGCCGCCAGCCAGTTCATCAACAGCGGAAACAGATAGCCGATAAGACGCGTCGGCAGAAACAGCTGAACAGCGCGTGCTATAAGCCAGCCGCTGCTGGCGGCCAGCGCGATATGCATGCCTGAAATCGCCATCAAATGCGCCGTGCCGGTTTCTCGCAGCAGCTGGCGCAGCGCATCGTCCATCTCTGCTCGCTCGCCAAAAGCCAGGGCCTGGATAACCGCGCTCTGCTCAAGAGCGTTTATAACCGGCATATCGCGCATAATAAGCTGCCAGCGCCAGCTGCAGGTCAGGGATTCAGGCTGCTGCTGTTGAATACGGCCCCGCAGCGCCATATGGTTAGCCAGCGCAAAGCGTTGCGCATCGAACTCGCCTTCGTTGAGCTTTGCGTGGACGGGCCTGAGATTGAGCTTCATCGACCAGCGTTGCCCCGGGCAATAATCCTGCTGACTCTCGCCGAGCGACAGCCAGGCGAAACGCGGCGGAAAGAGGTAGCGCCCTTCTCGCCTGAGTAGCTGCACCTTGATCTGCTGTCGCTCTTGCCGGACTTCATCAATCCGTACGCTGTACGTTGCAGGCGCGCTGCTGGCTGCTTCTGTTGCGGTGATGTCTGCACGCCCCGCTCCCAGCATCCAGGCGAACATCAGCAGCGCTATCCCCGCGATACGCAGCCAGAACGGGGTTGTCCACCACAGCACCAGGCCCGCAAAGGCGATCGCCGCGATACCTGCCGCTGGCGGAAGCTGGTGAAGAAACAGCAGCGGCAGTGCGGCGAGAATAGCGATTCTGGCAAATATCGTCCCTGTCATTTTCATCTCATTCCTGTTTAACAGGCTGAGTATGCGGATAAACAGGAGCGCAATCAGGCGGAAGTTTTATCTTTTAAGCGCGGCATCGGGAAATTCAGAGAGGATTACATACGGCATACGCAACAGGGCGGGCAGGCTCACATAAAAACAACAGGCAAAAAAAAACGACATCCGGAGATGTCGTTTCTGCGTTCGGTTACGGCTTAGCCGTAGATGTTTGCACGGTCTCGCAGCTCTTTGCCCGGCTTAAAGTGGGGAACGTATTTACCTTCCAGTTCCACTTTATCGCCCGTTTTCGGGTTACGACCCGTACGCGGTGCGCGGTAATGCAAAGAAAAGCTGCCGAATCCCCGGATTTCAATGCGTTCGCCCTGGGCCAGCGTTGTGGCCATGTGCTCCAGCATCTCTTTTACAGCATCCTCAACGACTTTCGCCGGAATATGAGTCTGCTGGCCAGCAAGTCTTTCAATCAGTTCTGACTTGGTCATGTAACCTCCGGTTAATCCTTGTGGGAAAGGTATGACAGCTTGCTACCGTAACCGGGCAGATTTCTCTGCCCGGTTGCTTAAGGTCGATTACTCGCCTTTAGCTGCTTTGAACGCTTCAGCCATAGCATTAGAGAAGTTGCCTTCTTCCTGCTTGTTGTTCACGGTCGCGATGGCGTCTTTCTCGTCAGCTTCGTCTTTCGCACGGACAGACAGGCTAACTACGCGGTTTTTACGATCAACACCGGTGAATTTAGCTTCAACATCGTCGCCAACATTCAGAACCAGAGTTGCGTCTTCAACGCGGTCACGTGAAGCTTCAGAAGCGCGCAGGTAGCCTTCAACGCCGTCTGCCAGTTCAACTGTAGCACCTTTAGCGTCAACTGCAGTTACTTTACCAGTAACGATGGCGCCTTTCTTGTTCAGGGTGATGTAGTTGTTGAACGGATCTTCAGCCAGCTGCTTCACGCCCAGAGAGATGCGCTCGCGCTCTGCGTCAACCTGCAGTACAACGGCAGCGATTTCGTCGCCTTTTTTGTACTCACGAACGGCTTCTTCGCCAGTCGCGTTCCAGGAGATGTCAGACAGGTGAACCAGACCGTCGATGCCGCCGTCCAGGCCGATGAAGATACCGAAGTCAGTGATTGACTTGATTTTACCTTCAACGCGATCGCCCTTGTTGTGGGTCTCAGCAAACTGCTGCCATGGGTTGGCTTTGCACTGCTTCAGGCCCAGGGAGATACGACGACGCTCTTCGTCGATGTCCAGAACCATAACTTCAACCACGTCGCCCACGTTAACAACTTTAGACGGGTGGATGTTTTTGTTGGTCCAGTCCATTTCAGAAACGTGTACCAGACCTTCAACGCCTTCTTCGATTTCAACGAAGCAGCCGTAATCAGTCAGGTTGGTCACGCGACCGGTCAGGCGAGTGCCTTCCGGGTAACGCTTAGCGATAGCTACCCACGGATCTTCGCCCAGCTGTTTCAGGCCCAGAGATACACGGGTACGCTCGCGGTCGAACTTCAGCACTTTAACAGTGATTTCGTCGCCCACGTTGACGATTTCGCTCGGGTGCTTAACGCGTTTCCACGCCATGTCGGTGATGTGCAGCAGGCCGTCGACGCCGCCCAGATCAACGAATGCGCCGTAGTCAGTGAGGTTCTTAACGATACCTTTGACTTCCATGCCTTCCTGCAGGTTTTCCAGCAGCTGATCGCGCTCAGCGCTGTTTTCAGATTCGATAACCGCGCGGCGTGAAACCACGACGTTGTTACGTTTCTGATCAAGCTTGATTACTTTGAATTCAAGCTCTTTGCCTTCCAGGTGCAGCGTGTCGCGAACCGGACGCACGTCAACCAGTGAACCTGGCAGGAACGCACGAATACCGTTCAGCTCAACTGTGAAGCCACCTTTAACTTTGCCGTTGATAACACCGGTAACAGTTTCAGCGTCTTCGTAAGCTTTTTCCAGCGTGATCCAGGCTTCATGACGTTTAGCTTTCTCACGGGACAGCAGGGTTTCACCGAAGCCGTCTTCCACTGCATCCAGGGCAACGTCAACTTCGTCACCAACCTGAATTTCCAGTTCGCCGGCTGCGTTCTTGAACTGCTCTGCCGGAATGGCAGACTCAGATTTCAGACCCGCATCAACCAGAACGACGTCTTTGTCGATAGAGACAACAACGCCACGAACGATGGAACCCGGGCGGGTTTCGATTTCTTTCAGGGACTCTTCAAAGAGTTGAGCAAAAGATTCAGTCATATTGATAATCTTAGGATTCTTCAATTTAACGTCCACCTGACCTCATGTCGGATGGGGTTGTTTCACATGCCCTGCGCGCTTTCCCTGGCACAGGGTTACTGCAATTCGGTATGCCGAAAATATTAAATGCCCAGCTTAGTGCGGGCATATTCCAGCGCCTTATCAATGACTTGCTCAATGGATAACTGGGTAGAATCCAGAACCAGCGCATCGGCGGCGGGGACTAAAGGCGCAATGGCGCGGTTGCGATCGCGATCATCACGTTCTTTTATCTCGGCTAAAAGGCGATCAAAGTTAACACTAAAGCCGCTCTCCTGCAACTGTAGCATACGGCGCTGGGCGCGCTCTTCCGGGCTGGCGTCGAGGAAAATTTTTACCGGCGCGTCGGGGAAAACCACGGTACCCATGTCGCGGCCATCGGCGATTAAGCCAGGCTCATCGCGAAACGCGCGCTGGCGACGCAGCAGCGCTTCGCGCACGCGTGGAAAGGCGGCAACGCGCGAGGCGGTATTGCTGACTTCCTGGGTGCGGATTTCACCCGTAACCTCTTCACCCTCCAGGATCACCTGCAGTTCGCCCTGCTGCGAGACGAAACGCACATCCAGATGGGCGGCCAGCGGCACCAGCGCCTCTTCGGACTCAATACTCACCTGATGATGCAGCGCAGCCAGCGCCAGAACGCGATAGATAGCGCCTGAATCGAGCAGATGCCATTGCAATGCTTCCGCCATCGCTTTGCACAACGTGCCTTTGCCTGCGCCGCTAGGCCCATCGACAGTTATAACCGGGGCAGTTGCCGTCATTATTCTCTCCTGTTGCTGCGCGAAATAGTTCAGCCTTCAGGCTGTTCAGAACAGGAAGCATTATACGCTGACCAGACTAATGACGTTACCTTTTAGCGCAGAGAACGCTTTAAATTGCAGCAGATTCAGAACATCTCTTGGCCGCTAAGGCCAGAAGCAGTGAGAATGCCGGAGAAGCCCGTTCTCCGGCACCCTGTCGATCAGGCGTTCTGGCTGATTCTGGCCAGCTGATCGAAATAGTCCGGGAAGGTTTTCGCGGTGCAGCCGGGATCGAGGATCGTTACCGGCGTATCGGAGAGCGCGACCAGAGAAAAGCACATCGCCATGCGGTGATCGTTATAGGTGCCGATCTCTGCGTGGCGCAATTTTTCCGGTGGCGTGATGCGGATAAAATCGTGGCCCTCTTCCACTTCTGCGCCCACTTTGCGCAGCTCGGTCGCCATCGCGGCCAGGCGATCGGTCTCTTTGACGCGCCAGTTGTAAATGTTGCGCAGCAGTGTCGTGCCTTTAGCGAACAGCGCCGTGGTCGCGATGGTCATTGCGGCGTCGGGAATATGGTTCATATCCATATCGATAGCGTGAAGCTCGCCGGCGGTACAGGCGATGTAGTCGCTGCCCCACTCAACGGTCGCGCCCATTTTTTCCAGCACGTCGGCAAAGCGGATGTCGCCCTGTACGCTGTCGCGGCCGATGCCGGTGACGCGCACGGTTCCACCTTTAATTGCGCCTGCGGCCAGGAAATAGGAGGCGGACGAGGCGTCGCCCTCCACCAGATAGTCGCCTGGCGACAGATACTGCTGCTGGCCTTTAATGATAAAGCGCTGATAATGCTGGTTCTCGACCTCAACGCCGAAACAGCGCATCAGATGCAGCGTAATATCGATATAGGGTTTCGATACCAGCTCGCCTTTGATAACGATCCGGGTGTCGCGCTCCGCCAGCGGCGCAGCCATCAGCAGCGCGGTGAGAAACTGGCTGGAGACACTGCCGTCTACGCTGACTTCGCCACCGGTAAACCCGCCTTTCAGGCGCAGCGGCGGGTAATCGCTGTTCTCCAGATACTCAATCTGTGCGCCGCCCTGACGGAGCGCGTCTACCAGATGTCCGATTGGACGCTCTTTCATGCGTGGCTCGCCGGTCAGGTCGATATCCTGCTCGCCGAGACAGAGCGCCGCCGCCAGCGGACGCATCGCCGTGCCCGCGTTGCCGAGAAACAGCTCCAGCGGCTGAGAGGCACGCAGTGGGCCGGCCTGTCCCACCACTTCGCACTGAGTGCGGTCGGCGGACAGGGTGAAATCGACGCCCAACGCCTTCAGGGCATTCAGCATGTGTTTAATATCATCACTGTCCAGCAGGTTCGTCAGGCGCGTGGTGCCTTTCGCCAGCGCAGCCAGCAGCAGCGCGCGGTTAGAAACGCTTTTTGAACCCGGCAGGTTAACGGTGCCGTCAACGCGTGCAATCGGTTGTAAGGTCAGGGAGTCCTGCATGTGAAACCAAATCTCCAGAAAAGGACAAAACCCCGCCGCGAGGCGAGGTCTGAAATCAGCGCAAGCGCCGACGCTACAGCTCAGGCTTAACCGTGGCGGCGTGCGAAGTCAGCCATAAAGTCGGTCAGCGTTTTAACGCCTTCCAGCGGCATCGCATTGTAGATCGATGCGCGCATGCCGCCTACGACGCGATGGCCCTTAAGGGCGTGCAGTCCTGCATTGAACGACTCTTCCAGGAAGAGTTTATCCAGCGCGGCGTCTGCCAGCTGGAAAGGCACGTTCATGCGTGAACGGTTTTCCACCGCAACATCATTACGGTAAAAGGGATTGCTATCGATCAGGCCGTAGAGCAGATCCGCTTTAGCCTGATTGATTTTGTCGATCTCGGCTACGCCGCCTTTCTCTTTCAGCCATTTAAACACCAGGCCGGAGAGATACCAGGCAAAGGTCGGCGGCGTATTAAACATGGAGTCGTTCTCCGCCAGCACCTGATAATCGAGGACAGAAGGAACGGACCGTTGGGCTTTGCCCAGCAGATCGTCACGGACGATAACAATGGTCAAACCCGCCGGGCCGATGTTTTTTTGCGCGCCGGCATAGATCACGCCGTAGCGGTTAATGTCCAGCGGACGCGACAGAATAGTCGAGGAGAGGTCGGCAACGACGATCTTATCGCCAAAATCGGGCTGCTCATCAATCGCGATGCCGTCAATAGTTTCGTTCGGGCAGTAGTGCACATAGGCGGCGTCGCTGCTTAGCTCCCACTGGCTCATCGGCAGGATTGCGCGCTTGCCGTCACGCGTGGTTTTGACGTCCAAAACGCGCGGCGTGCAATACTTTTCCGCTTCTTTAATAGCGCTGTGCGCCCAATAGCCGCCGTCGATATAATCCGCCGTGGTGGCCTCGCCCAGCAAATTGCCCGGTACGGCGGCAAACTGCGCGCGCGCGCCGCCGTGACAGAATAAAACTTTGTAGTTGGCCGGGATTTTCAGAAGATCGCGCAAGTCCTGCTCCGCCTCTTCCGCTACCTTGATAAACTCTTTGCTGCGATGGCTGATCTCCATGACGGAGGTCCCCAGACCGTGCCAGTTTGTCAGTTCTTGTTCTGCACGACGGAGCACTTCAACCGGCAGCATCGCTGGACCGGAACTAAAATTATAAATCTGCGTCATTTCCCTCACCACGATTATCCAGAACGGTTATGAATTGCTTACCGGTTTTATCACTGCCTTATGACGCCTGCAATGATAAATCCGGAAGGGATCACAATTTCTAAATCTGCCATGCCGCAGCTTATGTCACAAATGCAATGCATAGCGAAATTTTGTGAGGCAGCTCGTTTACTGAGGAAACGGAAGCCTTTTCCAACGCGCTTTTTCAGGTAGAACAGCGGGCAGAAATTTATGCCGTCTTCATAGCGCCACGACGGCAAAATCCGTATCATTGCGCGCTTTACGCCCACTATATATGAGAGAGCGGTCCCATGACGCAAACGTTTATTCCCGGTAAAGACGCAGCACTGGAAGATTCCATCGCGCGCTTTCAGCAAAAGCTGACCGATCTTGGCTTTAATATCGAAGAAGCCTCCTGGCTAAATCCGGTTCCCCACGTCTGGTCCGTGCATATTCGCGACCGCGATTGTCCGCTCTGCTTTACTAATGGCAAAGGCGCCAGCAAGAAAGCCGCGCTGGCCTCGGCGCTGGGCGAATACTTCGAGCGTCTTTCGACCAACTACTTCTTCGCCGACTTCTGGCTGGGCAAATCGATCGCGAACGGTGATTTCGTTCACTACCCTGACGAGAAGTGGTTCCCCATCCCTGCGGACGATTCGCTGCCGGAAGGCATTCTGGATACGCGTCTGCGCGCCTTTTACGATCCAGACGACGCGCTGACCGCCTCTGAGCTGGTGGATCTGCAGTCCGGCAACGCCGAGCGCGGCATCTGCAGCCTGCCCTTTACGCGCCAGTCTGATCAGCAGACCGTCTATATTCCGATGAATATTATCGGCAACCTGTACGTTTCAAACGGCATGTCAGCGGGTAATACGCCTAATGAAGCGCGCGTGCAGGGGCTTTCTGAGGTGTTTGAGCGTTATATCAAAAACCGCATCATCGCAGAGTCGATCAGCCTGCCGACCATTCCTGACAGCGTGATGCAGCGCTATCCTGGCGTGGTGGAAGCTATCGCGCGTCTTGAAGCGGAAGGCTTCCCGATTTTCGCCTATGACGCCTCGCTGGGCGGCAAATATCCGGTTATCTGCGTCGTGCTGTTCAACCCGCAAAACGGCACCTGCTTTGCCTCTTTCGGCGCGCATCCCGATTTCGGCGTCGCTCTTGAGCGTACCGTTACCGAGCTGCTGCAGGGCCGCAGCCTGAAAGATCTCGACGTCTTTACGCCGCCGACCTTTGATGATGAAGAAGTGGCCGAGCACGCCAATCTGGAAACGCACTTTATCGACTCAAGCGGCCTTATCTCCTGGGATCTGTTCAAAGAGAAAGCGGACTACCCCTTTGTCGACTGGTCGTTCAGCGGGACAACGCAAGAAGAATTCGCCACGCTGATGGCCATTTTCCGCGAGGAAGATCGGGAAGTGTATATCGCCGATTACGATCACCTTGGCGTCTATGCCTGCCGCATTATCGTGCCGGGCATGTCCGATATCTATCCGGCGGAAGATCTGCTGCTGGCGAACAATAATATGGGCGCAGGTCTGCGCGAAACGCTGCTGGCGCTGCCCGCCAGCAACTGGAATCCGGAAGAGTATCTGGATTTGATCGTGCAGCTGGATGAAGAGGGTCATGACGACTTTACCCGCGTGCGCGAACTGCTTGGTCTGGCGATCGGCAAGGATAACGGCTGGTACACGCTGCGCATTGGTGAGCTTAAAGCGATGCTGGCGCTGGCAGGCGGCGATCTCGATCAGGCGCTGATCTGGACCGAATGGACCATGGAATTCAATGGTTCGATCTTTACGCCGGAACGCGCCAATTACTACCGCTGCCTGCAAACGCTGCTGTTGCTGGCGATGGAGGACGATCGCGATCCGCTGCAGTATCACCATGCCTTCATGCGCATGTATGGCGCGGACGCGCTGGAAGCGGCCTCGGCGGCAGTAAGCGGCGAAGCACCCTTCTATGGTCTGCAGGCGGTTGATGAAGATCTCAACGCCTTCCCGGCCCATCAGGCGCTGCTGCAGGCTTACGAAAAACTTCAGGCGGCTAAACGTCGTTACTGGAAAAATTAAGACCGCAAATCAGGCTGCTTCAGGCTAAATAAAATAATAATGGCGTCAATAAAACTGACGCCATTTTTTTGCGTAATGAACAAGCTTTTAATAAAAGTTACTTATGGGCTGTTGCTTTAATTTATTTAACATTTTTGCTTCGATAAATTAGGTTTGTTAACAAATAAAATCCTGACGCATTTTTATGTTTAAAATAAACACGCAAATCTTAAAAATTATTTATTATATTAAATTCAACAAATTACCTTTGTAACAATGTCACTCTGGCCGTTTTACCCTTCTGCCTGCCGGTCAAATATGATCCAGATCAAATCCTCTCCTATACTCCTTTGTTAATATTTTTCCAGACAACTTTTGGAGAGCGTTAGTGTGAAAGCTGACAACCCTTTTAATCTGTTATTACCGGCCGCAATGGCTAAAGTGGCAGAAGATGCAGGGATCTATAAAGCGACTAAACATCCCTTAACCACCTTTTTCCTTGCCATTACCGCCGGCGTTTTTATCTCTATCGCTTTCGTTTTTTATATTACTGCGACAACCGGCAGCGCGGGCATGCCTTATGGTCTGGCGAAGCTGATCGGCGGCATCTGCTTCTCGCTGGGTTTGATTCTGGTAGTGGTATGCGGCGCCGATCTTTTTACTTCCACCGTTTTGATTGTCGTCGCGAAAGCCAGCGGACGCATCACCTGGGGCCAGCTGGCGCGTAACTGGATTAACGTCTACTTCGGCAACCTTGTCGGCGCACTGTTTTTCGTCGCGCTAATCTGGTTCGCCGGCGAGCATATGACAGCTGGCGGAGCGTGGGGTTTAAATGTGCTGCAAACCGCCGATCATAAAATGCATCACACTTTTATTGAAGCCGTCTGCCTGGGCACCCTGGCGAACCTGATGGTTTGTCTGGCGGTATGGATGAGCTATTCCGGTCATAGCCTGACGGATAAAACGCTGGCGATGATTCTGCCGGTCGCCATGTTTGTTGCGAGCGGCTTCGAGCACAGTATTGCGAATATGTTTCTTATCCCGTTAGCTATCGTGATTCGTGATTTTTCCAGCCCGGCGTTCTGGCAAGCCGCCGGTGCCAGCGCCGATCAGTTTCAGGCGCTTACGCCCGTCAACTTTATTATCGACAACCTGATTCCAGTCACGATCGGCAACATTATCGGCGGCGGCCTGCTGGTTGGGTTGACCTACTGGGCAATCTATTTACGCAACGGTTCTACCGCACATTAACGATTTCTGACCGACGCCGCGTAGCTGGCGGCGCCAACATAAAGCTTCTTAGATAAGGCAGGTATATCATGACCGATCTGAATGCAAAACAGGCTGCGGCCTGGGATGGATTTGCCCACGGCGAATGGCAGAACAGCGTCAACGTTCGCGATTTTATTCAAAAGAACTACACGCCGTATGAAGGCGACGAGTCTTTCCTGGCAGGCGCGACTGAAGCGACCACTAAGCTGTGGAACGCCGTGCTGGAAGGGATCAAGATTGAAAACCGTACCCATGCGCCCGTCGATTTCGATACCGATCTCGCCTCAACCATTACCGCGCATGATGCTGGCTATATCAATAAATCGCTGGAAAAAATTGTCGGCTTACAAACTGAAGCGCCGCTGAAACGCGCCATTATCCCGTTTGGCGGCATTAAAATGGTGGAAGGCTCCTGTAAAGTATATGGCCGCGAGCTGGATCCGACGCTGAAAAAAATCTTTACCGAGTATCGTAAAACCCACAACCAGGGCGTGTTTGATGTCTATACCCAGGACATCCTGCGCTGCCGTAAATCGGGCGTGCTGACCGGTCTGCCGGACGCCTACGGCCGTGGCCGCATTATCGGCGACTATCGCCGCGTCGCCCTGTATGGCATTGACTTCCTGATGCAAGACAAACTGGCGCAGTTCAACTCACTGCAGAACGATCTGGAAAATGGCGTTAATCTTGAAGCCACTATCCGTCTGCGTGAAGAGATTGCTGAACAGCACCGCGCACTGGCCCAGATTAAAGAGATGGCCGCTAAATATGGTTGCGACATCTCCGGCCCGGCGACGAATTCGCAGGAAGCGGTTCAATGGACCTACTTCGGCTACCTTGCGGCGGTGAAATCGCAGAACGGCGCAGCAATGTCGTTCGGCCGCGTCTCAACCTTCCTCGATATCTATATCGAACGCGATCTGCAGGCCGGTAAAATCACCGAAGAGCAGGCGCAGGAACTGATTGACCACCTGGTCATGAAGCTGCGCATGGTGCGCTTCCTGCGTACGCCGGAATATGATGAGCTTTTCTCTGGCGACCCCATCTGGGCGACAGAATCACTGGCGGGCATGGGCGTCGATGGTCGTACCCTGGTGACAAAAAGCACGTTCCGTTTCCTGAATACCCTTTACACCATGGGACCGTCGCCGGAGCCGAACATGACCATCCTGTGGTCAGAAAACCTGCCGGTGAACTTCAAGAAATACGCGGCAAAAGTCTCTATCGATACTTCTTCTCTGCAGTATGAGAATGACGATTTGATGCGTCCTGACTTTAACAATGACGACTACGCCATTGCCTGCTGCGTCAGCCCGATGATTGTTGGTAAACAGATGCAGTTCTTCGGCGCACGCGCCAACCTGGCAAAAACCCTGCTGTACGCAATCAACGGCGGCATGGATGAAAAAATGAAAATGCAGGTGGGTCCGAAAGAAGCCCCGGTCATGGACGACGTGCTCGATTTCGATACCGTCATGGCGCGTATGGACCACTTCATGGACTGGCTGGCGAAACAGTATGTGACCGCGCTGAATATCATCCACTATATGCATGATAAGTACAGCTACGAAGCCTCGCTGATGGCGCTGCACGATCGCGATGTCTATCGCACAATGGCCTGCGGCATCGCGGGTCTGTCAGTAGCCGCCGACTCGCTGTCCGCTATCAAGTACGCCAAAGTGAAACCGGTGCGCGACGAAGATGGCCTGGCGGTTGACTTTGAAATTGAAGGCGAATATCCGCAGTTTGGTAATAACGATGCGCGCGTCGATGACCTGGCCTGCGATCTGGTTGAACGTTTCATGAAGAAAATTCAGAAACTCGCCACCTATCGCAACGCCGTACCGACTCAGTCAGTGCTGACCATTACGTCTAACGTCGTTTACGGTAAGAAAACCGGTAATACGCCGGATGGACGTCGCGCAGGCGCGCCTTTTGGTCCAGGCGCAAACCCAATGCATGGCCGCGATCAGAAAGGTGCCGTTGCGTCACTGACCTCTGTCGCGAAACTCCCCTTCGCCTATGCGAAAGACGGTATTTCTTACACCTTCTCTATCGTGCCTAATGCGTTGGGTAAAGATGACAACGTGCGGAAAGCTAACCTTGCTGGCCTGATGGACGGTTACTTCCATCATGAAGCGAGCATTGAAGGCGGCCAACACCTTAACGTGAACGTGATGAACCGCGAAATGCTGCTGGATGCGATGGAGCACCCGGAAAAATATCCGCAGCTGACCATCCGCGTTTCTGGCTATGCCGTCCGCTTCAATTCGCTGACGAAAGAGCAGCAGCAGGATGTGATTACCCGTACTTTCACCAAATCACTGTAAAGCTGGCGCGCTAAGCTGTAAAAAGGCTCCTTCGGGAGCCTTTTCTCCAAGGCCCGTTTTGTCTGCGCTCTTAATACAGAAATCAGTCAAAACCGACTTTATCATCGAGCACAACAGAGATTGTGCGCCTGCTGCTGGCAGGCTAACCTGGAGAACATCGCAATGTCTTGCAAAGGTCGTATTCACTCGTTCGAATCCTGCGGGACGGTTGACGGTCCCGGCATCCGTTTTATCACCTTCTTTCAGGGCTGCCTGATGCGCTGCCTCTACTGCCATAACCGCGATACCTGGGACACGCACGGCGGAAAAGAGATCACCGTCGAGGAGCTGATGAAAGATGTGCTTTCCTATCGCCACTTTATGAACGCGTCTGGCGGCGGCGTGACCGCCTCTGGCGGCGAGGCCATTTTACAGGCTGAATTTGTGCGCGACTGGTTCCGCGCCTGCAAGGCGGAAGGCATTCATACCTGTCTGGACACTAACGGTTTTGTGCGTCGCTACGATCCAGTGATTGATGAGCTGCTGGAGGTGACGGATCTGGTGATGCTCGATCTCAAGCAAATCAATGATGACATTCATCAAATCCTGGTCGGTGTCTCCAACCATCGTACCCTGGACTTCGCCCGCTACCTGCAGAAAAAAGGCAAACGGACCTGGATACGCTATGTGGTGGTGCCCGGCTATTCGGATGATGACGATTCGGCACACCGGCTTGGCGAGTTCACACGGGATATGGAGAATGTCGAGAAGATTGAACTGCTGCCCTACCATGAACTTGGCAAGCATAAATGGATCGCGATGGGTGAAGAGTACAAGCTCGACGGCGTGAAGCCGCCGACAAAAGAGACTATGGAGCGGGTGAAAAACATCCTCGCCAGCTACGGTCATCCTGTTATGTATTAAAAAAGGGAGCCTCTGGCTCCCTTTCTTTATGGTGCAGGCGGCTGTTTTTAGTCCCCTGCGCCGATATCAGGCGTGCGCCACTGGCGTTGCCTGCTGATTCGCTTTACGCAGCAGCATCATCAGATAGACCAGCGCCACGCCGGCAATCATCACAAACAGAATGCGGTCGGAATAGTTCTGCATCAAAACCGCCGTCATGCTGGGGCCCGCCAGGCTGCCTATGGTATAGCTCAACAGCAGCGCCTGGTTCATCGCCACCAGTTCATGGTGCGCAACGGTCTCACAGGCCCAGGACATGGCTACCGGATAGAGCGTAAAGCCCGCCAGACCCAGCACAAAGAGTGCAGGCGCCATCGCAGCGTTAGTCAGCATGGCCATCGCGCCCAGAATCACGACAAACACCTGCACGCGCAGCACCAGCAGACGACCGAAGCGATCGGCAAGGCGCCCAACCGGCCACTGCCCGACGATGCCAGCGCTGACCAGCAGCGCCATCCAGTAGCCGACATTCGCATCGCTCATGCCCTGATGAGAGAGGTAGAGCGGCATCAGACCGTAGAGCGAACCCAGAACAATACCGGAAATAATACAGCCGTTAATGCCAAGTCGCGAACTACGACGACGCAGCATCGGCCAGATTTTACCTGCCGCAGCCTCTGTCGCTTCACTGCCGGCGGTCACCTTCACGAACACCAGCGGCAGAATGGCGCAGATCATCAGCGCGGTAAGCCAGGGGACGACGTTAAACAGACCGGTAGAGACTTTGCTCACCAGCAGTTGACCCGCAACGGTGCCAAGATAGTAGACAATCATGTAGGCGGCCAGCAGCTGGCCCCGGGTGCGCACCGTCCCGCTACAGAGCAGCGCACTCTCTACCACGACCCAAATCAAGGCGCAGCCGATACCCGCGCAAAAACGCAGGATCGACCAACCCCAGAAACCGTCCATCATTAACAGACCGGCGGTCGCTACGGCGAAAATCGTGGTTGCCAGATAGTAGCTGCGGTTAAAACCGTAATGTTTAATCAGCCAGCCTGCCGCCAGCGTGCCCGCCAGGTTGCCGGTATAGAAAGAGGAACTCACCACGCCTACCTGCCAGGTAGCCAGCGCATCGTGAGTCAGCCACAGCGGAACCAGTGTATTGAGCACAGCAATTGCAACCGTCAGCAAAAGCAGGCCGCAAAGCAGCAGCACCACGGGACGTGACCATGTGGACATAGGAGTAAAAACCAAAGAAAAGAGAGGAGGTTGCGCGCAGTTTGCCACCGGCGAATTTAAAGGAAAAGCACAAAAAAATAGCGCAGCACATTTTGCTGCAAGATAATTTAATTTATTAATCTTCAGTGGGTTACAGGAGTGTTAAACGAGACCCGCTTCGAAGCTATCTTTATGAAAAACAGGCTTTTTAGGCGCTAAGCCTGTCGCAATGTCGATAACGTTTATTTCTGATAACTTCACGCCGTACGCCGACGTTAAATATAAAAAAACCCGGACATGTCCGGGTTTACTGTTGAAGCGCGTATCAGCCGATAAACTCTACACCGTTCATATAGGGGCGCAACACATCCGGCACCTGAATACGTCCGTCAGCCTGCTGATAGTTCTCCAGCACCGCAACCAGCGTACGACCGACCGCCAGGCCGGAGCCGTTCAGGGTGTGCACCAGACGTGGCTTCTTATCAGTTTTGCTGCGGCAGCGCGCCTGCATGCGGCGCGCCTGGAAGTCCCACATATTGGAGCAGGAGGAGATCTCGCGATAGGTGTTCTGGGCCGGCAGCCAGACTTCCAGATCGTAGGTCTTGGCTGAGCCAAAGCCCATATCACCGGTGCAAAGCAGCACTTTACGGTACGGCAGGTTGAGCAGCTGCAGCACTTTCTCTGCGTGGCCCACCAGCTCTTCCAGCGCATCCATTGAGGTTTCCGGCGCGACGATCTGCACCATCTCTACCTTGTCGAACTGATGCATACGGATTAAGCCGCGCGTATCGCGACCGTAAGAGCCCGCCTCAGAACGGAAGCAAGGCGTATGCGCGGTCAGTTTGATCGGCAGACTCTCCTCTTCCACAATCTCGTCGCGCACCAGATTGGTCAGCGGGACTTCCGCCGTCGGGATCAGCGCATAGTTGCTGCTCTCTGACTCCTCTTCCAGCGGTCGGGTATGAAACAGATCTTCGCCGAACTTCGGCAGCTGGCCGGTTCCGTACAGGGTCGCATGGTTGACCAGATAAGGCACATAGGTTTCAAGATAGCCGTGCTGTTCAGTATGCAGGTCGATCATAAACTGGCTCAGCGCGCGATGCAGACGAGCAATCTGTCCCTGCATCACCACAAAGCGCGAACCGGTCAGCTTCACGGCAGAAGCAAAATCGAGGCCTTTCACCATCTCGCCCAGCTCAACGTGATCTTTCACCTGGAAATCAAACTGGCGCGGCTCGCCCCAGCGGCTGACTTCCTGGTTTTCGCTGTCATCTTTGCCCAGCGGCACTTCATCCGCCGGCAGGTTAGGCAGCGCCAGGGTGAAATCACGGATTTCATTTTGCAGGGCATCCAGTTCCGCTTTGGCCGCATCCAGGCGTTCGCCCAGCGCGTTCACTTCCTGACGCAGCGGCTCGATATCTTCCCCACGTGCTTTGGCCTGACCGATGGATTTGGATCGGGAGTTACGCTCCGCCTGCAGATTTTCCGTTTCCACCTGCAAGACTTTACGACGCTCTTCAAGGGAGCGCAGCGTTTCCACATCCAGTTTGAATCCTCGGCGTGCCAGTTTTTCTGCGACTGCGTCTGGCTCATTACGCAGCAGATTGGGATCGAGCATGCTTATCCTGTGTAATCAAAGGTTGAAAGAACGAATGAAGGGATGCATTCCCGCTGGAATGCATTGATATCCTTGCTCACCTTACCGTAACGTCTGTTTTAGCGGTAGCGTTTTGTCGGGCTATTTTGATCCTGTTCAGCCAGCCAGGCGAGCTTTTCGCCAATTTTACCTTCAAGCCCGCGCTGGGTTGGCGTGTAGTAGCGCGTCTGCGCCATCTCCGGCGGAAAATAGACCTCGCCAGCCGCATAGGCGTGCTCTTCATCATGAGCGTAACGATACGCTTTGCCCAGGCCCATCTCTTTCATCAGCCGGGTCGGAGCGTTACGCAGATGCTCCGGCACATCGTAGTCGGGATGCTCGCGCGCATCGCGCATCGCCGCTTTAAACGCGGTGTAGACGGCGTTGCTTTTCGGCGCGCAGGCCAGATAGACGATCGCCTGCGCAATAGCGCGTTCGCCTTCGGCAGGCCCGACGCGGGTAAAGCAATCCCAGGCGGCAATCGCCACCTGCATCCCGCGCGGATCGGCATTGCCGACATCTTCAGAGGCGATCGCCAGCAGGCGTCTCGCTACATAGAGCGGATCGCCGCCCGCGGTAATAATGCGCGCATACCAGTAAAGCGCCGCATCCGGCGCGGAGCCGCGCACCGATTTGTGCAGCGCGGAGATCAGGTCGTAAAAGCGGTCGCCCTTGTTGTCAAAACGCGCGGCGCGCTCGCCGGAAACCTCTGTCAGCAACTGCGGCGTCAGCTCGCGTTTACCTTGCGCATTGCTCTCCGCCATATCCGCCATCATTTCCAGCGTATTTAACGCGCGGCGCGCGTCGCCGTTCACCAGCTCGGCGATCATACGGCGCGTATTGTCAGGCAGGATGATGTCGCTGTCGCCATAACCGCGCGTTTTGTCCTGCATCGCCTGATCGAGCACCTGCTCGATATCCTCAGTGGTGAGCGATTTTAAAAGATAAACGCGCGCGCGTGAGAGCAGCGCGGAGTTAAGCTCAAACGAGGGGTTTTCGGTGGTCGCGCCGATAAAGGTGATGGTGCCATCTTCAATATGCGGCAAGAACGCATCCTGCTGGCTTTTGTTGAAGCGGTGCACCTCATCGACAAACAGAATGGTGCGGCGCCCGACCTGACGGCTATGGCGCGCGCGCTCGATCGCCTCGCGGATCTCTTTAACCCCCGAGGTAACGGCGGAGATACGCTCGACGTCGGCATTGCCGTAGCGCGCGATAATCTCCGCCAGCGTGGTTTTCCCTGTGCCCGGCGGTCCCCAAAGAATCATTGAGTGAAGATGGCCAGCTTCGATGGCGCGCGGCAAAGGCTTACCGGGCGCCAGCAAATGCTGCTGCCCGATATACTGCTTAAGCGTTTCCGGACGCATGCGCGCCGCCAGCGGCTTGAAATCTTCGGAGGAAAAATCCAGAGACAGATTACCCACGCTTACCTCACTGACGCTGGTCGTCTACCGTCACCCCTTTGGGCGGCGTAAAGGTGAATTTGTCCGGGCTGATCGCGCCGTTTTTCTGGCTCTTCAGCTGGTAGCTGCTGCGCTGCCCGTCCTGCTCGATGGCGCTGAACTGGTTGATGGTGCCCGCAGAGGTCACGGAGATGGTGAACTGCTTCAGGTTGCCATCGCTGTTTTTCGGCGTCAGTTCGAACGCGTCGCCCTGCTGTTTAATATTGTACTGCTGCCAGTCGCTCGGCTGGTTGCGCGCAATCAGCATAAACGGCGTGTTGCTGGTCGCGTTTTTCAGCAGGCTGACGCTGGCCTGTTCAACGAACGGGTTATAAAACCACAGATTCTTGCCGTCAGAGATAATGACGCTTTCGTCCGGCGCGGTCATGTGCCAGTTAAATAAGCTGGGGCGTTTTACCCAGAGCTCGCCTTCGCCTTCCTGCACGTTGGCGCCGCTGCTGTCGGTCACTTTTTGGCTAAAGCTGGCGTGGAAGCTGTTAACCTTGTTCAGACGCTGCTGCAGATCGCTGGAGGCGTCCGCCATAACGCTGGCTGACGCAAAAACGGCCAACAGGCCAGGCACGATTACGCTTAATTTCATCCGCTTCAATTCCTTATTTATCTCTATCCAGTGAATACCGTTTTAATTCTGGCCGTCGTTTTGCCATTGAGCCAGGAGAAAAACCCGAAAGCGTATTCTGATATGAGGGGTAAATGTCGCCTGAACAATGGGCCAGTAAAAACTGGCCCATGATTGTTTGTTGCAAAGCGTGTCGCGCTACATTTCATGCGGTGGCGGAGAGAGCACCTCACGGTTACCGTTGTGTCCGGGTTCCGATACGATCCCCTGCGCTTCCATCTGTTCGATAATGCGCGCGGCGCGGTTATAGCCGATGCGGAACTGACGCTGTACGCCGGAGATCGAGGCGCGACGCTTGTCGACTACAAAAGCCACCGCCTGATCGAACAGCGGATCCAGCTCCTCGTCGCCCTCAAGACCACCGCTGCCGCCCTCGCTCTCCTCGCCTGCCGTAATGCTTTCGATATACTGCGGACGTCCGCGCGCTTTCCAGTCCTGCACGACAGCGTGCACTTCCTGATCGCGGACGAATGCGCCGTGCACACGTACCGGCATTGAGGAGTTGGGTGGCATATAGAGCATGTCGCCCATACCCAGCAGCGATTCAGCGCCGCCCTGATCGAGAATGGTGCGCGAGTCGATTTTGCTGGAGACGGTGAAGGCGATGCGCGTCGGAATGTTGGCCTTAATCAGACCGGTAATCACATCCACTGACGGACGCTGCGTAGCAAGCACAAGGTGAATACCTGCGGCACGCGCTTTCTGCGCCAGACGCGCAATCAGCTCTTCAACCTTCTTACCGACCGCCATCATCAGGTCGGCGAACTCATCCACCAGCACCACGATATAAGGCAGTTTTTCCAGCACCGGCGGCGTCATATCCATGCTGTCGCCCGGTTTCCAGAACGGATCGGGAATAGGACGTCCCATCGCTTCCGCCTGTTCGACTTTTTCGTTGTAGCCAGCGAGGTTACGCACGCCAAGCGCCGACATCAGCTTGTAGCGTCGCTCCATCTCGCCGACGCTCCAGCGCAGCGCATTAGCCGCGTCCTTCATATCGGTGACAACTTCGGTCAACAGGTGCGGAATGCCTTCGTAGACCGACAGTTCCAGCATTTTCGGGTCGATCATGATAAAGCGCACTTCTTCCGGCGTTGCCTTGTAGAGCATGCTGATAATCATGGTGTTGACGCCGACCGACTTACCGGAACCGGTCGTACCGGCCACCAGCAGGTGCGGCATTTTTGCCAGATCGGCGACGACCGGCTGACCCGCGATATCTTTACCCAGCACCACGGCCAGCGGCGACGGGTTGTCGCGGAATTTGGCGCAGTCCAGCACTTCGCGCAGATAGACCGTCTGACGATGCTTGTTGGGCAGCTCCAGACCGACATAAGGCTTGCCGGGGATCACCTCAACTACGCGCACGGCAACCGCCGAGAGCGAACGCGCCAGATCGCGCGACAGGTTGGAGATGCGCGCGGCTTTCACGCCCGGCGCCAGATCCAGCTCGAAGCGGGTAATCACCGGGCCCGGCGAGATGCCGACCACTTCTGCCTTGACGCGATAGTCGCCTAAACGGGCTTCGACCAGACGCGCCGTCTGCTCAAGGGCGAACATATCAACCGGTTCTTCCTCGGCTGGCGGCGAGGTCAGCAGATCCAGCGTCGGCAGCGGCGTAGAGGGTTTCTCCAGCGGCTGGTTATGACGCATCAGGAAAGGATGGATCAGACTGTTATCCAGCGAGCCGGGCTGCGACGCCTGCGGCGGCGCGGCGGCTGGCGTCTGCATCACAGGTGTCAGCTCTGGCTCCGGCTCGGCGGGTGCAAAAGCGGCAGAAACCGTCGGTGCGGCCACCGGCACGGCAGGCTGAGCAACCGGCGCTTCCGCAGGCTGCTGCCATGGCGTATGCGTTGCCACAGGCGCTTCCGGCTCTGGCGCGCTGGCGATAGTAAAGAGCGGCTCACTGGGGCCTTCATCCACCAGATCGTCCAGCGGCGAGAAATCGAACGCGGAGGAGGTATCCAGGCTCAGGGCTGGCGATTTCTCTTTCTGCTCTTCAGCGCCGTAGCGCTGTTGCTGCTGCGCGGCGAATTGCTGCGCCAGCGCGGCCTGTTCGACAGCCTCTTCCTGATCTTCATCCTGCTGCGTATCTTCATCCTGCTGCCAGCTCTCGCCGTAGCGTTGCTGCTGCTGGCTGGCGAAAGCGTCGCGCAGCTGCGCCTGTTCCTGCGCCTCCTGCTGATGCTCTGACCATTCGGACTGCGCGTCTGCAGGCTGAGACGAGACGTCAGCGCGCTGCTGTTCTTGCGCTTTGGCCTTCTCTTCCGCTATTCGCTGAGAAGGCAGCTTAATGCCGTAAGAGGCCAGCTCGCGACGCGTCGGCAGTTTGACCGGCTTAGGACGCGGTAGCGTCGGTCCGATACCCTGCTTCACCTGCGGATTGTAATTCTCTTCAGGCGCGACATCGAACAGCGGCGTAGAGGCTGCCTGCGCGGCGGCTGTCGCCGCGCCCGCCGTAGCGGCTATATCGGCCGTATCGGCATCGCGCCAGTTGCCCATTTGCGGGCCGTCATCCTCTTCCCAGCTGGTGAAAGCGGGCGCGGACGGCGTCTGCGGCATCTCAAAATGATAACGCGGCGGCTCGGCGGGAGCAGGCGCGGCTGGCTGAGGTGACGCAGGCGTAAAGGCGTTGACGGGCTGTTGAGACGCAGCGAACGGATTCGCTGCCGCAGAGTGTGCGGCGGCAGCCGTTACAGGCGCAACGGAGGCGGCAGGCGGCATTGCGACCGTCTGAGAGGAGAGTGGCGCTGCGGCCGCCTGAGGCGGCATCGCAGCAACCGGCGCTGACGCGGCGGCAACCTGAGACGGCATGGCAGCAGCGGGGGCTGCAGCACTCTGAGAGGAGATCGCAGCAGCCGATACCGGGGCTACGGGCGCCGCAACGCCAGCGGCTTCGGCCGCCGTGATCAGCGCGGCATCTGTCGCCGCAGCGGCTTTCGCCAGAAGCGGATCGGCCACTTCCGGCGCTGAATGTTCTGTGCTGGCGCGCGGCGCAGAGAGCAGTACATCATCCTCATCTTGCGAGGCCACCTCAACGCGCGGTGCGGCCGTATCGTCGAACGCCTCTTCATCCTCCTGCCAGGGCTCGTCGCGACGCGAACGGTTGCTGGCGAAGGTGAGCACGCCCATAACCACGCCGCCGATGCGCTCGGCGATGGTCAGCCAGGACCAGCCGGTATAGAGCGTAATGCCCGCCGCCCAGACGCAAAGCAGCGCCAGCGTGCCGGTCATCGGGCTGAGCCAGGGCGCAATAGCGTTGCTGACCAGGCTGCCGATAACGCCACCGGAGGCGAAATACCAGATGTCATCGGCATTGAGCGCAGCCAGGCCGCAGGTAGTCACCACCAGCGCCAGCACGCCGATCAGGCGCAGGCCGATAGCGAAGTAGTCGATGTAATCCTGGCGATCGCGCTGGCGAAAGGCGATCCAGCACAGTCCGATAATCACCGGCGGTATGGCATAGGCCATCACGCCGAAAATAAACAGCAGCGTATCCGCCAGCCAGGCTCCCACGCCGCCGCCCAGATTATGAATCGGCTCATGCCAGGCGGTTTGCGACCAGCTCGGATCGGAAGGATTAAAGCTGACGAGAGAGACCATCAGATAGATGGCGAAAAGTGAGACGAGAATAAGCAATGCTTCCAGCAGACGACGTCCACTGCTCAGCGGTTTTAACGAAACTTCTTTGTCTTCTGTGTATTCCTGGCTCAAGAGAACTCTCCAGGTGCCTGTAAATTATGAAGGCAACAGCGTCGGGCAAGCCCGACGCTGGTCCTGTATGAATTCACAGGAGTGTATCGAAATATCACAGGTTTTGCACCTGCGCTGCGTTAGCGGGTTTTAATCACCAGCCGATTACTCTGTTTAACCTCTTCCATCACCACGTAAGTACGGGTGTCATTGACCCCCGGCAGGCGCAGCAGGGTTTCGCCAAGCAGCTTACGGTAGGCGGACATATCCGGCACGCGCGTTTTCAACAGGTAGTCGAAGTCACCGGAAACCAGGTGACACTCTTGAGTTTCCTCAAGTTTTTGCACGGCGGCGTTAAACTGTTCAAACACGTCCGGCGCGCCACGATTCAGAGTAATCTCAACGAAAACCAGCAGTGACGCATCTAGATAGTGCGGGTTAAGTTGCGCGGTATAGCCAAGAATAAAACCCTGACGCTCCAGACGACGCACACGCTCAAGACATGGCGTAGGCGATAATCCTACGCGTTTGGAAAGTTCTACGTTGGAAATACGACCATCTTTCTGAAGTTCATTCAGAATGTTTCTGTCGATTCTGTCGAGATCTTTTCCGGGGCGTTTCTTATTGTCTACCATTATTATTGTCTCTCTTAATTCCTTCCCTTTACCTGCCACGCCCTGGAAACGTTCACTGTTCAAGGCATTATTGAAGTGAAGAATCAGAGCCTGTGCGCTGTCGCGCATCCATCCGCATGACGCATGTTGTCTGTCCACATCATGCGTCATTACCCATGTCAGGCTGTAATTTATCGGGAAAAAAGGGCAAAACGAGGAACGAAACCCTGTTTTGACTCTCTCCTTCTTCTTCGCTTCTGTCATTGTTTTCGCAAAAGCGCAGGCGATTGTCAAAGTAAAAAGACCAAATTCAGGACAAGATGCCAGACAGACCGCTGGGTAACTGTTTTTAAATGAGAATTTTTATACTCTTGCACCAGCAATAACCGATTATTGCCCCCTTTTAGCGCAACCGGCGTGCAGAAGCCCGACTTATCGTCTACGCCGTTTGCAGCTATTGGTAACAAAATTCCCCAGCCCTTTTTTTGCCACGGTAAATTCCCTACAATCCCAGGTCATGTTGTCAGCCGAATGAAACTGAGGATCCTATGAGTACGGCCAAACACAGTAAATTGCTCATTCTGGGCTCCGGTCCGGCGGGTTATACCGCAGCGGTCTATGCGGCGCGCGCCAACCTGAATCCAGTGCTGATTACCGGCCTCGAAAAAGGCGGTCAGTTGACCACCACTACCGAGGTAGAGAACTGGCCCGGCGACCCGCACGATCTCACTGGTCCCTCGCTGATGGAGCGCATGCATGAGCATGCCGAGAAATTCAACACCGAAATCATTTTTGACCATATTCATACTGTCGATCTGCAGAACCGTCCGTTCCGTCTCACCGGCGACAGCGGCGAATATACGGCCGACGCGCTGATTATTGCGACCGGTGCCTCTGCGCGCTATCTGGGCCTGCCTTCCGAAGAGGCGTTTAAAGGCAAAGGCGTGTCCGCTTGCGCCACCTGCGACGGTTTTTTCTACCGTAATCAGAAAGTCGCGGTGATCGGCGGCGGCAATACCGCGGTGGAAGAGGCGCTTTATCTGGCGAACATCGCCGCGGAAGTCCATCTGATTCACCGTCGCGACAGCTTCCGCGCGGAAAAAATACTGATTGACCGCCTGATGGAAAAAGTGCGCAACGGCAATATCGTGCTGCATACCGATCGCACGCTGGAAGAAGTGGTTGGCGATCAGATGGGCGTCACCGGCCTGACGCTGCGCTCGACCCTCAACGAGGCGGAAACGGAGTCGCTGGAAGTGGCAGGCCTGTTCGTCGCTATCGGGCACAGCCCGAATACGGCGATCTTCGAGGGGCAGTTGGCGCTGGAAAACGGCTACATCAAAGTGCAGTCCGGCCTGCATGGCAACGCAACGCAGACCAGCGTCCCCGGCGTGTTCGCTGCGGGCGACGTTATGGACCATATCTATCGCCAGGCGATCACCTCGGCGGGCACCGGCTGTATGGCTGCGCTGGATGCAGAGCGTTATCTGGATGGACTGGTTAAAAACGATCGGTAACTTGTTAATTATCTGATCTTATTTATACGAGGCGGCTGTTTTTCAGTCGCCTTTTTTTATGCCGCCGTGCTAGATTCATCAGCCTGAAGAGCAATCCCCCTCTCTTTTCGTGGGTTATCGACAACGCTTACGGTCTCGCATGAATAAAACCCGGCAACAGGAACTGATTCGCTGGCTACGCCAGCAACGCGCTTTTGGCAGCCGCTGGCTGCGGTTGACGTCGCTGTTTGGGCTGGCCAGCGCGCTGGTCATCATCGCCCAGGCCTGGCTGCTGGCTTTCCTGCTACAGGCGCTGATTGTTGAACAGCGACTGCGCAGCGAGCTTCTTCTCCCCTTCTCCCTTCTGCTGCTCTGCTTTGCGCTGCGCGCCTTGCTTAACTATGCGCGCGAGGCCGCAGGCTTTCGCGCTGGACAGGCAATTCGTCAGGCGCTGCGTCAGCAGGTACTGGATCGTCTTTCCGATCTCGGCCCCGCATGGATCCGCGGCAAACCAGCAGGCAGCTGGGCGACGCTGCTGCTGGAGCAGATTGAGGAGATGCAGGAGTATTATGCGCGCTATCTGCCGCAGATGACGCTGGCAGCGCTGATCCCCTTATGCATTTTGCTGACCGTTTTCCCGCTAAACTGGGCAGCCGGTCTGATCTTGCTCGCCACCGCGCCGCTGATCCCGCTGTTTATGGCGCTGGTCGGCATGGGCGCGGCCGACGCCAACCGCCGCAACTTTGTTGCGCTGGCGCGCCTCAGCGGCGACTTCCTTGACCGCCTGCGCGGACGCGAAACCCTGCGTCTGTTTCACCGCGCCGAAGCGGAAACCGCCGTCATCGCCTCCTCCACTGCGGACTTTCGCCAGCGCACCATGGAAGTGCTGCGACTCGCCTTTCTCTCATCCGCCGTGCTGGAGTTTTTCGCTTCGCTGGCGATCGCGGTCGTCGCGGTCTACTTCGGTTTTTCCTACCTCGGCGAGCTCCATTTCGGCGCATATGGGCAAGGCGTAACGCTGTTCGCCGGTTTCGTCGCGTTGATCCTGGCGCCAGAATTCTTTCAGCCGCTGCGCGATCTGGGCGCTTTTTACCATGCGAAAGCGCAGGCGGTCGGCGGCGCGGATGCCCTTGAGCGCTTTATGCGCGAGAGTCCCCAGCATGAACGGTCCGACGGTTCGGCGCAGCTGGCGGACGACGCGGCGATCGCCATCGTCGCGCAGGATCTGGTTGCGCTGAGCGTGGATAATCAACGCCTGTGCGGTCCGCTCAGCTTTAGCCTTAACGCTGGCCAGCGCGTTGCGCTGGTGGGCCAGAGCGGCGCGGGGAAAACCGTACTAATGAACGTGCTTCTCGGCTTTCTGCCTTACCAGGGATCGCTACGCATTAATGGCGTCGAGCTGCGCGAAATGGGCCGCGCATACTGGCACCGGCAGATTGCCTGGCTCGGGCAAAATCCGCAGCTGCCCGCCGACACGCTGCACGACAATATCGTGATGGGCGGCGCGCAGCGCGATGACGATTTGGATAGCTTGCTGGATGACTGCGGCGTCAGCGAATTTCTGCCGCGGCTCTCTGCTGGCGTGCTGACGCCTGTCGGCGACGATGGTGCCGGGCTTTCAGTGGGTCAGGCGCAGCGCATCGCGCTGGCGCGCGCGCTCTATAAGCCTGCCCGCCTGCTGCTGCTGGACGAGCCCGCCGCCAGCCTCGACAGCCGCAGCGAGCAGCATATGATGCGGGCGCTCGATAAAGCGTCGCGTCGGCAGACGACGTTGATGATCACCCACCAGCTCGATCAGCTGCAGCACTGGGACGCTATCTGGGTGATGCAGGATGGCAGGCTGGTACAGCAAGGCGGCTGGCAAGCGCTGCTCGCCGAACCTGGCTCGTTTCGCCAGATGGTCTCGCATCGTCAGAGGGAGATTTGCTGATGTCCGCACTGCGTCCTTTCCTGCGCCTGTTTTTGCGTCACCCTTACCGACTGTCGCTGGGCGTGCTGCTCGCCATCGTTACGCTGCTCGCCAGTATCGGCCTGCTGGCGCTCTCAGGCTGGTTTCTGGCTGCCTCCTCGCTGGCAGGCATCGCCGGGCTCTACAGCTTTAACTATATGCTGCCGGCTGCAGGCGTGCGCGGCGCGGCCATCACACGCACCGCCGCCCGCTATTTTGAGCGACTGGTCAGCCATGATGCGACCTTCCGCGTTCTGCAACACCTGCGCGTTTTTACCTTCAGCCGCCTTATTGCGCTGGCGCCAGGTCAGCTGGCGGCATTCCGTCAGGGTGATCTGCTCAACCGTTTCGTTGGTGACGTCGATATGCTCGACCACCTCTATCTGCGAGTGATCGCGCCGCTGGCAGGCGCGTTTGTGGTGATTGTAGTGGTGACACTGGGCATCAGCCTGGTGGACGTGCGGCTGGCGCTGGTGCTAGGCGGCGTCATGCTGACGACGCTGCTGTTGATGCCGCCGCTGTTTTACCGCCTGGGCGCGCCAGCCGGTCGCGCCATTACGCAACAGCGTGCGCGCTGGCGTCTGCAGTTGATGTACTGGCTGAGCGGGCAGGCTGAACTGGCAATTTATGGCCTTTCCGAACGCTGGCGTCAGCAGCTTGACCAGGATGAAGGCCGCTGGCAGGCTGCGCAGCGTCAGCAGCAGCGTTTGCAGGCGCTGTCGCAAAGCCTGCTGCTGCTAATAAGCGGCGCAACCGTGACGCTGCTGCTGTGGATGAGTGCGGATGGCGTGACCCAGGCTTCCTCGCCCGGCGCGCTTATCGCGCTGGTGGTATTTTGCGCGCTTGCCGCGTTTGAAGCACTGGCCCCGGTTGCTGGCGCTTTTCTGCCGCTGTCGCAGGTTATCGCCGCCGCTGAACGCGTTAACGGCATCATCGATCAGGCGCCCGCGATTCGTTTTCCCGATAAGTCGGCAAGTGAGCCCGGCAGCCTTTCGGTATCAATTGATAAGGTCACCTTCCACTATCCCCATCGTCCCGAAGCGGTGCTGGATAATTTTTCGCTGCAGGTGCGAGCGGGTGAACGCCTGGCACTGCTCGGCCCCACCGGCTGCGGTAAATCCACGCTGCTGGCGTTGCTGACGCGCGCATGGGAGGTGGAAACCGGATCCATTGCGCTGCAAAACGTCGCTCTGCGCAGCTGGGATGAAAAATCGCTGCGTCAGCGCATTAGCGTGGTGACGCAGCGCGTACACCTGTTCAACCAGACGCTGCGCGAGAACCTGCGGGTAGCGCGTCCCGACGCCAGCGATGCGCAGCTCAGCCGCGTTCTGCACCAGACAGGCCTGTCGCGCCTGCTGGAAAGCGAAGAAGGGCTCAACGCCTGGCTCGGCGAAGGAGGCCGTTCGCTGTCGGGCGGCGAGCTGCGCCGACTGGCGATTGCGCGAGCGCTGCTGCACGACGGCGATCTCTGGCTGCTGGATGAACCCACTGAAGGGCTCGACGCCGCCACGGAGCACCAGATATTAGCGCTGCTGCAGCAGGTCACCGCCGGTAAAACCCTGATAATGGTAACGCACCGGCTGAGCGGTCTGGACGCACTGGATCGCATCTGCGTAATGGAAAACGGCCAGATCGCCGAAGAAGGTACGCATCACGAATTAATCTCAAAAGAGGGACGCTACTGGCATTTTCAGCAGCGCTTTGCGCTATAGTCTTAGCGAAAAACCGACGAGTAAAGATGCGATGAGACTGGTGCAACTGTCACGGGAATCCCTTCATTTTCCTCCGCCAGAGATGGCGCTGCGCGAGCCAAACGGCCTGCTGGCGATGGGCGGCGATCTCTCCCCTGCCCGCTTGCTCAGCGCCTACCAGCGCGGTATTTTTCCCTGGTTTTCGCCTGGCGATCCCATTTTGTGGTGGTCGCCCGATCCGCGTGCGGTACTGCTGCCGGAATCTTTTCACCTCAGCCGCAGCATGGCGCGTTTTCATCGGCGTTCGCCGTTTCGCGTGACCATGAATCAGGCGTTTTTCGAGGTGGTCGAAGGCTGCGCCGCCGGTCGCCAGGAAGGGACATGGATCACTTTTGAAGTGAAGCGCGCCTGGCAGCGTCTCTATGAACTGGGGCACGCGCACTCGATAGAAGTGTGGCGGGATCAGCTGCTGGTCGGCGGCATGTACGGGCTCGCGCTGGGGCAGATTTTCTGCGGCGAATCGATGTTCAGCCGGTGCGAGAATGCCTCGAAAACCGCACTTCTGGTATTTTGCCAGCATTTCATCAAACATCAGGGCCGGCTGGTGGATTGCCAGGTTTTAAACCCGCACACGGCTTCGCTGGGCGCACGCGAGATCCCGCGCGCCGACTATCTGCAGTATGTTCAGTCCCTTGCCTGGCAGCCCGTCAGCGCCGGTTGCTGGCGCACCCAGACCCTTTTTTAAGCCTGCGCAGATGTTTTGCACACAAACAGACGTAAAAGTGGTATAATAGCCGCGTTTGGTATGTCGTCCGCGCTTCGCAACGGCGAGCCGGAATTGCCAGGCTGGGAATCACAACGCACTCCCGGAACTGTTTCAGATGAGCGCGTGTTACCGCCTACTGATGCAAATTCTTAGCCCGTTAATCCCCCGCAGACGTCACATAAACACCCGAATTTAACCGAGATGCTCGCGCCCCTCGCGCGAAGCACGGCGAAGCGTTGGCTTTACCGCCAACGTTTCTTTACATAAATCGTGGAATTCGGCATTATCTTGCCGGTTCACTGAAAGCTAGTCCACCCAGAGGATTCGATGGCTAAAGAAGACAATATTGAAATGCAAGGTACCGTACTTGATACGTTACCTAACACCATGTTCCGTGTAGAACTCGAAAACGGTCACGTGGTTACCGCTCATATCTCCGGTAAAATGCGCAAAAACTATATCCGCATCCTGACGGGCGACAAAGTAACTGTTGAGCTGACCCCGTACGACCTGAGCAAAGGCCGCATTGTCTTCCGTAGTCGCTAAGCGGCTTCGTTTCGCTTTCGCCGCCTGAACGGTGGCGAAAAAAAAGGCCAGATTCGCATCTGGCCTTTTCTATTTCTACCTCACGGCGCTTAGTGAACCGTGCCTTCCGTTTTGCGTTTTTCTGCGCTGAGGAAGTGATAGGTCAGCTGGTTCTTCTCTTTGTCGAGCGCCACCGAGACCGATCCGCCATCCACCAGCGAGCCGAAAAGCAATTCGTTGGCCAGCGGTTTCTTGAGGTTTTCCTGCACCGTACGCGCCATAGGACGGGCACCCATCGCCTTGTCGTAGCCTTTCTCCGCCAGCCAGTCGCGCGCTTCGTCGCTGACTTCCAGTGAGACGCCTTTCGCATCCAGCTGCGCCTGCAGTTCGACAATAAACTTGTCCACGACCTGATGGATCACTTCCGGTGACAGGTGACGGAACCAGATAATATTGTCGAGACGGTTGCGGAACTCCGGCGTAAAGATCTTTTTGATCTCTTCCATCGCATCGGTGCTGTTGTCCTGATGGATCAGACCAATCGATTTACGCTCGGTTTCACGTACGCCCGCATTGGTGGTCATTACCAGCACCACGTTGCGGAAATCCGCTTTACGGCCGTTATTGTCCGTCAGCATGCCGTTATCCATCACCTGCAGCAGCAGGTTAAAGACATCCGGATGCGCCTTCTCGATTTCGTCGAGCAGCACCACCGCATGCGGATGTTTGATCACCGCATCGGTCAGCAGACCGCCCTGGTCGAAGCCGACATAGCCCGGAGGCGCGCCTATCAGGCGGCTGACCGTATGACGTTCCATATACTCGGACATATCGAAACGCAGCAGCTCAATGCCCAGCGCTTTCGCCAGCTGTACCGTAACCTCAGTTTTCCCTACGCCAGTCGGTCCGGCGAACAGGAAGGAGCCAACAGGCTTGCGCTCCTGACCCAGCCCGGCGCGGCTCATTTTGATCGCTTCAGTCAGCGCTTCAATGGCGTTATCCTGGCCAAACACCAGCATTTTCAGGCGATCGCCGAGATTTTTCAGCGTGTCGCGGTCGGTTGCCGAAACGCTCTTCTCAGGAATACGCGCGATACGCGCCACCACGGACTCGATATCTGCCACGTTGATGGTTTTCTTGCGCTTGCTGGCTGGCATCAGACGCGCCCGCGCACCAGCTTCGTCGATCACATCGATCGCCTTATCCGGCAGATGACGGTCGTTGATATATTTCACCGCCAGTTCAACCGCTGCGCGCACCGCTTTCGCGGTATAGCGCACATCGTGGTGCGCTTCATATTTCGGCTTCAGCCCGTTCAGAATCTGAACGGTTTCGTCCATCGTCGGCTCAGTGATATCGATCTTCTGGAAGCGGCGCGCCAGAGCGCGATCTTTTTCGAAGATATTGCTGAACTCCTGATAGGTGGTGGAGCCCATCACGCGGATTTTACCGCTGGAGAGCAGCGGCTTAATCAGGTTAGCCGCATCCACCTGGCCGCCGGACGCCGCGCCTGCACCGATGATGGTATGGATCTCATCGATAAACAGGATGCTGCTGTTGTCCTGCTCCAGCTGTTTCAACAAGGCTTTGAAGCGCTTCTCAAAGTCGCCGCGATATTTCGTGCCCGCCAGCAGCGAACCGATATCGAGCGAATAGATGGTGCACTCCTTCATCACTTCCGGCACGTCGCCCTGCACGATACGCCAGGCCAGGCCTTCCGCAATAGCCGTTTTACCAACGCCCGATTCGCCCACCAGCAGCGGGTTGTTTTTACGACGACGGCACAGTACCTGAATGGTGCGCTCCAGCTCTTTGTCGCGACCAATCAGCGGATCGATTCCGCCGACGCGAGCAAGCTGATTGAGATTGGTGGTGAAGTTTTCCATACGATCCTCCCCGCCTGCTTGCTCTTCGTTAACCGGGTTCTCACTGTGCGGCGCCTGACCAGGTTCATCTTTGCGCGTACCGTGAGAAATGAAGTTCACCACGTCGAGACGGCTGACTTCATGTTTGCGCAGCAGATAAGCCGCTTGTGACTCCTGCTCGCTGAAGATGGCGACCAGCACATTGGCGCCGGAGACTTCGCTGCGACCCGATGACTGGACATGGAATACCGCGCGCTGCAATACGCGCTGGAAGCTGAGCGTGGGTTGAGTATCGCGCTCTCCTTCACTGGCGGGCAGCACCGGTGTGGTTTGTTCGATGAAAGCTTCGAGTTCTTGCCGCAGCGCGACAAGATCGACGGTACAGGCTTCCAGTGCCTCTCTGGCCGACGGGTTGCTGAGCAGTGCCAGCAACAAATGCTCGACGGTCATAAACTCATGACGGTGCTCACGCGCTCTGGCGAAAGCCATGTTTAAACTGAGTTCCAGTTCTTGATTGAGCATTAGGCACCTCCCCCAATTATCGCTCTGACAACCTCACCTTCGCTATATGAGGGCGAGTTCAGGCTTTTTCCAGCGTACACAGCAATGGATGCTGATTCTCCCGCGCGTAATTGTTCACCATAGCGACTTTGGTCTCCGCCACTTCGGCGGTAAAAACACCGCAGATCGCTTTCCCGTGGTAGTGAACTTTCAGCATCAGTTGCGTTGCACGTTCAACATCATAAGAAAAGAACTTTTGCAGAACGTCAATAACAAATTCCATAGGTGTATAATCGTCATTATTCAGAATGACTTTATACATAGAGGGCGGCTTGAGTCCCTCCTTCGCTTTGTCTTCGGCCAGGTGTTCAAAGTTAAGCCAGTCGTTAGTATTTGCCATAATGTTCCGTTGAAATTCTGCACATCGATACGGACGATTAACTGTCCATACGTAGAGTTTAACACGCTTGTCAAGCACCCCTCCGCCGCAGCGATTTTTTGCGGAAAAAACCGCGCGCGACCTGTATCACAAAATTCGCAATAGCGTTAACCGCTTCAAATTTTAATGATTTTATCCCCACGCTCTCCGGTGGTTTGCTTGACGCCAGGGTCTCTTTCTCTACATTCTACAGACACAAGCTGATTGAGTTTTAAACAAACTCGACCCCAGCTTCAATTTACTCACCTGGTTATCAAAATGTCTTGCGAGGGAAGTAAAAGCATGGAGACGGGTACTGTTAAATGGTTCAATAACGCTAAGGGCTTCGGCTTTATCTGTCCGATCGGTGGCGGAGAAGATATCTTCGCGCACTACTCTACGATTCAGATGGATGGTTACAGAACATTAAAAGCCGGCCAACAAGTTCAGTTTGATGTTCATCAAGGCCCGAAAGGCAATCATGCCAGCCTGATCGTGCCGGTGGACGCTGTACAGCACGCCTGAACTGCTATCACCCCATTCTGAACGCTCCCCCAAAAAATGCCAGCCGTGTCGCTGGCATTTTATTTTCTTGCGCACGTGCGGTTAATCCGCCTTGCCGCGCGCCAGCCACATGACGCGGGAAAACATCTGGCGCATCAGCGGCGGCATCGCCGCTTCTCCACGTTCGGCGGCGGCCGTCGCCACGGCGATTGCCAGCTCCGGCTTGGAGGCGTGCTGGAGAGCTTTGGTAATGATACGCCTGGGACTCATGGCAACATTTAACGGCAGATGCGCCATCTGCAGATAAACATCCTGGAAGCCCTCTTTGAAAAGAAAGTGCTCCATATCCAGCGCCGGCAGCTGGGTCAGATAGTGCTCGCTTTCATCATGCGGCTGAAGCTGGCTGCGCGTCGTCGCGGCATATTTATTGCCAGCGTCGTCTCCATCGGTCAGCACATGCCAGGCGATGCCCATGCGCGCAGCAAATTTCAGCAGCGGCTTCAGGCCGGATTGCGCAAACTCAATCACTTTTACCCCTTCCGCCGCGAAGTGGTAGCCGCACTGACGCGCCAGCTCATTGATAATCCACACCTCGGTTTCCCCTTCCACCAGCAGCCAGCAACGGGCGAACAGAGCCGACGGACGATTAACGCGAATATGAAAGCCGATACGGCGGCTCTCTTCCGCGCTAAGCCCCTGCGGGCCAATGCGCCAGGCGGCGACGCGCGTCGGCTCGCGCACCAGCCGGCAGACGTTTTCTACCGGCGTCAGCGACAGCAGCTCGCCAGAATTAGTGGTCGCAATTTTCTGCAGCGGAATAAGATCGAGCAGGTTCCAGGTCACTGACAGCATAATCGGATGCAGCCGGGTTTCCGGATCTTCAATAAGCAATAATGGACGCGCCTGAGGTGAGAGCGTCGCCGCGCCGCGCGCCTGCGCCAGCAGAACGAACATGCGCAGCAGAACGATCTGACGGCTGCGCGAATCGGTTTCGCCGATGAGCTGGTTGAGCCGATCCAGCGCGCGCCAGCCGTGCGCCCCGTCGCGCCCATGCGGATCGCTGCGCCGCGCGCGGCCGTCGGCGGGTTGCAGCACCAGAAAGTAGTGCTCCATCAGCTGCTGCATGGTCGCTACGCCCTGCCGCAGCGTTTCATCGCTGAGCTGATGCGGCTGCGATGCCAGCTGGCGCGTCAGGCTGTCGATATCCGCCGCTAAGGCGTTCAGCTGTGCGCTGCGCGCCTGCGCATCGCTTTCATCATGGCGCGAGCGTCGGCTAAAGCGCGCATCGCGCAGGCGCAGCACCGGATGCAGCCGCACCAGCTGCCTTATCGCCTCCTCGCTGCCCGCCAGCGGCAACACCTCGCCGTCAGCGCGCAAAAAGCGACGCGAAGCGGTAACCTCCGTTTCGCGTAGCCGCGCGCGGGTGCTGAAGTAGAGCCGCCGTACGCCCTGCGCGTCGCGCTGCCAGAACGGCGAGAAAAGCGCATCCTGCTCCTCGCCGTCATCGCGAAAATGGAACACGACCTGCAGCCGCCGCATCCGCGTCTCGCTGTTGCCTGGCGTGAAGTGAAAATCGTGCCGGGTGAACGGATAAAAGGTCTCCTGCGGGGCAAGCAGCAGGCTCATCGCGTCCAGCAAACTCGATTTACCCCAGGCGTTCTCCCCAATGAGTACGTTAGTCTGGGTAAGCGGCAGCGATAAATGATTAATGCCGCGAAACCCGGTAATTTCGATATGCTCCAGAATCATCGGCGTCCATCCTCAGGTTCAATCAGGCTGCTGTAATACAAGGGTTTACTCTATCAGGCTTTTTCGCTAGCGTGTCGGCACTCTCTGCAAGGAAAAGCATCTGTTATGTATTCTGGACTCCTTATCATTCTGCTGCCGCTGGTGGTGGGCTGGCTGCTGCCGCTGCATCAGCCCGCTTTCTTACGGCTGGTGAATCGCCTGCTGGGCTGGATGGTTTATATCATCCTGTTTTTTATGGGCATCAGTCTCGCCTTTCTCGACAACCTCAGCAGCAACCTGCTGAGCGTGTTTCATATCGCGCTGGTAAGCGCGCTGGCGATCCTGCTGTGCAACCTGCTGGCGCTGCGCCTGCTGGAAAAAAATCGCCCCTGGCAGCATAAGCACAAACAGGAAGCGCTGCCGTCGCGGCTGCGAATGGCGCTCGATTCGCTCACGCTGTGCGGCGTGGTGGTGGTGGGCTTTCTCACCGGGCTGACGCAGCTCTCCTTCTTACGCCACGCCTCAACGGCCAGCGAGTACGCGCTGATCTTTTTACTGTTTCTTGTCGGCATACAGCTGCGCGGCAGCGGCATGACGCTGCGTCAGATTCTGCTTAATCGCCGCGGCATGCTGGTATCGGTCGTGGTGCTGTTAAGCGCGCTGTTGGGCGGCGCGATTGCCGCCGCGCTGCTGGGGCTGCCGCTGAAAACCGGCCTGGCGCTGGCCAGCGGTTTCGGCTGGTATTCCCTCTCCGGCATCCTGATGACCGAGGCGTTCGGTCCGGTGATCGGCAGCGCCGCCTTTTTTAACGATCTGCTGCGCGAGCTGACCGCCATCATGCTGATCCCGGCCTTGATCGCCCGGCATCGCTCCTGCGCACTGGGTCTGTGCGGCGCGACGGCGATGGATTTCACCCTGCCGGTGCTGCAGCGTGCAGGCGGCAGTGAGATTGTCCCGGCGGCTATTGTGCACGGTTTTGTGATGAGCCTGCTGGCGCCGCTGCTGATCGCCTTTTTCTCCGCCTGAGGTACAACGCGTCTCTTCACGGTCAGTGCAACGCACTTTTTCACGGCTGGGGATGGAAAAGCTCGTCTAGTCTTTTTCTTTTGTCCGCCATCGGGAAGATGGCTTACCGCCAGAGGAGAACACGATGAAACAGACCGTTGCGGCGCTGATCGCGAAAACGCTGGAAAACGCAGGTGTCAAACGTATCTGGGGGGTGACCGGAGACTCCCTGAATGGGCTGAGCGACAGCCTGAACCGCATGGGCACCATCGAATGGATGCCGACGCGCCATGAAGAGGTCGCCGCCTTTGCCGCCGGCGCAGAGGCTCACGTCAGCGGTGAACTGGCGGTTTGCGCCGGTTCCTGCGGGCCTGGCAACCTGCACCTGATCAACGGCCTGTTCGATTGCCACCGCAACCGCGTGCCGGTGCTGGCGATCGCCGCGCATATTCCTTCCAGCGAGATTGGCAGCGGCTATTTTCAGGAGACCCATCCGCAGGAGCTGTTCCGCGAGTGCAGCCACTACTGCGAGCTGGTGTCCAGCCCGGAGCAGCTGCCGCAGGTGCTGGGCATCGCGATGCGCAAGGCGATCCTGAATCGCGGCGTATCCGTCGTGGTCTTGCCGGGCGACGTGGCATTGAAGCCTGCGCCGGAGAGCGCCTCTGCCGAGTGGTATCCTCCGCAGCTGCCGCAGGTTGTGCCGCAGGAGAGCGAGCTGGCACTGCTGGCGCAAACCCTGAACGATGCCGGCAATATCACGTTACTGTGCGGCAGCGGCTGCGCTGGCGCGCATGACGACGTGGTGCGGCTGGCGGAGACGCTCAAGGCGCCGATAGTCCATGCGCTGCGTGGCAAAGAGCACCTTGAGTATGACAACCCCTATGATGTCGGCATGACTGGGCTGATCGGCTTCTCCTCCGGTTATCACGCCATGATGAATGCCGATACGCTGCTGCTGCTCGGCACCAAATTCCCCTATCGCGCCTTCTATCCGGAACACGCGAAAATCATTCAGATTGATATCAATCCCGGTAGTCTCGGCGCGCACTGCCACCTCGATCAGGCGTATGTCGGTGCTGTGAAGCCGACGCTGCAGGCGCTGCTGCCGCGACTGGAGAAGAAAATCGATCGCCATCATCTCGACAGCGCGCTGGAACATTACGCCGATGCGCGCAAAGGGCTGGATGAGCTGGCCAACGCCAACGACAAACAGGCGATTCATCCGCAGTATCTGGCGCAGCAGATTAGCCACTACGCCAGCGATGACGCGATTTTCACCTGCGACGTCGGCACGCCCACCGTCTGGGCCGCGCGCTATCTGAAGATGAACGGACGTCGTCGCCTGCTGGGCTCTTTCAACCACGGTTCGATGGCTAACGCCATGCCGCAGGCGCTTGGCGCTCAGGCGCTGAACCGCGATCGTCAGGTGGTGGCGCTGTGCGGCGACGGCGGCTTCAGCATGCTGATGGGCGACTTTATTACCCTGGCGCAGCTCAAGCTGCCGGTGAAGCTGGTGATCTTTAACAACAGCGTACTGGGCTTTGTCGCCATGGAGATGAAGGCGGGCGGCTACCTCACCGACGGCACCGAGCTGGATAACCCTGACTTCGCCGCCATCGCCGAAGCCTGCGGCATTAAGGGCATCCGCGTGGAAAAAGCGTCTGAGCTTAACGGCGCGCTGGAGCAGGCCTTTGCCCATCCCGGCCCGGTGCTGGTAGATGTCATCACCGCCAAAGAGGAGCTGGCGATGCCGCCGCAAATCAAGATGGAGCAGGCGAAAGGCTTCAGCATCTATATGCTGCGTGCGATTCTGAATGGTCGCGGCGACGAAGTCGTGGAGCTGGCGAAAACCAACTGGCTGCGGTAAAAGAGAAAGAGAACGGCGGGCGTTGATGCGCTTTTCAGCGCGCTGGAAGTCTGAAAAGTGGGTGTCATCATGGGCAGAAGAGCAAAGCGTCCCGCGTCAGGGATGCCTTGCGCATCTTTGCGATCTGCTCATGTCACCCGCTTCGGCACCTGTTGTTAATCTTAACGGGCGTTTACGCCCGTTTTTCTTTTCTCAGGAGAGCAACGTGATCGATTTACGCAGTGATACCGTAACCCGGCCCAGCGCCGCGATGTTGCAGGCGATGATGGCCGCCGAAACCGGCGACGACGTCTATCGCGACGACCCGACCGTGAACGCGCTTGAGGCAGAAGCCGCGCGCCTCAGCGGCAAAGAGGCCGCGCTATTCTTCCCTACCGGCACCCAGGCGAATCTGGTTGCGCTGCTGAGCCACTGCGAGCGCGGCGATGAATATATCGTCGGCCAGCAGGCGCATAACTACAAATATGAAGCGGGCGGCGCGGCGGTGCTGGGCAGCATTCAGCCGCAGCCGATCCTTGCCGCCGAAGATGGCACGCTGCCGCTCGATTTAGTCGCGGCCGCCATCAAGCCGGACGATATTCACTTCGCGCGGACTCGCCTGCTCAGCCTGGAAAATACTCATCACGGTAAGGTGCTGCCGCTCGACTATCTCGCCCGCGCCTATGCGTTCAGCCGCGAACGTAAACTGGCGCTGCATATCGACGGCGCGCGCATCTTTAACGCGGTGGTGGCGCAAAACGTTACGCTGGAAGCGATCGCGCGCTACTGCGATACCCTGACTATCTGCCTGTCGAAAGGGCTGGGCACGCCGGTGGGATCGCTGCTGTGCGGCGATAAGGCCTATATCGAACGCGCCCGCCGCTGGCGCAAAATGGCAGGCGGCGGTATGCGCCAGGCGGGTATTCTGGCGGCGGCCGGTCTCTATGCGCTGCAGCACAATGTGGCACGTCTGAAGCAGGATCACGACAACGCCGCGTGGCTCGGCCAGCAGCTGCAGCAGGCGGGCGTTGAGGTGGTAGATCAGCAGACTAATATGCTGTTCGTGCGCGTGCCCGCCGAGCAGGTCCAGGCACTGCAAAGCTGGTTCGCCCAGCGCGACGTATTGTTAAGCGTCGGGCCGGTGACGCGTATCGTGACGCATCTTGATGTCGATCGTCATGCGCTGGAGCAGCTGGTGGCGCACTGGAAAGCGTTCCTGCAGCGTTAACCGCCATACTTCTCCAGCAGCGCTTCGGCAATCGCCAGCGTTTCCGCGTCCGGCAAACCGCGATAGTCCGCCGGACGAAAATGCATCTGAAACGCCGCGATCAGCTGCTGTTGCTGGCGCGGCGTGGTCGCGCCGCTGACGTCATAGCCGTAGCGCGACAGCGCCGACAGCAGCGTTTCTGTTTCTACCGGCGCTGTTGCCGCCCTTCCCGCTAAATAACGCTGCACGCGAGCCGCCTCCGGCCAGGCGCCGATGCCCTGCTGCGCCAGCTGACGCCAGGGAAACCGCGGACCGGGGTCCTGCTTGCGCTGCGGCGCGACATCGCTGTGGCCCACAATATTCTCCGGCGCAATGGCGTAGCGTTGAGCAATATCCTTCAGCAAGGGTATCAGCGCGGCGATCTGCGCGTCGGTAAAGGGCTGCCAGTCGCGCCCGGTTAACGTGCGCGTGTAGCCGCGGTTCACCAGCTCAATGCCGATCGAGGTATCGTTAATGCGCGTTGCGCCGCGCCAGAAGCTGGGGCCGGCATGCCAGGCGAGCTGGCTCTCCGGCACCAGCTGCCAGACCACATGTTTTCCGGCGCGCTGCGGCGGCTGGCGAGGAATAAGGTAGTGGGCGCTGACGTCGCGATCGGTCAGCGTCGCCAGCGAAGAGGGAAAATCTTCGGCGGTATAGTGGATGACAACCACTTTAATACGCGGCCTGGCGCCATAAGCGGGATGCTGCGTATCGACCCAGTAGCCCTGCCGCGATTCTATCCCGCTCTGGCATCCCGCCAGCAGCAGCGTCAGCGCCGCCAGCAACAGCCTCAACGCAGGATCACCGCCGTGCCGGTCACGCTGACCATCAGCATGCTGCCGTCCTTGCCTACGGTTTCGTAATCGATATCAATACCGACCACCGCGTTGGCGCCCAGCGATTTCGCCTGCGCTTCCAGCTCTTCAAAGGCGATTTCACGCGCCTTGCGCAGCTCTTTCTCATAGGCGCCGGAACGTCCGCCGACCACATCGCGGATACCGGCGAAAAAGTCGCGGAAAATGTTCGCGCCGAGGATAGCTTCGCCGGTAACGACGCCGCAGTAATCGCTGATGCTGTGTCCTTCCAGGGTGGGCGTGGTGGAAAATTTCATCGCTCTCTCCTTATATGAAATGGCGTGCAAGGCTCTTTCGACTAAAAAGCACGGCTATACTCTATGCTAAAAATGACGCTTTGCCAGAGACAATAAGGAAATCGAGATGAGAAACAAAGCCTTTGCGCTGCTGCTTCCCGCCGCACTGCTGCTCTCCGCCTGTACGACGGTCGAGCCGGTGATCAAGGACAATGGCCCACGCACCGCACCCTGCGTCGACGGCGGCCCTGACAGCGTCGCGCAGCAATTTTACGATCTGCGCATCCAGCAGCCGACGCAAGGCCTGCCCGGCAGCGATCAGCTGGCGAAGTACCGCCCTTACCTGAGCGAACGCCTCTATCAGGCGCTACAACAGGCGAACGCGCAAGGCAGCAATACTACGGCGCAGTGGCGCAGCGGCGATCTCTTCTCCAGCCTGCCGCAAGGGCCAACCGCCGCCAGCGTGGCGGACAGCTCGACTATCCCGAACCGCGACGCGCGTAATATTCCGCTGCGCGTCGAGCTGAGCCGCGACGGTAAAAGCTGGCAGGACGAGGTGTTGATGATCCGCGAAGGCACCTGCTGGGTCGTGGATGACGTGCGCTACGTCGCTGACTGGCCGCATCCGGGCGGCGGTACGCTGAGCCAGGCGTTAGAACAGACAAAGAAATAACCCTCAGGTTTTATGACGCGCGCCGCTGAACAGCGGCGCGTTTTTTTACATCATCGCCGCCTGCCTGGCCTGGCGACGTTGAGTGGCGCGATATTGTGCTACCCTTTAACTGTTTCTCTGCGGTTTAATAAATTTTAACCCACTTCATTTGCATAACTATTCTGGTGCGGTTAAGATTCGCGGCACTAATGGCTATTCAAAATTTGCGCATGAGTATTCAACTAAACGGGATTAACTGCTTTTACGGCGCCCACCAGGCGCTGTTTGACATCAATCTGGATTGCCCGCAAGGCGAAACGCTGGTGCTGCTCGGCCCAAGCGGCGCGGGGAAAAGTTCACTCCTGCGCGTGCTTAACCTGCTGGAGCAGCCTCGCTCAGGCAGCCTGAAAATCGCCGGTAATCATTTCGACTTCAATAAAACGCCCTCTGACGCCGCTATCCGCGAACTGCGTCAGAATGTCGGTATGGTCTTCCAGCAATATAACCTCTGGCCGCATCTGACCGTGGTGCAGAACCTGATCGAAGCGCCATGCCGCGTGCTGGGCCTCAGCAAAGCGGATGCCCGCGCGCGCGCCGACAAGCTGCTGGATCGCCTGCGCCTCACGCCCTACGCCGATCGTTTTCCGCTGCACCTCTCCGGCGGCCAGCAGCAGCGTGTCGCCATCGCGCGCGCCCTGATGATGGAGCCGCAGGTGCTGCTGTTCGATGAGCCGACCGCCGCGCTTGATCCGGAAATTACCGCGCAGATCGTCAGCATTATCCGCGAACTCGCCCAGACGCACATTACCCAGGTTATCGTTACGCACGAGGTAGAAGTCGCCCGTAAAACCGCCAGCCGCGTGGTCTATATGGAGAACGGCCATATCGTGGAACAGGGTGACGCCAGCCGATTTACACAGCCGCAAACCGAGGCGTTTGCACATTATCTTTCGCACTAAGTCAGGAAGCTCTAAATGAAAAAAATCGTCCTTGCTGCACTGCTTGCTGGTCTGAGCCTGAGCGCGTCTGCTGCCCAGACTATTCGCTTCGCCACCGAAGCCTCCTATCCTCCGTTTGAGTTTGTCGATTCCAGCAACAAGATTCAGGGCTTTGACGTCGACCTGGCGAATGCGCTCTGTAAAGAGATGAACGCGACCTGCACCTTTACCAACCAGGCGTTCGACAGCCTGATCCCGAGCCTGAAGTTCCGCCGTTTCGATGCGGTGATGGCCGGTATGGATATCACCCCGGAACGTGAAAAGCAGGTGCTGTTCAGCAAGCCTTACTATGACAACTCCGCGCTGTTTATCGCGCAGAAAGGCAAGGTGGCCGATGTGGCCGCGCTGAAAGGCAAGCGCGTCGGCGTACAGAACGGCACGACGCACCAGAAATACCTTAACGATCAGCATGCCGACATCACCACTGTGCCTTACGACAGCTACCAGAACGCGGTGCTGGATCTGAAAAACGGCCGTATCGATGCGGTATTCGGCGACACCGCGGTCGTTAACGAGTGGCTGAAGCAGAACGCCAGCCTGGCGGCGGTCGGCGACAAAGTGACGGACAAAGCTTACTTCGGCACAGGTCTCGGCATCGCCGTACGTCAGGGCAACACCGATCTGCAGGCGAAGTTTGACGCCGCGCTGGATAAGGTGAAGGCCGATGGCACTTACAAAACCATCTACAGCAAATGGTTCCAGCAGTAATTACCGATGAGTGAGTTCTATCCTCTCGCCAGCGCCGCCGGCATGACCGTCGGCCTCGCTGTTTGCGCCCTGATCGCCGGCCTTGCGCTGGCGATGATTTTTGCCGGCTGGGAATCGCTGCGGTTTAAGCCGCTGGCGTGGATCGGCACGGCGCTGGTAACGCTGATCCGCGGACTGCCGGAGATCCTGGTGGTGCTGTTTATCTACTTCGGCGCTTCGCAGCTGCTGCTGGTGCTTTCCGACGGCTTTACCCTGAATTTTGGCCTGTTTAAGCTGCCGGTGCAGGTGGCGATCGAAAACTTCGACGTCAGTCCGTTTCTGTGTGGGGTCATCGCGCTGGCGATCCTCTACTCCGCCTACGCCTCGCAAACTCTGCGCGGCGCGCTGAAGGCGGTGCCGCAGGGTCAATGGGAGTCGGGTCAGGCGCTGGGCATGAAAAAGTCCGCTATTTTTCTGCGTCTGATTATGCCGCAGATGTGGCGTCACGCGCTGCCGGGCCTCGGCAACCAGTGGCTGGTGCTGCTGAAAGATACTGCGCTGGTATCGCTGATCAGCGTTAACGATCTGATGCTGCAAACCAAAAGCATTGCGACCCGCACCCAGGAGCCTTTTACCTGGTTTCTGATTGCGGCGGCCATCTATCTGGTGATTACGCTGCTGAGCCAGGCGGTGCTGCGCCGTATCGAGCTGCGCACTACCCGCTTCGAGCGAGGAAATAGCTGATGCTGAGCTACCTGCCTGAGATCCTGAAAGGGCTGCATACCAGCCTGACGCTGACGCTGGCGTCGCTGCTGGTGGCGCTGGTTCTGGCGCTGCTTTTTACCGTCGTGTTGTCGCTGAAAACGCCGCTGCTGAATCCGCTGGTGAAAATATATATCACCCTGTTTACCGGCACGCCGCTGCTGGTGCAGATCTTCCTGATCTACTACGGCCCCGGCCAGTTTCCCAGCCTGCAAAGCATTCCCTGGCTGTGGCATCTGCTGTCGCAGCCGTGGCTCTGCGCCATGCTGGCGCTGTCGCTTAACAGCGCCGCCTATACTACGCAGCTCTTTTACGGCGCGATGCGCGCCATTCCGGCAGGTCAGTGGCAATCCTGCGCCGCGCTGGGAATGAGCCGTAAAGATACGCTGCGCATTCTGCTGCCCTATGCGTTTAAACGCGCCCTCTCCTCCTACTCCAACGAGGTGGTGCTGGTGTTTAAAGGCACATCGCTTGCCTACACCATTACGCTGATGGAAGTGATGGGCCACGGTCAGCTGCTCTACGGCCGCACCTATGACGTGATGGTGTTCGCCGCCGCCGGACTGGTTTATCTGGTGGTGAATGGTCTGTTGACGCTGATGATGCGGCTGATTGAGCGGCGCGCGCTGGCCTTTGAGCGCAGAAGTTAATATCCAGGCGAGCAATGCTCGCCTTTTTAATTTTTTACTCACAAATATTGCATAAGGATTCATTTACTGGCATCGTGTCAACCGTTCCGCCTCTGGTATGGCTTTCAGGAGTTACACGATGAAAAAATGGATCCTTGCCGCCGCGCTGGCGACTCTGGCAATGAGCGCCCACGCGGCGGAGTCAATTCGCTTCGCCTCTTCCGCTACCTATCCCCCGTTTGAATCACTGGATCGCGACAACCAGATCGTGGGATACGATATCGATCTGGCGAAGGCGCTCTGCCAGCAGTTAAAGGCGGAGTGCACCTTCACCAATAACGCGTTCGATAGTCTGATCCCGTCGCTGAAGTTCCGCCGTTTTGACGCGGTCATCTCCGGCATGGATATTACTGACGAGCGCAGCAAGCAGGTGGACTTTACCCAGCCCTACTACGCCAACTCCGCTATCGTTATCGCGCGCAAAGGCAAGTTCAGCGATTTCGCCTCGCTGAAGGGCAAACGTATCGGCGTTGAGAACGGCACGACGCACCAGAAATATCTGCAGGAGAAGCATCCTGAGATCGCCGCTGTCGCCTACGACAGCTATCAGAACGCCATTCTTGATATGAAAAATGGCCGTATAGACGGTGTCTTCGGCGATACGGCGGTAGTGAATCAGTGGCTGAAAACCAACGCGGATTTAGCCCCGGTTGGCGAGCACGTGACGGATAAGGCTTACTTTGGCACCGGCCTGGGCATTGCGGTGCGTAAAGGCAACGACGCGCTGCGCGACAGGCTGAACGGCGCGCTGGCGACGCTGAAGAGCAACGGCGTCCTGCAGCAGCTCAATCAGAAGTGGTTCCCCGAGTAATTCGCCGCTATGGGCCAGCGGGCTGAAGCCTGACCGGTTCTGCATCGTCCTCAGTACAGGCTGTCAGGACGCTGGCCCACCCTCTTGCGCATCCTGGCGCGTCAGCAGGCTCAGCACCTCAAAATGCGCGGTGTGCGGAAACATATCGAACAGCTGCACGCGCGTTACGCGATAGTCCGCCAGACGCGCAATATCCTGCGCCATGCTTTCGGGATTGCAGCTGGAGTAGAGAATATAGCCGGGCGCCATACGGCTCAGGTAGTCGCACAGCGCTTTGCCGATGCCGCGGCGCGGCGGATTGACCAGCACCAGATCGGGCACCGCGTCGCGTCCGGTAGCGAAAGCGGTCGAGTCGAGCGCGGCGAAACTGACCTTTTCCAGCCCCAGCATCTCCGCCGAACGCTGCGCGCAGGCGATCGCCTCGGCGCTGATCTCAATGCCAGTCAGCTGCATCTGCGGCGTGGCGCAGTGCAGGCCAAAACCGCCGACGCCGCAGAAGAGATCCCACATGCTGCCGATCGCCAGCTCGCGCACCCAGTCGCGCGCCGTAGCGTAGAGCGCGGCGGCAACCTGCGGGTTAGTCTGGAAAAAGCTCTGCGGTCGGATCCAGAGCGGCACCTGATTAAAGCTCTCCGCCAGCGACTGAGACGGCGTCAGCGCAATCTCCTCATCCCCTTCCAGAATCGCCATATGCACCGGCTGTATATTCGCGGAGATCACCTTAAGCTGCGGCAGCTGTTGCTGCAGCCACGGCAGCGCGGCACGCAGCTGCTCCAGTTTTTCCCGGGAGCGCAGCACAAAGCGCAGCATCATGCCGCCCTGCGTGCTTTCAGTCAGCAGCAGAAATTTCAGCTCGCCGCGCCTGCGCGCCACGTTATAGGGAGTTAAGCCCGCACGGGCGATAAAGGGTTTCAGCGCGGCAAAAACCGGCGCAAAGCTCTCTGGATAGAGTGGACAGGCACTGAGATCCACTGCGTTGCCGTCGCGCTGCACCATGCCCAGCACCGGACGCTCCACGCTGCCGCTGACCACCATCTTCGCCTTGTTGCGAAACGCCTGCTGCGCCGAGGTCACCGGCGGCAGCCACTGCGCTACCGGCTGCTGCGCCAGCAGCGCTTCCAGCCGCGCCTGCTTGTCGCTGAGCTGTTGCGAATAGGGTTTTTCCAGCCACTGACATGAACGGCAGCGGTCGGCGTCATAGAGCGCGCATTGCATCGGGTAAGGCCTGTGTTACTCCCAGGGGGTCGGGCGGAGCGCGATTGTATCACCGCTTACGGAAAAATGCGCGGCTGCTGGCCGGCACAAACAGCAGTCCCAGCACCAGCAAATCGGGCAGCTTTTGCATCAGCGTATGGTGAATTATTTGCGCGTTGTTCGCGCCGCTGATGCTGAAAATCTCCGGGTAGATAGCGCCAGTCGACGCCAGCAGCATATAGAGCAGCACCGCGATCTGGGTGGCGAAAAAGCCCCAGCGGCCGCGGTTGCTGCCGCGCAACAGCAGAAAGGCGCAGCGCAGCTCATAAAAAAAGATCAGCTGGCTGGCGATAAAGATAAGGGTGGAATCCCAGGCCTGCGCGCTGCGGTGAACAAAGTTCACTATCTCCTCAAAGCCCAGCTCGTTCGCCAGCATCAGCACGCTCAGGCAGCGCGTGGCGATAATGGCGATGCCCGCGACCGTCACCGATACGGGGGCGAGAGAGATAAAATCGCTGTTTTTCAGGGTTTCCGACATGGCAAGGCTCCGTCACGGTACGCAAGCGGGCGGAAAAAACCGCCCGCTTTTATAGTGGCAAAAGCTGCGGATTTCAGCCACGTCTGGCTTTCTGAATATCGCGCACACGCTGCTTTTCTTCGTGCGCCATCCAGCGCCAGGCGATAAACCCAACCAGCCCGACCACAAACAGGATCAGCGAGGCCAGCGCGTTAATTTCCGGGTTTACGCCGCGTCGTACGGTGGCGAAGATCGCCATCGGCAAGGTCGTCGCGCCAGGCCCGGTGACGAAGCTGGCGATCACCAGATCGTCCAGCGACAGCGTAAAGGCCAGCAGCCAGCCGGTAACGATCGCTGGTGCGATCATCGGCACGGTAATCACAAAGAAAACCTTCAGCGGCGTTGCGCCCAGATCCATCGCTGCCTCTTCGATGGAGCGATCGAGCTCGCGCAGGCGTGAATTGATCACCACCGCCACATAGGCGGTACAGAAGGTGACGTGCGCCAGCCAGATGGTCAGCATGCCGCGATCGCTCGGCCAGCCAAAAGCGTTGCCCATGGCGACAAACAGCAGCAGCAGCGACAGCCCGGTGATCACATCAGGCATCACCAGCGGCGCGGTCAGCATAAAGGCGAAGCCGGTATGGCCGCGGAAACGGCCAAAGCGCACCACCACTACCGCAGCCATCGTGCCAAGCACCACCGCCATGGTGGCGCTCAGCGCGGCGATGGTCAGACTCAGCCCTACCGCGTCGAGCATGGCGTCGTCCTGAAACAGCACGCGATACCAGTGAAAAGAGAAGCTCTCCCATACCGTCACCAGCTGCGAGCTGTTAAAGGAGTAGACCACCAGCAGCAGCATCGGCGCATAAAGAAAGAGGAAACCGCAGAGCAGAATGGCGGTGCGCCATGGCGAGCGGATCGCAGGCAGCTGGTTCATTCCTTCTCTCCCATTTCACGGTTTTGATGCTTATGGAACCAGACGATAGGCAAAATCAAAATCAGCAGGATAATCACCGCCAGCGCCGAGGCAACCGGCCAGTCGCGGTTGTTGAAAAATTCCTGCCACAGGATACGGCCAATCATAATGCTGTCCGGACCGCCCAGCAGTTCCGGAATGACGTATTCGCCCACCGCCGGGATAAAGACCAGCATCGAACCGGCGATAATGCCGCCTTTAGTCAGCGGCACAATCACGCTGAAAAAGGTTTTCAGCGGCTTCGCGCCGAGATCGAGCGAGGCTTCCACCAGCGAATAGTCGATGCGCGTCAGGGCGGTATAGATCGGCAGCACCATAAACGGCAGGTAGCAGTAGACGATACCGATATAGACCGCCGTATTGGTATAGAGGATCACCAGCGGATGGTCGATAACACCCAGCCACATCAGGAAGCGGTTCAGGATGCCGTTATTATTCAGCAGGCCCATCCAGGCGTAGACACGCACCAGGAAAGAGGTCCACGACGGCAGGATCACCAGCAGCAGCAGGATGGTGCGCATCGAAGGCTTACTGTGCGCTACCGCCCAGGCGAGCGGATAGCCCACCAGCAGGCAGATCAAGGTCGAAATTGCCGCCACCTTCAGCGACTGCAGATAGGCATCCACGTAGAGCGGATCGTCGGTCAGCGTCAGGTAGTTGCCCAGATTGAGCACGATATTGAGCTGATCGTCAGCCCAGCTAATCAGCTCGGTATAGGGCGGAATGGCGCGCGCAATATCGGCGAAGCTGATCTTCAGCACAATCAAAAACGGCAGCAGGAAAAAAAGCACCAGCCAGACGTAAGGCAGCGCGATCGCCAGCTTGCGGCCGTGACGCATTTTCATGCGCGTCGCCCAGCGCTGCAGCGGCGTACCGGCCAGCCGGGCGCGGACCGGCTTGCTGGAGTGAAAAAGTTGGCTCATTACGTCTCCTTAAGCCGTCAGCACCACACAGCTGTCGACATCCCAGCAGAGGCGAACTTCATCGCCCCAGGTCGGCAGACCTTTGCGGAAACGGTGGGCATTCTGCAGCTGGGCGCTGATCATCTGCCCGCTTTTCAGCCGCACATGATAGATAGAGAGGTCGCCGAGGTAGGCGATATGCACCACTTCGCCAACGGCGAAGTTATAACCATCTTCCGGCACCTCTTCGCATAACATCACTTTTTCCGGGCGCAGCGCGACATGCACCGGCACGTTATCCGGTACTGATACGTCGGAGTCGACCTTCAGCGGATGCACCAGCCCCGGGCTGTCGATGACCAGACCATCTTCCTGACGTTCACGCAGCATGCCGTTAAAGACATTAACCGAGCCGATAAACTCGGCGCTGTAAACGGTAGTGGGATGTTCATAAATCTCTTCCGGCTCGCCGATCTGCACGAACTTGCCGCGGTTCATAATGGCAATACGGCCCGCCATGGTCATCGCCTCTTCCTGGTCGTGGGTGACCATCACGCAGGTCGCGCCAACGCGCTCAAGGATGTCTACCACTTCCAGCTGCATCCGGTCGCGCAATTTTTTATCGAGCGCCCCCATCGGCTCGTCGAGCAGCAGCAGCTTGGGACGCTTCGCCAGGCTGCGCGCCAGCGCCACGCGCTGACGCTGGCCGCCGGAGAGCTGGTGCGGCTTGCGCTTCGCGAACTCCTGCATATGCACCAGCGCCAGCATCTCCTGCACGCGCGCCGTGATTTCGCCCTTCGGCAGTCTGTCCTGCTTGAGCCCGAACGCGATGTTCTGCTCCACCGTCATATGCGGGAAGAGCGCGTAGGACTGAAACATCATATTTACCGGGCGCTGGTAAGGCGGAACGTGGGAGAGATCCTGTCCGTCCAGCACGATCTGCCCGCTGGTTGGCGGCTCAAACCCTGCCAGCATACGCAGCAGCGTTGATTTTCCGCAGCCGGAGGCGCCGAGCAGCGCGAAAATTTCGCCTTTATAGATGGTCAGGCTGACGTCATCGACGGCGTGCTGCCCGTCGAAGGACTTGGTCAGGTTGTGGATCTCCAGCAGCGGCGTTAACGCCTTTGCGGTTTTATGGGGGGGACGAGGGATCGCGTCGTTCACTAACAGTTCACTCCGGTCTACGCGGAACGGCTAAGCCAGCCGCTAAAAAAGAGAAAACAGAGGCCAGCGCAGCGCCTCTGTTCCAGGTTGTAAGCTTGCGATTGCGCAAAAAGCCGTTTATTTCCCGCTTTTCACTCGCGTCCACGCACGGGTGCGCGCGCGATCCAGCTTCGGATCCTGCACTTTCAGCACGAACAGCTTCGACATCGCTTCCGGCGTCGGGAAGATGCCCGGATTGTTGCGGACGTCGGCATTGATGAGCGGCAGCGATGCCTTGTTACCGTTAGCGTAGGACATCTTGTTGGAAACGTCGGCAATGACTTTCGGATCCATGATGTAGTTCAGCCACTGATAGGCCGCATCAAGATTTTTCGCGTCCTTCGGAATCGCCATCATGTCGAAGAAGGCGAGCGCGCCCTCTTTCGGTACGCTGTAGGCGAGCTGCACGCCGTTTTTCGCCTGTTCAGCACGTTTTTTCGCCTGCAGAATATCGCCGGACCAGCCAATAGCGACGCAGGTATTGCCGTTTGCCAGGTCATTGATGTACTGCGACGAGTGGAAGTAGCGAATGCTGGGGCGCAGCTTCAGCAGCAGATCGGTCGCCGCGCCGGAGTAATCTTTGGCGTCGGAGCTGTTAGGATCTTTGCCGAGATAATTCAGCACGGTGGCGAAAATCTCTTCTGGCGCGTCAAGGAAAGAGACGCCGCAGCTCTTCAGCTTCTCCAGGTTTTCCGGCTTCAGCACCAGATCCCAGCTGTTGACCGGCGCATCAGCGCCCAGCGCGGCTTTCACCTTCTCGACGTTATAGCCGATACCGGTGGTGCCCCACAGATAAGGAATCGCGTATTTATTATCGGGATCGTGCTGGGCGACTTTCTTCATCAGCTCAGGATCGAGATTTTTGTAGTTCGGCAGTTTGCTCTTATCCAGCGGCTGGAATACGCCAGACTGCAGCTGGCGCGCCAGGAAGCTGGAGGATGGCACAACCACGTCGTAGCCGGTGCTGCCCGCCATCAGTTTGCCTTCCAGCACTTCGTTGGAATCGAAGACGTCGTAGACCACTTTAATGCCAGACTGCTTTTCAAAATTCGGAACGGTGTCCGCCGAGATATAATCTGACCAGTTATAGACATGCAGCGTTTTATCTTCCGCCATCGATCCTGCTGAGGCGACCATCAGTACGCCGGTAACCGCAGCTGACAACCATTTTTTCTGATTGAACATCTTCTTACTTCCTCCTGAGCGGATCGTCACAACCTGGCCAGACCTGATCCCAGCGCTGCGAGCTGTGCGTCAATTCACAGACACAATGAATCAATATTCATTGAGAGTTTAATAGTAAAAACTGATACCTGCGCTGCGAATCCACGTACCATGCAGCCCCGCAAGAATAGCCCCCCGTCCTTTGCTCTACCATACCCCAGCGTAAAAAACGCCTTTTAGCGACAGGTTATGCATGTTTGTGCTATGTGGTCTGGCAGGAATGGCATAAAGCACGAGAAATATCTGGCATTAAAGGGCAAAATGCAGAATAAAAAATGGCGAAGCCAGAAATGAAAACTGCCGCATAAAGCGGCAGTTAAAACGAGACGGTAAAAGCGGCTGGCCTAGTGCAGCAGTGAATGGCTGAAGCTGGCGGGCGTGCGCTCTTCCTCTTCGCCCATCATCAGCAAATTATTGGCGAAGGCCTCCATAATCACCATGGAGACCTGCTCTTCGCTCTGCTTCATAAAGCTGGCGAACTGGCCGAAGGTCAAGCCGGCGGTAGTACCGAGAGACTGGCAGACAATCAGCTTCGGCAGGTTGTCGTCCTGAATGTCGATAAAGGCTTTTACCGTGAGTGAACTGGCATTGATCTGCGACAGATCGCCAACCAGCGGGATCAGCGCCGTCGGCTTCACTTCTGCCAGTGCGGAGAAGAGAATAACGTTGTCGACCAGATCGATTTTGGCGTCAAACACCCCATCGAAATTTTGCATGTGCGGCAGATGGAGTGCCTGACAGGCATCACATTCGAACCAGGTGATATTTTGCTGATCCAGCCAGCGACGCAACAGGTCGATATCCGGAACGACAAGAGAATCCATCGTAGTGTCCCAAGGGGTGAATAAACAGGCGACTAAGCTTACGGAAAAAAAACGCGTGACGCTACGAAAACCGCTGAAAAGCGCGCGTCAGCCGCCGGTTTTAAGACTGAAACCGGGCAAAGCGTTCCGCTCTGTCCAGCCGATCATCATCCCGGCGATATCCATACCGGTGGCGGTTTCGATCCCCTCCAGCCCAGGCGAGGCGTTAACCTCCATCACCAGCGGGCCGCGACGAGCGCGCAAAATATCTACACCCGCCACTTCCAGCCCCAGCGTCGCGGCTGCTTTAACCGCCATGGCGCGCTCCTGCGGCGTGATCTCCACCGGATGCGCTTTGCCGCCGCGGTGCAGATTAGAGCGGAAATCGCCCTCTTTCGCCTCGCGCTCAATCGCCGCCACCACTTCATCGCCTATGACCAGGCAGCGCACGTCGCGTCCCTGCGCTTCCTGAATAAACTCCTGCACCAGAATATGCGCGTTGAGCCCGCGGAAGGCGTCTATCACGCTCTCCGCTGCCTGTCGCGTCTCCGCCAGCACCACGCCGATGCCTTGCGTGCCTTCCACCAGCTTCACCACCAGCGGCGCGCCACCCACCATGGCGATAAGATCCTGGGTATCGTCCGGCGACGAGGCGAAGCCGGTCACCGGCATATCGATGCCCTGACGCGCCAGCAGCTGCAGCGAGCGCAGCTTGTCGCGGGCGCGGGCGATCGCCAGCGACTCGTTGAGCGGGTAGCTGCCGCACATTTCGAACTGACGCAGCACCGCCGTGCCGTAAAAGGTAATGGCGGGCCCGATGCGCGGAATAACCGCATCGAAATGACCGAGGGGTTCGCCGCGGTAGTGCACCGTCGGCGACGCCGGATTGATATTCATGTAGCAGGAGAGCGGATCGATGATTTGAACCTCGTGCCCGCGCTGTTCGGCAACCTCACGCAGGCGTCGGCAGGAATAAAGCTGCCCGTCACGCGACAGGATGGCGATTTTCATCATCGAACCTCTTGTAGATTAGCGCGTTGCCCAACCCTGCTGATGCAGGTAGTCGAGCATAAAGGGGCGCGTCTCTTTAATGATCAGACGCTGAATCAGCTCGCTCCAGGTCTCGCTGCGCTGATTGCTGTCGCGGTGCTCATAGTAGATCGCCGTGCGGCTATCGTAGTCGGCCAGCACCTGCGGGTCTACCGGCTGATAGCGATTTTCATGCACCAGCATCGCCTGCGGCAGACGCGGCTTGGGATCGGGCACCGCAGAGGGATAGCCGATGCAGAAGCCAAACAGCGGCAGCACGAATTTCGGCAAGCCGAGCAGCTCAGTAACCTGCGCGATGCTGTTGCGGATGCCGCCGATAAACACGCCGCCCAGGCCGAGCGATTCGGCGGCGACCATCGCGTTCTGCGCCATCAGCGCGGTATCGACGCAGCCCAGCAGCAGCTGTTCAGCGCGTCCCAGCTGCGCATCGGGGCAGATCTGCAAATGGCGATTAAAATCGGCACAGAACACCCAGAATTCAGCAGCGTCCGCCACCCATTGCTGGCCGCCCGTCAGCGTGACCAGCTGCTGGCGCAGCGCGGGATCGGTAATGCGAATAATGGAAGAGCACTGAAGAAAGCTGGAGGTGGAGGCCGATTGCGCCGCGGCGATAATCGCCTCACGCTGTTCCGCGCTAATCGCCTGCTCAGTAAAGGCACGAATGGAACGGTGGCTGCACAATAGATCGATAGTCGGTGTCATTAAGGTCTCCGGCGAGTCTCATTTTTATTAAGGGTGCGACCGAACAGCTGCGGCGCCATCGCTTTTGCGGTGCGCCACATCATCAGCCAGGCGGCGGGCAGCATCAGCAAAATGCCGATAATCAGCAGCGCGGTCGCCGCCATTTTGCTGTCAGCATGGCCGGGCAGCGGCAGCCAGTTGTTGGCCAGCAGCAGCGCGCACAGCGCCAGCAAACCGCCGAGCGCCTCCATAATCAGCAAAACTTTGGGTAAACGCGCCAGATTTGGCATGGGCTTTCTCCTGGGTCGCACCGGGTTCAGGCCGTCAATTATGGTCAAGCTTCACAAGCTTGCATAGACGACGCGCATCAGACTAACAGGCATTTCCTGCTTTCTTTAAGCGGTTCGAGCGGGCATCATGTTGTCCATCTACCCCGAGCTTATGTGACATAGCTCACATTTAAAGCCTGAATTAAGGAGCGTTTCATGGTTACTGTGATTTTTGGTCGTCCTGGCTGCCCCTACTGCGTGCGTGCGAAAGAGCTGGCCGACAAGCTCAGCGCCGAGCGCGACGACTTTAGCTACCAGTATGTGGATATCCAGGCGGAAGGCATTACTAAAGCGGATCTGGAGAAAAGCGCGGGCAAGCCGGTAAGCACCGTGCCGCAAATTTTCGTTGATGAACAGCATATCGGCGGCTACACCGATTTCGCTGCCTGGACCAAAGCGAATCTGAGCGCGTAATTTTTCGCTGCTCTTTTAACGGGCCAAATCGGCCCGTTTTTCATTATGGCCTCAGCGCCAGACGATACGCACCAGCCGTACCAGCAGCGCGCCGCTGCCCGCCCAGAAAAGCGCGCTCAGGCTCCAGACCGACAGGGTCAGCCAGCTGATATGCGTCAGCAGCGCGTTATTGAGCAGCAGCACGCCAAGCAGCGTGCCACCCAGCGCCATCAGCAGCGTGCTCTTTAACGGACTCTCCGTATGCAGCAGCGCCATGACCGCGCCCGGCAGCAAAAAAAGCAGCAGTTCAGGCTGCCCTCGCAGCGGTGCATTGCCCGCCAGCCAGTAGTAATGAGAATAAATAAACACCAGGCTGTAGAGTACAACGCCAAGCATTGCACTGGTCCAGCGTAAGGAACGCTGTGGCATATCACCCCACTTATTGAAAATCATCACAATGACAACAACTCGCCGCGATCTCTGGTGGAAATAAAATGAAACAGGCCGATAGCTGTATGAAATTTTAAGCTAATGGCTGAGGGTGATTTTTATGATTAGAATACCTGCCGTTTAAGAGTGACCTGTTTAAATAAAACAGCAGGCTCGCTGCGCGGCCTGCACAAGATAGCGAAAAACAGGCCTGTCATCAATAGCTTACAGGTAAACAAGAAGTTAAACAGTGAACATAAACGTCGCAGATTTGTTAAGCGGAAATGACGTTCTGTTATTATTTGTCGTTTTAGCACTCGGTCTGTGCCTGGGGAAATTGCGCCTGGGTTCAGTACAGTTAGGTAATTCCATCGGTGTATTAGTTGTTTCTTTATTACTCGGCCAACAACATTTCGTCATGAATACCGAGGCATTAAGCCTGGGCTTTATGCTGTTTATTTTCTGCGTCGGCGTGGAGGCGGGTCCCAACTTTTTCTCTATTTTCTTCCGCGACGGAAAAAACTATTTTCTGCTGGCGATTGTTATGGTGGTGAGCGCCCTGCTGCTGGCGCTGGGCTTCGGCAAACTCTTTGGCTGGGATATCGGCCTGACGGCGGGGATGCTGGCGGGCTCGATGACCTCAACGCCGGTGCTGGTCGGCGCGGGCGATACCCTGCGTCAGAGCATTAACGACAGCGGCCCGCTGGCGCTAATGCAGGATCACCTCTCCCTCGGCTACGCCCTGACTTACCTGGTGGGTCTGGTCAGCCTGATTTTCGGCGCGCGCTACCTGCCACGCCTGCAGCACCAGGATCTGCCGACCTGCGCGCAGCAAATCGCGCGCGAACGCGGCCTTGACGCCGACAGCCAGCGCAAAGTCTTTCTGCCGGTTATCCGCGCCTATCGCGTCGGCCCGGAGCTGGTGGCGTGGAGCGGCGGCAAAAACCTGCGTGAACTGGGGATTTATCGCCAGACCGGTTGCTATATCGAGCGTATTCGCCGCAACGGCATTCTGGCCAGCCCCGACGGCGACGCGGTGCTGCAGCTCGGCGATGATATTTCGCTGGTAGGCTATCCGGACGCCCATGCGCGTCTCGACGCCAGCTTCCGCAACGGCAAAGAGGTCTTCGACCGCGATCTGCTCGATATGCGCATCGTCACTGAAGAGATCGTGGTGAAAAATCACAACGCGGTGAATAAGCGCCTCAGCAAACTTAATCTGACCGATCACGGCTGTTTCCTTAACCGCGTGATCCGCAGCCAGATTGAGATGCCGATCGACGACAGCATTATGTTGCATAAAGGCGATATATTGCAGGTCAGCGGCGAGGCGAAGCGCGTAAAAAACGTGGCGGACCGCATCGGATTTATCGCCATTCACAGCCAAGTGACCGATCTGCTGGCGTTCTGCGCCTTCTTTATCGTCGGGCTGATGATCGGCCTGATTACCTTCCAGTTCAGCAACTTCAGCTTCGGTATCGGCAATGCCGCCGGGCTGCTGTTCGCCGGCATTATGCTCGGCTTTTTGCGCGCCAATCATCCCACCTTCGGCTATATCCCGCAAGGCGCGCTGACGATGGTGAAAGAGTTCGGGCTGATGGTGTTTATGGCGGGCGTCGGCTTAAGCGCCGGCAGCGGCATTAATCACGGTCTCGGCAGTGAAGGCGCGCTGATGCTGCTGTGCGGTCTGCTGGTGAGCCTGCTGCCGGTGGTGATCTGCTATCTCTTCGGCGCCTATGTGCTGCGCATGAACCGCGCGCTGCTGTTCGGCGCGATTATGGGCGCGCGCACCTGCGCACCTGCCATGGAAATTATCTGCGACACGGCGCGCAGCAATATTCCAGCGCTGGGCTATGCGGGCACTTACGCCATCGCCAACGTTCTGTTGACGCTGGCCGGTACGCTGATTGTGATTATCTGGCCGCTTTTGCCTCTATAAAATTTTTTTGACTCAGTCCAGAACTTTTTTGTTAAGGGTGAGTCTGAATAAGTGCCACTGCTTTTCTTTGAAATCCCCAAATTGTGGAGCCCGCCAGTTTTTTACTGACGGGTTTTTTTATGCCTGCGATTTTTACAATCGTGACAGGCAGAGCGGGCAAAGGATGCGCGCATCGTCATCGAACCTAAACCGTTCTGCAACCTGCGCGTCATTTAGGAGCTGGCGCAATATCTCCCGTCCGGCGGCGTCGCCAGAATAGGCCTTTTCATTGGCATTTTGTGCGCAACGGCGAACGGGTGCAGGCACACACGAGGATTTTACGACCACTATGGAAGCGCTTAACCACTCTCTGTTTTTATCCATAAACGCGACGCCCGACTCGCCTGGCTGGCTGCTGGCGCTGGCGACCTTTATTGCCAAAGATCTTATCGCTATCGTGCCGCTGCTGATTGTCGCGCTCTGGCTGTGGGGGCCGCGCGACCAGTTAAAATCGCAGCGCGTGCTGGTGCTGAAAACCGGCATGGCGCTGATTTACGCGCTGGCCATCTCCTGGTGCGTTGGTCAGCTTTTCCCGCATCCTCGCCCCTTCGCCATCGGGCTGGGCTATCAGTTTCTGCATCATGCGCCTGACGACTCCTACCCCAGCGATCACGGCACTACGATTTTCACCTTCGCGCTGGCGTTTATTTTCTGGCATCGCCTCTGGTCGGGCATCATTCTGATGGCGATCGGCAGCGCTATCGCCTGGTCGCGGGTCTATCTCGGCGTGCACTGGCCGATGGATATGCTGGGCGGGTTTCTGGTGGGACTGCTCGGCTGCCTGGCGTCGCATCTCGCCTGGCAGGGTTATGGCGCGCGCATGCTGGCAACCTTTAACGCCGCCTACCGCGCGCTGTTCGCCCTGCCGATTCGTAAGGGCTGGATTCAGGATTAAACAGCCAGGCAGTACGCTGACCTGAAAGCGGATAGCACTGACAGGCAACCCATTAGTCTGAAAGCGGATTGCATGGGCAGAGGAGCAAAGCGTCCCGCGACCGGGATGTCGCGGGCCGAGCGCGCAGGGATGCCCTGAGCGACTTTGCGATCGGCCCATGCCATCCGCGTCTGCTCAACGCTATCAGCGCGCTCGTGTTAGCTAAACCACTTGCCGAACAGCGTATGGAACTGCATCAGCACGAAATCGACGATGCGGCTGAAGAAATTGCCCTGCGGCACCTCCTCCATCACCACCAGCGGGCGCTGCTCAATGGTTTTGCCATCAAGCTGGAAATCGATGGTGCCGACCACCTGATTTTTCTTTAAGGGCGCTTCAAGCTGCGGCGTGGTCAGGTTATAGCTCGCCTTCAGGTTCTTCATCTGCCCTTTCGGCAGCGTCAGCGCAGCATCCTTCTCAACGCCCAGGTTGACCTCTTTGCGATCGCCGAACCAGACGCGCTGCTGCGCGAAAGGCTTATCCGCCTTAATCGGCGTCACGGTTTCAAAAAAGCGGAAACCCCAGGTCAGCAGCTTCTCGCTTTCGCGGAACCGCGCGGCGTCGGTGGCAGTGCCCAGCACCACGGAGATCAGACGCATATCGTTTTCGGTGGCGGATGCCACCAGATTATTGCCTGCGCCCGACGTGTGGCCGGTCTTGATGCCGTCGACCTGAAGGTTGGTGCTCCAGAGCAGCCGGTTGCGGTTCATCTGGCGGATGCGGTTGAAGGTGAACTCTTTTTCTTTATTCAGCGCATACTCTTCCGGCACGTCGCGAATCAGCGCCTGGCCAATCAGCGCCATATCGCGCGCCGTACTGTACTGCCCTTCCGCATCCAGCCCGTGCACCGTCATAAAGTGGGTATTTTTCAGCCCAAACACCTTAACGTAGTTATTCATCAGACCGATAAAGGCGTCCTGGCTGCCAGCGACATAATCCGCCAGCGCGATGCAGGCGTCATTGCCCGACTGGATGACGATACCTTTATTCAGCTCAGAGACCGGAATGCGATCGCCTGGCTTGAGAAACATCAGCGATGAGCCTCTCAGCTTAGGGTTGCCGGTGGCCCAGGCATCCTGACCGATAGTCACCATATCGTCGCGTTTGATTTTGCCGGACTTCAGCGCCTGTCCGACAACATAGCTGGTCATCATTTTGGTCAGGCTGGCGGGATCGAGCCGGTCGTCCGCATTGCCCTCTGCCAGCACCTTGCCGCTGGCGTAATCCATTAATATCCAGGCTTTAGCCTCAACCTGAGGCGGCGCAGGCGCATCCACGGCAAAAGCGGCGGGTGCGACAAACAGCAGTAAAGAGGCGGCGGCGACATGCCGCAGGCGGCGTGAAGAGAGAATAGTTGTCATGTGCGAGGAAATTCCATGTTAAATCGCGGTTTTAAGGCAAAAACCTACAGAGTGAAACGCTACCCTCTGCAGAGCATGAAAAAAACCGCCCAACCGTAAAGTTTTATAGAGTTTAGTAGAGTAACCCTGGCAGCTGCCGGAGGCGCTGACCAGTTTCGCGCGCCCTTCGCGCACGGAAAAGCCGGTGAAATTCCGATTTTTCGCAGAAGGGTTAAGACCGTCACAAAATTCTGCCAGGCTGTTGTGAGTCAACAGAGGAGACCCACCATGGACTTAGCCGTATTTGATCTGGACGAAACCGTCATCTGCGAAGACAGTACCGGCCTGTGGCTGCGTTGGCTGGTATCGCAGGGCTTTGCCCGTGAAGAGCTGCTGGCCGAAGAGCAGGCGCTGATGGCGCAATATTATGCCGGCACCCTGGCGATGGAAGATTACATGGCGCTGACGCTCTCGCCGCTGGCCGGTCTGGCGGCGCCGACGGTCGCGGGCTGGGTGCGCCGCTGGATCCATCGCGATATCCTGCCGCGCGTCTATCCTGAAGCGCGCGACCGCATCAACTGGCACCAGCAACGCGGCGACAGAGTGGTGATTTGCTCCGCCAGCGGTGAACATCTGGTAACGCCGATTGCTGAACGGCTGGGTGCGCATGGCGCGCTGGCGATCGGCGTCGAAGTGGTGGATGACCGCTACAGCGGACAGACTTACGGCACCATGACCTATAAAGAGGGTAAAGTCACCCGACTGACCGACTGGCGCGCGCTGCAGCAGGAGCGTGATTTTGCGCGCACCTGGGCCTACAGCGACTCCATGAACGACCTGCCGCTGCTGGCGCAGGCCGATCATGCGCTGGTCATCAATCCCGATGCGCTGCTGCATCAGGAGGCGCTGAAGCGCGGCTGGGAAGTGTGCCGCTGGGCGCGCTGATTAACCGCGGGACGCGCTGGCGTCCTGCGCTAATCCCACCTTCAGCAGCTTGCCGTTATCGTCGTCGGTAAGCACGTAAAGATAGCCATCCGGCCCCTGACGCACATCGCGGATGCGTTCATTGCGATCCTCCAGCAGGCGCTGCGCCTCGACGACCTTATCGCCGTTAACGCTGAGCCGAATCAGGCTCTTCTCCTTGAGCGCGCCGATAAACAGGGAATTTTTCCACTGCGGAAAGCGCGCGCTGTTGTAAAACGCCATGCCGCTAATCGCCGGCGAGCGTTTCCAGTAAAACACCGGCTGCTCCGTACCCGCCACGTGCGAGCCTTTTGACTCCGGCACGTTGCTGCCGTTGTAGTCGATGCCCCAGGTAGCCAGCGGCCAGCCGTAGTTTTTGCCTTTCTGCGGGATATTCACCTCATCTCCGCCGCGCGGGCCATGCTCGCTCTCCCACATCTGCTGCGTCCAGGGATTAAAGGCCAGCCCCTGCGGATTGCGCACGCCGTAGGCCCAGATCTCAGGCCGCGCGCCGCGGCGGCTGACGAAAGGATTGTCTTTCGGCACGCTGCCGTCCTGATTAAGGCGCAGGATTTTGCCGGTCAGTTTGTCGAGATCCTGCGCGCTGCTGCTGTGGAAGTTGTCGCCGAAAGCAATATAGAGATAGCCGTCGCGATCGAAGGCCAGGCGCGTGCCAAGGTTGTTGCCCGCCGACAGCTGCGGCGTCTGGCGGATGACCGTTTTAAAGCCGATCAGACGTCGGTTATCTTCGCTAAGCTGACCATAGCCGACCGCCGCGCCCAGTTCGCCGCTGCTGTTGGCTTCGGTGTAGCTGAGCCACACGCGACGGCTCTGGGCGAAGTCCGGCGCCAGCACCACGTCGAGCAGACCCGCCTGTCGGCGCACGACCGCTTTCGGCACGCCTTCAATCGGCTGCGACAAACCGCTTTCCGATCGCCAGCTGCGCAGCTGTCCGCTCCGCTCGGTAATCAGCAGCGTCTGATTGTCCGGCAAAAAGGCGACCGACCAGGGATGATTAAGTTTCTCCTGCAGAACCTGAACCTGCACCTCTTCTGCCAGCACGGGGAGAGTAAACAGCGCGCCGCCGAGTAACAGCGCGGCAGTCAGTCGGGCCATAATATGCTCCAGTCACCAGGGAATAAGTGTAAGGGTAGCCAGCGCGATTAAATAATGTTCAGGCTTTACAAAAGATTAAAGAAGAGGTTTCTGCCGCTGGCGTCCGGCTCAGGGCGCGCTAAAGTGCACGGCGTCGCTGACTGTATCATCAATCGCGCTTTTCACGTCGCCATAGGTGATGGGCGCGCTACTGTTGTTCAAGGGGTTGCCGAACGCCTTACGCACCACTTTAATCAGGGGCTTACCGGTCTGGGCGTCGCGTGCCTCGATCTCAAGAAATAAGGCGCTGTTTTGCGTACGGTGACCGGTCGCCGCCATGGTGCTGGCGATTACCGCCGCCACCGGCACGACTTCATAAAACTGAACGCCCTCGTTTTCCGCCGTCACGCCGGTAATGGCGCTGCGTACGATCAGGGTATGCGGACCAGGCTGCGTCACCAGCTGTTTACGTTCGGCGATCGCCGTTTTCAGCCGCGTGTCGGCGTAGCGACGGATTTGATCCAGCGTCTGCTGGCTGACGCGCGCCGTAGGCTTAGCCGCCGGATAGTAAACCACTGGCGTATAAACCACCGAGGTATAGTCGCTGTCGCGGTAGTCGGGAGAAACCCAGCGCAGCGTTGGCCGATCGCTGGCGGATGAGGCGGGCTTAAGCTGACTGTAATCGTTAATAAAACCGGAATATTGTTGTTTGTCGGCAACGTGCGAAGTACATCCCGCCAGCAGCATGGCGCTTGCCAGCAGGGTCAACAAGGAGGTTTTACGCATGATAAATTCTCAAGGGGAAATTACTAGCTTAGATAATCCGTTGAGAAGGCGTTGGAATAATGACAACGAAACGCCCGCTGCATGCGCAGCGGGCGGGCGGGAGGCTTACTCGAAGCAGGTTTCCGGGTTATCGGAGAGAGAGATAAAGCTCTTGCCGCCCGGGGTCAGGGCGATAATTTTGCCTGACTCGATATCATATACCCAGCCGTGCAGACGCACTTTGCCTTTACGCAGCGCCAGCGCCACGGACGGGTGAGTCTTGATATTGTTCAGCTGAGCGATGACGTTCTCTTTCACCATCTCGTTCAGCTTGGCTTCCGCCGTCTCGTATTCGCGCTCTTCCACTACAGTTTTCGCCGCATCGGCGTAGCGCAGCCAGTGTTCAACCGCGGGCATGGTGTCCATGCACTGACAGGAAGCGATAGCGTTCATCGCGCCGCAGTTGGAGTGGCCGCAGATGATGATTTCACTCACGCCCAGCACCATCAGCGCATATTCGATGGTGGCCGACACGCCGCCTGGCTCCGGACCGAACGGCGGTACGATATTGCCTGCGTTGCGGATCACGAACAGCTGACCCGGCTCCTGCTGGGTAACCAGTTCCGGTACTAAACGGCTGTCAGAACAGGAGATAAACAGCGCTTTAGGATTTTGGTTCGACGCCAGGCTTTTGAAAAGATCCTTCCTTTCAGGAAACACATTCTGTTGAAAACTCAGAAATCCGTTAACGATCTCTTTCATCATTGCGCTCTCACATTATCCACTTAGTCGACTACGGCGACAGGCGTCCGCAGCTGCCCTATTATCTGCTTATTATTGAATTCACAGTAAATTTGAATCCCGGATTTAAGCACCAGGCCGCATTAAACTCAACCCTGTTATGAGTATTGACAATTTTTGCCTGCCTGGCAGCGTTGATTTTTTGTCGAAATTACCAGAAGTTAGCCCGTAAATGACTGGCCGCGACTTTTTCACTTATTTACGTAACGGGCGCGCGACGGCCCGCTTTCCTGGCAGACGCAAGTGGCGCTTATCTGTCTGAAATGCCCCACGAATTCCCCTATAAATAACGCTACAACTTTCAGCGAGACGCAGGTAAAATCGCGCGCCATCGCTGTGCAGAACCCGGAAACAGAGCCATGTCCAATACCAATACTACACTGCCGCCGCGCGTGGGCTTCGTCTCGCTCGGCTGTCCTAAAAACCTTGTGGATTCAGAACGTATCCTGACGGAGCTGCGTACTGAAGGCTACGACGTTGTGCCGCGTTATGACGACGCTGAAATCGTCATTGTAAACACCTGCGGTTTTATCGACAGCGCGGTGCAGGAGTCGCTGGAGGCGATCGGCGAAGCGCTCAATGAGAACGGCAAGGTGATCGTCACCGGCTGTCTCGGCGCGAAAGTGGATCAGATCCGCGAGGTTCATCCAAAAGTGCTGGAGATCACCGGCCCGCACAGCTATGAACAGGTATTGTCCCATGTGCACACCTATGTGCCGAAACCGCAGCATAATCCATTTTTAAGCCTGGTGCCGCAGCAGGGCGTTAAGCTGACGCCGCGTCACTACGCCTACCTGAAGATTTCCGAAGGCTGCAACCATCGCTGCACCTTCTGCATTATCCCGTCGATGCGCGGCGATCTCGACAGCCGCGCCATCGGCGAGGTGCTGGATGAGGCTAAACGTCTGGTGGAAGCGGGCGTAAAAGAGCTGCTGGTGATCTCACAGGACACCTCCGCCTACGGCGTTGACGTCAAACACCGCACCGGTTTCTGGAACGGCCAGCCGGTGAAAACCAGCATGGTGGGTCTGTGCGAACAGCTGGCGAAGCTCGGCGTCTGGGTACGTCTACACTACGTCTACCCTTACCCGCACGTTGACGACGTTATTCCGCTGATGGCGGAAGGCAAAATCCTGCCCTATCTGGACATTCCTCTGCAGCACGCCAGCCCGCGCATCCTGAAGCTCATGAAGCGTCCGGGCGCGGTGGAGCGTACGCTGGAACGCATCAAGCGCTGGCGCGAAATCTGCCCGGAGCTGACGCTGCGCTCGACCTTTATCGTCGGCTTCCCCGGCGAAACCGAAGAGGATTTCCAGCTGCTGCTCGATTTTATCCGGGAGGCACGTCTGGACCGCGTGGGCTGCTTCCAGTACAGCCCAGTGGAAGGCGCAACCGCCAACCAGCTGCCGGATCAGGTTGACGACGCGGTGAAACAGGATCGCTTCGACCGCTTTATGCAGCTGCAGCAGCAGATTTCCGCCGAGCGTCTGCAGGAAAAAGTCGGCCGTGAAATCCTGGTGATTATTGACGAAGTGGATGAAGAAGGTGCTATCGGCCGCAGCATGGCGGACGCGCCGGAAATCGACGGCGCGGTCTACCTTAACGGCGAGCGCGGCGTAAAACCGGGCGACGTTATCCGCGTAAAAGTCGAGAACGCCGACGAGTACGACCTCTGGGGAACGCGCGTTTAACCGTATCGCTTCTGATGCGCCTGCTTGCGCGTCAGATAGTCCTGATCTTCACGCAGTCGATCCCAGTACGCTTTGAAAACGGCCGCCGCAGCGGCCTTTTCTTCGTCGACGCCGCGCGGCAGCTCATTGCCGTCGGCGTCATACTTGCGCCCGCCCTTGTGGTTGCTGTAGCGGCGCGCGCGGGTATACCCCATCTGAATAAACTTGCGCGCCATATCCATACCGACGAAATCATCCTGCGCGCGATAGGCTTCAAACATCTCCATGATTTTCGCCGCAGAGGCTTTGGCGATCGGCACAGTGCGAAAACGCCAGTGCGGCAATATTTCGCTTTTATAGGGTTCCACCATCAGCACGCCCTGCTCGCCGCGCCCGACCTGATAACGCTCCGGGTTCTTACGGAAGTCGATGGTTTTAAAGTCCTGCTCGTAATCGAATTTTTTCATGTCTTGAGTTTAGGATCGAGCGCGTCGCGTAGCCCGTCGCCAAGCAAATTAAATGCTAAAACCGTGAGAAAAATCGCGAGGCTGGGGAAAATCGCCACGTGGGGCGCCATCACCATATCGGCGCGCGCCTCGTTGAGCATCGCACCCCACTCCGGCGTCGGCGGCTGCGCCCCCAGGCCGAGGAACGACAGGCTGGCGGCGGTAATAATCGAGGTGCCGATACGCATGGTGAAATAGACCACAATCGACGACACCGTGCCGGGCAGAATATGGCGCAGCAGGATGGTGGCGTCAGAGGCGCCAATGCTGCGCGCCGACTCGATATAGGTCTGATGTTTCAGCACCAGGGTATTGCCGCGCACCAGACGGGCAAACGCCGGGATGCTGAAAATCGCCACCGCGATAATCACGTTGCTCATGCCGCTGCCCATAATCGCCACCACCGCAATCGCCAGCAGAATGCCGGGAAAAGCGAACAGCACATCGCAGATACGCATGGTAATGCGATCCCAGGCTCCTTCGTAGTAGCCCGCCAGCAGGCCGAAGAACGTGCCGATCGCCGCGCCAATCGCCACCGAAAAGAAGCCGGCAATAAGCGAGATGCGGGTGCCGACCAGCACGCGGCTGAAGATGTCGCGTCCAAGCGAGTCGACGCCGAACCAGTGCATCAGCGACGGCCCCTGATTGAGCCGGTCGTAGTCGAAGTAATTCTCTGCGTCGAACGGGGCGATAAGCGGCGCGATAAACGCCAGCACGATCAGCAGCAGCACAAACAGCCCTGACGCCATCGCCACCGGCTGACGGCGAAAGCGTCGCCAGAACTCGCTCCAGGGGGTGCGAACCCGATTTTCCGTCGTCAGCGGCAGGCTTTTCAGCACCGCTTCGCGTCGCCAGTTTTTCATTGCGACTCCTTACCTGTAGCGAATGGCGGGATTGATTGCCGCATAGAGCAGATCGACAATCAGGTTAATCAGGATGAACTCCAGCGAAAAGAGCAGCACTTCGGCCTGAATCACCGGGTAATCGCGCATCTCCACCGAATCAACCAGCAGGCGGCCCAGACCGGGCCAGTTAAAGACCACTTCTACCACGATAGAGCCGCCGAGCAGAAAGCCGAACTGCAGGCCCATCATGGTCACGACCGGGATCATGGCGTTGCGCAGGCCGTGTTTTACCACCACCAGCGATTCGCGCACGCCTTTGGCGCGCGCGGTGCGCATATAATCTTCCTGCATCACCTCGACGAACGAGGCGCGGGTAAAGCGCGCCATTACCGCCGCCACGGCGGCACCCAGCGTCACCGAAGGCAGAATGTAATGTTTCCAACTGCCCGCGCCGACGGTCGGCAGCCAGCCTAGCTCCACCGAGAAAATCTGCATCAGCAGCATACCGAGCGCAAAGGCGGGAAAGGAGATGCCCGATACCGCCAGCGTCATGCCCAGGCGATCCGGCCAGCGGTTACGCCATACGGCGGAGACGATGCCGATCGCCATGCCGAAGATCACCGCCCAGACCATACTGGCCAGCGTCAGCCACAGCGTGGGCATAAAGCGCGTGGCAATCTCTTCGGCCACCGGCCGCTTCGACACCAGCGAGTGGCCGAAGTCGCCCTGCAGCGCATTCAGGATAAAGTGCCAGAACTGCTGCGGCAGCGGCTGATCCAGCCCCAGCTCCTGGCGCACCAGCGCCACCACCGTGGCGTCGGCGTCCTGACCGGCGATCAGACGCGCCGGATCGCCCGGCAGCAGGTGAACGAACAGGAACACCAGCACCGCCACAATCAGCAGCGTCGGGATGAGCCCGAACAGACGTTTAATAAAATAGTTAAGCATGCGAAATCCTGAGCAGCGGCGGCCAGCCCATGCGGGCTGGCCGGTCGGATTACTTCAGATCGGCCTCGTCAAAGCTGAATGAGGTGTCGGGCATCACATAGAACCCGGTCAGCGACGCGCTGTTGGCGGAAACCAGCTGCTCCACCACCAGCGGGATCCACGGATGGTCGTTCCAGATCTTATCCTGCGCGTCTTTATAGAGGCTGGCTTTGCGCTCGCGGTCCGTGGTTTTCAGCGCATCGGCCAGATCTTTATCCACCTGCGGATTGCTGTAAAACGCGGTGTTAAAGATGGCTGGCGGCCAGGAAGTGGTGGCGAACAGCGGCGTCAGCGCCCAGTCAGCTTCACCGGTAGAGGCAGACCAGCCGGTATAGAACATGCGTACGCCGCTCTCTTTCTGTCCTTTGCTCTCAACCTCGGCGGCGCGCTGACCGGCGTCCATCGCCGTGACTTTCACCTTCACGCCCACCTGCGCCAGCTGCTGCTGGGTAAACTGCAGCACTTTTTGCGCGGTGCTGTGGTTATGCGACGACCAGAGCGTGGTTTCAAAGCCGTTGGGGTAGCCCGCTTCCTTCAGCAGCTCGCGCGCTTTGGCCGGGTTGTACTGAATCGCCGGGTATTTTTGCGCAAAGTCGATAGTCGGCGGCACGATGCCGGTCGCAGGCGTCGCATAACCGGCAAAAGCGACTTTGGTCAGCGCTTCGCGATTGATTGCATACTCCAGCGCCTCACGCACTTTCGGGTTGTCGAACGGCTTCTGAGTGACGTTCAGGCTGATATAGCGCTGCATGATCGATGGCGACGTCACTACCTTCAGCCTGGGATTCTTCTCCAGCAGTTTGGCCTGTTCGAAAGGGATTGGGAAAGCGAAGTTTGCTTCACCGGTCTGCAGCATCGCTGCGCGGGTATTGTTGTCTACCACCGGACGCCAGGTGATGCTGTCGAGTTTCGGATAGCCTTTTTTCCAGTAGCCGTCCCATTTTTTCACCTTCACGTAGTCGGTCTGGTTCCAGGTCACAAACTCATAGGGACCGGTGCCAACCGGGTGAAAGCCGATCTCTTTGCCATATTTTTTCAGCGCGGTCGGCGAAATCATCGCGGCCGCCGGGTGCGCCAGGTTATTAATAAAGGCGGAAAAAGGCTGCTTCAGGGTAATTTTCACCGTGGTGGGATCCACCGCCTCGGTGGTGGCGATATATTTAAACAGGTTGTAGCGCTTGAGATGGTTATCGGGGTTGCTGGCGCGCTCAAGGTTGACCTTGACCGCTTCAGCGTTGAAATCGCTGCCGTCCTGGAACTTAATCCCCGGACGCAGCTTGATGGTATAGGTCAGGCCGTCCGGGCTTGCCTGATAGCTTTCTGCCAGCACGTTGGTCAGCTTCATATCTTTGTCGAAGCCGAACAGCCCCTGGTAGAACGATTTCGCCACCGCCTGCGACAGCGTATCGTTGGCGTCATAGGGATCGAGCGTGGTGAAGTTCGAGCCGACGGCGATAACCGCATCTTTTGCCGCCCAGGCGGGCAGCGCCGCCATGGCGCCGATCACGCCCGCAGCCAGTAACCCTTTACGCATTGTGTTGTGCATCGTGTTCTCCTGTAATCCCTGCCTAGTGTGATTGTGATGTCAGGTGCTGCTGATAGCATGGCGCGCGACGAAGTGCCCTGGCGCAACCTCAATCAGCGGCGCGACCTCAGGTTCGTCGCCCAGCGCGCGCACGGCGCTGGGGATCTCGTCGACCATCAGCGCGCGTTCGCGCCGACGATGCGCCGGATCCGCCACCGGAACGGCGGCCATCAGCTTGCGCGTGTAAGGGTGACGCGGCTCCTCAAATACCGCCTGCCGCGGCCCCATTTCAACGATCTGTCCCAGATACATAACCGCCACGCGATGGCTAATGCGTTCCACAACCGCCATATCGTGGGAAATAAACAAGAAAGCGATGCCGAATTCACGCTGTAGATCGAGCATCAGGTTGACGATCTGCGCCTGTATCGACACGTCGAGCGCCGACACCGACTCATCGGCGATCACCACTTTGGGATTGAGTGCCAGCGCGCGCGATACAGATACGCTGGCGCTGGCCGCCAGAGAACTCATGGGGATAACGCTGTGCATGCTCCGGCAGCAGCCCGACCTTTTCCAGCAGCCAGGCGACGCGCTGTTCCGCCTCGCGGCGTGACATGACTTTATGCACCAGCAGCGGCTCCATGATGGAGAAGCCCACCGTCAGCCGCGGATCGAGCGAGGCGTAAGGGTCCTGAAAAATAAACTGAATATCGCGTCGCAGATGCGCCAGCGCCGAACCGGAGAGCGTGTCGATACGCTGGCCGTTAAAGGTAATAGTGCCGCCCTGGCTCGCCACCAGCCGCAGCAGCGAGCGTCCGGTAGTGGATTTGCCGCAGCCTGATTCACCGACCAGCGCCAGCGTCTCGCCGGCGTAGAGATCGAAGCTCACCTTCTCTACCGCGTGCACGCGACGTTTGACGCGGTTAAGCAGTCCGCCGCGAATATCAAAGCGCGTCACCAGATCGCGCACCTGCAAAATGGGGGGAATATCGCGGCGCGCCGTGTCCTGCGGCGTTTCCGGCTCGCTCTCCGCTCCGGCATGCAGCAGCGGAAAGCGGGCGGGCAACGGCTGGCCGCTCATCGCGCCGAGTTTGGGCACCGCGGCCAGCAGCGCCTGGGTATAAGGCTGCTGCGGCGCGTCGAACAGCTGCTGCACCGGCGCGCTCTCCACCACGTCGCCGCGGTACATCACCTGTACGCGGTCCGCCATTTCGGCCACTACGCCCATATCGTGCGTGATAAAAATCACGCCCATATGCATCTCTTTTTGCAGCACGCGGATCAGCTGCAGAATTTGCGCCTGAATCGTCACGTCGAGCGCCGTTGTCGGCTCATCGGCGATCAGCAGCGCAGGACGGCACGACAGCGCCATCGCAATCATAACGCGCTGACGCATGCCGCCGGAGAGCTGATGCGGATAGCGCGACAGCACGCCCTGCGCTTCGGGAATGCGCACCAGATCGAGCATACGGCGCGCTTCCGCCAGCGCCTGCTGATGGCTTTTCCCCTGATGCAAACGGATAGATTCTGCGATCTGCTCGCCGACGGTGAATACCGGATTGAGCGAGGTCATCGGCTCCTGAAAGATCATCGCCATGTCGGCGCCGCGCACGCGTCGCATCACGCCCGGGGTGGCGCGCGCCACGTCCAGCAGATCGCCGTTGCGTCGGCGCAGCAGAATATCGCCGCTGACTTCGCCGCCCGCCTGTTCGATCAGCCGCATCAGCGCCAGCGAGGTGACGGATTTGCCGGAGCCGGACTCGCCGACGATCGCCAGGGTCTCGCCGCGCTGCACCTCCAGCGAGAGGTCGCGCACTGCCTGCGTCACGCGCCCTTCATGGCTGAAGCGCACGTTAAGATTGCGTACCGCCAGAACCTGCTCCGGCGCCATTTGCTGCGTCATGCCTGCTCCTTAGCCTTCGCGGTAGATGCCGACCTCAGCCTCTTCGCCCACGCGCGCAAAAGCGCGATACATGCCTTCGCTGTTAAACGGCAGCGCTACGTTGCCGAAGCGGTCGACAGCGATCAGGCCGCCGCTGCCGCCCAGTTCAGGGATGGCGTCGTGGATAACGTTTACGCAGGCCTGCTGCAGCGAGTGGCCGCCGTAGCGCATCTGCGCGGCGATATCATAGGCCGCCAGCGTGCGGATAAAGACCTCGCCCGTGCCGGTACAGGAGACCGCTACCGTGTCGTTGCTGGCGTAGCAGCCCGCGCCCGGCAGCGGCGAGTCGCCAACGCGGCCCGCCTGTTTATTGGTCATGCCACCGGTCGAGGTCGCAGCGGCCAGGTTGCCTTCCGCATCGATCGCCACCGCGCCGACGGTGCCGAATTTACGGTCGGGATCCAGCGGGTCGCCCGCTTTCGCCGCGCCGTCGTGATCCAGCACCATTTCGTCGCTGGCCAGCGCGCGCTGCAGCTGCTCCCAGCGTTCCGGCGTCGAAAAATAATCGGGCTCGACCTGTTCCAGGCCGTTATCCCGCGCGAACTGCTCTGCGCCCGCGCCGATAAAAAGCACGTGCGGGCTGACCTCCAGCACCTTGCGCGCCGCCAGCACCGGATTGCGCAGGCGCGACACGCCCGCTACCGCTCCGACTTCCAGCGTGCGGCCATCCATTACGCAGGCATCCAGCTCGTGGGTGCCCTGATGGGTAAAGACCGCGCCCTTGCCAGCGTTGAACAGCGGGCACTCTTCAAGCAGCCGTACCGCCTCGGTCACGGCGTCCAGCGCGCTGGCGCCCTGCGCCAGCATGCGTTGTCCTGCGGTGATGATATCGGTAAGCGCCTGACGATACGCCTGCTCTTTTTCTGCGCTCATTGCCGAGCGCGTAATGGCGCCTGCCCCACCGTGAATGGCGATGACTGCTTTAACCATAACGCTTGCCCTGTCCTTTTACCGGAGTGAAAACACTGATTTAAAATGGTTTTCAGCCAAATTAAATGATTTTTGACTATAGAAAGCCTGTTAAAACTTGTAAAGAGGAAACTGGCGCGGCGGCCATAACCTTTTGTTGTGGCTTATGCCGCAGCGGAAATGTGACTCTGCTGACAATTAGCACCATAATAGGCAGCAACTGTCTTAACACAGGTTGCAAACACAATGGAAAGCTTTACCTCAGGGTTAATTTCTCTTGAAGAGGCGCAGGCGAAAATGCTGGCGCAGCTTCAGCCTCTCCGCGATCGCGTCAGCGTGCCGCTGGCCGATGCAGTTGGCCGCATTACCGCATTGCCGGTCACCTCGCCCATCGACGTGCCGCCCTTTGATAATTCGGCGATGGATGGTTATGCCGTGCGGCTGGCCGATATTCAGGCCGATCGGCCGCTTCAGGTGGCGGGCAAAGCCTTTGCCGGCGCGCCTTTTAACGGCGACTGGCCGACGGGCAGCGTGGTGCGCATCATGACCGGCGCGCCGGTACCACCCGGCTGCGACGCGGTGGTGATGCAGGAAGAGACGCGCGAAGTCGACGGCGGCATTGTGATTAACGCGCCGGTGAAAGCCGGACAAAATATCCGCCTGATCGGCGAAGATATTCGGCGCGACCAGCCGGTGCTGGCGGCGGGCGTGCGCCTTGGCGCGGCGGAATTACCGCTGCTCGCTTCGCTCGGCCTCGCTGAGGTAAGCGTGCTGCGCAAGCTGCGCGTCGCGGTCTTCTCCACCGGCGATGAGCTGCAGCCAGTGGGCCAGCCGCTGGCGCCAGGCCAGATCTACGACACTAACCGTTTTACCGTCTCGCTGATGCTGCGCAAGCTTGGCTGCGAAGTGATTGATATGGGCATTATTAAGGATGACCCGCAGGCGCTGCGCCGCGCCTTTGAAGAGGCGGATCGTCAGGCCGACGTGGTTATCAGCACCGGCGGCGTCTCGGTGGGCGAAGCGGACTTCACCAAAACCATGCTCGACGAGCTGGGTGTCATCACCTTCTGGAAGCTGGCCATCAAGCCAGGTAAACCTTTCGCTTTTGGCCGCCTCGCCAGCAGCTGGTTCTGCGGGCTGCCAGGCAATCCGGTCTCGGCCGCCGTCACCTTCTATCAGCTGGTGCAGCCGCTGCTCGCCGCCCTGACCGGCCAGAGCGAGTCCCCGCTGCCGCCGCGCCTGCGCGCGCGCGCCGCCTCGCGCCTGAAGAAATCTCCGGGCCGCCTCGACTTTCAGCGCGGCGTCATGAGCCGCGGCGCGGACGGCGAACTGGAGGTGCGCAGCACCGGTCATCAGGGCTCGCACGTCTTTAGCTCTTTCGCCGCCGCCAACTGCTTTATCGTGCTGGAGCGCGAGCGCGGCGCGGTTGAGCCGGGCGAATGGGTTGAGGTTGAGCCCTTTAACGCGCTGCTGGAGGGGTAATGCTGCCCGAACTCAGCGATGAAGAGATGCTGCGCTATAACCGCCAGATTGTGCTGCGCGGCTTCGACTTCGACGGTCAGGAAAAACTCAAGGCGAGCCGCGCGTTGGTTGTCGGCCTCGGCGGCCTCGGCTGCGCGGCATCGCCCTACCTGGCTGCGGCGGGCGTAGGCGCACTGACGCTGCTCGATTTTGATACTGTCGCGCTGTCCAATCTGCAGCGTCAGATCCTGCATCACGACGCAGATATCGGCCGCGCCAAGGTCGCCTCGGCGGCTGAGAGCCTGGCCGCTATCAATCCGCATGTGCATATCGATACCATTAACGGCCTGCTGGAAGAGGATGCGCTTGAGGCGTTAATCGCCGGACATCAGGTTGTGCTCGACTGTACCGACAACGTGCAGATACGCGAACAGCTTAATCGGCTCTGTCGGGCGCAGCGCGTGCCGCTGGTTTCCGGCGCGGCGATTCGTATGGAAGGCCAGATTAGCGTGTTCAACTGGCAGCCCGGCACGCCCTGCTATCGCTGTATCAGCCGTCTGTTTGGCGAGCAGACGTTAAGCTGCGTCGAGGCGGGGGTAATGGCGCCGCTGGTCGGCGTCATAGGCGCCATGCAGGCGATGGAGGCGATTAAAGTTCTGACCGCCTTTGGCGCGCCCGCCGCGTCGCGGCTGCTGATGTATGACGCGATGAGCGCGGAATTTCGCAGCGTGAAGGTCGCGCAGGATGCGCACTGCGAAGTGTGCGGCCATAAATGATAAGGGGTAGCGTACGCTACCCCTTAATACTGTCTGTCAGAAAGAGAGGGTGATCTTTAGTAAATACCCTGGCTGCGCAGATAGTCTTCGTAGTTGCCGGTAAAGTCGATCACGCGGTCCTCTTTGATCTCCAGCACGCGCGTCGCCAGCGAGCTGACGAACTCACGGTCGTGCGAAACGAAAATCAGCGTGCCTTCATACATCTCCAGCGCCATATTCAGCGACTCGATCGACTCCATATCCAGGTGGTTTGTCGGTTCGTCCATAATGAGAATGTTGGGTTTCTGCATCATCAGCTTGCCGAACAGCATGCGCCCTTTTTCACCACCGGAGAGCACCTTCGCTGGCTTTTTGATATCGTCATGGCTGAACAGCAGACGGCCGAGAATGCTACGTACCGCCTGCTCGTCATCGCCCTCTTGCTTCCACTGGCTCATCCAGTCAAAGACGCTAAGATCGTCAGCGAAGTCGGCGGCGTGATCCTGCGCATAATAACCAATGCGCGCGTTCTCTGACCATTTAACGCTGCCGCTGTCCGGCGCAAGTTCGCCCACCAGCGTTTTCAGCAGGGTGGATTTACCAATACCGTTGGCGCCGATGACCGCCAGCTTTTCACCGACCTCAAGCAGCAGGTTAAGATTTTTAAACAGCGGGCCGTTATCAAAACCTTTACTCAGCGCTTCCACTTCCAGCGCATTACGGAACAATTTTTTATCTTGTTCAAAACGAATAAAAGGGTTTTGACGGCTGGACGCTTTAACTTCATCCAGTTTGATCTTATCAATTTGTTTCGCGCGCGAAGTCGCCTGACGCGATTTAGAAGCGTTGGCGCTAAAGCGGCTGACAAAAGACTGCAGCTCGGCAATCTGCGCTTTTTTCTTGGCGTTGTCCGCTAATAAACGTTCGCGCGACTGGGTGGCCGCCGTCATATACTCGTCATAATTACCTGGATAAACACGTAATTCGCCGTAATCGAGATCCGCCATATGCGTACAGACCATATTCAAAAAATGACGGTCGTGCGAAATGATGATCATGGTGCTTTCGCGCTCGTTCAGCACCTGCTCAAGCCAGCGGATAGTATCAATATCCAGGTTGTTGGTTGGTTCATCCAGTAACAAAATATCAGGATTTGAAAATAACGCCTGCGCCAGCAGCACGCGTAATTTCCAGCCCGGCGCAATTTCGCTCATCGGGCCATAATGCTGCTCTACCGGAATACCGACGCCGAGTAATAACTCGCCCGCGCGCGACTCGGCGCTGTAGCCATCCATTTCGCCATAAAGCGCTTCGAGGTCCGCAACTTTATAGCCCTCCTCTTCGCTCATTTCCGGCAAGGCATATATGCGGTCGCGCTCCTGCTTCACTTCCCACAATTCATGGTGGCCCATGATGACGGTATCGAGCACGCTATATTGTTCAAACGCAAACTGGTCCTGCCTTAACTTGCCGATACGCTCGTTGGGATCGTAAGAGACATTACCGCCGGTTGGCGCCAGGTCGCCGCCGAGGATTTTCATAAAGGTGGATTTACCGCTGCCGTTTGCACCGATTAAACCGTAACGATTACCTCCGCCAAATTTTACGGAGATATTTTCGAACAGTGGCTTGCTGCCAAACTGCATGGTGATATTGCTGCTTACTAACACGGCATTAACCTTTATGGCTGAGTGAAGGAAAAAACGGCGGCCATTATGCCAGACATCGCCTTGCGCATGCCAGCGCCAGGCGTGCGGCCTGAGGCAAGCCGCTGGCAGCGGGGGAAAAATAAAAAGCCGATGGCTGTTTAAGCCACCGGCTCCCACTTGCAAGGATTGGGTAAATTTAGCCGATCAGGAAATCGTCAAGGCTTTTGCCAGCGTCCAGCGCCTTTTTAATTGCCGCTGGGGTACGGCCCTGGCCGGTCCAGGATTTTACTTCGCCGTTTTCATCGGTATAAGAATACTTGGCCGGACGCGGCGCGCGCTTGGCGCGTTTTTTACCGGTTTCCAGCGCGCCCAGTAATTCATTTGGATCGATGCCGTCAGCCAGCAGCATTTCACGATATTTAGACAGCTTTTCTTCTTTTTCGCGGTTCTGCGCTTCTTCAGCTTCTACTTCTTCACGACGTTCGGTAACGACGACGGTTAATTTTTCCAGAATTTCTTCCAGATCGCTTAATGGCAGCTCGCGTGCCTGTGCACGTAATGTGCGAATGTTGTTCAGAACTTTAAATGCGTCACTCATTACAATGTCCTTGACTAAGGGGGTTAATAAAACTGTAGCGACAAGATTACCCAATTCAAATAAAAAAATAAATTAATTTTCTACTACAGAAAATTCCGAAGTCGGATCGTAAAATTTCCACGCGAAAACTTAAGTGTATTCTCAATGTGTTATTAACGATGAATTAGCAATGACCTTGCAGATAAAAGCAGAAGGCTGAAATCGTTTTCATTGCCTGGTAACGGCTTTAATAGCGAATCGCCTAAGTCCAGAGCATCGATATAAAGCGCCCTGCAGGCGTATTTTACGAATAGTATCCCGCGGTGCCGCCTGCGTTTGTTGCGTCGAGGTTAACCAGAAGAGAGGACGAAAAAAGCTAACCCTCGGCACGAATGGATAAAAAAAAGCCGGCGCAGGCGCCGGCTCAGATCACAATTGATAACCTTTAATTATGATGTTTTATTTACCGGGCGACCCAGCGGCTTAGGAGCAGGCTCTTCATCATGCGAGAGCGTTTCATGCAGATAGTGTTCGATCTGCTCCAGACTGCGGTTACGCGTTTCCGGTACGCACTTAATGACAAATATCGCGCCTGCGATGCCCACCAGCGCAAAGATAAAGAATGCGCCCGCCAGACCCATGCTTGCCAGCAGAACCGGGAACATCAGCGAAATAAGGAAATTGGCGATCCACATAGCGAATACCGCGCCGCCCATAAAAATACCGCGCAGGCGCGTCGGGAATATTTCTGACAGCAGCAGCCAGGTGACCGGCGATAATGCGCCCTGCTGAAAGCTTAAAAACATTAACATGCCAAGCAGCACCATATAACTGCGCCACATATCGGGCTGGCCATTAACCGTTTCAGGCATAAAGAACGTGACCGCACCGATAAATACCAGACAGGCGGTACAGCCGAACTGGCCGAGCATGGTCATGGCGCGCCGGCCCATTTTCCCCAGCAGCCAGATACCGACTAAAGTCATTACCACCGAGATCGCACCGTTGGCGATAGTGGCGAACAGCGCCGCGCTGTCATCCATGCCGACCGCCTTCAGCATGGTCGGCGCGTAATACATAATGGTATTTACGCCGGTCAGCTGCTGAATCACCGCAATCCCCATACCGATAAGAAACAGCTTAAACAGCCAGGGCTTGCGCAGTTCACGCAAGCGTGGCCGCTGCTGCGCCTCTTCCGTCAGCGTCTCTTCAATCTCGGTCAGCTCCCAGTCGACATCCTGGGGCGCGCGGGTCCGTTCCAGCACTTTGCGCGCCTCGGCCAGACGCCCTTTCATGGCGTACCAGCGGGGCGTATCGGGCATAAACATCATGCCGAAGAAGAGCAGTACCGCTGGCAGCGTCGCGACCGCCAGCATCCAGCGCCAGGTCGTTTCGCCGCCCCAGGCGGCATTGAAACCCGCGTTAGAGATATAGGCGAGCATCTGGCCGGAGACAATCATCAGTTCCTGTAGCGTGACCAGCTGACCGCGTCGGTTAGCTGGCGCGATTTCCGCAATATAGACCGGCACGGTGGCTGCTGCGCCGCCGACCGCGACGCCCAGCACCAGACGGAAGAAAATCATCCATTCCACATCCGGCGCCATCGAGGTACCGAGCGCGCCGATAGCAAAGATAATGGCCAAAACGAGGATAATTTTTTTCCGCCCGGCCGCTGCCGCGAAATGACCTGACAGAAGCGCGCCGAAGGCAGCGCCAAACAGCAGGCTGCTGGTGACCAGACCGGTGGTAAAGGGCGTGAGATTGAGTTCGGGGCCCATAAACAGCAATGCACCCGAGATCACGCCGGTATCGTAACCAAATAACAGGCCGCCAAGCGTGGCGACCACGGCGATAACTTTAACGAAAGGTTCGGTGCGGGTGTTGCTGTTCGGCCCTGAGGCTTTATTTAGCGTAAGGTAGGATTCTCTGGACATGTTATCTCCTGGTGTTGTGCAGGTATCCAGTGAAACTAGATTATTTTTATCGCAAATATGAAATATGAAATATTAGTTTTGCGCGCTGAGTCATAGGCTCCGCTTATTTTTGCACCACAGATCACACTTATGGGGAGTAACGCTTTACCCGCCGCGATACTTCGTACCGTGCAAAAAATCCACGCAGGGATAAAAAGGAAATATTTATTTCAATAATATTGCGGCGGATATAGCGCTGTGGCGCGTCGGCTGCGACAGGCGCCGCAGCCGAAAAGGAGAAATATTAGCTGGCGGGGGTCGCCGGGCCGAAAACGTCGAACTGCGGCAGCGTGACGTTTTGGTAAGTCTCCCAGCCGCCACCCAGCGCCTTATAGAGCGCAACTAAATCGAGCGCGCTCTGCATGCGCGCCTGCGTCGCCTGCTCCTGCGCCTGCGCCAGCTGACGCTGAGCGTCCAGCACGTCGATAAAGGTTGAGATGCCCTGCCGATAGCTGTCGCTGGCCAGATCGAAGGCGCGCTGCAGCGAACCGGTGGTTTCGTCCAGCGCCGTTACCCTCGCCTGATCGGCGCGATAGCTCACCAGCGCGTTTTCCACATCCTGCAACGCGGTCAGCACCGTCTGCCGGTAGTCAAGGGCTGCGCTGGCCTGCTGGGCGCGCGCCAGCCTGACGCTGGAAACCAGCCGACCACCCTGGAAAATGGGAATCGACAGCGAGGGGCCGACGGAATAGAAGTGACTACTCCAGTTGTCGAGGTAGCTGACATCGGTATTGCGCACCCCAAGCTGGCCGGTGAGCGACAGGCTGGGGAAAAGCTGCGCCACCGACACGCCGATATTCGCCGTCTGCGCATGCAACGTCGCCTCGGCCTGCCGAATATCGGGGCGTCGACGCGCCAGCGTGGCGGGAATGCCGACCGGCACCATTTGCGGCAGCGCGGGCATCGCTTTCGGCGCGAAAAGCTCGTTATCCAGCGCCCCCGGCGTTTTGCCCAGCAGCACCGCCAGCCCGTTCATCGCCTGGCGCGCCTGCGACTGATACTGCGGCAGCTGCGCCTGCAGCGAACTGAGCTGCGCGCGCGCGTTTTCTACATCGGTGAGCGGCGCGAGTCCGTTGCGCTGCTGGCTCTGCGTCAGCTCCCAGCTCTGCTGCGCCACGGCGATTTGCTGCTCCAGCGTGGCGATTGTCGCCTGCGCGCCGCGCAGTTGCAGGTAGGCGCGCGCCACCTCAGCTTCCAGCGAGACCAGTGCGTCGTTGCGCTGCTCTATTGCCGCCTGGGTTTGCGCGTCGGCCAGTTCGACCTGGCGACGGACTTTGCCCCACAAATCCAGCTCCCAGCTGGCGTCGAAGCTGCCCTGATAAAGCGTTACCGGCTGCTCCAGGCTGCTTAGCTGACTGGCGGTATCGCTGTCGAGCTGGTCGGTGACGCCGTTTGCTTTCAACAGCCCCTCCAGCCCCAGCTGCTGACGCGTGACTTTCGCGCTGCCGTTCAGGCTGGGAAAGAGGCCGCCGCGCGCCTGCGCCAGCTCCTGACGCGCGCCTGCGATGCGCAGCACCGCCTGCTGCAGCGTCAGGTTGCCTTCAATAGCGCGATCGATCAGGCTGTTGAGCTGCGGATCGTTAAAGGTTTGCCACCAGCGCGTGCTGACGGCGCCGGGCTCGGTTTTCGACGCCTGCTGCGCGTCCAGCAGATGATAGCCCCCTGGCAGCTGCGGCTTCGGCGCTTCGTAATCGGGTCCGACGGCGCAGCCCGCCAGCCAGAGTGCCAGCGTCAGCAGGCTGAGCGGTCTCGCCACCTGGCGTGTAAAGGTAACCTTCATGTCAGTGTGCTCCTGCACTGCCTTCGCTCTTAATCGGCGACAGCAGCCAACAAAATGGAATCAAGATCAGGGCGATGATGCTTAAGCCCGTAAAGACGTCGATGTACGCCAGAATGCGCGCCTGCGCCACCATCTCCTGATAGAGCTGACCAGCCGCCAGCGTGGTAGGATCGCCAACCGCCGACGTGAAGTCGCGGATCGCCTGCCCCCAGTGCTGCACGGTAATGTTGAACTGCTCGTTAAGCGGCGTCATGTTGTGCACCATATGCGCCGAGCGTACCTGTTCGCGCTCGGTGATCGCCGCCGTTGAGAGCGAAATACCGATCGAGCCCGCCACGTTGCGGAACATGGTAAACAGTGCCGACGCATCGGCGTTGAGCTGCTGAGGAATGGTAATAAAGGCGATGGTGGTCAGCGGCACGAACAGAAAACCCAGCCCAATCGACTGCGCGCTTCGCATCAGTACCAGCGTTTTAAAATCAACATCCGGCGTCAGGGTCGACGAGTACAAAAACGCCAGCGTCAGACAGGTAAAACCGAAGGCGATGATATAGCGCGTCTGCACGCGCGGCATCAGGCTGATGACCAGCGGGATGGTCAGCACAATCAGGATAGCGCCCGGCGACAGCACCAGTCCCGACCAGGTGGCGGTATAGCCGAGATCCTGCTGCGCCAGCTGCGGCAGAACGACCGAGCTGCCGTAGAGGATCATCGCCATGCCCGCCATCAGCAGTCCTGATACCCAGAAGTTGCGGTCTTTCATCACCAGAATATCCACCACCGGCTTCCGGGCATACATCAGCCAGTAAACCGCGCCGACGATGCCCACCAGCGCCAGCGTGGCGAACAGCACGATAAAGTGCGAGGCGAACCAGTCTTCATCTTCTCCGCGATCGAGAAATACCTGCAGGCAGCCGAGACCCAGCGTAATCAACCCAATGCCGATATAGTCGATCTTCAGCCGCCCTTTCGCCCACTTGCGCTCCCACGGCGGATCTTCCAGCAGCTGATAGATCGCCAGCACCGTCAAAACACCGACCGGGATGTTAATAAAGAAGACCCAGCGCCAGCTGTAGTTATCGGTGATCCAGCCGCCGAGCGTCGGCCCGATAACGGGCGCGACGATAATGGCGATCGAGGAGAGACCGAACGCCTTGCCGCGATCTTCCGCCTTAAAGTAGTCAAGCAGCACCGACTGCTGTACCGGCTGCAAACCACCGCCGAAGAAGCCCTGCAGCACGCGGAACAGGATGATCTGCCACAGCTCGGTAGCGATGCCGCACAGGAACGAGCAGATAGTGAACATAACGATGCAGATCAGGAAGAACTGTTTGCGGCCGAACAGTCGACTGAAAAAGGCGGAGATCGGCAGTACGATGCCGTTCGCCACCAGGTAAGAGGTCAGCACCCAGGTCGATTCGTCGTAGCTGGAAGAGAGCGAACCGGCAATATGGGGCAGCGCCACGTTAACGATGGTGGTGTCCAGGATCTCCATGAACACCGCCAGCGTGACGGTCACCGCCACCAGCCACGGATTGCTGGAGGGCTGCCAGCTCTGTGCCTGGCTCATTCCACGGTAACCTTAGGTTCAACCGACAGGCCGAGCGGCAGCGGATGGTTCGGATCCAGCCCTTTGTCGATAACGATTTTCACCGGTACGCGCTGCACGATCTTCACGTAGTTGCCGGTGGCGTTCTCCGCCGGGAAGGTAGAGAAGCGCGAACCGGATCCCATCTGAATACTGTCTACGTGCCCTTCCAGCTGCATATCGGGCCAGGCATCGATGCTAATCGCCACTTTGTCGCCTGGGTTCATTCGCTCCAGCTGCGACTCTTTAAAGTTAGCGGTGATCCAGATATCGGGCGACACCAGCGAAAACAGCGAACTGCCCGCCTGCACCAGCGTGCCGAGCTGCACGTTACGTTTGGTGACGAAGCCGTCGTACGGCGCGCGCACCTGCGTATAGGAAAGGTTCAGCTCAGCGGTATTCAGCTGCGCCTGCGCCTGCGCGACCTGTTGCTGGCGCGCTTCCACATTGGTTTCCTGCTGACGGATCTGCAGCGCGACCTGCGAGGCGACTTCCACCTGCGCTTTGGCGCTCTGCAGCTGCGCCTGGGCCGAACGCAGCTGCGCGGCGGCGGTGTCGATATTGCGCTGGCTGGTGGCGCGTGGATCGACGCCGCGCTGACGACGGTAGTCCGCTTCAGCGTTTAACAGGTTCGCCTGCGCTTTCGCCTGATCGGCCAGCGCCTGATCGCGCTGCGCCGGATACTGCACTTTAGAGAGCGCCAGCTGCGCCTGCGCCTGATGCAGCTGCGCCTGCGCCAGTCCAAGCTGCGCTTTGGCCTGATCGCGCTGAGCGAGAGTGTCACGCGGATCGATCTCAACCAGCAGATCGCCCTTTTTCACCCGCTGGTTATCTTTGACCAGCAGCTTCACCACGTAGCCAGAGGTTTTAGGCGCGATAGTGACCGCGTCACCTTCGGTAAAGGCGTCGTCGGTGCTCTCTTCATTACGCGTCGTGAACCAGAACCAGAAACCGACTATCAGCATGATCACAACCACGATAGCGAGGATGATCAGCGGTTTTTTGCCGGGTCTTTTGCGCTCAGGCTGCTCGTTATCCTGTTCAGACTGCTCGCTGGAAGGATCCTGCTCTTTCTTTACATCGTCCTGATGGGATTCGCCTTTATCATTGTTGCTCATAGTCAGTTCCGCATAGCTAACGCCCTAATTCCAGGGCATAAAAGGTCAGATAAACAGTAGATGGTAAACTGACATTTTCCAGCGTTTCTTGACTTTTCCAGACAAAAGAGGCACAACCTGCAACATTTTTTTAAGCGCAGCGGAAGCTAATGCAACAGGCGCAGCAGCAGCCAGCCGCTGAGCATCGACCAGGCCAGCATCGGCAGAGAGAAGAGGTGAAACTGCCACCAGACGCGACGATCTTTCGCCATGCGCAGCGCAATCAGATTAGCCAGCGACCCTGGCAGCAAACCAAATCCGCCGATATTCACTGCCCAGGCGAAAACGTCGGAAGGCGGGATTTTCTGCAGCAGCAAAATAGTAGCGGGCACGTTGCTGATTATCTGCGACAGACCGATGGCCAGCAGATATATGGCGCAATCGCTGAAGCGTGATACGGCATCGAAATGCTGCTGCACAATCGGCAGGTGCGTCAGCAGGTAGACGTCGATAAACATCGCGATAAAGACCGCCAGCAGGCTCCAGTCGATGGCGATCAGCACTCTGCGCGCCATCAGCAAATAACAGCCAATGATGAGCAGTAGCGCCCAGCCGGTCATCTGCCACTCAAGCGCGGCGACAAACAGAAGATAGAGCAGGACGCTGACGGCAAACAGCGGCTTCTGCCACTCGCGGCTCTCGTCATCGCCATGCTTCTCAATGGCGCGCGGCTTAAAGCTGAACCACGTCAGCGCCAGCAGCGTCACCAGCAGCCAGACCGCCAGCGGCGTCATTTGCGCGATAAATCCCGCCACGCTGAGCTGGCCGTGACTCCACAGCAGGATATTTTGCGGATTACCTACCGGCGTCAACAACGAGCCCGCATTAACGGCCAGCGCTTCAAAGATGATCAGCCTGGACAAAGGCAGACGTGAATATTTGCGCAGCGTCAGGGTGAGCGGCACCAGAATAAACAGCGCCACATCGTTAGTCAGGAAGGTTGAGAGCAGCGCAGCGGCCAGCACCATAAACAGCGCCAGCGCGCGTTCATGTCGGAAGCGGCCGATCAGCCGCGCGCCCAGGACGTCAAAATAGCCGCTTACTTCCAGTCCTTTGGTTAACAACAGCAGGCCGCTCAGCGTAACGATAGTATGCCAGTCAACCGCACCAGGCAGATCCGCCCAGCGGAAATTCGCCAGCAGAAGCAGTACCGCGCCAAGCGCTAACAACAGATGCAGAATACGATCATGCAAAAAAGTGCGCAGCACGGTTAACATGTTAGCGGGCCCGGTGATTAATGACGGCTTTCGTAAAATTTCTGGAAGACGGCCAGTGTTTCATCGCTAACGTGATGTTCGATGCCTTCGGAGTCACGACGCGCGGTTTCCGGGCTGATACCCAGCGCGAGCAGGAAAGTTTCGACGATATGATGGCGTGCGCGGCTCTCTGCCGCCAGCTTTTCCCCTTCCCCGGTCAGGAAGACGCCGCGGTAAGGAACCTGTTCGACCAGCCCGGCGCTGCTGAGTCGTTTCAACATTTTGGCCACGGTGGGCTGCGAGACGCCCAGTCGCGCCGCCATATCAACCTGGCGCGCCTCGCCGAATTCACCAATCAAATCTGAGATCAACTCAACGTAGTCATCGATCAGTTCGCGACGATGGGCTTCGCGTACCTGTCGAAATCCTTCGACATGCTCTTCGATATCTTTCAGGGGTCCTTGCGGAGCGGACACCCCAGTTTTGGCACGACGACTCATTCAGCTTCCTCTTTATTATGCTCCGCGCTCGCGTAGCGAGACGGATTTGCTGCGCTCATTGTAAACCAGGCACAAAGAAGCTCAAATTTTTCGTAAATAGCATTGGCTACAGGGTATAGCCAGTGCTATATTTGTCGATATTGTAGGCAAACGCGCTGACAATGGAGAGACGATCGTGCAGGATCCTTATCTGTTATTACTGCTGTTTCTCTTGTTTGTCGCCGGACTTTGCCTGCTGTTACGACGTTACTGATTGGGAGGTCGATATGAGCACCATGAAATGCTGCCTTGACTGCGGCAAATGCTTCCAGACAGCGCAACCGGCTTCATCTTCATCGCTGAAGGCCTGGCTTTGCCTGCTGAGCCGCTCCCCGTTTTCACTTCGCCTGATGCTGGTTGAAAAGCTGCTGGGCACGAAACGCAACGATCGCGACTGCCCGAATTTAATCTGGCGCGGCTAACGCGCATCTTCTCTCAGGCAGCCTCTGCTTTTGCCAAGGCTGCTCGCTCATCTTTTTCTCCGCTTTAACGCTCCGCCACCCCGTAGTCGTTCAGCTAAAAAAGAGATAAAAAAAACGGCCGCGAAGGGCCGTTTTTTCTGCAACTGGTCTAAGCAAAACTTAGAAGCTGTAACCTACGCCAGCAATCCAGGTGCCAACATCGACGCTACGGATACGGCTCTGCTCGTAACCTACGTCAATAGCGAAGTCCTGGTACGGGTTGAACTGCAGGCCGGCACCGTAAGAGAAGCCCACGTCGCTGGAGTCGCCTTTATCACGGACAACAGTGTCGTTCTGCTGGAATTTGCCGTAGCCGATACCAACCACGCCATAGATGCTCGCCCAGTCGTTCAGACGGTAAGCAGGACCAGCGGTGAAACCGTAGTACTGGCCTTTGCTGTACACGCCAGCATCAGTACGATCTTTTTCGGTGTAAGTGAAAGAACCGATCCAACCCAGCGGGTTAGAGCCGTCTTCATAACGGTATTTCAGGTTGAAACCGTTCGCTTTGTTAGCCACGCCCTGATAGTCGGACTGAGCGTAACCGCCGGTGACTGTGCTCTGCGCCATTGCGGAACCCGCAGAAACTGCCAGAACACAAGCCAGTGCTGAAAGACATGCAATTTTTTTCATAACCACCTCAAATGTGATAATACTTCTCTCCTGACAACGCTGAAAATATAACAAAACTCAGCAAGAAACTCTGCCCGCAAATTATTGTCTAACAGAATGTTTGGTGTAACAGAAAGTTAATGAAGCTTCCTATGCTATTCATTTTGCTTGAAAAAATCGTCATTAAACTGCAATGAATTTCCTGGAAGAAAAATTGTCCTTTAAGTTAATTCCTAAAAAAACCTGACATTTCTTTACGGAACTGGCCCTGGAATGGGTTAAATTTCGCGCAGTAGCCTCAGCATTTTCCTGATTGTCTCCTCTGCATTTACCCCTGTTTCGATTAAACTGAACGTCTTGTTACCTCTGTGTTAATCATCAAGGACGCGTTTACAGGATGTCTCTCTCTTTGTCAGGTAAAAGCTCTGCGCCAGCCGTTTCGGTTGCTGTGCTGCTGATTGCGATGCTGTCGCTGCAGGGCGGCGCGTCGTTAGCGAAATCTCTTTTCCCCGCGGTTGGCGCCACTGGCATCACCGCGCTGCGTCTTGGGCTTGGCACCCTGATGCTCTGCGTTATCTTCAAACCCTGGCGGCTGCGCTTCACGCGTGAACAGCGCCTGCCGTTGCTGCTCTACGGGCTGGCGCTGGGCTGTATGAACTTCCTGTTTTATCTGTCGCTGCGTACCGTGCCGCTCGGCGTCGCGGTGGCGCTGGAATTTACCGGTCCGCTCACGCTGGCGCTGCTCGGCACGCGCCGTCTGCTCGATTTTGTCTGGGTCGTGCTGGCGGTCGCCGGTCTCTGGTTTCTGCTGCCGTTCGGCGACAGTATGAAAACCATCGATCCGCTGGGTGCCGCGCTGGCGGTAGGCGCAGGCGCCTGCTGGGCATTATATATTCTGGCGGGACCGCGCGCCGGGGCGGAACATGGCCCGGCTACCGTTGCGATGGGCTCCTTAATCGCTTCAGTTATCTTTGTGCCGCTGGGATTAACGTTCGCTGAACCCGGCATCTGGCACTGGAGCGTTATCCCTGTCGCGCTTTTAGTCGCCCTGCTCTCCAGCGCCATTCCTTACTCGCTGGAAATGGTCGCCCTGACGCGTCTGCCGGCACGTATTTTCGGTACGCTGATGAGCCTTGAACCTGCCGTCGCGGCCCTGTCGGGAATTTTATTCCTGGGCGAAACGCTCTCCCTGAAGCAGAGCCTTGGTCTGCTGGCGATAATTCTGGCGTCAGCTGGCGCGACGCTGACGCTTAAGCCCAGAAATTCCCAGCTAAAAAAGGTTAAAATAACCACACCGCCACAGCCATAACTTATTACGCCTGCGCATAACGCAGGCGAATAATATTCGGAAGTTGAAGATGGCTTTATTTTAACCAACGATACACACTCTTATTATCATTCTGAAACATACTGTATAAAGCCATGCGCCTCATCGCCCCAATTGTCTGATATTACAGCAGTAAAAATAAAGCATCTGTCGCTGTTACTCTTTTTGCAGATAATTACCGCGTAAACTTTATCCGTAAATGCCATCTATTTCAGCCATCGCTAAACTCAATCCTGCAAACACGCAAAGCGCTGCTATACTTATTCCCGTGCTTGATTAGGACAACCCATCAAAGAGAGGATTCATACGATGAGTACCGCAAAACTGGTTAAAACGAACGCTTCCGATCTGCTTTACACCCGTAATGATGTGGCTGACGACGAGAAAAAAGCCACCATTGAGGTGCTCAACCGTCTGGTGGTGGAATTTATCGATCTGTCGCTGATTACCAAGCAGGCGCACTGGAATATGCGCGGCTCAAACTTTATCGGCGTGCATGAGATGCTGGACGGTTTCCGTACCACTATTACCGATCACCAGGACACCATTGCTGAACGTGTCGTGCAGTTAGGCGGCGTGGCGCTGGGCACCACGCAGGTCGTTAACGACAGAACGCCGCTGCAGAGCTATCCGCTCAATATTCACAGCGTACAGGATCACCTGAAAGCGCTGGCTGACCGTTACGCCATCGTCGCGAACGATACGCGTAAAGCGATTTCAGAAGTTAAAGATGAAGACACCGCAGATATCTTTACCGCGGCATCCCGCGATCTGGATAAATTCCTGTGGTTTATCGAATCCAACATCGAATAACAACGTAAAGCATTATCAGGCGGGGAGACCCGCCTTTTTTGTGCCTGCTTAACAGGAAAATTACTATTTTTTGACCTTCATAACATTTCTGAACGCCTCTTCTTCCCACGCTTAATACCGCATGCAAAGGTGCGATTGCACCAAAATCTCCCTGTGCACCTTTTTGGTGCTTCATTTTGGTGCAAAAGTTTTTACCGTTGCAAAATCGTGTCAGCTTTCAGGTTTAACCTATTGATTGTGGTAAAAATGAAAAGTTGGCATACTTTTTTCATATGGTAAGCCGTAAACGCCGCTTTCGGGCCGGGAAGTAATAAGGAAAAATGATGAAGTCACTGTTTAAAGTCTCTGTGGCCGCGCTGGCGCTGGCCTTCTCACTCTCTTCCACCGCAGCAGAAAAAAAACTGATCGTCGCCACCGATACCGCTTTCGTTCCCTTTGAGTTCAAGCAGGGCGATAAGTATGTCGGCTTCGACGTCGATCTGTGGGACGCCATCGCTAAAGAGCTGAAGCTGGACTATACCCTGAAGCCGATGGACTTCAGCGGCATTATCCCGGCGCTGCAGACGCGCAATATCGACCTGGCGCTGGCGGGCATTACCATCACCGACGAGCGTAAAAAAGCCATCGAGTTTTCTGACGGCTACTACAAAAGCGGCCTGCTGGTGATGGTGCGCAACAATGAGAACGATATTAAAGGTATCGACGATCTGAACGGCAAAGTGGTCGCGGTGAAGAGCGGCACCGGTTCTGTGGATTACGCTAAGGCACATATCAAATCTAAAGACCTGCGTCAGTTCCCGAATATCGACAACGCTTATATGGAACTGGGCACCAACCGTGCCGATGCAGTGCTGCACGACACGCCGAACATCCTTTACTTTATCCACACCGCTGGCAAAGGCCGCTTCAAAGCGGTAGGCGAATCTATCGAAGCGCAGCAGTATGGCGTCGCGTTCCCGAAAGGCAGCGACGAACTGCGTGAGAAAGTAAACGGCGCGTTGAAGACCCTGAAAGAGAACGGCACCTATAACCAGATCTACAAAAAATGGTTCGGCAGCGAACCTAAATAATAATTTTTTGATTTTATTTTGAGCAGGGACGCGTTCCCTGCTTTTTTCCATCGCAACAAAACTGGAGTCACACCATGGAGTTTGACTGGAGCGTCATCTGGCCCGCTATGCCGGTGCTGATTGAAGGCGCGAAAATGACCCTGCTGATCTCGGTTCTCGGCCTGGTCGGCGGACTGATTATCGGTCTGGTCGCCGGCTTCGCCCGCGCCTACGGCGGCTGGATCGCCAATAATCTCGCGCTGGTCTTTATTGAGATCATTCGCGGCACCCCTATCGTGGTGCAGGTGATGTTTATCTACTTCGCCCTGCCGATGGCCTTCCCCGATCTGCGCATCGATCCGTTCACCGCTGCGGTGGTGACCATCATGATCAACTCCGGCGCCTATATCGCTGAGATCACGCGCGGCGCGGTGCTGTCAATTAACAAAGGCTTCCGCGAAGCGGGCCTGGCGCTGGGTCTGTCACGTCGTGAAACCCTGCGCTATGTCATTATGCCGCTGGCGCTGCGTCGTATGCTGCCGCCGCTCGGCAACCAGTGGATCGTCAGCATTAAAGATACCTCGCTGTTTATCGTTATCGGTGTGGCGGAACTGACGCGTCAGGGCCAGGAAATCATTGCCGGCAACTTCCGCGCGCTGGAGATCTGGAGCGCCGTAGCGATTATCTACCTCGTGATTACCCTGGTGTTGAGCTTTGTGCTGCGCCGTATTGAGAAAAGGGTGAAAATCCTGTGATTGAATTTAAAAACGTCTCGAAGCATTTCGGCCAAACCCAGGTGCTGCACGATATCAACCTGAAGATTAACCAGGGCGAAGTTGTGGTGATTATCGGCCCCTCCGGCTCAGGCAAATCGACGCTGCTGCGCTGCATTAACAAGCTGGAAGAGATCACCAGCGGCGATCTGATCGTCGACGGCCTGAAGGTGAACGATCCCAAAGTGGATGAGCGTCTGATCCGCCAGGAAGCGGGCATGGTATTCCAGCAGTTCCATCTCTTCCCACAGATGAGCGCGCTGGATAACGTCGCGTTCGGTCCGATCCGCGTACGCGGCGCAAAGAAACAGGATGCGCATAAGCTGGCGCGCGAGCTGCTGGCGAAGGTTGGCCTGGCCGAGCGCGCGCACCACTTTCCTTCCGAACTCTCCGGCGGCCAGCAGCAGCGCGTCGCCATCGCCCGCGCGCTGGCGGTGAAGCCCAAGCTGATGCTGTTCGATGAGCCAACCTCTGCGCTGGACCCCGAGCTGCGCCACGAGGTGTTGAAGGTGATGCAGGATCTGGCGGAAGAAGGCATGACGATGGTAATCGTGACGCATGAAGTCGGTTTCGCGCAAAAAGTCGCGTCGCGCCTGATCTTTATCGACAAAGGCACCATAGCGGAAGATGGCGATCCCGATACGCTGATCACCCAGCCACCAAGCGATCGCCTGCGCGAGTTCCTGCAGCACGTTTCCTGATTTGCCGGGCCGACACGCGTCGGCCCACCGCGTGCAGCGCGGATACGCACCTCTTCCCTGAGGTGCGCCCGCCTCGAGGCCAACGCGCCGGGCGGTACAAAAACGCTTCCAGCATTTCGCAAGACGCTTCGCTCTTTTCCTCTGCCAGCCCCCTTTTTACCACCCGCGTTTCACTAACCGGACGATAAGTGCCTTTCAGAACTTTCACTCCCTGCGCCTGACTATACTTTTCCACCTGTGAGCCAGAGGTTGCTAAGGAGAAAGCCATGTCGTCAGCCCACATATGTTGTCGCCTGTTGCGACAAGGGATCGCGCTGTTACTGCTCTGCTGTTTTGTGCTGCCCGCCGCGCAGGCGGTGACGCTGCCTCAGGCGGCCGTCGCGGCGCAGCAGTCGACTGGCTCCGCCAGCGGCGCGCAAAAAGAGCCGACGCTTGACGAGAAAAAAGCCGCTTACGCCGCGCTGGCGAATATTCTGGAAGATGACCAGGCACGTAAGGAACTGATTGATCAGCTGCGCGGCGCCTCCACCGCGACGGCAAAGGATAATACGCCTGCGCTGACGCCGCCGACCGAAAAGGAGGAGGAGAAAACCGTCCTGCAGGGCGTAACGGATGTCACCCGCGAATTTGGCGGCGACGTGGCGCAAAAGTTCGCCCGCCTGCATGACAATATCGCCTATGCGCCGCACAAGGCGTTCAACCCAGACACCTTCTTCAATGCGCTGCGACATTTCGTGGTGCTGGCTGCGGTGCTGTTTGCGCTTTACTGGCTGCTGCGCCGTCTTATTGCGCCGCTTTATCGCCGTATGGGGCACTGGGGACGGGCGAAGAACCGCGAGCAGCGTAACTGGATACAGCTGCCGGTGGCGATTATCGGCGCATTTATCATTGATTTGCTGATGCTGGCGCTGACGCTGTTTATCGGTCAAATCATCAGCGACAATTACCACGGCGACAGCCGTACTATCGCCTATCAGCAAGGGCTGTTCCTGAACGCCTTCGCGCTGATTGAATTTTTCAAGGCGGTGCTGCGTCTGATATTTTGCCCCGCCTTCAGCGACCTGCGCTTCTTTCACCTCAGCGACGGGCGCGCCCGCTACTGGAACACGCGTCTGAGCTGGCTCTCCGGCCTGATTGGCTACGGACTGCTGGTGATCGTGCCGATTGTCTCTAATCAGGTTAACATGCAGGTCGCGGCCGTGGTTAACGTGCTCATTATGGGCATCATGACCGGCTGGGCGCTCTTCCTCATCTTTTCCAACCGCCGCTCCATTCATTTTGCCCTTCAGGCGCTGTCGGATCGCAGCATGGCGTTTTTCGCCTTTTTTATTCGCGCCTTCGCGCTGGTGTGGCACTGGCTGGCGAGCGCCTACTTTATCGCGCTGTTTCTGCTCTCTATTTTCAATCCTGGCGACAGCCTGAAATTTATGATGTCGGCGTCGGTGCGCACGCTGGCAATTATCGGCATCGCCGCCTTTGTTTCCGGCATTCTGACGCGCTGGATAGGCAAAACCATTACGCTTTCGCCCGATCTGCGCCGTAACTATCCGGCGCTGCAAAAGCGCGTCAACGACTGGGTGAAGGCGCTGCTGAAGCTGGCGCGCATTATTACCGTGTTCGCCACGCTGCTGCTGCTGCTCAACGCCTGGAACCTGTTCGATCTCTGGCACTGGCTCACGGTCGGGGCGGGTGAAAAAATGGTGGACGTGCTGATCCGCATCGTAATGATCCTGCTGCTCTCCGCTGTCGGCTGGACGGTGCTGGCAAGCCTGATTGAGAGCCGACTGGCTTCTGATTCTCACGGCCGTCCGATGCCGAGCGCCCGCACCCGCACCCTGCTGACGCTGTTCCGCAACGCGCTGGCGGTGGTGATCAGCACTATTACCATTATGATTTTGCTGTCTGAAATCGGCGTTAATATCGCGCCGCTGCTGGCAGGCGCGGGCGCGCTCGGCCTGGCGGTCTCCTTCGGCTCGCAAACGCTGGTCAAGGATATTATTACCGGCATCTTTATTCAGTTTGAGAACGGTATGAATACCGGCGATCTGGTGACTATCGGCGCCATTACCGGCACGGTAGAACGGATGTCGATTCGCTCGGTGGGCGTTCGTCAGGATACCGGCGCCTACCACATCATTCCCTGGTCTTCGATTACCACCTTCGCCAACTTTGTGCGCGGCATCGGCTCGTTTGTCGCCAACTATGACGTCGAGCGCGGCGAAGACAACGAACGTGTTAACCGCGTCCTGCAGGAGGCGGTTAATGAGCTGCTGGAGAATGCGGATATCCGCGGCATGGTGATTGGTGAACCGAACTTCGCCGGACTGGTGGGGTTAACCAATCAGGCCTTTACCGTACGCGTCTCCTTTACCACCCAGCCGCTGAAACAGTGGACGGTGCGCTTTGCGCTGGACACCATGGTGAAGAAACATTTCGATGCGGCCGGGATTAAGGCGCCGCACCAGACGGTAGAGGTGATGCAGACCGGCAACAGCGTGGCGAGCGCGACTGCCCTGCCCGCGCTGCCGGCGCCGGAGTAAGGCTATTTCGCCAGCCGCTGCGCGCGCGTCGCGGCTGGCATAAAGCTCCAGGCGAGAAAGCGGCTCTGCTTCTGACCCTGCGCCATATTCACGACCCGCACCTCTGTCGCATCAAGCGCCTGCAGCTGTTTTTCCAGCGCGGGCAGATTCTCGCGGCGCGACACCAGCGAGGTAAACCAGATGCACTGGCGCGCCAGCGCCGCGCTTTCGGCGATCATCTTGCCAACAAAGGCTTTTTCGCCCCCTTCGCACCATAGCTCGTTGTGCTGGCCGCCGAAGTTGAGCGGCGTCGCGCTCTCCAGCTTCAGATTGCGCACTTTCCGCTGCGAACCGGCCGCCGCCTCTGCCGCCGAGGCGTGGAACGGCGGATTACATATTACGGCGTGAAAGAACTCGTTTTTATTCACCACGCCCGCCAGTACCGCCTGGGGATCCTTCTGACGGCGCAGACGAATGGCGCGCGATAGCCCGGCGTTGGCCGCCACGATGCGGTTAGCCGCCTTCAGGGCCGCCTCGTCGATATCGGTGCCAGTAAAACGCCAGCCATACTCCGCATGACCAATCAGCGGATAGATGCAGTTTGCGCCGCAACCGATATCCAGAATATCCGCTTGTGGGATCGCGCCGCGATTATCATGCGCCAGCAGATCGGCCAGGTAGTGCAGGTAATCGGCGCGGCCCGGTACTGGCGGACAGAGCGCACCAGGGGCCAGCTGCCATTCGATGCCGTAAAAAAGTTTCAGCAGCGCCTGGTTCAGCAGCATGACCGCTTCCGCATCGGCAAAATCGATCGACTGCGCGCCGTAGCCGTTGGGCCGCACTTTTGCCGCCAGCGGCGGGTGCGTGGCGGTCAGCGCGGCGAAGTCGTACTCGCCCTGATGGCGGTTGCGGGCGTGGAATAATTTACTGGCTGGCTTGTTCATGGCGTCTCCCGTTTTGCAGGCGCGTACAATACGCCGCAGCGTCGGGAAAATAAAGCCGCACAATCCGCTTACATATTTCTTCCCGATGCAGCTGATGCTGTAGCGCTAAGATATTGTTAACACTTCGCTACGGGATAAAAGATGACGCATAAACGCTACTCCTACCAGCCGCGCGCCGGTCACGGTCTGCCGCATGACCCGCTCAATGCCATTATCGGGCCGCGTCCGATTGGCTGGATCAGTTCGATTTCCGCCGCGGGTCAGCGCAACCTGGCGCCCTACAGCTTCTTCAACTGCTTTAACTACCATCCGCCGATCATTGGCTTCTCCAGCACCGGCTGGAAAGACAGCGTGCGCAATATCAGCGAAAGCAAAGAGTTCGTCTGGAACCTGGCGACGCGCTCGCTGGCGGAGGCGATGAATGAGAGTTCGGCGTCGGTGCCGCCGGATCAGGATGAGTTTGCGCTGGCGGGCGTAACGCCGCTGGTCGCCTCGCAGGTGAAGGCGAGCCTGGTGGCAGAGAGCCCGGTAAACTTCGAGTGCCGCCTGACCCAGCTGATTCAGCTGCAGGATGCGCAGGGCAACCCGATCGACAGCTGGCTGGTGCTGGGCGAGGCGATTGCGATTCATATCGACGAATCGCTGCTGGATGAAGGTATTTATCAGACGGCGCGCGCCCAACCTATTCTGCGCGCCGGCGGGCCGAGCGCCTATTACGGCATCAGTGAAAACGAACGTTTCGATCTGATGCGTCCGGACGCGCGCCGCCGCTAAAGAGACGGCGCGCCAGCCGCTATGACGGCCTGCCGCGTTCGATAAAGCTTTGCACAAGCGGCTTCAGCACTTTCTGCAGCGCTGAAGCCCGCTCCTGCCGCCAGGCGAACGGCGGCGTCTCATCCATATAATTCAGCTGCGCCAGCTCCAGCTGCACCGCCTGAACCTGCTCTTCCGGCTGACCGTAGGCGCGCGTAATGTAGCCGCCCTTAAAGCGTCCGTTCACCACCCAGCTATAGTCGCTCTGCGCCGCGCAGACCGCCTCCAGCCCTTGCGTAACCTCGGCGCGACAGCTTTTGCCGTCGTTGGTGCCGATATTCAGATCGGGCAGACGTCCTTCGAACAGGCGCGGGATCACGCTGGCGATAGAGTGGGCGTCAAACAGCAGCGCATAGCCATGTAGCGCTTTCAGGCGCGCCAGCTCCTGCTGGATCTGCTGATGATAAGGCTGCCAGATATCTCTGAGATAACCTTCGCGCTGCGCCGCTGAGGGCGTTTTGCCTGGCGCAAAGGTCGGCGAGCCGTCAAACAGGGTGTCCGGATAGAGTCCGGTAGTGGCCGTAGCGTAGAGCGGCTGATTATCTGGCGGACGATTCAGGTCGATCACAAAACGCGAATAGTGGCCGATCAGCACGCTGGCGCCGAGGTCGCGTACAAAATCGAACAGCTGCGGAATATGCCAGTCGGTATCCGGCAGGCCGCGCGCCGCCTCGCTCAGCCCGGCTTCTACCTCCGGTGTAAGCTGCGTACCGGCGTGAGGAATACTGACCAGCAGCGGCAGGCTGCCCGGCGTAAAGAGAAAAGGTGTCATTGCGCTTCTCCGCGATAGATAACGGTACAGGGCAGCTCGCCGCCCAGCCAGTAAACCAGTTCCGCCGGGCGCGCCAGCGGCCAGTGGACGAAGTTTGCCACTTTGCCCGCCTCCAGCGAGCCGTGGGTTTGCTGCAGCCCCAGCGCTTTCGCGCCCCACAGCGTGACGCCTGCCAGCGCCTCTTCCGGCGTCATGCCGAACAACGTGCAGCCCATATTGAGCATCAGGCGCAGCGACAGCGCGGGCGAGGTGCCGGGATTCGCGTCGCTGGCCAGCGCCATTGGCACCTTATGCTGACGAAACAGCGCCACCGGCGGCCGCTGGGTTTCCCGCAGCAGATAGAAGGCGCCGGGCAGCAGCACAGCCACCGTGCCCCGTTCACCCATCGCCCGCGCATCCTCTTCGGTCGCATATTCCAGATGATCGGCGGAGAGCGCGCCGTAGCTCGCCGCCAGTCGCGCCCCGCCCAGCGAAGAGAGCTGCTCGGCGTGCAGCTTGACCGGCAGACCCAGCTCGGCGGCCTTGTCAAACACGCGCGCCACCTGCGCCGGGGAAAAGGCCAGATGTTCGCAAAAGGCGTCTACCGCGTCCGCCAGCCCGTTGGCTTTCACCTGCGGCAGGATGCGCTCACAAATCAGATCGACCCAGCCGTCGGGATCCTGCTTAAATTCCGGCGGAAAGGCGTGCGCCGCCAGACAGGTCGCCAGCACGTCGACGGGCGCGCTCTCGCCAAGTCGCCGTATCGCGCTCAGCATACGCAGCTCGCTCACCTCATCCAGCCCGTAACCCGATTTGATCTCTACCGTGGTCACTCCTTCCGCCAGCAGACGATTGAGCCGCCAGCGCGCCGAGGTCACCAGTGACTCCTCGCTGGCTTCGCGCGTGGCGCGAACCGTCGAGAGAATGCCGCCGCCCTGCGCCGCGATCTCGGCATAGCTAACGCCGTTGAGACGCTGCTCGAACTCTGCGCTGCGGTCGCCGCCGAACACCAGATGGGTATGGCAGTCGATCAGCCCTGGCGTCAGGATACCGCCGTCAAACCGGTGCTGCTGGCGCGGCGTAAAGGCGGGCATCTCCGTGCGCGGCCCTACCCATACCAGCTCGCCACCATCCACTGCCAGCGCGCCATCCTCAATGATGTGATATCTGCCTTCGCGCATGGTGACCAGATCGGCCCCCAGCCACAGGCTGTCGATCGCTTTGCTTTCCGCCATCACGCCTCTCTCCGCTACGGACGATTTACTCCGTCCTTTAAAGTATGTATATGTATATACAACTACAGCCGTTGAGGATCAACTATGGCAACCTGTTTTGCTCCACGCGCGCTGCTGGCCGATGGCTGGCGACATCAGGTGCGCATTAGCGTTAATGACGCAGGCATCATTGAAAGCATCACGCCCGACAGCGACCCGCAAGGCGCTATCCCGCTGCCTGGCGCGGTGATCCCCTCTGTCGCCAATCTGCATTCGCACGCGTTCCAGCGCGCAATGGCCGGGCTGGCAGAAGTGGCGGGCGACCCGCAGGACAGCTTCTGGACCTGGCGCGACCTGATGTATCGCATGGTGCAGCGTCTGACGCCGGAGCAGGTCGGCGCTATCGCCGCGTATCTCTATATCGACATGCTGAAAGGCGGCTATACCCAGGTGGCGGAGTTTCACTATCTGCATCATGACGCCAGCGGCGCGCCCTACGCGCAGGACGATATGCTGCAGCAGCTGATGCTCGCCGCCGACAGGGCCGGTATCGGCCAGACGCTGCTGCCGGTGCTCTACAGCCACAGCGGCTTCGGCGCGCAGCCGCCGCTGCCGGGCCAGAAACGCTTTATTCAGCAAACCGACGCCTGGTTGCGGCAGCAGGAGCGGCTGGCGGAGGCAGTGCGGGATAAGCCGCTGCTCAATCGCGGCCTCTGCTTCCACTCGCTGCGCGCGGTCAGCGAAGCGCAGATGCGCGAGGCGCTAGAGGCGAGCGATAAGAGTCTGCCGGTGCATATTCATATCGCTGAGCAGGAAAAAGAGGTCAACGACTCCCTGGCCTGGAGCGGCGAGCGGCCGGTAGAGTGGCTGTTCAACCGCTTTGAGGTGGATGCGCGCTGGTGTCTTATCCACGCCACACATCTGGACCCGCGTGAAATCGAGCGGCTCGCTGCCAGCCGCGCGGTGGCCGGGCTCTGCCCCACCACCGAGGCCAACCTCGGCGACGGTATTTTCCCGGCGACCCATTTTATCGCCCAGGGCGGACGCTGGGGCATCGGCTCCGACAGCCACGTCTCGCTCAGCGCGCTGGAAGAGTTGCGCTGGCTCGAATATGGCCAGCGGCTGCGCGATCGTCGTCGCAACCGGATTATCACGGCGGAGCAGCCGTCTGTGGGCGATCTGCTGTGGCGCGGCGCGGCGCAAGGCGGCGCGCAGGCGTGCGGCGTCGCTCTCGGCGAGCTGTCGCCGGGCAAGCGCGCGGACTGGCTGGTGCTGGCGGAGGATGCCTGGCTCGAGAGCGTCGGGGATGACGCGCTGCTTAACCGCTGGCTCTTTGCCGGACGCCGCGAACAGATCCGCGACGTGTGGGTTGCGGGTCGCGCGGTGGTTGAAGCGGGACGCCACGCGGAGGAGGAGTCCTGTGCGGCCGCGTTTCGCCAGGCAATGGCGGCGCTGCGATGAGGACGCGCTTCTGTTATGCCGACCTTCAGGTCAGTCGCTGGCGCAACGGCGGCGGCGAGACGCGAGAAATCATCAGCTATCCGCCGGGCGAAGCAGATTTCGCCTGGCGCGCCAGCATCGCCACCCTCTCCCAGGATGGCGCATTCTCGCGCTTTCCCGGTATCGATCGGGTGATTACCCTGCTGCGCGGCGACGCGGTCGCGCTTAGCACACCCGCCCTCACGCATACGCTGAAACCGCTTCAGCCCTGGCGCTTTCCTGGCGAATGGGCGATCCACGCCGCGCTGCGCGGTGAAAGCGAAGACTTTAACATTATGACGCGGCGCGACAGCTGGGAAGCGCAGGTGGATGTCATTGCTCAGACGGCCGCCAGCCTGCACGGCGTCGCCTGGGTTACCGCGGGCGAGTGGCAGCTGGAGAACGGCGAACCACTATGCGCCGCTGAAGGCGTATGGTGGCTGGATGAGGAGACGCAGCTGACGCCCGCGACGCCGGACGCGCAGCTGCTGCTGACGCGCCTTAGCCGTGTCCCTTAAAGCGGCCAAGCAGCTTATAACGCGAGCCGGGATAGAGCAGTCGGGCGTAGGTCACGATTTTGGTGTCGCTCCAGGTCTGGCGACGGATCAGCAGACAGGGCTCATGGTCATCCAGCGACAGATATTTACGCTGGCGCGCATCGGGCAGCACCGCTTCAACGATATGCTCACCCGCCGTCAGGGGCGCAACCTGCATCAGATAGGTATAGGGCGTGAGCTGGTGGTAATCCTGGCTCAGGTAATCGGGTGCCACCAGCGGGTTAACCAGGCGATCCTCCAGCTGCACCGGCAGGTCGTCTTCGTAATGCACGATCAGCGAATGAAAAATGGTCTGGCCAGTGCTTAAGCCAAGCACCGCCGCCTGCTCGGGATCGGCTTTATTCTGGCCGATCGCCAGGATCTGGCAGCGATGCTGGTGTCCGCGCTGGGTGATTTCATCCGCGATATTATGCACTTCAAGCATCGCCGTGTAGCCTTTCATCTCCGCGACGAAGGTGCCGACGCCCTGCATGCGCACCAGAAACCCCTCGCTGGTCAGCTCGCGTAGCGCGCGGTTAATTGTCATACGGCTCACGCCCAGCTCGTTGACCAGTTCGCTTTCGGACGGCACGCGCTGGTTCGCCTTCCAGCTGCCCGCGCGGATCTGGCTGATAATCGCCTGCTTCACGCGCTGGTAAATTGGGGCTGGCTCATCGCTCATCGCGGCCGCCAGCTGTGCTATTGCCGAATGCTCGACCATATTGATTTCCTTATTACGCTAATACCTGAAGTTTACTGTCTCATCACGTAAATGTATATACATCTGCAGCCGCCTCTGCCCCGCCCTCTGACCGCCGCCGCGCGATCTAATTTGTGATCGCGCTGGCATAGCAAATGCTTATAGCTTGCCACTTGTATAGACAAGAATAGACACTTGTGTTTCACTCGATTTTATTCGCTGCGCAGAGTGAAACCGGTTCAGGTTTTTGCTTTCCGCGCTTACTTGTATAGACAGGAGTAGACTATGTCAGGTTCGGCTCAGGCTATCCGCCTGGTTCCCGGTGAAGTAGAGCTTGCCACGCTGCGCAGGATATATCAGGGCGGCGTCACACTGACGCTTGATGAGCGAGCGCAGGAAGCCATTTTACGCGCCCAGCAAACCGTGGACGATATCGTCGCTTCCGGCAAGGTGGTGTACGGCATCAACACCGGTTTCGGCAAGCTGGCGCAAACGCAAATTCCCGCCAGTCGCCTTGCCGATCTGCAGCGTAACCTGGTGCTGTCGCACAGCGTCGGCCTGGGCGATCTGCTGCCCGACAACGTGACGCGCCTGGTGATGGCGACCAAAATCATCAGCCTGGCGCGCGGCCATTCCGGCGTGCGTATCGCGCTGATCGAGGCGTTGCTGAAGCTGTTTAACGCAGGCGTAATGCCCTGCATTCCTGAAAAAGGCTCGGTAGGCGCGTCCGGCGATCTCGCGCCGCTTGCCCATCTCTCGCTGATGCTGCTGGGAGAGGGCGACGTGCGCGTCGACGGCGCACTGATCCCGGCACGTGAAGGTCTGGCCTCCGTCGGGCTGACGCCGTTTGTGCTCGGTCCGAAAGAGGGTCTGGCGCTGCTTAACGGCACCCAGGTCTCGACCGCGCTGGCGCTGCGCGGCCTGTTTGAGACGGAAAACCTGCTGGCCGCCGGACTGGTAGCCGGGGCGCTGTCGCTGGAGGCGATTAAAGGTTCGCTGAAACCCTTCGACGCGCGTATCCACCAGGCGCGCGGCCAGCGCGGCCAAATCGCCGTTGCCGCTGCGGTGGAGAGACTGGTCAAAGGCAGCGAAATTCTCGGCTCGCACGTTAACTGCGGCCGGGTGCAGGACCCCTACTCGGTGCGCTGCGTGCCGCAGGTGATGGGCGCCTGCCTTGATAACCTCACCCACGCCGCGCGCGTGCTGCAGATTGAATCCAATGCCGCCTCTGATAACCCGCTGGTGTTCAGCGACAGCGGCGACGTCATCTCCGGCGGCAATTTCCACGCCGAGCCGGTAGCCTTCGCCGCCGACATTATCGCGCTGGCCGTCGCTGAGATTGGCGCGATCTCCGAGCGCCGCATGGCGCTGCTGCTTGATACCGGTCTTTCGGGTCTGCCGCCCTTTCTGGTGCGCGACGGCGGCGTTAACTCCGGCTTTATGATTGCGCAGGTCACCGCCGCCGCGCTCGCCTCAGAGAATAAATCGCTGGCTCATCCCGGCAGCGTCGACAGCCTGCCGACCTCAGCCAACCAGGAAGATCACGTCTCGATGGCGACCTATGCGGCGCGCCGTCTCGGCAGCATGTGCTTTAACACCGCCGCGGTCGTCGGCATCGAAGCGATGGCGGCGGCTCAGGGCATCGAATTCCATCGCCCGCTGCAAAGCTCCGCGCTGCTTGAGCAGGAGATTGGTCGCATTCGTCAGCAGGTCGCCTTCCTTGAGGAAGATCGTCTGCTGGCGCCCGATATCGACGCCATGCGTCTCTGGGCCAGCCGTTCCGACTGGCCCGATTTTCTCACGGCGCTGCTGCCCAGCCAGCAGACCGTCTCTTCTGGTGAATAAGGAATCTGCTATGAGCGAAACTCTCTCCCGGGCCGTGGCGCGCGAAGTGCGTGCGCCGCACGGCACCACGCTGCACTGCGCCAACTGGCTGATCGAAGCCGCCTGGCGCATGATCCAGAATAACCTCGATCCCGATGTGGCCGAGCGGCCTGAAGATCTGGTGGTCTATGGCGGCATCGGCAAGGCGGCGCGCAACTGGGAATGCTTTGAACAGATCCTGCGCTCCCTCGAACTGCTGAAACCCGACGAAACGCTGCTGATCCAGTCGGGCAAGCCCGTCGGCGTATTCCGTACCCACGCCGACGCGCCGCGCGTGCTGCTGGCGAACTCCAACCTGGTGCCGCACTGGGCCAACTGGGATCATTTTCACGAGCTGGATAAAGCCGGGCTGATGATGTATGGCCAGATGACCGCGGGCTCCTGGATCTATATCGGCGCGCAGGGCATCGTACAGGGCACCTACGAAACCTTCGTCGAAGCGGGCCGTCAGCACTATAACGGTGACCTCGCTGGACGCTGGATCCTGACCGCCGGTCTGGGCGGCATGGGCGGCGCGCAGCCGCTGGCGGGCGTGCTGGCGGGCGCCTGCGTGCTGGCTATCGAGTGTCAGGAGTCGCGCATCGATTTTCGTCTGCGCACCCGCTACGTTGATCATAAAGCCTACACGCTGGATGAGGCGCTGAAGCTGATTGAAGAGGCGACGCAGGCGAAGCGAGCGATCTCCGTCGGCCTGCTGGGCAACGCCGCTGAAATTCTGCCAGAGATGGTAAAACGCGCCCGCGCAGGCGGACTCAGACCGGATATCGTGACCGATCAGACCTCAGCGCACGATCCGGTGAACGGCTATTTGCCCATCGGCTGGGACGTGGCGCGCTGGCAGTCCGAACGCGCCAGTTCGCCGAGGGCGGTGGAAAAAGCGGCGCGCGCCTCCATGGCGGTGCACGTGCAGGCGATGCTCGACTTCTGCCATATGGGCATCCCGACGGTGGACTACGGCAACAATATCCGTCAGGTGGCGCTTGATGAGGGCGTAGAGAACGCCTTTGATTTCCCGGGTTTCGTGCCGGCCTATATTCGTCCGCTGTTCTGCGAAGGCAAAGGGCCGTTCCGCTGGGTGGCGCTGTCGGGCGATCCGGAAGATATTTATAAAACCGACGCCAAACTCAAGGCGCTGTTTCCGCATCATAAAAGTCTGCATCGCTGGCTCGATATGGCGCAGGAGCGCATCGCCTTTCAGGGCCTGCCGGCGCGTATCTGCTGGCTGGGGCTGGGCGAGCGCCATCTCGCCGGGCTGGCGTTCAACGAGATGGTGCGCAACGGCGAGCTGAAGGCGCCTGTGGTGATTGGCCGCGATCATCTCGACTGCGGTTCTGTCGCCTCGCCAAACCGCGAAACCGAGTCGATGAAAGATGGCTCCGATGCGGTATCTGACTGGCCGCTGCTTAACGCCCTGCTGAATACTGCTGGCGGCGCGACCTGGGTAAGCCTGCACCACGGCGGCGGCGTCGGCATGGGCTTTTCGCAACATGCAGGCGTGGTGATTGTCTGTGACGGCAGCGAGCAGGCCGATCAGCGTCTGGGCCGCGTGCTGTGGAACGATCCCGCGACGGGCGTAATGCGTCACGCGGACGCTGGGTATGAGCGTGCACAGGCCTGTGCGGCTGAACACGGGCTGAAGTTGCCGATGATGAAGTAAAAGGCGTCAGGGCGGCGGGCGCTGACCCGCCTGCTCTGCCTGCCTGTATAGCAAGGGGCCTCCGCCCCTTATGCTCTTTGGTTCTGACCTATAGCCAAATTCCTGGCCCGCAAGATAGACGCGCCTGCGGCTTGCCACTACAGTGGAGATTCATCATTACCAGGAGCGCGATTCCGCATGACCTTATCCCCTGCCCTGCTCGACAAAGCCCAACACTGGCGTCATCAGATTCACCTTGAACCGGAACTCGGTTATCAGGAGCATAAAACCAGCGATCTGGTCGCTCAGGAGCTGGAGCTGGCGGGGCTACAGGTGCATCGCGGTCTGGCAGGCACGGGCGTTGTCGGTACGCTGCGCAATGGCGAAGGCCCGGTTATCGGGCTACGCGCCGATATGGACGCCCTGCCCATCACCGAGAAAGGCGCGCCGCAATGGCGCTCAAAGCGTCAGGGCGTGATGCACGCCTGCGGTCATGACGGGCATACCGCGATCCTGCTGGCGGCGGCAGTGCAACTGGCGGCCACGCGTCGCTTCCGCGGCACGGTGCACTTTATCTTTCAGCCCGCCGAAGAGAATCTGGGCGGCGCGCGCAAAATGGTCGAAGATGGCCTGTTTCAACGTTTCCCTATGGATGCCATCTATGCGCTGCATAACTGGCCGGGAATGCCGGTCGGGTCGCTGGCGGTCAATCCCGGCGCCATGATGGCCTCGCTCGACTCCTTTGAAATTACCCTTAACGGCAGAAGCTGCCATGCGGCGATGCCGGAGAGCGGCGCCGATCCTATGGTCGTGGCCGCTGAACTGATCCTGGCGCTGCAGACCATACCGTCGCGTCGCCTTTCGCCGCTCGCCTCGGCGGTGGTCAGCGTCACGCAGATCCATGGCGGCGAAGCGATTAATGTTATTCCGGAAACGCTGGTGCTGCGCGGTACGGTGCGATGTTTGCAGACCGACGTACGCAATAAAGTACGCGGTCTGATTGAAGAGTTTGTCGCGACGCTGCCGCGCCCGTTCGGCGTCAGCGGCGAGATCCACTGGTTCCCTGGCTATCCGGTCACCGCTAACCACGTCGGACCGGCTGAACAGGTGCGCGCGACGGCGCAGCGGATGCTGGGCGAGGAGCAGGTCCGCTGGCAGGTGAACCCCTCAATGGCGTCGGAAGATTTCGCCTGCATGCTCGATGTCTGTCCCGGCGCTTACTTCTGGCTGGGCGCGGATGGCGCTATCCCTTCCGCGCCGCTGCACAATGCCGAATATGATTTTAATGACGCGCTGATCCCGCTGGGCGTGGCGTTCTGGCAACGTCTGGTCGAGGAGGCGCTGCCGTAAATTACCACCCCGCGTCGCTCAGGCGCGCCAGGCCCGCTTCCAGCGACTCGCACTCTCCACTGGCGCGCAGGCAGCAGGCGATTTGCAAACGCAGCGCCTGCGGCACCGGGCGCTCGCCGTTAAGCACCGTTTCTGTCCAGCGCGCGGTCACCTCAGCCGATTTTTCAGTCGGCAGCTCAAGCGACGCCTCCGGCTGACGTTCTACCCACACTTCCGCTTCGCGTCCCGCGCCGGGAATAAAGCTGATCGCCGGACAGCGCTGCGGATTTGCATAAACTTCCCCTTCGGTGCCGTTCAGGAGAATCGCGGGCGCATCGATCTCGCTAAAGAACTTACCGACGCGCGGCACATATTCCGGATGCGATACGCTGGAGAGGCGCAGCGCTTCGCGTTCGCCGAACGGCGTCGCCAGCTTCACCAGCGTATGCGCGCTGCTGCGGACTCCCATGCGCCAGCGCAGCGAAAGCTGCTTCGCCATCGGCGGGCAGAGATGGTCAATGGTGATAAAGGCGAGTTCGCCCTTATCCAGCGCCGCCTGCGTATGCGCTTGCGTCGTCAGCGCCGCGATACCGAGCGCGGCGAACACCGCCTCGCTGGTGACGCGCGTTGGATCGTCGCTGACCCCGTGCACCAGCACCGGAAAGCCCAGGCGGTTAAGCAACAGCGCCAGCAGCGGCGTCAGGTTGCCCTGACGGCGCGCGCCGTTGTAGCTCGGGATAACAATAGGCTGCGGACGATGCGCGGGCGCCTGCAGCGACATCATGCGCGCCTGCATCGCCTGATAGAAACCGCGCATCTCCTCTTCGCCTTCGCCTTTGATGCGCAGCGCGATCAGAATGCCGCCCAGCTCCAGATCCGGCACTTCGCCCGCCAGAATCGCCGTATAAAGCGCCTGCGCGGTGGCAAGATCAAGATCGCGCGCGTGGTTTTTGCCGCGCCCGATCTCTTTAATCACGTTGTTCAGTTCCATTCATCGCTTCCGGTCAGGGGCCGCTACCTGTCGGCGGCCGAAACAGAGTAATTCGTTAACGCTTCGCCGCCGGTCGCCGGGTGGGATGCCGCTTGCGACCGGCCTGGGTCGGCGCGCTTTTCACCTTCAGCGGGGCGGGCGCTTCCGGCTGTTCGATTGGAAACACCGGCAGCGCGGCCAGCAGGCGACTGCCGTAGGCTTTACTCAACAGGCGGCGATCGTATATCACGATTTCGCCGTAGCACTGATGGCTGCGGATCAGACGCCCTACCTGCTGTATCAGCGTAAAGGAGGCGCTCGGCAGGCTCTGCACTTCAAAAGGGTAACGGTTCAGGCTCTTGAGCCATTCGCCCTCGGTCAAAATTACCGGACTGTCCACCGGCGGAAAAGCGATTTTATGAATATGCACCTGACTCAGCAGTTCGCCCTTCAGATCCAGCCCTTCGGCGAACGACTGCAGGCCGACTAAAATGCTGGTTTCGCCCTTCGCCACCCGTTTACGGTGCAGCTCGACCATGCGCGAGCGCGGCTGGTCGCCCTGCACCAGCATGGTCAGACGCAGTTCCGGCAGCTGAGCGACGAACTGCTGCATCGCGCGGCCGCTGGCGAACAGCACCAGCACGCCTTTATGCTGCGCCTTTTCCATCTGCTGACGGAAAAAGGCTGCCATCTCGGCGATATGCTCCGCTTCGTTAGCCAGCAGCGGCTCATAGCGCATCTGCGGGATCACCAGCTTGCCCTGTTCGACGTGGTTGAACGGCGAGTCGAGCGCCACGAAACGATCGCCTGCTTTTTCGTTCAGGCCCGACATCTCCTGCAGGCGACTAAAGCTGTTAAGCGAGCGCAACGTGGCGGAGGTCACCACAACATGGGGGATTTTGCGCCATAACAGTTTCTCCAGCTGATCGCTGACGCGGATGCCGGCGCAGTGAAACAGCAGATGCGCCTGCCCCTCGCGCAGCTCGCGCGTAATCCACTTGGAAACTGGCGCGCCCGACGCTTTCGGCATCGCCGCCAGCCGCCACAGTTTGCTGACCGACTCAAACCAGCCGAACTGGCGGTTAAGCTGCAGCAAATTACGGTGCAGACGCATCAGATCGACGCTGCCGGTCTGCTCGCTGAGGGCGTTGATCAGCCCTTCCGCCAGCCCGCGCAGCGCGTCGCTCAGCTTAAAGAGGCGCGCGCAGAGCGCCAGCAGCTCTTCGGGCAGCTCGCCCAGCACAAAGCGAAACTCGCCCGGCTGATTATCGGCGGGCAGCAGCGGATTGAGCGCCTGGCTCAGGGTGGTCAGCAGCTCGCGCAGTTCGTCGCAGTGCGCTTTAAGGCGCTCCGGGTTGCTGAGCGGCGGCGGCGATTTCGGGCGCATCTGCGTCATAATGCCCTCCACCAGCCGCACAAAGAGGTCAAGCTGCAGGCTGCTCCAGCCCGGCGTGATATCCGCGCTCATTTCCAGCGCGTCGCGCGCCACTTCGGGCAGATGGTGTCCTTCGTCCAGCACCAGCATCAGATGCTTCGGCGGCGGCAGCACCGACTCGTTTTCCATGGCCGCCATGACCAGCGCATGATTAGCCACCACCACATCCACCTGTTCGATTTCGCGGCGGGCAAGGAAGAACGGACATTCACGGTACCAGCGACAGTGCGCGCCGAGGCAGCTCGCTTTGTCGGTAGAGAGGCGCTGCCACAGGCTGTCGCTGATGTTCTCTTCGCTGTGATCGCGCAGCCCATCCCAGGCGTAGCTGCCGAGCGATTTCTCCAGGCGGGCGCATTGCGTCTGCTCCTCCTGCGTGCTGCTGACCGCCTCGTCGTCGAGATAGAGCAGCAGATCGCCCTGGTGATCGTCACTGGCCGCCAGCGCCGCCAGGTTGCGTGGACAGACGTAGCGTCCGCGTCCGAACGCAGCGGTAAAGGTGAGATCGGGTATGATCTTTTTCAGCAGCGGCAGATCTTTGGTAAATAACTGATCCTGCAGCGCCACGTTGGCGGTGCTGACGATCAGCCTTTTCTCTTCGGCGCGACTCGCCGCAATGCCGGGGATCAGGTAGGAGAGCGTTTTGCCGACGCCGGTCGGCGCTTCAATCGCCAGGTGGCGCGCATCGTCGCCCGCCAGACATTTCGCGACTTCGGCGATCATCTGGCGCTGCGGCGCGCGAGGAATAAAGTCCGGCACCTGCTGCTGTAGCGCCTTATACCACTGCGCTATCTGGCTTTTTATTGCTGCTGTCAGGGCCATAATCATTTACCGCGGGGTGAAAACGGCCTGTATTTTTACACAGTAATCCGCCAGCGTCAGCTACAGGCCGCATTTTTTCGCGCCGCCTCGACGTCTCCGTATAACGCCTTTCTGCTGAAGCGCTGGATTCTGCGGCGGCAGATGCATAAGCTAAGGCCCATTCTTTCGGACGCAGGTGCGGCATGAGCGAAAAGAGTAAAAACTGGGTAAAAGCGGAAGATGTCGCCCGCCTGGCAGGGGTCTCACGTTCTGCGGTGTCGCGCACCTTCACGCCCGGCGCATCGGTGGCGGAAAAAACGCGTCAGAAGGTGCTTGCCGCCGCAGAAGAGCTGGGCTATCAGGTCAATATCATCGCCCGCGCCATGAATACCGGCAGCAGCAATTTTATCGGCATCGTAACTGCAGGCTTCGATAACCCTTTTCGCAGTAAACTCCTCGCGCCGCTCGTGCATCAGCTGGCGCTGCATGGCCTTATCCCGCTGCTGATGAATGCGGACGATCCGCAACAGCTGGCGCCCTCGCTGAAACAGTTGCTGAGCTATCACGTCGCTGGCGTCATTATCACCTCAGGCGCGCCGCCGCTCTCGCTGGCGGAAGAGTATCTGGCGCGCAAAATCCCTGTTACGCTGATAAATCGACATGCCGATTTAGCGGGCTGCGACCGCGTCGCCAGCGATAACAGCCAGGGCGCGCACCTGATTGCGCAGCACTGCACAAATCGCGGCTGGCGAAAGATAGGTTTTATTGGCGAAGATGCTCACCATTTTAGTACCAGTCAACGCTATCAGGCGCTGAAAAAATTACTGGGCGATCGCCTTGTCGCTACGCGATTTTTCCCTGGCGGCGGCTATGAGGCCGGACGCGCTGCTGCTAGTGAACTGTGTGAAGAGCAGCCCGATCTGGAGGCTCTGGTCTGCGCTACCGATATGCTGGCGCTGGGGGCTATCGACGGACTAAAGGCTCATGCTTCGCGTCCCGCCGTTACCGGCTTCGATGATATTCCTCAGGCGGCATGGGATCCGTATCAGCTAACAACCGTTCAGCAGGATACTGCGCTCCTTGCCCGGCATGCTGTGGATCTGCTGCTCACGCGCATCGCTCAGTTCGATCTGCCGCCGCGCCAGCGCGCCGTACCCGTGAAATTAATCGTTCGACGCAGTGCATAATGGAAGATTCATTTTATGCGGCGTCGGTCACAGACTAATCGATTACGCCCCTTCACACTCATGCCAGCCCTGCGGGGTTAATTTTTTCCCTTCAAATGCACACGTGTGCAAAAAGGAGTGTTGATGCATCATTCTGACAACAGTGAACGGTTAAACCGTTACCGCTTTGCCTGCGAGCTGGCGGAAACAGGCGGCAGACTCGCTTTCCAGTACTACCAGAAACGCGAAGAACTGCCTGTCGATCATAAGGGCGAGGATGCGCAGGATGTCGTCAGCCTGGCCGATCGCGAAGTAGAAGCGCTGGTGAAATCACGTATAGCGCAGAGCTTTCCTGAAGATGGTTTTTTAGGTGAGGAAAGCGGATTCGCTCAAGATGGGGCGCGGGTGCTCTGGGTGGTGGATCCCATCGATGGCACCAGCAGCTTTCTCAACGGCCTGCACACCTGGTGCCTCTCGCTGGCGGTCATAATCGACGGCGAGCCGGTGATAGGCGTCGTTTACGATCCTAATCACGGCGAGCTGTTTCACGCCTGCAAAGGAAGTGGCGCCTGGCTAAACGATCGTCCCATAACGCCTCATCCGGCCGAAACAGTCGCGGATGGCGTGATGGGGGTGGGTACATCGCACCGGGTCACGGCCGCCGAGTTTCTGCCCTTTCTCGACGCTCTGCTGCAACAGGGCGGCATGTTTGTCCGCAACGGCTCAGGCGCGCTGATGAGCGCATGGGCGGCAGCGGGCCGTCTCATTGGCTACTACGAGCCTCATATGAATCCCTGGGATGGCTTGCCCGGCATCGTGTTAATGCGCGAGGCGGGCGGCCTGACTAATCCCTATCTCGCAGAGGACGGCATTAAGCGCGGGAACCCTGTTCTGCTGGCGAGCAAAACGCTTTACCCGCAGTTAAAACAATGGGTTAAGCAAAACCTCGACTAACCTGCGGCACATCTTTCCGTAAATGATATACGCACGCTATACCGGGATTCGCTTTCAGGGATGACAGATTTATCAGACACGCCTCTACCCTACGGAGACAGGATAATGTACGGATTGATCGGTTTTTTCCGGGCGGCCCCGGCGAAGCACGCCGCGCCCCTGAACGCAGAACGTTTTCGCTTCGTTCGCTGGCAAACTTTTCTGGCGATGACGGCTGCCTATGTCACGTTCTACGTGTGTCGGCTCTCCTTTACCGTGGCGAAAAGCGCCCTGGTGGAACTGGGCCTCTCCCCTTCTGAACTGGGCATGATCGGTTCCGCCCTCTTTTTTAGCTACGCCATCGGTAAGCTGGTTAATGGTTTCCTTGCCGACCATGCCAACGTTGTTCGCTTTATGAGTCTGGGCCTGCTGATTAGCGCAGCGATGAATTTGATGATGGGCATGACCACTAACGCCATGCTGCTGGCGATCTTCTGGGGCATAAACGGCTGGGCGCAGTCTATGGGCGTCGGGCCTTGCGCTGTCTCGCTGGCGCGCTGGTACGGTAATAAAGAGCGCGGCACTTTTTACGCCATCTGGTCTACCGCGCACAACATTGGCGAAGCCCTGACCTATATGGTCATCGCTGCGGTAATTGCCGGTTACGGCTGGCATATGGGCTATCTCTCCACCGCAGCGCTTGGCGCGGCAGGTATCGTCATCATGCTATTGTTTATGCGTGATTCGCCGCAAAGCTGCGGTTTTCCGTCGATTCAGACGCTGAGCGACGAGCCGCACGAAGGCGATGATAACAAGGGTTCGGTATTTAAAAACCAGCTTTTCGCCCTGCGTAACCCTGCGCTCTGGACGCTGGCGCTCGCCTCCGCCTTTATGTATATCGATCGCTATGCCGTTAATTCATGGGGAATTTTCTTTCTCCAGCAGGGCAAGGCCTATACCACTGTTGAAGCCTCTGGCATTATCGGCGTCAATGCCATCGCGGGTATTATCGGCACGATTATGGCTGGTATGCTGTCGGATCGTTTTTTTCCGCGCAATCGCAGCGTGATGGCCGGTTTTATCAGTTTGCTCAACACGCTCGGCTTCGCGCTCATGCTCTGGTCACCGCATAACTATTACACCGATATTCTGTCGATGGTTATCTTCGGCGCGACTATCGGCGCGCTGACCTGTTTTCTTGGTGGATTGATTGCTGTCGATATTTCATCGAAAAAAGCTGCCGGCGCCGCACTGGGCACTATCGGCATCGCCAGCTATGCGGGTGCCGGGCTGGGCGAGTTTCTCACCGGCATGATTATCGACCAGACCTCGCTGCGGGAGAATAATAAAATCCTCTATGATTTTCATACGTTATCCCTGTTCTGGGTCGCCACGGGCCTGGTTTCAGCACTGTTATGTTTCGTCACGGCCGCTATTGTTGCGCGACGTCACGCTATCGAACAGCGCACCTCCTTTTCATCTTAGCCTCTCCCTTTTAAGGAAAAACATATGATGACAGCCAGACATCAGGTGGCGGCGCGCCTGCTTCTCGCCTGCGCCCTCTGTTTCAACGCGGCGCAGGCCGCTGCGCAACCGGACTATCAGCTGGAAAAGGTTGTGGAGCTGAGCCGCCACGGCGTTCGCCCGCCGACGCCGGGCAATCGCCATGAGATCGAAGCCGCCACGCAGCGGCCATGGGCGGTCTGGACCACGCGCGACGGCGAGCTGACCGGCCACGGTTACGCGGCGGTGCTCAATAAAGGGCGCTGGGAAGGCGAACACTATCGCCAGCTCGGCCTGCTGACGGATGGCTGCCCGCAGCCGCAGGATATCTATGTCCGGGCCAGCCCGCTGCAGCGCACCCGCGCCACTGCGGAAGCGCTGATCGACGGTGCCTTTCCCGGCTGTGGCGTCGCCGTGCATCATGTCGCGAGCGAAAACGACCCGCTGTTCCAGACCGACGCCTTTGCCGCGACCACTCCCGATCCTGCGCGGCAGCAGGCGGCAGTAGCGGCGAAAGCGGGCGATCTGCCGCTGCTACGGCAGAAGCTGAAGCCTGCCATCCAGGCGTTAAAACAGGCGGTATGCCTCTCTGACGCGCAGTGCGCGCTATTCGATCAGCCCTGGCAGATCCGCCAGAGCAAGAGCGGCAAAACCTATATTGCTGGCCTGAGTGTGCTGGCGAATATGGCGGAGACGCTTCGCCTGGGCTGGAGCGAAAACCTGCCGTTCAGCCAGATCGCCTGGGGCAATATCACCCGCGCAGAGCAAATCAGCGCCATCCTGCCGCTGCTGACGACGAACTACGACCTCAGCAACGACGTGCTCTACACCGCGCAGAAGCGCGCCTCTATCCTGCTCAACGCGATGCTGGTGGCGGCTGAAGGGCGCGACGCCACGCCGGACGCGCGCTGGCTGCTGCTGGTCGCTCACGATACCAATATCGCCATGGTGCGCACCCTGATGAACTTTAGCTGGACGCTACCCGGCTACACACGCGGCAATATCCCGCCCGGCAGCAGTCTGGTTGTTGAGCGCTGGCGCGATAAGGTCAGCGGTGAGCGTTTTTTACGCGTCTACTTTCAGGCGCAAAGTCTGGACGATCTGCGTCGCCTGCAGCCGATCGATGCGACGCATCCGCTGCTGCGCGAAGAGTGGCGACAGGCGGACTGTCGCGTGACGCCGGTCGGCACACTCTGCCCGCTGCGTAGCGCGGTACGCGCCCTGGGCAGGGAGATTGATCGGAAAGCTGTTACGCCGGTCAGCTACGATCTTCCCTGAGCGTCCAGTTAAGCCAGCTGCTTAAACATCACCGTCGTCGCCTCCCGCTCGCCGGTGACTGACTCGGCGTAGCAGGGAATCGATCCGGCTATCTGCCAGCCCAGCGAAAGATAGAGGTGGCTGGCGACGTCACCGCTGCGGGTATCAAGCACCAGCAAGGTTTTACCCAGCGTCTGCGCCCGCTGTTCGGCCTGCTGCATCAGCTGGCGCGCAATGCCCTGACGTCGGGCAAGCGGATGCACCAGCAGCTTGCTGATCTCCGCGCGGTGACGGCCGTTAGGCATTCCCGCCGCGTTAATCATCACGGTACCGACAACCCTGCCGTGCTGGCAGGCAACAAGGAGTTCATTCTCGCCGGGAGCGAGGCTGGCTGCACGGCTTTGCCAGAAACGCTCGACCACCGCGCTGTCCTGCGGATCGGTGAAGCCAATACTGGCGCCGTCCGCCACGCACGCCAGCAGCACATCGCTGAGAGAGAGTAACCGCTGCCGCGCCTGAGCGGCATCAATCCATTCATATGTCGTCATGGTTTGCATACCACCAGCACATAGCGTGCGCCGTCGATGAGGTGCGCTTCAAACGCGGAGCGGCCAGTCAGATGAAAGCGCAGGCAATCGCCCGTCTGCAGCGTCCAGCTCTGCCCGTCCATGGTGATGGTCAGCCCGCCTTGCTGCAGCCAGATGTGCTGCTCCAGCCCCTGAACGGGCGGCGCGTCATAGTCGATGCGCGCGCCGGGACGCAGCTGGCCTTCAACCAGCTCCGCACGGAAATGGGGCGCTGGCGGCGAGACGTTGCGGCGCACAAAGCCGCTGGCATCGTCGCGCCATAGCGGCTGCTGCTCCGGCGTCAGCAACAGATCAACGCCCTCTTCCACTTCACTTAGCAGGCGCGACATGGTAAGACCATAGGCGACGCATAAACGGTTTAATAACGCAGCCGTAGGGCTGGTTTCGCTGCGCTCAATACGCGACAATGATGCGCGGCTGATGCCGGTCGCCGTGGCGAGTTCATCAAGCGACCAGCCGCGTTGAACGCGAAGTTCTGCAAGGCGGGCCGCGAGGCGCTGTTCGGTATCTTCAGTTGGCACGATTAACCTCTCACATTAGGGAATTCTTTCTCATATATGAGATTTAGCGTGAAACTGGCTTTACCGTCAACTTGTACATTTAAAAAACATTTGTACAAGTTGATCCTGTTGGTTAAGGTTATCTGATTGCGGTCAGGAAGTTTGGGGAAGTTATGGCCTTTTACAGTATCGGTGACGTTGCCGAACGCTGTGGAATAAATCCAGTCACGCTGCGCGCGTGGCAACGGCGTTATGGCTTACTAAAGCCACAGCGCTCGGAGGGTGGACATCGTCAGTTTGATGACGAGGATGTTCAGCGCATCGAAGAAATTAAACGCTGGATCGAAAGCGGCGTGCCGGTGGGCAAAGTTAAAGCGCTGCTTGAAGGCGAAAGCCTGAACGTGCATGACGGCTGGGTCAATCTGCAGGAAGAGCTGATGAGCGTGTTGCGTCACGTCAAGCCTTCAAAGCTGCGCGCCAAAATTGCGGCGCTTGGACGGGAAAACCCGGTAGACGCGCTTATCGATCACGTGATTATGCCGGTGCGGCAGAAACTTGGGCTGGATCAGAACACCGCGCGCGTGATGAGCAGCCTGCTGGATGGCGCGCTGATTGACTACGTCGCCTTCTGTCTTGCTGCCAGCCGCAAGAAAGCGGGTAAAGACGCGCTGATCCTCGGCTGGGCGGTGGAAGATCGCACCCGTATCTGGCTGGAAGCCTGGCGCCTCGCCCAGGAAGGCTGGCGGCTGGACGTGCTGGCGGAGCCGCTGGATCTGCCGCGTCCTGAGCTTTTTCCCGGTCAGACCATTTTTGTCTGGACCGGCAAAAAACTGACTCGTCGCCAGCAGGAGCAGCTGACGCACTGGCAGGAACAGGGCTTTTCCATCCGCGCGCACGAAACGCGCTTTCAGTAAAACGCACGCAGGGCGCTTTTCGCCTCGCCCTGCCCGCGTTATTATCCCCGGCTTTCGGGCTTCAATCAGGTTTTCGCATGAACTGGCAAAAAATCTTCTTCGCAACGCTGTTTTTCATTATGGCCGTCGGCGGCACCGGCGGGCTGATGCTGGTCGGCTACACCCTTATTCTCCACTCACGCTAAGCCAGCGCTGCAGGCGCTCAAACAGGCGATCGCTGACAATCGCCAGCAGCGCCACCAGCAGCGCCCCCTGAATGACGTAGGCGGTATTGAAGCCGCTCAGGCCGATAATGACCGGCGAGCCGAGACTTTCCGCGCCCACCGTCGAGGCGATAGCTGCCGTGCCGATATTGACGATCACTGAAGTGCGTACGCCAGCCAGAATCACCGGCGCAGCCAGCGCCAGCTCCACCTGCCACAAACGCTGCCATGCGCTCATGCCGACCCCGTCGGCGATCTCCCTGCTGCTGGCGGGCACGCTGTCCAGTCCGGCCAGCGTGCCCTGTAAAATCGGCAACAGACCATAGAGCAGCAGCGCCACGACCGCTGGCCAGGCGCCGAACCCCATGACCGGCACCGCAATCGCCAGCACCGCCACCGGCGGAACGGTTTGCCCGGCCGCCACGATTGTTTCCACCAGCGGACGAAAGCGGCGCCCCGCGCGGCGCGTGACCAGCACGCCGCCGCCTGCGCCGATCAACAACGCCAGCACGCTGGCGGTAATCACCAGAAAGAGATGCGCCAGCGCCAGCTGTAAAAAGCTCTCCTGCTGGTAGAGCGGGCGCGCCTGCTCGGGAAACCACCAGGCAAAAAGCGGCCCGCTGTAGGGCAAGCCGACCAGCAGAGCGATAAACAGCATAATCAGCCACAGCAGCGGATCTTTCAGCCAGCGCATCATGGTCCCTCGCGCAGGGTCAGCAAATCGCTGAAGTAGAGCACGCCCAGCGGCTGCTGGCGCTCATCCACCACCGGCAGCTTATCGGCGCGCCGGGCGATAAACTGCGACAGCGCTTCGCGCAGCGACTGGGCGGCATTCAGCGGCTCGCCCTCCAGCCACTCGCCGCGCCGTGCCGCGTTGCCGACCTGGCCCAGCGACAGCAGCCGCACGCCCAGTTCGCTTCTGCCAAAGAAGTCCTGCACAAACGCGTTTTTCGGCTGCGTCAGCAGCGCGGCGGGTTTGCCCTGCTGAACGATCTCGCCGTTATCCATCAGCACAATGTTATCCGCCAGCGTCAGCGCCTCGTCGATATCGTGCGTCACCAGCACGATAGTGCGGCCCGACAGGCGGTGAATGCGCAGCATCTCCTGCTGCAGCGCGCCGCGCGTAACCGGATCGAGTGCGCCGAAGGGCTCATCCATCAGCAAGACTTCGGGATCGGCCGCCAGCGCGCGTGCGACGCCGACGCGCTGCTGCTGTCCGCCGGAAAGCTGATGCGGCAGACGGCGCGCCAGATGCGCATCCAGGCTGAGCAGCGTCAGCAGCTCCTCAACCCGCGCGCGAATGCGGGCCTTCGGCCAGCCGAGCAGCGCAGGTACGGTGGCGATATTCTTCTCTACCGTCCAGTGGGGAAACAGGCCGATCGACTGAATGGCGTAGCCCATGCGCCGACGTAAATCGCGCGCGTCGAGCTGGCGGATCGACTCGCCAGCGAAACGTATTTCGCCCTCGTCATACTCCACCAGCCGGTTGATCATCTTCAGCGTGGTTGATTTGCCGGAACCAGAGGTGCCGAGCAGCACGCTGAACTCACCCTCACCAATCTGTAGCGTCAGATCTTTGACCGCCGCTTTGCCGCCAAAGTATTTACTGACGCCGTTAAAGTGAATCATGGGTTCTCTCCAGCAGGGAAATCAGCAGGCGGAACAGCGCATCGATCGCCACCGCCAGCGCAATCACCGGGATCACGCCGAGCAGCACCAGATCGAGCGCGCTGCTGAGCAATCCCTGAAAAATAATGGCGCCGAAACCGCCTGCGCCGATCAGCGCGGCGATAACCGCCATGCCCAGCGTCTGCACCACCACCACGCGCAGTCCGGCGAGCCACACCGGCAACGCCAGCGGCACGTCGACGGCAAAAAAGCGCTGCAGCTGGCCCATGCCCATGCCGCGCGCGCTTTCGCGCACGTCGCGCGGCACCTGCTGCAGTCCGGCCACCACGCTGCGCACCAGCGGCAGCAGCGCATAGAGCGTGAGCGCGATCAGCGCCGGAGCCATGCCGATGCCGCTGACGCCCCACCCCTTAAGCCAGGGAAAGGATTTCGCCAGCCCGGCCAGCGGCGCGATCAGCAGGCCGAAGAGCGCCACCGACGGCACGGTCTGGATAACGTTCAGCACGCTGAAGACGCCGCTCTGCCACGCCGGACGCCGGTAGAGCAAGACGCCGAGCGGCAGGCCGATCAGCAGCGCGGGCAGCAGCGTGCCGCAGAGCAGCGTCAGGTGCCGCGTCAGCGCCGCGTCGAACACCGTCTGTCGGTTGGCGTACTCCTTCAGCAGCGACAGCGCGTTGAGCTCCCCGCTGAACAGCATCAGCAGCGGCAGCAGCCAGATCTGCAGATTGAACAATAGCCGCCAGAGGTTATTGCGCGTCAGGTTGCGCGCCAGCTCCGCGCCCAGCAGCAGCGTGACGCCGCACGCCAGCCACAAGCCGCTGCCGAAGCTGGTTCGCGCCAGGGCACTGCCCTGCGCCGCCAGTCGCGCCGCCTCATGTCCGCTCAGCCAGACCATGCCGGTCAGCAGCGCGTCGCAGGCGAGCAGCATCAGCGCAAGCGGCGCCCGCGTCGGACGCGCCCACAGCAGCAGCCAGAGCGCCGCCAGCGGCAGCGCCAGCCATCCGGCGTCGCTCACCTGGCCCAGCATCAACGGCTGGCCGGAGACCAGTCGATTCGGGGCGTAGCTGAGAAACGGCAGCCAGTAGAGCGCCAGGCTTAACAACAGCAGCAGCAGCAGCGCCACCGGCTGGCGGCGCGCTGGCAGCATCGCTTCCCGCGATAGCGCCATGGCTTACAGCAGCTTCTGCTGCTGCAGCCACGCTTTCGCCACGCTGCTGGCGTCCTGGCCCTCTACCGCGATCTTCGCGTTAAGCTGCTGCAGCGTTTTCTCATCCAGCTTACTGAAGACCGGTTTCAGCCAGCTGTCGATATCGGGATAAGCTTTCAGCACGGCAGCGCGGATCACCGGCGTTGGCGCATAGATAGGCTGTACGCCTTTGGGATCGCTCAGGGTTTGCAGGCCCAGCGCCGCAACCGGGCCATCGGTGCCGTAAGCCATCGCCGCGTTGACGCCGGAGGTCTGCTGCGCCGCCGCCTTGATGGTGACAGCCGTATCGCCGCCCGCCAGCGAGAGTAGCTGGCTCTGCGTCAGCTTAAAGTCATAGGCTTTTTCAAAGGCTGGCAGGGCGTCGCCGCGCTCGATAAATTCCGCCGAGGCTGCCAGTTTGAACGTGCCACCTTTTTTCAGGTAGCGGCTGAGATCCTCAAGAGAAGTGAGCTTGTTCTGCTGCGCGACATCCTGGCGCACCGCGATGGTCCAGGTGTTATTTGCGGGCGCAGGCGTCAGCCATACCAGCTGATTTTTTTCGGCGTCGAGCTTTTTCACCTTCTCGTAGCCCTGACGCGCGTTTTTCCAGACCGGGTCTTTTTCGTCATTGAAAAAGAAGGCGCCGTTGCCGGTATATTCAGGATAGATATCCAGTTCGCCCGCAGTAATCGCGCCGCGTACCACCTGCGTGGTGCCGAGCTGGATTTTGTTTACCGTCTTGACGCCGTGCTTCTCCAGCACCTGCAAAATCACATTGCCCAGCAGCGAACCTTCGGTATCGATTTTCGACCCCACGCGCACGGGGTCGGCGGCCTGCGCCGCGCCTGTTGCCAGCAGCAGCGCGGCTGCCGTCAATGCCAGAAAACCAGACCTTGCCATAAGGTGTTCCTTTAATTCGGTTATTTGTGAGGTGCTTATAGAGAATAGTCGTTTCGTCATGCATCGCGTAACACATTGCCTGAAGCGTGAACGGTTACGCCTCAACTTTTTCATATCGTTATCGGTCCGGTTATAACGCAAAGTAATTTACGTCCAGACGTCTGGACGGTAAGCTGTCCATTCACTCACAATAATCACAGACAACATTATGACCGATCTCACTTCATCTTCCGCCCATGTGGCGTTAACAGGGAACCAGCCCGACGGTGAAACGCAGTGGATCCGCAGCGCGGCGGACGTTTCTCGCCTGATCAATAGCGGCGACGGCGCGCGCAATAATGCGCGCATCGTGGTGGCGATCGCGCTGGGCGGCGTATTTCTCGACGCTTACGATCTCGGCGCGCTGGCGTTTGGCATTAAGGATGTAGCGCGCGAGTTCAGCCTGACGCCGACCGGCACCGGCATGGTCGCCTCCGCCATTACCTTTGGCGCCATTGTCGGCGCGTTAATTGGCGGCTATCTCACCGATAAAATCGGCCGCTATCGCGTATTTATGGCGGATATGTTCTTTTTCGTGGTGGCGGCGCTCGCCTGCGCCTTCGCGCCCAATGAGTATGTGCTGGGCGGCGCACGCTTCGTAATGGGGCTGGGCGTCGGTATCGATCTGCCGGTGGCGATGGCATTCCTCGCCGAGTTTTCCCGCCTGCGCGGCCAGGGCAATAAGGCCGCCAGCGTGGCGATGTGGTGTCCCACCTGGTATGCGGCGATCAGTATCTCTTACCTGCTGGTGCTGCTGCTCTATGGGGTGCTGCCGGAGAGCCACACCGGCTGGCTGTGGCGCTTAATCCTCGGGTTCGGCGCGGTGCCTGCGCTGATCATTATCGCTATCCGCAGCCGCTATATGAGCGAGTCGCCGGTCTGGGCGGCGAATCAGGGCGACCTGAAAGGCGCGGCTGCGATTCTGCGCAGCGGCTGGAACATCAATGCGCAGATGGCCGAGGATGCGGCGGCAACGCCGACCCAGCCTGCGCGCCGCGCCAGCTGGCGCAACTACGGCGCGCTGCTGCGGGGCGTTTATCTGCGCCGCACGCTGCTGGCGACCATTACCTCGGTCGCCTCTTCCTTCGCCTATAACGCAGTGGCGTTTGGCCTGCCGGTGATTATCACCAGCTTTTTCGCCCAGTCGATGCTCACCACCATTCTGGTGTCGCTGGCGCTCAATCTGCTGTTCGCCTTTGTCGGCGGCGTGCTGGCGGTGCGGCTGGTGCCGCGTCTTGGCGCATGGAAGATGTCGGTGGCGGGTTACGCCTGCCAGTGTGTGGCGCTGCTGGGGCTGGCGCTGACTGGTCGTCCCGAAGGCGGTCTGGAAGCGGGCATCGCTATTGCGATGCTGGCGCTGTTCCTGTTTGGCCAGGGTTTCGGCCCCGGCTCGCATACCATGACCTTCGCCTCGCTCAGCTATCCCACTTCGCTGCGCGGCGTCGGCGTCGGTTTTAATCAGACGCTGATGCGCGGCAGCTCCACCCTCTCGCTGTTTCTGTTTCCGGTGCTGGTCGCCGCGCTTGGTACTGGCGTCTTCTGGGTGATTTTCCTTGCGCCGCTGGTCGGTCTGCTCGCGCTGCTGGCGATACGCTGGGAGCCGTCGGGCTATGATGTGGACGCAGAGGATTTTGCTGAGCGTTAAAACGCGCGTCCCGCCTCTTTTCCGCGGCGGGATTCGGTTCTTCTTCTGCTTACCGGCTCAGGACCGTCTGGGAGAGGTCCGAGCCGCTATTCAGGCTGGCATACTCATCGCATTCAGATAGGCGGGAATACGGGGAAAGGTGTAGAGAAACCAGGGCGTGAACTGCTGCGGCTCCTCCAGCATTGCACGCTGGATCTCACTGACGGAGCGATAGCACCAGTCGTCCGCCTCCTGCGGATTGGGCGTGGGTTTGTCATCGCTGACGGCGAAGTAAACATGCCCATACTCATGCTCGATCAGGCCGTTGCTGAGCGGCAGATTGTAGCTCAGCTCAAACACCGGGGTCAGCGACAGTTCCAGCCCCATCTCTTCGAATAAACGGCGTTCCGCCGCCTGCTGAGTCGGCTCCGCCGGACAGGGGTGGCCGCAGGTGGTATTGCTCCACAGCCCGCCGCAGTGATATTTGCCGCTGGCGCGGCGCTGCAGCAGCAGCTCGCCGGACGAATTAAATACGTAGACCGTCACCGCGCGATGCAGTAACCCCTTCTCATGCACTTCCAGCTTTTCCATTTTACCGGTGGGACGATCGAGATGATCGACGAGAATAACTTCGATAGCAGACATGAGGGTTCCTTAAGATAACTCCTGGCTATTCTGGCACATCCCTGCTGTTTCATGCCGCGTGAATTCGTGCGGTTTCCCGCAAAAAAGAGAGGGCCCGCCTGCGCGAGCCCCTGAGTGAAGATTACAGACGGAAGCTTTGCACTACCTGTTCCAGCTGGACGCTCTGCTCCTCCATCGCCTGGGCGGCGGCGGAAACCTGTTCCACCAGCGCGGCGTTCTGCTGCGTGGTGCCGTCGAGCTGGGTGATCGCCACGTTGACCTGTTCAATGCCCATGCTCTGCTCGCGGCTGGCGGACATGATTTCGCTCATCAGCGTCGTTACGCTGCTGACGCCCTGCATCAGCTCGTCCATGGTTTCACCCGCCTGTTCGACCAGCTGGCTGCCCGCGTCGATATTAGCCACTGATTCCTCAATCAGCTTTTTAATTTCGCGCGCCGAGTTGGCTGAACGCTGCGCCAGATTGCGTACCTCCGAGGCGACCACCGCGAAGCCACGCCCCTGCTCCCCTGCTCGCGCCGCTTCCACCGCGGCGTTCAGCGCCAGGATATTGGTCTGGAAAGCGATGCTGTCGATGACGCTGATGATATCCACAACTTTGCGCGAGGAGTGATGGATCTCGCCCATTGTACTCACCACCTGACGCACCACTTCCGTCCCGCGCGCCGCCACCTGCGATGCATTGCCCGCCAGCTGGTTGGCATGGGTCGCGTTGTCGGCGTTCTGGCGCACCGTACCGGTCAGCTGCTCCATAGAGGCGGCCGTTTCGACGATAGAGCTGGCCTGGTCTTCCGTGCGTGACGAGAGGTTGGCGTTGCCGCTGGCGATCTCGCGCGAAGCGGCGGTAATCGCCAGCGCGCTGTCGCCGACCTGACGCATCAGCCCCTGCAGATAGCTGATAAAGTTGTTAAAGCTCTGCGCCACGGCGTTGAATTCCGGGCTGTTGCTGGTCGGCAAGCGCTGGGTCAGATCGGCCCCGCCCTGCGCCAGCGCGTCGATATTGCGATGCAGTACGTTGAGGCGCTGCATCATCGAACGGATAAAGCCCAGCAGCACCAGCAGCAGTATGACCGCCAGCGGGATCTGCACCAGGCCGAGACGCGTCAGCATACTGTGCGCCTGCGCGGTAAGCAGGCTGGTCGGCACATCGCTGGCCAGATACCACGGGCTGCCCGCAATAGACTGCAGGAACAGCGTATGTTCGCCATCCTCGCCGTCAAAGGTGGTTTCAGTCGGCTGCGTGCCGGCGCTGCTCAGCAGGCCTTTCAGCGGCGCCGCCATCGGCAGCTGCAGATCGCTCAGATTCTCCAGCTTCGGCGTACCGTCCACCAGCGCGGCGTTGCCCACGACTTTGCCGTCAGCTTCGACAATCAGCACGCGCCCCTGAATGGCGTCACCCATCTCTTTCGCCAGGTGGTTGAAAAAGCCGAGGGTGACGTCGATGGTGGCGACGCCCCAGACGGTGCCGTCACGGTAGATCGCCATGGCGCAGTTGGTGCGCGGCTGCGGGCTGGCGGCGTCCTGGTAGGCTTTCGCCCAGGCGCACTGCCCTTTAGGCGCGGCCATGCCATCTTTGTACCAGGGCTGTTCCCAGTATTTGTCGGCGGCGTCGGAGTTCCAGTAGGTATTAACCTGAAGCTGATTGCTGGCGTTGCGCGCAAAGAAGCTGCTGTCTTTCTCTTTTGCCGGATCGCGACGATTAGGCAGTGGCCAGATACCGCCACCGAAGACGTTGCTGTCCTGATACTGGTTCACCAGCGCAGGCAGCAGCTGATCAATGGCGGCGCTCTCCATCACGCCTGCGCCCTCGGTAATCGCGCGCTGCTGCGCCTGCACGCGGTTCATCTGTTCTACGATGCCAGTCGCCAGCGCGTCGACCTGATCGCGCACCAGCTGGCTCTGGTTAGCGGTTAACTGCGGCGCGATAAACTGTTTAATCACCACGACTGTGATAAGCATCAGAACGAGAAAAAAAAGGACAAGAACCGCAGTGAAGCGGGATTGTGTTGTTTTTAGCATCTGCTTTCCCCTGGCAGAAACGGCGCGATTGCCTGATCAGGGTTAACGGCGCGGGCAGGAGTAACTTGAGGCGCGCGAGATCACAAATTTAACAACTCGTTGACAGAGCCGATAATTTAGTGAGTAACGGGGATGCGGCGCGCTGCGCTAACAGCGCGTCGAGGTCAGATTTCGCTGTCTACCACCTGCTGGCGCGGGCGGAAAATATGATTATTGCCCGCCGCCATCAGCAGCTCCGTTAGCTGCTGGCCGCCCAGTTCATTCGCCTGCGCGAACTGGCGCTCCGCTTCGGTGATCGGCGTCGCCCACAGCAGGTTAGGCCGATCGCCGTCGCGCCTGGAGAGCGTAAACTGCGCGGCCTCATCCGCCAGCGCGTTGGTCAACAGGAAGCTGTCAAAGCCGACCGGCGCCACTTCCGACGCCAGCGTATGGCCCTCGCCCAGCCAGGTCAGGCGCGCCCAGGGAAGATGAGCGAACTCCGCCAGCGCGCTCGCCATCTGCACCGCGTTGCCCTCGGTCATCACCTCGCCATCCACCGCCATCGCCAGCTCGATACGGCGATATTGCGGCGCCAGCTCGTCGAAAAGGTAATCGACCTGCGGCATCGGACGGATGCTCATGCCGAGCGTGAGGAAATACCAGGTGCCGCGGTGCCAGTGCTGGGAGATCGCCATCGGCGGCCAGCTGCCCTGATCGATCGCGTAATATTTTACCGACTCGCCGAACTGCGTCTGGTAGCTCTGCAGCAGCGCCTGCTGCACCCGCTCCCACTCGTTGCCGTCGTGCCAGTCGCGCCAGAACTGGCGCTGGTGTTCCGCGCGCGCGTAGTAGTCGTTGGTGGAGGCGGAACCGAGCGGGGCGGTAAGCCGGTTCTTTTTGATACAGCCAGAGGAGAAGCTGACCTGCTTCTCCTGGTAGAGGCTCCAGCCAGGAATAACCGCCAGCAGCTGACCGCAATACCACAGCGCCGCGCCGTCGTCGCTCGGCTCCCATAACACCTGCAGGCCTGCGGGATCGAGCGGCGGCTCCGCCTCCAGGGTGCGGCAGAACTCGGCGCTGAGCAGCGGCGCGATGCCCTGCTCCATCGCAGCGCGATCCTCCTGCGCCGGCGCAGGCAGCAGATTGCGCAGCCAGCAGCCGCGCACCGCGTACTGGCTGCGAAACAGATCCGTCGGCCAGATATAGAAGTAAGCGGTGCGCGCATCCTGCTCGACAATCGCCGTCAGAGTATGTTGCTGATTGTGGACCTCAGCAATCAGAGGTTGGTAAGTCATAGCGCCTCGACAAAGCTTAGGGATCCATTTCCCCGAGATTAGAGCAGGATCCGGACTGCCGCCATGTGAGACAAGGGTAAAACTCTCAAAGTCAGCGCAACGCGACTGCGCAAGGGTAAGCAAAAGTAAAGCGAGCCACGCAGGCCGATGCGGAAATGCTCAACGATGCTTAAGCATTGCCCGCCTGCCAGGTGAAAATCTATTCGCGTTTCTGAGACGCAGCCGCATGTTATGGTCAGGCTACCCTTTTTTTCGGAGGCGCATGATGCTGCCCGTTCCCGATTTCGCCTGGCGCGAGTTAGCGGTTCTCGCGCTTTTTCTCTGGCTTCTTTATCGCTATACCTGGCTTACGCTGGCGGCGACGCTGATTGTGGTGGGCCTGGCGGCGCTGGTGTTGTTGCCTGTCGATCTTTACTTCAGTCTGCCGTCGCTGGGCGCAATCGGCGCCGGGATCGGCCTGCTGGCGCACTACTTCCAGCAGCGTCGGGCAGCGCGACAGCGTCAGATGAGCACGCCGCGCGGCTACACCCAGCCGCATGATGAATTTAATACTTAACCTTTTATTACCTTTGCTGGCGCGGGGCAGTTAAGCGGCTCCGCTGCGACGGGCAGGCTAACGCGGGTGAAACGTTAAGAAGCCGTTAAGGCTGGCGTCCCATACGCAGCATGGCGCGATGGTATGCGCCGCGCGTAATCGACCAGCGCAGCGTTTTCGCCAGCAGCCGCATTTCGGCATCGAGCAGCGCGCGTGACAGCGGGCTGAAACGATAGCCCGACATCTGCTGCGCCCAGTCTGGCAGCAGCGCCATGCCCGATTTCAACATGACTTTCATTGCCGGTTTCGCCTGCCAGCCCGGCGCGGGCGCCTCGCGCAGCAGTCGGGTCACCTCTGCGGTGCGCTCGTCGTAGCGCAGCTCGCCACGCATGCCTTGCAGATAGCGCGCCACCGCCTCGACGCTTTTCGGCACTGCTGTTGCCCCCAGCGCTTCGGCGATCTGCGCCGCTTCCCGGTAATAGCGATCCTGCTCCGCCAGGCTGAGCTGCGGATTTTTAAAGCGCAGATGGGCGGCGAGAAAGGCGCTGGTTTCGGCAACGTGCACCCAGGTAAGCAGATGCGGATCGCTGGCGGCATAGGGCTGTCCGTAATTGTCGACGCCGCTGACGCGTAGATGAATATTTTTGACCCGCTCAATCAGCAGGTTCGCATCATGGCGATTGCCGAAGGTGGTGACGGCGATAAACTGGCTGGTGCGGCGCAGACGGCCCAGCATATCCTGGCGAAAGTTAGAGTGATCCCAGACGCCCGCCAGCGCGGAAGGATGCAGCATCTGCAGCAGCAAAGCGCTGATGCCGCCGCACAACATAGAGGGAAAGTCGCCGTGTACGCGCCAGATGACGCTGTCCGGGCCAAACAGGCCGGGATCGCCGGGCGGCTGTGAAATATCGAACTCATTAAGCGCCAGGCCGTTAACGCGGAAAACCTGGTTCTGGATACGGTTGCGGATGCTGTTCATAAGGGTGCGGCCAGTTCAGGCGCGCTTCCCCTTCTTCCGACGGCAAAGCCGGAAGAAGGGTATCGCGCATGATTACAGATAGTCGAACTGCGCGTTCTGGGTACGTACAGAGTCAAGCCCGATCATCACCCGGAACTTACCGGGTTCTGCCACCTGCTGCATCTGCTGGTTCCAGAACTTCAGCGCATCCACGTCGATCTTGAAGCTCACCGTCTGCGATTCGCCCGCTTTCAGCATAATCCGCTTAAAGCCGCGCAGTTCGCGTACCGGACGACTGATGGAGGCGACCGGATCGTTCAGGTACATCTGCACCACCGTCGCCCCGTCGCGGTCGCCGGTGTTGGTCACCGTGACGCTCGCCTCTACCGTGCCATTGCGCGGCATCGTTGGCGCTGACATTTTCACCGGCGAGACGCTGAAGCGGGTGTAGCTCAGTCCATAGCCAAAAGGATAGAGCGGGCCGTTTACCGTATCATAGTAGTGCGAGGTGTATTTGTTCGGTTTGGCGAAGTTGTAAGGCCGTCCGGTCGGCAGATGGTTGTAGTACAGCGGGATCTGCCCTACCGAGCGCGGGAAGGTGATCGGCAGCTTGCCGGACGGGTTGTAGTCGCCGAACAGGACGTCAGCGATAGCGTTGCCCCCTTCCGTACCGCTGAACCAGGTTTCCACCAGCGCATCCGCCATACGATCTTCGTTAACCAGCGTCAGCGGTCGGCCGTTCATCAGCACGATCACCAGCGGCTTGCCGGTGGCCTTCAGCGCCGCCAGCAGCTTCTGCTGGCTGGCCGGAATAGAGATCTCGCTGCGGCTGGAGGCCTCGTGCGCCATGCCCTGCGCCTCGCCGACCGCCGCGACCACCACGTCCGCCTGCTTCGCTTTCTCTACCGCCTCATCAATCATCGCCTGCGGCGTGCGCGCGTCAACCGAGACCGCCTGCTCATAGAGGTTGAGGAAGTTCTGGACACCTTTGTTGTCGCTGATGTTGGCACCTTTGGCATAGAGCAGCGTCGCTTTGCCCGCGGTCGCATTGCGCATGCCCTGCAGCAGGCTAATCGACTGTTTCGCCACGCCCGCCGCCGACCAGCTGCCCATAATGTCGCGCTGGCTGTCCGCCAGCGGGCCAATCAGCGCGATAGTGCCGGCGCGCTTCAGCGGCAGCGTCTCCAGACGGTTTTTCAGCAGAACAATGCTTTTGCGCGCCACGTCGCGCGCTTCCGCGCGGTGCAGGCGGCTTTCCGCATTGGTATCCTGCGGATCGCTCTCTTTGGGACCAAGATGGCTGTAGGGATCGTTGAACAGTCCCATATCATATTTCACATTGAGCACATGGCGCGCCGCATCGTCGATCTCCGCCATGCTGACCGCCCCGCTCTTCACCAGGCCCGGCAGATATTTGCTGTAGTACTCGTCGCTCATGCTCATGTCGATGCCCGACTTCAGGGCGACGCGCACCGCATCTTCGGGATCGCTCGCCACGCCGTGCTTGAGCAACTCTTTAATCGCGCCGTGGTCACTGATGGTGATGCCTTTGAATTTCCATTCGTCGCGCAGCACCGTTTTCAGCAGCCAGCTGTCCGCCGTGGCGGGCACGCCGTTAAGGGAGTTGAGCGCCACCATTACGCCGCCGCTGCCGGCATCCAGCGAGGCTTTATAAGGCGGCAGATAGTCCTGGAACAGGCGCTGCGAGCTCATGTCGACGGTATTGTAGTCGCGGCCGCCTTCGATACCGCCATAGGCGGCGAAGTGTTTGACGCTGGTCATCACCGCATAGCGATCGGCGGGGCTTTTGCCCTGCATCGCCTTCACCATGGTGCTGCCCATCTGCGAGGAGAGCCAGGTGTCTTCGCCGAATCCTTCGGAGATACGGCCCCAGCGCGGTTCGCGGCTGACGTCTACCATCGGCGCCCAGGTCATGTTCAGGCCATCGTCGGCGGCTTCATAAGCAGAGACGCGCCCGACTTCGCTTACTGCGTCCAGATCCCAGCTGGCGGCGAGCCCAAGCGGGATGGGAAAGATAGTGCGCTGACCGTGTACCACGTCATAGGCAAAAAAGAGCGGAATTTTCAGGCGGCTGAGCTTCATCACCTGATCCTGCATGGCGCGGATATCCTGGCGCGTCACGGTATTGAAAATCGCGCCGACCTGACCTTTCTGGATCATGTCGCGAATCGCCTCTTTCGGGTTGTCCGGCCCCACGCTGATTAGCCTGAGCTGGCCGATTTTTTCGTCCAGCGTCATTTTGGTCAGAAGCTGGTTAACAAAAGCGTCGCGCGCCTGGGCGTTCATGGGATGGGGTCCAGTCAGCTCTTCGGCTAGCGCGGGTTGCAGAGCGAGTGAGACAGCGAGACTAACAGAGTAAATCCATTTCATCAGGTTGGGTTCTCTTAAGTGACTGCGCAATATCGAATAAACAGGCGGCAGTGTGCCACAAGTTCAGGATAGCAGGTAGCCGTTAGCGTCACACTGCCGCCTGCTTTTCACTGACGTGCTACAGTAAGGGCGCCATGTCATGACAAGGAGTTGCACATGATCCACTCAGCGTCTCATTCCGCTTTACTCACCGACCTGCGCCGCCACGTTGGCGCCTCTCATCTGCTGACCGACAAAGAGCAAACCGCACGCTACCGCAAAGGCTTTCGTTCCGGCGAGGGCGACGCGCTGGCCGTGGTGTTTCCCGGTACGCTACTGGAGATGTGGCGCGTGCTGCAAACCCTGGTCAGCGCCGACGCCATTATTCTGATGCAGGCGGCCAATACGGGCCTGACGGAAGGATCGACGCCCAACGGCAACGACTACGATCGGCCGGTGGTGATTATCAGCACGCGACGTCTCGATAAGCTGCAGCTTATCGATGATGGCAGGCAGGTGCTGGCTTTCCCAGGCAGCACCCTTTATCAGCTGGAAAAAACGCTGAAGCCGCTTAATCGCGAGCCGCATTCGGTTATCGGCTCCTCCTGTATCGGCGCCTCGGTGCTGGGCGGCGTCTGCAATAACTCCGGCGGCTCGCTGATCAAGCGCGGCCCGGCCTATAGCGAGATGGCGCTGTTTGCTCAGGTCGATGAGCAAGGCAAGCTGAAGCTGGTAAACCATCTCGGCATCGCTCTCGGCACGTCGCCGGAAGAGATTCTGGGCAGGCTCGATGATGAGCGCTGGCGTCCGGAGGATGTGCAGCACGACGGGCGTCACGCCTCCGACCCTGACTATGCCGATCGCGTACGTCACGTGGACGCCGATACGCCAGCGCGCTTCAATGCCGATGCGCGCCGGTTGTTTGAGGCATCCGGCTGTGCGGGCAAGCTGGCGGTATTCGCGGTGCGGCTGGACACTTTCCCCTGCGAACCGCAGCAGCAGGTGTTCTATATCGGCACCAACGATCCGGCGGTGCTGAGCGATATCCGCCGCCATATCCTGGCCCACTTTACCCAGCTGCCGGTGGCGGCCGAATATATGCATCGCGATATGTATGACATCGCCGAAGTCTACGGCAAAGATACGTTTCTGATGATCGACAAGCTCGGCACCGACAAGATGCCACTGTTCTTTACGCTGAAGGGGCGCGTCGACGCCTGGCTGGCGAAGCTGAGCTTCGTTAAGCCGCACTTTACCGACCGTCTGCTGCAGCGCATTAGCACCCTGTTCCCGGCGCACCTGCCGAAGCGCATGAAGCAGTACCGCGATAAATATGCGCATCATCTGCTGCTGAAGATGTCCGGTGCGGGCGTCGAGGAAGCGCGCGAGTATCTGAAAGATTATTTCCACGAAGGCGGCGGCGAGTTTTTCGAGTGTGAAGGCAAAGAGGGCGCGCACGCCTTTTTACATCGTTTTGCCGCAGCAGGCGCGGCGGTGCGCTACCACGCGGTGCACGCCGACGAGGTAGAGGATATCCTGGCGCTCGATATTGCGCTGCGCCGCAACGATCGCGACTGGTTTGAAACCCTGCCGCCGGAGATTACCCAGTCGCTGATCCATCGTCTCTATTACGGCCACTTCTTCTGCCACGTTTTCCATCAGGATTACATTGTGAAAAAAGGGGTGGACGCGCATGCGCTGAAAGAGCAGATGCTGGCGATTTTAGAGGCGCGCGGCGCGGAGTATCCGGCGGAACATAATGTCGGGCATCTCTATCAGGCGAAGCCGCAGCTGGCGGACTTTTATCGTCAGCTCGATCCTACCAATACCTTTAATCCGGGCATTGGCAAAACCAGCAAGCAGAAAGGCTGGGCGGTGAAGCAGTTTTAAAACAGGCGGCTATGGCAGGCCTACTCGCGTCGGTAGCATGGTCAGAACGCAAAGTCGTTTAAGAGATTCTTGCTCGTTCATCTCGCGCCGTCCCTGGCGCGAGTCGCTTTGCTCTTCTGCCCATGCTACCGGCGCTTTCGCAGGCTCAATAACCTTAAACCATCAGGACAGCGGATCCGCTTCCTGCTCCGCGATTTGCTGGCGACGCTCAATAATCATGGTCTGCGGCGTCGACAGTACGATGCCCTCTTTACGCAGTCGCGTCAGGATATCGAACAGCAGATCGCTTTTCGCGCCCGCAATCTGACGCTGGCTGGCGACGTTGCCGGTAACGCTCAGCACGATGCCCTGCGGCGTGAGATCCTTAAAGGAGACCGAGGGTTCCGGCGTCTCGAGAATGCGTTCGTTCTCGTTATAGACCTCCAGCAGCAGCTCGCGCACTCGCACCGGATCGATATTGAGCGGGAAAGTGAGCATGATGGTCACTACGCCCTGCGCGTTGCCCATGGTGGCGTTACGCACGTTCTGCGAGATAAACTGCGAGTTCGGCACGATGACCGTCGACTTGTCGCCAAGCTGGATTTCGGTGGCGCGCACGTTGATGCGGCGGATATCGCCTTCGATACCGCTAATGGTCACCAGATCGCCCACCTTCACCGGGCGTTCGGTCAACAGGATCAGGCCGGAAATAAAGTTCTTCACAATCTCCTGCAAACCAAAACCGATACCGACCGACAGCGCGCTGACGATCCATGCCAGCTTGTTCCACTGCAGGCCCATAACCGAGAGCGTCAGCAGGATCACCAGCACAAAGCCAATATTGCTGAACAGCGTCACCAGCGACACGCGCATGCCGGCGTCCATGGTGGTTTTCGGCAGGAAGTCGCTGTCGAGCCAGCGGCGCACCCGGCGCAGCACATAGATGCCCACCACCAGACAGATAATGGCGTTGACCATGTGCGCCGGCACGATGTTCAGCGACTCCAGCCCCTTACCGCCCCAGAACTCAATCGCTTTTTGCAGCAGCTCGATCGGTGTCGACGAGGCGAAGGTGCCGTTAAGCAGCGCCAGCGCGACAAAGCCGATCAGCAGGGTTTTACCCAGCGCGGCCAGCAGCGTCGCCGCCTGCTGCAGATGGCGCTCGTCGATATTCAGCGACGTTTGCAGCCGCCTTCCCGTCAGGCTGTTAACGGAAAAGAGGTTTTCGCAGCCGTCGTTAATCAGATGGCTAAGGAAGTAGAAGGAGCCGAACAGAATGCCGCACCACACCACCTCATAGCTCAGGAAGCGCGCCAGCGTCACGTAGCCGATAATCAGCGACAGCAGAATGGCAACCGCCGTCAGCGTCAGCGCCATCTGAATCAGCCCCACCAGCGTGGAGCGCACTTCCGGCGGGTTGCCCTCGTGCACCATGCGGCGGCGCACGCGGTTGGTGCGCATGCTGATCGCCAGAGCGGTGCTGCCGATCAGCAGCGCCGTCAGGCCATTGGCGAAAATAGTGGTGTTCAGGCTGGTGCCGACGGTGTAGTTAAAGTTCTCTACCGTCTGGAAAATAAAGACCAGCGCGGCGGTAATCGGCGGGAACGGCTTCAGCGCCATCGCCACTTCACTGGAGATGGCAGGCAGACGCCAGCTTGGCCGACGCGTAGAGAGAAAGGCGCGTCCCAGACCGGCGATAAGGCCGCAGAAGACGCTGAGCTTCACCAGGCTGACCACAAAATCCTGCACGTCGCCGGAGACTTCATCGCGGCGCGCGAACGCCAGCGCGGTGAAGTTAAAGGTCAACACCACCGCCGCCAGCGTGGTCAGCGCGATGGTCGCCGCGAGGAAGCTGCGGCGCAGCCGCCCTTCCGGCATCTTGTGAATGCTGATCCAGGCAAGAAACTCTTCGCCGTAGCGACGCCCCAGCGTCATCACCAGCATCGCCGCCAGCAGCCAGGCGACGGTGCCGAAACGGTAGCCCGGCTCCCACGACAGCGCGGCGGTATCTTTTAAATCCTGCAGGAAGTCGTTGATCTTCTCGTTATCAAGATCCTGTTTCACAAACAGCGGCGCCCAGAAGCGCGGCCCGAAAATACTGCCGGAGTTGAGCGCCAGCTGGGTTTTCATCAGATCGCGGCGCAGGTTGGTGATCTGCGACGAGAGCATCAGCGCGCTGTTTTTAATGCCATCCGCCTGCTTGATCTGATCGTCCAGCTTGCCCTTCTGGCTCTCCAGCGAGCTGCGTTTGCGGGTGACTTCCGGCGTCTCTTTTACGCCGCTGTCCGCTTTGGGCGCAGGGCCCAGCACCGCCAGCTGCGCGTCGAGCTGCTGACGCTGCGGCTGGAGCGCCTGAGCGAGCGTATCAGCGCTGCCCGACAGCTCCAGCGCCATCTCGTTGAGCTGTGTCAGCTGGTTTTCATTGGTCTGTCCCGACACCTGACCTTTGATCTTGTCGAGAACTTTCTGCATTTTCGGCAGTTCAACCGCCGCGTTCACTTTAGCCGCGACGTCGGTTTGTTGCGCGGCATCAGCCGCATCATCGTCTGCCTGGCTCCGGGCGGGGAACAGGGCCACCGCCAGCAGCATCAACAGCGCGAAAAAGGAGCGTAACTTAAACATAAGAGTGGGGTTCCAGCACAAATTCAGGCGATCGACCATCGCGTTCGCGCGTAGTGTAGGGCCAGGCGCACCGGGAAACTATAGGAATGCTGGCCGTTCTCGTCGAGCCGGGTTTCGGCGTCCGCGCTGGCGGACGCCGGTAAAGGATTATTCCACCGCGCTGCCGCTGCGGGCGTTGCTCGCCACCTGCCCGGCTTTCTGTTTCTTATAGGCCAGCGCCGCCGCTGGCACTGGCGCAGCCTTGCCGGTCAGCAGCCAGTCGCGCAGGCGGTTAGCGTCGGCGAAATGGGTATATTTGCCGAACGCATCCAGCACCACCAGCGCCACCGGCCGGTTATTGATCAGGGTGCGCATCGCCAGGCAGTGACCCGCCTCATCGGTATAGCCGGTTTTGGTCAGCTGAATGCGCCAGTCATTTTTATAGATCAGATGGTTGGTGTTGCGGAACGGCAGCGCATAGCTCGGGTGGGTGAAGACCGCGGTCTCTTCTTTGGTTGTGCTCAGCTGGCCCAGCAGCGGATAGTCGCGCGTCGCGCGCAGCAGCTTAACCAGGTCTTCCGCGCTGGAGACGTTATGAATCGACAGGCCGGTCGGCTCGACGTAGCGCGTATGCGTCATGCCCAGCGCGCGCGCTTTGGCGTTCATGGCGCGGATAAAGGCGTCGTAGCCGCCGGGATAGTGATGCGCCAGACTGGCCGCCGCGCGGTTCTCTGAGGACATCAGCGCCAGCAGCATCATATTGCGGCGGCTGATTTCGCTGTTGAGTTTGACGCGGGAAAAGACGCCGCGCATCTCTGGCGTATGGCTGATATCCACCGAAATTCGCTCATCCAGCGACTGCTTCGCATCGAGCGCCACCATCACCGTCATCAGCTTGGTGATAGAGGCGATAGGCCGAACGCGATCGGGATGGCTGGAGAAAAGCACCTTACCGGTATTAAGGTCGACGATCATCGCGCTGCCCGAGGCGATTTGCGGCTCGGCGACCGGCGCGAGCTGAGAAAGAGACGTAGCCGCCTGCGCGGGCGCAATAGCCGCCTGGCCACCGAACAGCAGCGCCAGCGAAAGCAGTGAATAGCGAATGGTTACAGGCATCTTATAAAAAAGTACCGATTAAAATATTACGCCGTGTTGTACACAGGCCGCCCGCCGCAGAGCCGACCACGCGGGGGCTGGCAGCAGCATAATACGCGGAAGCGTAAGAAATTTCCTGGTGAGAATGTTTCTGAGCGTTAAAAAAAACGTCCTGCGACAGCGCTGTCGCAGGACGTTTTGCGGTTTAAGCCAAATCGTTCCCTTACCGGCTTGATTTGACGCTGATTTAGAACAGTCGCGGCCCGTAACCCCACAGCACCACGGTCAGCGCCAGCAGCACCTCAAATACCAGCACGCCGATCGCCAGCGTCGATCCGGAGAAGCGCAGACTTTCGTCACGGTCGATATTGAGGAACAGCGGAATGCCGATATAAAGCAGATAGCCGGTGTACACCAGCGCCAGCGCGCCAATCAGCACGCAGAGCCAGACCAGCGGATAGAGCGCCACGATGCCGCTTAAAAAGAGCGGCGTGGCGACATAACCGGCGAATACCGTACAGCGCTGCATGCTGGGCCGCTGCGGATAGTCGCGCGCCATCCAGTGAATGACGCGGCCCATTACCGCTACGCCGCCCAGAATAAGCAGATAAAACAGGATGCCGAGCGCAATCCCGGTCAACAGGTTTAGCTGAACAAAGCGCCCTTCGCCCAGGTTCCAGCCCAGCTGCGTTGTGCCGATAAAGGCGCAGATCACCGGGATCGCCGCCATCAGCAGAACGTGGTGGGTGTAATGGTGCGAAACGCTCTCATTTTCTTGCTTGATATCGCGCATTTCCCGATCGGGATGCGCCATAAGACCCCAGACATGGTTCATATAATCACCTCGCAGATGCGACAGGCTGCCCAGAATCCACGTCGCTGACCCCTCAGGCAGCATCACCTCAAGTATAAACGGCGTTGCTGCTTTTGTAGCCAGCAGGCGGTTAATCGACAAAAAATAGTCGCTGTGGCCTAAGCCAGCCGGAATGATCGGCCGAAGCGGTATAGAATGTATTAACCGCGGACAGAACAGGGAGTTTACTTTTGCATTTCGATATCAACGGATTAATTACGCAGTATGGCTATCTGGCGCTGCTTATCGGCTGTATCGCCGAAGGCGAAACCTTTACTCTGCTGGGCGGCGTGGCGGCGCATGAGGGATTACTGAACTTTGTCGGCGTGGTGCTGGCGGCCATGGCGGGCGGCGTGATTGGTGATGAGCTGCTCTACTGGATTGGCCGTCGCTATGGCACGAAAATTTTGCGTAAGCTGAAGAAGCATCAGGACAAGGTCGTCAAGGCTAACCGGCTGATCCAGCGTCATCCCAGCCTGTTTGTTATCGGCGTACGCTTTATGTACGGCTTTCGTATCATCGGCCCGATTATTATCGGTGCCAGCCACCTGAAGCCGCTGAAATTTCTGGTGCTGAATATTATCGGCGCCGCGATCTGGGCGACGATCTTCGTCGCCCTGGGCTACTTTGCCGGCGGCGTCATCGCCCCCTGGCTGCACAAGCTCGATCAGCACCTGAAACATGTTCTGTGGCTGGTTGCGGCGGTCGTCTTCGCTTTCGCGCTGCGCTGGGTGATCCGCCGCTGGAACAACCGCCGCGCCGGTTAGATATCTTTCCCGCCGTAAAACTGCGGATTGGCCAGCATAAAACCGCCATCGACGATAAAGGATTGTCCGGTGGTATAACTGGCCCACTCCGAGCAGAGCCAGGCCACAAGGCTGGCGATCTCGCGCACGTCGCCAGGGCGTCCAATAGGGATCTCCGGCGTTTTAACCCTCTGCGCATCGCCGTCGCCCATATTGTTCATCGGGGTGGCAATAGCGCCGGGCGCCACGGAATTCACCAGAATATTGTGTTTAATCAGGCTAATAGCCATCGATTTGGTCAGGCCGCCCATGGCGTGCTTCGCCGCCGTGTAGGCGACGGCGTTGGGTAGCGGCGTGTGCTCATGCACCGAGGTGATATTGATGATGCGTCCGCCAGCGCCCTGCTCCACCATTTTGCGCGCGGCGATTTGACCGCAGACAAAGGCGCCGTCGACGTCGACATTGAACACCTTGCGCCACTCCTCAAACGGGGTATCAAGGAATTCAGATTTGGCGTTCGCGCCTGCGTTATTCACCAGCGCGTCAATACGGCCAAGTCGGGAGATCAGCTCTGAAAGCGAACGGCCGCCCTCCTGTGGATCGGCCAGATCGAGGTGAATGATTTCGGCGCGACGGCCTCTTTCACGCACCAGACGCGCGGTCTCTTTCGCGCCCTCCTCATCGGAACGCCAGGTGATGCCGAGATCGTAGCCCTGCTCCGCCAGCATCAGCGCGCTGGCGCGGCCGATGCCGGAGTCAGATGCGGTGACGACGGCGACTTTATTCTCTGATGTGGTCATGGTTGCTTCCTCAGGATGTCGGGTAAGGTGAAGTATAGAAGCAATCCCGTTATGTCCAGCCGCGGCCCTGATGCCGCTTTGTCTATAGTTAAATGAGTGCCCGCTACGGAGATGAGGATGAGCAAAATAAAACGCCCGATTGAAGATCACGGCATCATTGGCGATCTGCGCACCTGTGCGCTGGTGGCGAACGACGGCACCATCGACTATCTCTGCTGGCCTGCGCTCGACAGCCCGTCGGTATTCGCCGCGCTGCTCGACAGCGACGACGCGGGACTCTTTTCACTCGCGCCGGAGTGGAAAAATGTGCGTCGGCAGCAGCTCTATCTGCCAGACACCAATATTCTTCAGACGCGCTGGCTGGGCGCGGAGGGCGTCGCGGAAATCACCGACTATATGCCGATCTGCGACGACGCGAAAAAGCTGCCGCGCCTGATTCGACGGGTCAAAATGGTGCGCGGCACCGCCTGGTTCAGGATGCGCTGCGCGCCGCGTCATGACTATGCGCGTGCCAAAACCCGCGCGCAGGCAGAAGGCGACTGCATCGACTTTTATGCGGAGAACCAGCCCACGCTGCGCCTCGCCGCCACGGTGCCGCTGACCTGCGAAGCGCACGCCGCCACGGCGCATTTTGAACTCAAGTCGGGCGAGCACGTCGAGTTTGAATTCGGCAATCAGGAAGATGAGCGCGTTAACGCCGTCGACACTGAAACCTGCTTCGAAGGAACCATCAACTACTGGCGAAGCTGGAGTAAAAAAAGCAACTACAACGGACGCTGGCAGGAGATGGTGCAGCGCTCGGCGCTGGCGCTGAAGCTGCTCACCTCCAGCCAGCACGGCTCTATCGCCGCCGCCGCCACCTTCGGCCTGCCGGAAGAGCTGGGCGGCGTGCGCAACTGGGACTATCGCGCCTCCTGGATACGTGACGCCTCGTTCAGCATGTATGCGCTGATGCGCCTCGGCTATGTGGACGAAGCGAAAAACTTTACCCGCTGGGTTGGCCGCTGCGTCGAGAACAGCCACCACGACGAGATGCGTCTGCAGGTGATGTATCGTCTCGACAGCGGCATCGAACTGCATGAGATCGAACTGCTTAACCTCTCCGGCTACGCCGAGTCGCGGCCGGTACGCATCGGCAACGACGCCTGGCAGCAGACGCAGCTCGATATTTACGGCGAGCTAATGGATGCGGTCTATCTGGCGAATAAGTATGGCGAAGCGATCTCAGAACGCGGCTGGCAACACGTTGCGCAGATGATCGATATGGTGAGCGAAAGCTGGAACCAGCCCGATGCCGGTATCTGGGAAATGCGCGGCGAGCCGGAGCACTTTCTTCACTCGCGGCTGATGTGCTGGGTGGCGCTGGATCGTGCGCTGCGCCTTGGCATGAAACGTTCGCTGCCGATGCCCTATGCGCGATGGGATAAGGCGCGCAGCGAGATCCGCGCCGATATCTGGCAAAACTTCTGGAACGCCGAACGCGGCCACTTCGTTTCGACGCGTCACGGCAACCATCTTGACGCCTCAATGCTGCTGATGCCGCTGGTGCGCTTCGTCGGCGCCACCGATCCGGAATGGCTGGCGACGCTCGACGCCATCAAGCGCGAGCTGGTAAGCGACGGTATGGTGCGCCGCTACAACATTGATGAGACGCCCGCCGACGGCCTGACTGGCTCGGAAGGCTCTTTTGCCGCCTGTTCGTTCTGGTATGTAGAATGTCTGGCGCGCGCCGGACGCATCCACGAGGCGCATTTCGAGTTCGAGAAACTGCTGAGCTACGCCAATCCGCTGGGATTATATGCCGAGGAGTTCGACAATCACGGCCGCGCGCTGGGCAATATGCCGCAGGCGCTGACCCATCTGGCCCTGATCAGCGCCGCCTTTTTTCTCAATCGTAAACTGAGCGGCGAAGTGACCTTATGGCAACCCTGACCGGTTCCCTTATCAGGGCAAGGAGGCCCGATAACACAGTCGGTTACCTAAAGTCTGCGATGGCTGCTAAAATCCTGATTCACAACATCGAAACAATGCCCATATAATGTGCAGCCGGCCACGCTGACCGGTACGGGTTCGATAAACTGACAAGCCTGCTAACAGGCCATAACGATTTGTAAAATATGAAAATGATTCGCGCGTTCGCTTCAATGGCTCTGGCGCTGGCAGCATTCAGCCAGTCCGCCTTCGCTGTAGTTTACCCCTTACCAGCCGCCAACAGCCGTCTGATTGGGCAAAATATTGAGATTACCGTCCCTCAGGACAACAAGCTGCCGCTGGAAGCTTTTGCGGCGCAGTACCAGATGGGCCTCAGCAATATGCTGGAAGCCAATCCGGGCATGGATGTCTACCTGCCGCAGGCAGGCAAAAAGATGATCGTTCCGCAGCAGCTGATCCTGCCTGACGCCCCGCGCGAAGGCATCGTGATCAACAGCGCGGAAATGCGTCTCTACTACTATCCGAAAGGCACTAAAACCGTTGTGGTTCTGCCGATCGGCATCGGCGAATTAGGCAAAGATACGCCGGTTAACTGGACCACCACGGTGCAGCGCAAGAAAGCGGGTCCGACCTGGACGCCGACCAAAGCGATGCATGCTGAGTACGCCTCGCGCGGCGAGAATCTGCCGGAAGTGTTCCCGGCCGGTCCGGACAACCCGATGGGCCTCTACGCGCTCTATATCGGTCGTCTCTACGCCATTCACGGCACCAACGCCAACTTCGGTATTGGCCTGCGCGTCAGCCACGGCTGCGTACGTCTGCGCGCCGACGATATCAAATGGCTGTTCGACAACGTGCCGGTCGGCACGCGCGTGCAGTTTATCGATCAGCCGGTCAAAGCAACGGTGGAGCCGGACGGTTCGCGCTATGTAGAGGTGCATAACCCGCTCTCCACTACCGAAGAGCAGTTTAACTCCCGCGAAGTGGTGCCGATTACCCTGACCTCTGCGGTGACCAAAGTGATCACTGACGCCAGCGTCAGCCAGGATCAGGTCAACGCGGCGATTCAGAATCGTACCGGTATGCCGACTAAAGTGAACGGCGTTGCTGACAGCGTGCAGACTGCGCCGACCGAAGTGCCGGAAGCGCCGAACGCACAGCCTAAAGAGGAGCCGATGACGCCGGTTACGCCGCAGGGCGCCAGCGTTGCCAATCCTGATGCCGCGCAGCAGGCGCAGCCAGCCGCTGCCCCCGCTCCGGCCCCAGTAAATAACCCTTCGTAAAGGCTGTTAACTGTGAAATTGAAAAAGCCCGCCTGTGCGGGCTTTTTTATTGGTGGGCTGGCGGGAGTAAGAAGCTGTTGCCTTCCTGGTTCTGTTGGTTTACCACATTCGGGTACTGCTTTTTAAAAGTGACTTTTGACCTGCGTGAGGCGGACTTGACGATGCCGTATTGCAGTGTGGCGGTGTCGAGTGATCTCTCTGTTAGTAGGCGCTTATTCACTAACAGCTTTAGGTATCCCTGTAATGTCTCAAATGACCCTTCATATTCTAAATGCGCAGAAGAAACTCACCGCTCACTGTGAATGGCTCAATTTCTGCCTGAATGAGACTTACGACCAGGCCAAACGAGTGATGCCGCTCCCCTCTCTGGATGTTGTGGTAAAAGCGGGAGTCCATGTCATCCCGGAAAAAGGGCATCTGGGATATTGCCCTGAGCAGAGTGTGGTGTACGTGACGGTTGATCCTGAAAATCCCGCCTTCTGTAAAAACAACGCTCATTCTCTGGAACGCATGTTTGCTCATGAACTGCATCACGCAGCAAGATGGGGCGGGCCAGGATACGGTTCTACTCTTGGTGAAGTAACGGTATCTGAAGGGCTCGCCGGCCATTTTTCCCTCGAGCTTTTTGGCGGAGAACCTGAACCCTGGGAAAGCCTCCGTTCAGACGAAATACAGCCCCATCTTCTATACCTTTGCGAAAACTGGCATCGCACGGATTACGACCATAATGCGTGGTTTTTCGGAACCCGTTATTGGCCACGATGGCTTGGCTATACCGCCGGGTTCAACCTCGTTTCCAGATACCTTGACGCGACCCCGCATCTACGGGCCTCAATGCTTGCGCATATAAGCGCAGAGGAGTTCAGGGCATTTAGTTAAGGCAGAAACAGGTGAAGGCATCGCCTGAATCATGATTGCATTTCCCAGGCAATAACCAGGCCGCCGCCTCTTCCACCCTACTTCCCCGGCCGCCGCAACGCCAGCCAGCCCGCCACGATGGTAAAGGCCAGCACCACCAGCACCAGAATCAGAAAGCCGTGCGGATTGCCCGAGAGCGGAATGCCGCCGACGTTCATGCCGAAGAAGCCGGCAACAATGTTAATCGGCAGCGCCAGCACGGTCATCATGGTTAACAGAAACAGCGTGCGGTTGCTGTGCTCCATCAGACGCGCGGCGATCTCCTCCTGCAACAGCCTGATGCGCTCCATCAGGCTGGCGAGATCGTTAAGCACCACGCTGAACTCTTCGGTAAAGGCGCGCAGCTCGCGCAGGGTATCCAGGTTGAGCCAGACGGGCGGACGGTTAAGCAGGCGAAACAGCGCGGCGGGCTCCGGCGCCAGCAGGCGCTGGATGCGCAACAGCATACGACGCAGATGCCCAAGCTCGCTGCGGTTCGCTTTGATCGCCGGACTGAGCAGCCGCTCTTCAATCGCATCCACGGCGAGGCTGGTGCGTCGCACCACCTGCTCCAGTTGGCGCTCCTGCTCGCCCAGCAGGCTGAGCAGCATCTCTTCCGCATTGCGGAAGGCGCACGACTGCAGTTGCTGATGCATACGTTCGATCATGGCGACCTGGCGATAACGCGCGCTAACCAGCAGCTGGCGACGGCACCAGATCCAGAGCGTGGCGTTCTGCGCGCTGTGCTCCTCCTGGCTAAAGGTAACGTCATTCAGGATCGCCAGCAGCGCTTCGCCCTGCTCCGCCAGCCGGGTGCGCGACGAGGCCGAATGAATCTCTTCAAAGAAATCTTCATCAACCTGAAAGTGGCTCTGAACCCAGTGCTGGGCACGGGCGTGATTGAGATTGATATGCAGCCAGAGAAACTCGCCGTCGCGGCGCGGATTCTCTCCGGCCAGCACCGCTTCGCGCGCGTTCAGGCGGCGGGGTGGCGCGTCTGGAGAGATCAGGTAACCGTGAATTAAACCGGCCACCTCGTCGTCAAAATCGGATTTATTAGGCGCAAGCAAGAGGTCTGAAACCATGGACGGGATAAATGTAAGAGCGGACCAGATCCACAGACTGATGCAGAGTGATGACAGAACAATGACAGCGGCCGCGCAACATCATTGTTCTGTCATATAAAGCGCGTATCCCTGCCAGTAATGGGTGCGGACAGGGCGCGCCCGCAATCTTTTACCGAGGTGTTTATGAGCGAAAATAGCTTATCGTCATCCCCATCGGTTGGCGGGCGTCCAAATCTCACTGGCAAACGCAACCGTTTTTCAAAGCCGCTGTTTCTTATTCTGCTGATCGCCGGGCTCTCCTTTGCCGGATTCAACCTGTTCAGCGACGTGCAGGAGACCGATACGCCAGTTACCAGCTACGTCCCCTTCTTTCTGCTGGGGCTGGCGCTGGTGATCGCGCTGGGGTTTGAGTTCGTCAACGGCTTTCACGATACCGCCAACGCCGTGGCAACGGTGATCTATACCCATTCGCTGACGCCTGGCGTGGCGGTGGTCTGGTCAGGTCTGTGCAACTTTCTCGGCGTGCTGCTCTCCAGCGGCGTGGTGGCGTTCGGCATCATCTCGCTGCTGCCGGTAGAGCTGATTTTACAGGCGGGCAGCGGCGGCGGCTTCGCCATGATTTACGCGCTGCTCTTCTCCGCCATTATCTGGAACCTGGGCACCTGGTATCTTGGCCTGCCCTCCTCCTCTTCCCATACGCTGATTGGCTCGATTATCGGCGTCGGCGTTGCTAATGCGCTGCTGCACGGCCGCAGCGGCATGAGCGGCGTGGACTGGGACCAGGCGATTAAGATCGGCTACTCGTTGCTCCTGTCGCCGCTGGTGGGTTTTTTCTGCGCGGCGCTGCTGCTGCTGGCGATGAAGGCGTTTATCCGCAACCGCGATCTTTATGAAGCGCCGAAAAGCAGCGAGCCGCCGCCGATCTGGATCCGCGGCCTGCTGATCCTCACCTGTACCGGCGTCTCGTTCGCGCATGGCTCCAACGATGGACAGAAAGGCATGGGTCTGATCATGCTGATTCTGGTGGGCACCATGCCGATCGCCTATGCGCTGAACCGCTCGCTGCCGCCGGAGCAAATTCCGCGCGTGGCGGCGCTGGCGCAGGTCACGGAAAACCAGCTGCTGCAGCTGCAGCCCGCCAGTGCTCGTCCGCCGGTGGCGCGTGACGTGCTGACCGACTATGTGCGCACCAATCAGTTGAACCCCAACGTGCTGCCCGCGCTGGCGCTGACGCTGGGAGATATTAGCGAGCAGATCCGCCGCTACGGCTCAATGGAGAATATTCCGGCGCAGGCGGTTTCCAACACCCGTAATCAGATGTACCTGACCTCGGAATCGATCAAGCATATTCAGACCAACAAGGTGGTGATGCCGGAAGAGACGCAGCGCAACCTGACGGCGATTAAGCATGAGCTGGACAGCGCCACGCGCTTTATTCCGATGTGGGTCAAGGTGGTGGTGGCAATTGCGCTCGGCCTTGGCACCATGGTTGGCTGGCGTCGTATCGTGGTCACCGTCGGCGAACGCATCGGCAAAACCCACCTTAACTACGCCCAGGGCGCCAGCGCGGAACTGGTGGCGATGGCGACCATCGGCGCGGCGGACAGCTTCGGCCTGCCGGTCTCTACCACCCATGTGCTCTCGTCCGGCGTGGCGGGCAGTATGGCGGCCAACCGCTCCGGCCTGCAGCTCGCTACGCTGCGCAATCTGGCGATGGCATGGATACTGACCCTGCCGGTCTCCATCCTGCTGGCAGCCGGGCTTTACGCGCTCTTTTCACGCTTCTGATCGCTAACGGCGCGGCGTTACGCCGCGCCGCTGTAGCGCTGCGTCAGACGCAGCGTAATGGCGAAGGCGCCCAGCACCATCATCGCCGCCGCCAGGTAGACCGACTGCATCCCCCAGTAGCCGATCAATAAACCCGCCACCGGACCGGTCAGGCCCAGCCCCAGATCGAGAAACGCCGAGTAGACCCCCAGCGCCGATCCCTGATCCTGTCGCTCTACCTGCCTGACCGCCTCTACGCCCAGCGCAGGGAAGATCAGCGAAAAGCCGCAGCCGGTCAGCAGCGCGCCAAGATCCACCAGCAGGCTGCTCTCCGCCTGCCAGATAATCAGCAGCCCCGCGCACTCCAGCAGAAAAGAGAGGATAGCGACCCGCAGCCCGCCGAAGCGCGTAATGGTCCGGCTGAACAGCAGGCGGAACAGCACAAAGCCGAGGCTAAACAGCGACAGCGCAAAGGCGGCACCGCTCCAGTCGCGGCTGGCAAAATAGAGCGTAATAAAGGTAGAGATAACGCCGAAGCCGATGGTGCCGAAGCCGAGCGCCAGGCCGAACAGCCAGACGCGTGAAAAGACGCGGTGAAAAGGAATGCGCTGCCCCTGCGTCGCCTCGACCGCGGGTTTACGGCTCGCCAGCAGGTAGCCCACCACGCCCATCAGCACGACCAGGCCGGCAAAGCCGCTGATACCGAATCCCTGGTTCAGCATCACGCCGAGCGGCGCGCCGATCGCCATCGCCAGATAGGTGGCGACGCCGTTCCAGGAGATGACGCGCGCCGTCTGCAGCGGCCCGACGATATTCATGCCCCACAGCGTCGAACCGGTGCTGCTGAAGCTCTCACCGACGCCGAGAAACAGGCGTCCGACCGCCAGCAGCAGCAGGCTGAGCAGCGGCCAGTCGCGGCAGAGCGCGGCAACGATGGTCAGCACGCCGCTCATGCCGCAGCAGAGCGTACCGAGCATCACGACCCGCTTTGGACCCAGGCGATCCGCCAGTCGGCCCGACTGGGGACGGCTCAGCAGCGTGGCGAAATATTGCAGGCTAATGATGAGGCCCGCCACAAAAGAGCTGAAGCCCAGCTGGTTATGCACGAAACCCGGCAGCACCGCCAGCGGCAGGCCAACGGAGAGATAACAGAAGAAAGTAAAGATAAGAACGGAGAGAATGCGTTTGTTGAGTTGACCGTTAGTCAGTACCGCGACATCAGACATAGCAGGCTGGCTTGTAGTGAAAAATGGCTTTCACTATACGCTTAGCCTGCTAACGGGTCGCCTGAATTTTTATCACAGGGCAAAGCTAACCGTCTGCCGATCAATCACCTCGGCGATAGCGGAGGAGCTTTTCAGCGCGCGGATTTCGGTGAAGAGACCGTCGGCCTGCGGATAGGCTTTACGCAGGTAGCCGAGCCACTGCTTGATGCGCGCAACGTGATAGAGGCCGGTATCGCCCTGCTTCTCCAGCCGCGTATATTTCTGCAGCAGCGCCACCACATCCGGCCAGGCCATCGGCGCATCGTTGTATTTCACTACCCGGCTGAGATTCGGCACGTTGAGCGCGCCGCGGCCGATCATAACCGCATCGCAGCCGGTCACGCGCAGGCAATCCTGCGCGCTCTGCCAGTCCCAGATTTCGCCGTTCGCCACCACCGGAATACGCAGCCGCTGACGGATCTCGCCAATCGCCTGCCAGTTGATCGCCTCAGCGCGGTAGCCATCCTCTTTGGTACGTCCATGTACCACCAGTTCGCTGGCCCCCGCCTGCTGCACCGCGTCGGCGATTTCAAAGCGACGCTCGCCGGAATCCCAGCCGAGCCGCACTTTCACCGTTACCGGCAGATGCGCAGGCACTGCCTCGCGCATCGCTTTTGCACCGCGATAGATCAGCTCCGGATCTTTAAGCAGCGTGGCGCCGCCGCCGCTGCCGTTTACCAGCTTTGACGGACAGCCGCAGTTAAGATCGACGCCCCATGAGCCCAGCTCTGCCGCACGCGCCGCGTTCTCCGCCAGCCACTCAGGATACTGACCGAGCAGCTGCAGGCGCACCCGCGTGCCGGAAGGCGTGCGGCTGCTGTTGCGCAGCTCGGGACAGAGTCGGTAAAACGATTTTACCGGCAGCAGTTGATCCACTACGCGCAAAAACTCGGTGACGCAGAGGTCGTAATCGTTGACCTCGCTCAACAGCTCGCGCACCAGCGAATCCAGTACGCCCTCCATCGGGGCCAGCAACACCCGCATGGCGTTACGCGGTTCCGGTTTTCTTCGCTGCCGGACGACGCGCCGGACGCGCAGGCTTATCGCCCTGCGCAGTCTGGCTTTGACGGCGCGGCTGCGGCGCGCGCTTGTCGCCCTGCGGACGCGATGACGACGGTGCGCCGCCCTGTCCACGACCGCGACCGCGCGGCTGCTGCTGCTGACGACCGTTCTGAATCGGCTCCGCCTTGATGCTCGGATCCGGCTCGTAGCCCGGGACCGCCAGGCGCGGGATTTCACGCTTCAGCAGACGCTCAATATCGCGCAGCAGCTTGTGTTCATCTACGCAGACCAGCGACAGCGCGGCGCCGGTAGCGGCGGCGCGGCCGGTACGGCCGATGCGGTGCACATAATCTTCCGCCACGTTCGGCAGCTCATAGTTCACGACATGCGGCAGCTCCTCGATATCGAGACCGCGCGCGGCGATATCGGTAGCGACCAGCACGCGAATCGCGCCGGTTTTAAAGTCGGCCAGCGCGCGGGTACGTGCGCCCTGACTTTTGTTACCGTGGATCGCCGCAGCGGTGATGCCGTCTTTATTCAGCTGTTCCGCCAGGTGGTTGGCGCCATGTTTAGTGCGGGTAAATACCAGCACCTGCTGCCAGTTGCCTTCGCCAATCAGCTGCGAGAGCAGTTCCCGCTTGCGCTTCTTATCAACGAAATGCACCTGCTGCGATACCTGTTCAGAGGCGGTGTTGCGACGCGCCACTTCTACCTGCTCCGGGTTGTGCAGCAGTTTTTCCGCCAGCGTTTTGATTTCGTCGGAGAAGGTGGCAGAGAAGAGCAGGTTCTGACGTTTGGCCGGCAGCTTCGCCAGTACGCGACGGATATCGTGGATAAAGCCCATATCGAGCATGCGATCCGCTTCGTCCAGCACCAGCACTTCGATTTGAGACAGATCGACCGCGTTCTGGTGTTCCAGATCGAGCAGACGGCCCGGCGTGGCGACCAGAATGTCGACGCCGCCGCGCAGTTTCATCATCTGCGGGTTAATGCTGACGCCGCCGAACACCACCAGCGAACGCAGCTGCAGATATTTGCTGTAGTCACGGACGTTTTCGCCGATCTGCGCAGCCAGTTCGCGCGTCGGCGTCAGGATCAGAGCGCGTACCGGACGGCGACCGCGGGCCGATGCAGCCTGAGTAGAAAGTTTTTGCAGCAGCGGCAACGTAAAGCCGGCCGTTTTGCCGGTACCGGTCTGCGCGCTGGCCAGCAGATCGCGGCCGGAGAGCACCACGGGGATCGCCTGGCGCTGAATAGGCGTAGGTTCACGGTAGCCCTGTTCAGCGACCGCACGCAAAATATCGGCACTCAGGCCGAGAGAGTCAAAAGACATTAAGTGTGTTACTCCGGTCCGCCCTGACCGCGATTCACGGTGTAGTTTTCAGGGGGGAAAGTGACGCCAGCCGAGGGCTAACGTGTGAAAAGGGCACAAACTACGATGCGTAAGGCGGGCAGTGTAACAGCTTTCGCCGCAGGGTGCGAGAAAGCCGGAAACAACAGGGGCCGCCTTCCGGCAGCCCCTGTCAGCGAACACGGCGGTTCAGCTACGCTTTTTCTGGATACGCCCTGCCGGCTCCTTCGCCAGCAGCGAGACCAGCGCCGGGCCCACCAGCATCACCACGCCCAGCATGCCAATCAGCAAAGCGTTGTGCACATAGCGCGAGACAATAAACAGCGTCATCATCGCCGCGCCAAAATAGTAAGTGGTGGTCGCTTCTTCAAGGTAATCACCGATGCTACGCAAACGAACACTACGCTGCAGGACCAGCATGGCGATAAACACCACGGCATAGGCGGCTACCAGCGTGCTGCACACTTCGATCAGAGCCTTATGCTTCCAGCCCCAGATCAGCGCGGCGATCACCAGCGCATGCATGGCAATATGCACGCAGGTTTGTCCGGTGACAATTTGAACACGATTAGACCATTTCATTCTCTTCTCCTGGCAGACCCAACAGGTCGCCCAAGTGCAACCGGCACAGGCCGGTAACGGTTTCCTCAATGTAAAGCAATTTTCGGATAACGCCCTAAATTTCCATCCTTATCCGCACCCGTTTGTGACAAAGACTACACTTTACTTTTGTTGCTGATGAAAAGGAGTGCGTCGAGAGTATGCCACAAACCAAGCAAGGATTTTCCCTTAAAGTCCTGACGATCAATACCCACAAGGGATTTACTACTTTTAACCGTCGCTTCATCCTGCCGGAACTGCGTGAAGCGGTACGCGCCACCTCGGCAGATATCGTCTTTCTGCAGGAGGTAATGGGCACACATGCCATTCACCCTCTGCACCATGAGAACTGGCCAAACACGCCGCATTACGAGTTTCTTGCCGATACCATGTGGAACGATTTTGCCTATGGCCGCAACGCCGTCTACCCGGAGGGGCACCACGGGAACGCGATTTTGTCACGGTTTCCCATTCAGGAGTATGAAAATCGTGATATTTCTGTTGCAGGAAGTGAAAACCGCGGCATGTTGCACTGCAAAATCACCCTGCCGGCGCCGCACGGCACGCTGCATGTTATCTGCGTGCACCTCGGCCTGAAAGAGGCGCACCGCCACGCGCAGATGAAAATGATGTGTGAAATGGTCGCCTCGCTGCCGCCCGACGCGCCGCTGGTCGTCGCGGGCGATTTCAACGACTGGCAGCTGCGCGCCAATCATATTCTGAAACACGGCGCTGGATTAAAAGAGGTATTCAGCATGAAACATGGCCGCCCGGCGCGTACCTTTCCCGCCCGCTTTCCGCTGCTGCGGCTCGATCGTATTTATGTTCGCAACGCCACCGTCAGCCATCCCTGGGCGCTGCCGCGCAAACCCTGGTCGCACCTGTCGGATCACGCCCCGCTCGCCGTGGAGATCCACCTATGAATTTTGAATGGCGAGAAGGCAACAGTTTGCGCCTGCTGGAAAACGGCGAAGAGTTTTTCCCGCGCGTATTCGGCGCTATCCGCCGCGCCGAGCGCACCGTGCTGCTGGAAACCTTTATTCTGTTTGAGGATGAGGTCGGCAACGCGCTGCACCGCGAGCTGCTGGCCGCCGCGCAGCGCGGCGTAAAAATCGAAGTTATGGTGGATGGGTATGGGTCGCCGGATCTCTCCGATAAGTTCGTCAACAGCCTGACGGCGGAAGGGGTGCGTTTCATCTATTACGATCCGCGCCCGCTGGTAATGGGCATGCGCACCAACGTGTTTCGCCGCCTGCACCGCAAAATTGTGGTGGTGGATGAAACCGTCGCCTTTGTCGGCGGCATCAATTTCTCCGCCGAACACAACACCAGCTACGGCCCCGAGGCGAAGCAGGATTATGCGGTGGAGGTCAAAGGCCCCATCGTGGCGGATATCACCTGCTATGTGCGCGAGGCGATGGGCAGCGAAGCGGTGACGCGCCGCTGGTGGGGCGGCCGCTCGCATCGTCCCGCGGTCAACGCCACGCCCGGCAATGCGCAGGTGCTGTTCGTTTATCGCGATAACGACGAGCATCGCGACGATATCGAAAAACACTATCTCGATATGCTGCGCACGGCGAAAGAGGATGTGATTATCGCCAACGCCTACTTTTTCCCTGGCTACCGTCTGCTGCGCGAAATGCGCAGCGCGGCTCAGCGCGGCGTCAGAGTCAGGCTGATCGTTCAGGGCGAGCCGGATATGCCGATCGTTAAAGTCGGCGCGGAGCTGCTCTATAACTATCTGGTGGATGCGGGTGTGGAAGTCTATGAATATATTCGTCGCCCGCTGCACGGCAAGGTGGCGGTTCAGGATCGCCAGTGGGCCACCGTCGGCTCCAGCAATCTTGATCCGCTGAGCTTATCGCTCAACCTTGAAGCTAACCTGATCGTCTACGATCGCGACTTTAACCAGACGCTGCGCAACAACCTGGAGCAGCTGCTGGCAAAAGATTGCCAGCGCGTGCAAGAGGATCGCCTGCCGCCGCGCACCTGGTGGCAGCTGACCAAAAGCGTGATTGTCTTTCACTTCTTACGCCATTTCCCGGCTATCGCAGGCTGGCTTCCCGCGCACACGCCGCTGATTGCGCAGGTCGACCCGCCGGTACAGCCGGAAATGGAGACGCAAGACCGTGTCGAAACCGACAATGAAGGGGCTAAATCCTGATGGCGGAAAAACATCCAAAATGGAAGCTGGCGAAAAAGGTGCTTACCTGGATCTTTTTTATCGCGGTGATTGTGCTGCTGGTGATCTACGCCCGCAAAGTTAACTGGGAAGATGTCTATAACGTTATCGTCAACTACAACCGCTTCGCGGTGCTGAGCGCCGTCGCGCTGGTGATAGTGAGCTATCTGACCTACGGCTGCTATGACCTGATCGGCCGCGCCTACTGCGGCCATAAGCTGGCGAAGCGGCAGGTGATGCTGGTCTCTTTTATCTGTTACGCCTTTAACCTGACGCTGAGCACCTGGGTTGGCGGCGTCGCAATGCGCTATCGGCTCTACTCGCGGCTGGGGCTGGACAGCGCCACCATCACGCGCATCTTTTCCCTGAGTATCGCCACTAACTGGCTCGGCTATATTTTGCTGGCGGGCGTGGTATTCAGCGCGGGCATGGTGCCGATCCCCGGCGGCTGGTTTATCGGCGAGACCACGCTGCGCATCATTGGCGTGGCGCTGCTGGTTGTCGTGGCGGTCTTTCTCTGGGCCTGCGCCTTTTCAAAGCGCCGCAAGTGGACCATCAGACGCCAGACGCTGCAATTGCCATCGCTGCGCATGGCGCTGTTTCAGTTTGCGGTATCGTCCGCTAACTGGCTGGTGATGGGAGCGATTATCTGGCTGCTGCTGGCGCGTCAGGTGGATTACCCCATTGTGCTCGGCGTACTGCTGATCAGCAGTATCGCAGGGGTAATCATTCATATTCCGGCCGGTATCGGCGTGCTGGAGGCGGTGTTTCTGGCGCTGCTGAGCGGACAGCACGCTTCACACGGCACCATCATTGCGGCACTGCTCGCCTATCGCGTGCTCTATTTTATTCTGCCGCTGCTGCTGGCGCTGGTGCTCTATCTGGTGCTGGAGAGTCGCGCGAAGCATCTGCGCGCGAAGAATGAACAGAAACTGCAGAAAAGTTCGTAAAGCGGAATCGCCCCATCCCGACAGCGCGGGATGGGGTAAAGCGCCTGTTAGCGGCGGTTGCCGAAGATGCGCAGCAGCATCAGGAACAGGTTAATAAAGTCGAGATAGAGCTTCAGCGCGCCCATAATCGAATAGCGGCGCAGCGATTCGCGGTCGCGCACGTCGATCTGTTCGCCAATCTGGCGCAGCTGTTGCGTGTCATAAGCGGTCAGCCCCACAAACACCACCACGCCGATATAGGTAATTGCCCACATCAGCGCCGGGCTTTTCAGCCAGAAGTTCACCAGCGACGCCAGCAAAATACCAATCAGCGCCATAAACAGCAGGCTGCCGAAGCGGCTCAGGTCGCGTTTCGTGGTGTAGCCGTAAAAACTCATCGCACCGAACATCCCCGCCGTCACAAAGAAGGTGCTGGCGATCGAGCTGTAGGTATAGGCGAGGAAAATACTGGCCATCGTCAGGCCGGTCAGCACCGAATAGAGCATAAACAGACCGGTCGCCAGCGCGCCGCTCAGGCGATTCACCATGCCAGAAAGCACGAACACCACTGCCAGCTGCGCGATAATCAGACCGAAGAAGGTCATGCGGCTGGAGAAGATAAAGAACATGATGCGCTCGTTGCCTGCCGCATACCAGGAGACAAAAGCGGTCAGCAGCAGCCCGCAGGTCATCCAGCCGTAGACCTGCGCCATATACGTCTGCAACCCGCTTGTGGCGGGCTGCACCAGGGAATCATTGCGTGGATATCTGTCCATGATGCACCTCATAAAAGTGAAAAGGCGTCGGAAGACCGACGGTCATGCCTAATTGTGGCACAGCATAGCTTAACTGCTCCACAATGCGCGCCTCAGCGGCGCGATAAACATTGCTGATAGCGGCTGTCGACGCGCTGAGCGAACCAGGCCGTAGTGAGATTGCGGGTGATTTTCGGGCTCTCCAGCTTAATACCCGGCAGCATTTCGCGCGGCAGCGGCCGACCGGCCATCTTGTCCGCCAGCGCAAAGACCTGCTTCCAGAGCGTGCTGTCGCTGAAGCTCTCCTGCTCTCCTTTCTCTAAATCGCGGCGAATGGCGCTCTCGCTCATATCGATCTGCTTCGCTAGGGTACGCACCGCCAGCTCCGTCGAACCTGCTTTATCCGATCCATAAAGGATAAGATCGCCATCCAGCGCCAGCTTCATGCCGGTGGCGCGCGCCACCGCCGCCTGAAAGGCCGCGTTGCGGCTGGCGTACCAGCCTGCATTGAAGTCGGCAAAGCGGTAGAGCGGCTTGCTGTAGTCCGCCGGGTAGCCGAGCAGATGCATAATGCCGAAATACATACCGCCGTGGCGGGTAAAGACCTCGCGGCGAATTGAGCCGTCGATCGGCCAGGGATAACCTTTGGCGTGCGCTTCGGCGAAGCTGACGCTGACCTGCATCGGGCCGCCGGTATGAATCGGGTTAAGGTTGCCGAACAGGGTCTGCCCCATCGGCACCATATCAATAAAATCATCGAAAATGGCGCTCAGCTCTTTTTCGCTGCGTACTTTATCGAGCCGCGCCGCATAACTTTCGCCGTTGGGCGATTTAATCAGCAGCGCGGTGCGCACCAGAAACGCCGGTACATGCACCTTTGCCGCGCGGCGATCGATCTCGCCCCAGGCGATTTTCGGCAGGCCGGGCACGGCCGCTTCGGCGCTAAAGTTCGATTCCTGATCCGCCACGGCGATAGCGGCGCACAGGTTGCTGACGCTGGGATCGATCTGCTGAGTGCGGAATGAGGTGTAAATATCGGTGGCCCAGCCGGGCTTGTCGCTGACGTGCGCGGGCAGCAGACGCTGAATCTGCGCCTTAACGTCGGCAGGCTGGCGCACCGGCGCTTCGGGCGTTTTTTTCGTACTACAGCCCGCCAGCACCAGCGCGGCGAGCAGCGAGAAACGTTTGAGCGATGCTGAAACTGACATACCTGTCCTTGCGAGAAAACAAACCCTTACCTTAGCATCGAAGCCGGGACAAACCATCAGACGAGGCGTAAATTCCCGCTTCACCGTCGCGCTTGCTTATCGGCCATTCTCAACCAGGTTTAGCTTTTATCGTCTAAAAGGAAATTGTGATGCAAAAACTCTGGATCGGCGCGACTGTCGCCCTGCTGCTCAGCGGGTGCGGCGCGAATAATACCCCTGCGCAGGTCGCCACGCCCGGCGCGCCTGCCTCGGCAAAAATGAAAACCCTCTCTACAGGCGCTGACCTGCTGCAGTCGCGTCCGCCTATTGAGGCGATCAGTACCTATCTCGACGGCTTTCACTTCTATAACGGCGACCAGAACGGCCAGATGGAGGCGCACCACTACGTCACAGTGCTGAATGACGACGTGATGCAGGCCGTGATTTATGACGGCAATACCAAAGACGCGCGGCTGATGGGCGTGGAGTATATTATCAGCGCGCGGCTTTATCAGTCGCTGCCGCCGGAAGAGAAGAAGCTGTGGCACAGCCACCGGTATGAGGTGAAATCAGGCACCCTGATTGCGCCAGGTCTGCCGCAGGCGGCGGATCATGCACTGATGACGCGCATCGCCAATACCTACGGCAAAACCTGGCACACCTGGCATACCGATCGCGACCAGACCCTGCCGCTCGGCATTCCGGCGCTGATGATGGGCTTTACCGCCGACGGTCAGCTCGATAATCGCCTGCTCGCCGATCGCGATAAGCGCTTTGATATCGACAGCCGCAAGGTACGCGCATCACGCGCCGATATTGTCACGCAGCCAGTTTTACCGGGCGCTGACGCCTGGCAGCGCGGCGAAGTCATTCAGCTTAAACGCGTTTCCGGCGGCGGCGAGCATGCCCACGGTCAGACGCACTTCGGCCCGGCGGAGCAGCTCAGCAAGCCTTAATCCCAGCGCTGCGCGGCCTGATGGTCGCTGTCGCGGGCGTCTACCCAACGATCGCCCTGTTCGGTCGCCTCACGCTTCCAGAAGGGCGCGCGAGTCTTCAGGTAATCCATAATAAATTCCGCAGCGGCGAAGGCGCTGCTGCGGTGCGCGCTGGTCACGCCGACAAACACGATCTCATCGCCGGGAAACAGCTCGCCGATGCGGTGGATCACGCTGACGCGCTGTAAAGGCCAGCGGCTGCGCGCCTCGTCGACAATCTCCTGCAACGCTTTCTCCGTCATGCCCGGATAGTGCTCAAGCGTCAGCGCGGCGACGCTGTCGCCCAGGTTGTGGTTGCGCACTTTCCCGGTAAACGTCACTACCGCGCCATCGGCGTTGGAGGTAGAGAGCCAGGCGTATTCGTCAGCCATGCTGAACGGCGCCGCGCCGACGCGGATCTGCGTTGCCATATCAGCCTCCCGTCACCGGCGGGAAAAACGCCACTTCGTCGCCCGCTTTCAGCGGATGCGACATCGGCACCAGGGTCTGGTTTACCGCGGCCAGCAGCTTGCCGGAATCGAGCGCCAGCGCCCAGCGATCGCCTTTTTGCGCCAGCGCGCCGCGCAGCGTCGCCACGTCGGGAAACGCATCAGGCATCTCCAGCGCGCTGGTGCCGACCAGTTCGCGCACCTGGGCGAAAAAGAGCACGTTAATCATGAGTCACCGCCTGGAAATCGCCGGACTTGCCGCCGCTTTTGCTCAGCAAGCGCAGCTGGTCGATAACGATATCTTTCTGCACCGCTTTACACATGTCATAGATGGTCAGCGCCGCCACCGACGCGGCGGTCAGCGCTTCCATCTCGACGCCGGTTTTGCCGCTCAGGCGGCAGAGCGAGGTGATGCGCACACGCTGATGTTCCGGCTCAGCGACCAGGTTGACTTCGACTTTGCTCAGCATCAGCGGATGACAGAGCGGGATCAGCTCCCAGGTGCGTTTGGCGGCCTGAATGCCGGCAATGCGCGCGGTCGCGAAAACGTCGCCTTTGTGGTGGCTGCCGTCGACGATCATTTGCAGCGTCTCGGCGGCCATCAGCACCAGCGCTTCCGCGCGCGCCTCGCGCACCGTTTCCGCTTTGGCCGAGACGTCAACCATATGGGCTTCGCCCGCGGCGTTAATATGGGTCAGTTGAGACATGGCTTACAGCTTCTTTAAGTGTGAAACGAAATTACAGGGGCCGGTGCGGGCGTCGATCTGATCGGCGATAATGCGCTCCCAGGCGCTTTCGCAGGCGCTGGTCGATCCCGGCACGGCGAAGATAAGGGTGCCGTTGGCCATTCCGGCAACGGCGCGCGACTGCAGCGTCGAGCCGCCGATATCTTCCCAGGAGAACATGCGGAACAGCTCGCCGAAGCCCTCAATTTTTCGGTCGAACAGCGGCTCAATCGCTTCTGGCGTGTTGTTCTTCGCATTGAATCCCGTACCGCCGTTAATGACCACCACCTGCACATCCTGGCTGGCGATCCAGCGCGACACGATAGCGCGGATGCGGTAGCGGTCTTCGCCGACGATAGCGTGATCGACCACCACGTGCCCGGCTTCGCTCGCCGCGGCACGCAGGTAGTCGCCTGAGGTGTCGTTGCTGGCGTCGCGTCGATCGGAAACGGTCAGCACCGCCAGGTTGACCGGAATAAATTCACCCGTAGATTTGCCCATTACTCGCTCCTGAGATTAACCGCCGATGAAAGAAAGGTTCTGCGTGATGCCGGTATTGCCCTGATGCAGGAAGTGCGTCTGCTTCTTCTCGCCCAGGCTGTGGGCGATGCGCGCCTGCAGCTCCGCCTGCTGGTCATCGGAAACCAGCAGATCGCGCAGCGGCACGCCGCTGTCGCCAAACAGGCAAAGATGCAGGTTGCCGTGCGCCGACACGCGCAGGCGGTTGCAGCTGGCGCAGAAGTCGCGCGAATAGGGCATAATCAGGCCGATCTCGCCGACGTAATCAGGATGATAAAAGACCTGCGCCGGTCCGTCGCTGCGGCCGCGCTCGCGGCGCTGCCAGCCTTGCGCTATCAGCTGGTCGCGGATCACCGCGCCAGAGACGTGCTGCTGGCGGAACAGCGCGCCGCCCTCGCCCGTCTCCATCAGCTCGATAAATCGTAGCTGAATCGGGCGGGTGCGGATCCAGTCCAGGAAGGTTGCCAGGCTGCGGCTGTTGAGGTCGCGCATCAGTACGCTGTTGACTTTGACCTGCTGAAAGCCAGCGTCGAAGGCGGCATCGATGCCCGCCATCACCTCATGGAACTTGTCCTGACCGGTAATGGCGTGGAACTGGCGCGCGTCGAGACTGTCTACGCTGACGTTTAGCGCGGTAAGCCCGGCATCGCGCCAGGCGGCGACGTCGCGCGCCAGCCGATAGCCGTTAGTGGTCACAGCGATCTGGCGAATAGCGGCGTTTTCACGCACGGCGGCGATGATGTCGGTAAAATCGCGACGCAGCGACGGCTCGCCGCCGGTCAGACGCACCTTTTCGGTGCCGGCTGCGGCGAAAGCGCGCGTGACGCGTCGAATCTCATCGAGCGAAAGAAAACTTTTGTTGCGCACACCCTGGGGTTTGTAGCCATCGGGCAGGCAGTAGGTGCAGCGGAAGTTACAGACATCCGTCACCGAGAGACGCAGGTAATAAAACCGACGTGCAAATGCATCAGTAAATTGTGACACCAGAACACCTTTTCCAAATACGGGAGATGCAGGCATTTCTTTCTGCACCCTGGCAGCGCGTCGGCTGCGGCCTGAATCCCCTATCGTTTGACTTAGGCATTCAGGCTTTGAGTGTATGTCGCCCGACATGGACGACATGGTTGGCAAATGGTAGCGCGAATTTTGCCGCTCTGCCATCACCTAATTTCGCTATATATATTGATATATAACGATTTTTCGCCGCATTTTCGCGGCAGTAAGGTTAACATGGCCCGCTGAAAGCAGCGCCGGTACGGTAAGTCGGCAGCGGGTGTAAAGAGGAAATATGAACCGAACTTTGTCAGACCTCGATCGCGTGGTAGCGCTGGGCGGCGGACACGGCCTGGGACGCGTGATGTCCGCCCTGTCGCCGCTGGGTTCGCGCCTGACGGGCATTGTCACTACCACCGATAACGGCGGCTCCACCGGACGCATCCGTCGTTCAGAAGGCGGCATCGCCTGGGGCGACATGCGTAACTGCATTAATCAGCTGATTACCGAACCCAGCGTCGCCTCGGCGATGTTTGAGTATCGCTTTGCCGGCAACGGCGAGCTGGCTGGTCATAACCTGGGCAACCTGATGCTCAAGGCGCTGGATCACCTCAGCGTCAGGCCGCTGGAGGCGATCAATATCATTCGCAATTTGCTCAAGGTTGACGCCTTTCTTATCCCGATGTCGGAGCAGCCGGTGGATCTGGTGGCATTAGACAGCGAGGGCAACATGGTTTACGGCGAAACCGATATCGACGCCATGAAACAGCCGCCGCAGGAGCTGATGCTGCATCCTAACGTCGCGCCGACGCGGGAAGCGCTGGAGGCGATCGCCGAAGCGGATCTGATTTTGATCGGCCCCGGCAGCTTTTACACCAGCCTGATGCCGAGTCTGCTGATGGAGGAGATGGCGCGCGCGCTGCGCCGGACGCCCGCCACCATGGTATTTATCGGTAACCTTGGGCGCGAGCTCAGCCCGGCCGCCGCGAGCCTGACGGTAGCGGACAAACTGGCGATGATGGAGAAATATATCGGCAAGCGGGTGATTGATGCCGTCGTGGTGAGCCCGGCCGCCGATACCTCCGGCGTCGAGAACCGCCTTATCGTGCGCGAGCCGCTGGAGGCCGCCGATATTCCCTATCGTCACGACCGCCAGCTGCTGCGCGTGGCGCTGGAACACGCCATTCAGCGTTTTAGCTAAAGCCGCTACGAGGCGGCGATAAAGAGTTCGCGCAGCTCATGCAGCTTGTCGCGCACGTTCGCCGCCTCTTCGAACTCCAGGTTTTGCGCGTGCTGCTGCATCTGCGACTCCAGCTCGTGGATTTTTTTCTGCAGCGCCTGCGGCGTCAGCGCCAGATAGCTGGCCTCGGCCTCGGCGGCGCTGCGGCTGCTGGCTTTGGCCTTGCCGCGCGTCTTGATGACGTTCTGGCCCAGTTCGAGGATATCGGTGATCTTCTTGTTGAGGCCCTGCGGCACAATCCCTTTTTCCTCGTTGTACTTCTGCTGCTTCTCGCGGCGGCGCTCGGTCTCTTCAATGGCGCGCGCCATAGAGTTGGTGATCCTGTCGGCGTAAAGGATCGCCTTGCCGTTAACGTTACGTGCGGCGCGACCGATGGTCTGGATCAGCGAGCGTTCGGAGCGCAGGAAGCCCTCTTTATCCGCATCGAGGATCGCCACCAGCGACACCTCGGGCATATCCAGACCTTCGCGCAGCAGGTTGATCCCGACCAGCACGTCAAACTCGCCGAGGCGCAGATCGCGGATGATCTCCATACGCTCAACGGTATCGATATCTGAGTGGAGATAGCGCACCTTCTCGCCGTGCTCTTCAAGATACTCGGTCAGATCTTCCGCCATGCGCTTGGTCAGCGTCGTGACCAGCACGCGCTCGTTGATGGTGACGCGCTTGCGGATCTCCGACAGCAGATCGTCCACCTGGGTCGCCACCGGTCGTACCTCCAGCAGCGGATCGAGCAGCCCGGTAGGACGCACCACCTGATCGATCACCTCGCCGCCTGATTTCTCCAGCTCGTAGTTGCCCGGCGTCGCAGAGACGTAAATAGTCTGCGGCGCCAGCGCCTCGAACTCTTCAAACCTGAGCGGTCGGTTATCCAGCGCGGAAGGCAGGCGGAAGCCATACTCCACCAGCGTCTCTTTACGCGCGCGGTCGCCTTTATACATCCCGCCGATTTGCGGAATGGTGACGTGCGATTCGTCGACGATCAGCAGACCGTCGGCAGGCAAATAGTCGAACAGCGTCGGCGGCGGCTGGCCTGGCCCGCGCCCGGAGAGGTAGCGCGAGTAGTTTTCGATGCCCGAGCAGTAGCCCAGCTCGTTCATCATCTCCAGATCGAACTGGGTACGCTGCGTCAGGCGCTGCTCTTCCAGCAGCTTATTGTTCTCCAGCAGCACCCGGCGACGATCCACCAGCTCGTCTTTGATCTCTTCCATCGCCTGCAGGATACGTTCGCGCGGCGTCACGTAGTGCGTTTTTGGATAGATGGTGTAGCGCGGCACGGTAGAGACAATCTGCCCGGTGAGCGGATCGAACAGCGACAGCCGCTCCACCTCTTCGTCGAACAGCTCGACGCGCAGCGCAATATCTTCCGACTCCGCCGGAAAAATATCGATCACTTCACCGCGGACGCGGAAGGTGCCGCGCTGGAACGCCTGATCGTTGCGCGCATACTGCAGCTCCGCCAGACGACGCAAAATACTGCGCTGGTCGATGATCATGCCGCGCGTCAGGTGCAGCATCATTTTCAGATAGAGATCGGGATCGCCCAGACCGTAAATGGCGGAGACCGACGCCACGACGATAACGTCGCGCCGCTCCAGCAGCGCCTTGGTCGCCGAGAGACGCATCTGCTCGATATGTTCGTTTACCGAGGCGTCTTTTTCGATAAAGGTATCGGAGCTGGGCACATAGGCTTCAGGCTGATAGTAATCGTAATAGGAGACGAAGAACTCCACCGCGTTATCGGGGAAGAACTCCTTCATCTCGCCATAAAGCTGCGCCGCCAGGGTTTTGTTGGGTGCCAGCACCATCGCAGGCCGGTTGAGATCGGCAATGACGTTGGCGACGGTAAACGTCTTGCCGGAGCCGGTTACGCCGAGCAGCGTCTGATGGGCAAGACCATCCTCCAGCCCCTCTTTGAGACGACGAATCGCCTCGGGCTGATCGCCGGAGGGCTGGAAAGCGGAATTTAGTTTAAAGACTTTACTCATGACTTGCGGTTCCTGCTGAAGAATGCGGCGGGTAGCGGAGTCATTTTACTCTGCCGTGGCGATTTTGCCAGAAATTAATACTGGATAAATCTCCAGTAACGCGGCACAGTGAGACGCTGACGTCTCGCCGCGGCTGAAAGGCTGTAACAACGCGACAACAATTTTTCTGTTGCGCAAGGTTATCCCCAGCCGGAGCGGATTTATAACATTTGTCAAGAGAGCCTCGTTAAATTTCAGCTGTGTTACGCAGCGGAATAATCTCAGGCTTGTTTTTTAATAACTATCTGTTTTTAAAATAAATATGTGAAAAGCCCAGTTTCTCATCATAATGTAACCAGGCCGCGTATTTCCTCGCTTGCGCTCTGTTTTCACTGTCTAATGCACAAGGTTATCCACAGGAATGGTGGATAACTAAAGGCAGCCCTTTTGCCATCGGCTGTGCATAATTTTTTGTTGTTAAGCCGCCCGCGTGAAAAATTTTTTTTTGCACCTCAATTCCTGTCACAAACGCTGGCGTTAACTCTGCTTTTTCAGCCCGCCGCTGCTTTTTTACCCAGCCGCGTTTGACATTAAGACCAGCAAAAATTCAACAAGCTGTCTAATCGCGGCCCTTTTGCACCATAAACGTTAAGTCATTAGCACCGTGAAAGTGCAGCGCTCTGATTACCCCCGGAAATTGTTAAGCACTTTTCATCTTTAACGGCGAAATAGCGCCTGGCTGGCCTCTCCAGGGCAACGAAACGTTCTGGCCCGGTAATTGCAGGATGCAGTAACAAAGAGGCAAAGCGATATTTACGACACCGCCACCGTTAAAGACTTGTTTGCCAGACGTCAAAGAGCGGAAGCATTCAGGCGAAATCTGTAAGAGGAGAGTCAGATGCTGAGTTTACGCTCGGTGAATCAGTTTTACGGGCAGAACCATATTTTGTGGGATGTGGATCTCGACCTGCCGCCAGGCACCTGCACCGGCGTGTTAGGCCGTCCGGGTATGGGCAAAACCACGCTGGTAAACTGCATTATGGGTCGTCTGCCGATTAACAGCGGCTCAATGACCTGGCAGGAGGATGGCTCGCCGCCGCGCGATCTGCTGCGGCAGCCTGCTGAACAGCGTGCATGCATGGGGATCGGCTATGTGCCGCAGGGTCGTCATATCTTCTCGCAGATGAGCGTTGAGGATAACCTGCTCATCGCGCTGCTGGCGGGCAGCGCGCCGGGCGATAAACCGCACGTTATCCCTGAAATGGTGTTCGACCTTTTTCCGGCGCTCTATTCGCTGCGGCAACAGCGCAGCGGCGAGCTGCCTGTCGACCAGCAGCAGCAGCTGGCGCTGGCGCGCGCGCTGGTGCTGCGTCCCAGGCTGCTGATCCTCGACGAGCCGACGGACGGCATGTCGCCCTGGCTGGAAGAGGAGATGGGCAACCTGATCCGGCGTCTGAATCTCGATTACGGCCTGACCATTTTACTGCTGGAGCAGCGAATTTCGCTGATTCGCCGCGTCGCCGACTACTTTCTGCTGCTCCACCGCGGCCGCAATGTCGCGCAGGGGCGCGTGGCGCAGCTGGACGATCTTACCGTCAACAAGTGGCTGACGGTAAGCTGATCGCTACTGCGGCAGCGTCAGGAAGCGGCCGCACTCCGCCTGCGCCGCCGCATCCGGCAGCCAGGGGATTTCGCCGAGAAACGGCGCGGGAATGCGCTGTTTTAGCGTTGTCATATAGGCCTGATGGCGCTTGCCCGGCGGCTCGATATCGTTGGCGATCCAGCCCGCCAGCCGCAGGCCGCGCGCCTGCACCGCATCGGCGGTGAGCATCGCGTGATTGATGCAGCCCAGTTTGACCCCAACGACCAGTATTACCGGCAGCTGTTCCTGCTCGACCCAGTCGGCGTAGGTCTGCGTCTCCGACAGCGGCGTGTACCAGCCGCCTGCGCCCTCGACCAGCACCCATTCCGCCTGCGCTTCCAGCGCGCGCAGCCCTTCAGAGAGCGTATCGAAAGCGATCGGCCTGCCCTCTTCCGCGCTGACGATATGCGGCGAGGTCGGCTCAACAAACGCCAGCGGGTTAACCTGCTCATAACTCAGCGCCAGGGTGCTGTAGCGCTGCAGCGCCAGCGCGTCGCTGTTACGCACGCCCTCCGGCGTAACGTCGCAGCCGGAAGCGACCGGCTTGTACCCCGCGGTGCGATAGCCCGCCGCGCCTGCCGCCTGCAGCAGCGCGCCGCTGGCGACGGTTTTGCCGACCTCAGTATCGGTGCCGGTAATAAACCATTTCATCGTTGTGTGACTCCAAAAAGCAGTTGATAGGTCAGACGGTAGCCCTGCGCATCGCGCGGCCATAGCGCTTCAAGCTGCGCCAGCCGCTGCCGCGTCATCGGCGCGCCGTCCCGGCCCTGGTGCAGATGGGTAGCGCCAATACCTTTCAGCGATCGCATCGCGCTCAGCGCGCTGGGAAAATGCATGAGCTGCGTCTGCCGTATAAAGCGCAGATTCAGTCCGGCACCCGCCGCGCGCACCTGCGCCTCGGTTAAAAAGCGGTTGGCGTGCTCGCCAGCGCCCAGCGGCCGCCAGGCGTCGTGCACCTCCTGCAGCGAGCCAGCCAGCAGCGTCGAAAAGAGCATAACGCCATCGGGACGCAGCACGCGGGCGAACTGCTGCAAGGCCGTGCGCAAATCGCTGCTCCACTGCACCGCCAGGTTGCTCCATACCCGGTCAATGCTCTGGCTCGCCAGCGGCAAGGCGTCAATATCGCCCGCCAGGTAGCTGCTCACCGCGTCGAGGCTGCGCGCCTGCTGCAGCATCTGCGGCGAGAGATCGAGCGCCACGACGCGCTGCCCGCGTTGCTGCCAGAGGCGGCTGTACCAGCCGGTGCCGCAGCCTGCGTCCAGCAGAACGCCGTCGGAAACGGGCGGCGCCAGCGCCATCAGCGCGTCACCGCAGCGGCGCTGCAGCTCGGCGTGCTGTTCATAATGGCCCGCCGCGCGGCCGAACGCGCGCGCCACGGCGCCTTTGTTAACCCGCAGCGTCATGCAGCGCCTCCAGCAGTGCGTCGATATCGTCCGCCCGATGCGCGGCAGTCAACGTAATGCGCAGCCGCGCGGTGCCGGGCGGCACGGTTGGCGGGCGGATGGCGCTGACCCAGCAGCCCGCCTGCGCCAGCCGCTGCGACAACGCCAGCGCGGCGCCATTTTCGCCAACGATCAGCGGCTGTATCGCGCTTTCAGAGGGCATCAGCGACCAGGGCAAACCAGCCGCGCCAGCGCGGAAGCGCTGAATATTGTCATTCAGACGCTGACGCAGCGCGTCGCCACGTTGAATCTGATGCAGCGCCGCCAGCAGCGCGCTCGCCTGGGCGGGCGGCATCGCCGTTGAATAGATAAGATGACGAGAAAACTGCAGGAAATAGTCGGCGGTGGCGTCGTCGCACAGCAGGGCGGCGCCGCTGACGCCAAAAGCTTTACCAAAGGTCACCACCAGCAGCTCCGGCTTTATGCCCTGCTGCCAGCAGCTGCCGCGCCCCAGCTCGCCTGTTACGCCGATGCCGTGGGCGTCATCCACCAGTAGCCAGCCGCTGGCGCGCCGGACGGCGGCGGCAATGTCTGCCAGCGGCGCGCTGTCGCCGTCCATGCTGAAAATTCCCTCGGTGATCACCAGGGTTTCGCCGTCGCACGGCGACGCCAGCCGCTGCGCCAGGCTCGCTACATCGTTATGGTGAAAGCGACGCAGCGCCGCGGGCGTGTGGCCTGCTGCATCCAGCAGCGACGCATGCGCCAGTTTGTCGGCGATCAGGCGATCCTGTTTCTGCGCCAGCAGATGCACGATCGCCTGATTGGCGGCGAAGCCGGAGATAAACAGCAGCGCGCGCGAATAGCCGAGCCAGTCGGCAAGCTGCGTCTCCAGCTCGGCGTGCCAGCGGCTGTAGCCCGTAACGTGGCCTGACGCGCCTGCGCCCGGCGCGCCCTGACGCCAGCCGTCCATCACGGCCGGATGCTGACTCAGGCCGAGATAGTCGTTGCTGGAGAAGTGACGGTACGTTTTACCCTCGACCTGCAGCGTGCGGGTGTCGTTGCGCGTGACGAGGCGGCGCTGCCGCCAGCCGTCAGCGGCGCGGCGCGTCTCCAGCGCCTGCGCCATACGGGTGGAGAAACTCATTACACCGCCGCGTTGTAGAACTGTTCGGTGTCGGCGTGGAACAGCTGATCGCTCAGCTGCTGCTGCTGTTCATTATCGCCGTGCGCAGTATGGGTATGTTCAGGGTTAAGACCCAGCTTGCGGAACAGCAGCAGGTCCTTATCCTCTTCCGGGTTCGGCGTGGTGAGCAGCTTGCAGCCGTAGAAAATCGAGTTGGCGCCCGCCATAAAGCACATCGCCTGGGTCTGCTCGTTCATCTGCTCGCGGCCCGCCGAGAGACGCACATGGGAGGTCGGCATCATGATGCGCGCCACGGCGATGGTGCGAATAAAATCGAACGGCTCAACATCGTCATTGTCCGCCAGCGGCGTGCCTTTGACCTTTACCAGCATGTTGATGGGCACGCTCTCCGGCGGCGTCGGTAGATTCGCCAGTTGCACCAGCAAACCGGCGCGATCGCTCACGGTTTCGCCCAGCCCGACAATGCCGCCAGAGCAGACTTTGATCCCCGCGTCACGCACTTTACCAAGCGTATCCAGACGCTCCTGATAGCTGCGCGTGGTGATGATGCTGCCGTAAAATTCCGGCGAGGTGTCGAGGTTGTGGTTATAAAAATCCAGCCCCGCCCCCGCCAGACGCTGCGCCTGATTGTCGCTTAGCGTGCCGAGCGTCATGCAGGTTTCCATCCCCAGCGCCTTCACGCCCTGCACCATCTGCTCCAGGTAAGGCATGTCGCGATCGCTGGGGTTTTTCCACGCCGCGCCCATGCAGAAGCGACTCGATCCCGCCGCTTTTGCTTTGCGTGCCGAGGCCAGCACCTCCTCCACTTCCATCAGCCGCTCTGATTCCAGACCGGTTTTATAGCGGGCGCTTTGCGGGCAGTATTTGCAGTCTTCCGGACAGGCGCCGGTTTTGATCGACAGCAGGGTGCTGACCTGAACCTGACGCGGGTCGAAATGCTGGCGGTGAACCTGCTGCGCCTCGAACATCAGCTCAAGAAAAGGTTTGTCAAACAGCGCCTGCGCCTGCGCCAGAGTCCAGTGTTGTGCCATTACTTACTCCAAAAAAGGGTGTCATCCCGACAGTTAACGTGGTTATACTTGTAAACTAAATCTTTTTATTTTGGTTTACAACTACCATGTTCACCTCTCAGGACGCCGAATTCGACCGCCAGCATATCTGGCATCCCTATACATCGATGCGCGATCCGCTGCCCTGCTACCCGGTGGTTGCGGCGCAGGGTATGCATCTGCAACTGGCCGACGGCCGCCAGCTGGTGGACGGCATGTCCTCCTGGTGGGCGGCGATCCATGGCTATAACCATCCCCGTCTGAACCAGGCGATGCAGGAGCAAATGGCGCAGATGTCGCATGTCATGTTCGGCGGCATTACGCATCCAGCGGCAGTCGCGCTCTGCCGTCAGCTGGTTGCGCTGACGCCCGCCGCGCTGGAGTGCGTGTTTCTTGCCGATTCCGGTTCAGTCGCGGTTGAAGTAGCGATGAAAATGGCAATGCAGTACTGGCTGGGGCGCGGCGAAACGCGGCAGCAGTTTCTGACGCTACAACGCGGTTACCACGGCGATACCTTTGCGGCGATGTCGGTTTGCGATCCGGATAACTCGATGCACAGCCTGTGGCGCGGCTACCTGCCGGAGCACCATTTCGCCGCCGCGCCGCAGTGCGGCTTTGACGATCCCTGGGACGAGCGCGACGCGGATGATTTTGTGCGCCTGATTGAGCAGCACCATCCCCGACTGGCGGCGGTGATCCTTGAACCGATTGTGCAGGGCGCAGGCGGCATGCGTTTCTACCACCCACGCTATCTGCAACGGGTGCGCAAATGCTGCGATCGCTATAACGTGCTGCTGATTGCCGATGAAATCGCGACCGGTTTCGGCCGTACCGGCAAACTTTTCGCCTGCGAACATGCAGAGGTGACGCCCGATATCCTCTGCGTCGGCAAGGCGCTGACCGGCGGGATGATGACGCTGGCGGCGACGCTCGCTACGCGCCATGTCGCTGATACCATCAGCAACAGCCCGGCGGGCTGCTTTATGCACGGGCCGACCTTTATGGGCAATCCGCTGGCGTGCGCCGTGGCGGTAGAAAGCCTGTCGCTGCTTAACGAAGGCCACTGGCCGCAACAGGTGGCGCGTATTGAACAGCAGCTGCGCGATGAGCTGCTGCCGCTGCGCGCGGCGCCGCAGGTGGCGGACGTGCGCGTGCTGGGGGCGATCGGCGTTGTCGAGACGCATCGTCCTGTCAATATGGCCCGACTGCAGCGCTTTTTCGTCGAGCGCGGCGTCTGGATCCGTCCGTTTGGCCGCCTGATCTACCTGATGCCGCCCTATATCATTACGCCAGAGGCGCTAGGTGCCCTGACACAGGCGGTTGCCGAGGCGCTGACGCAGGAGGCGCACTTTAGCGGCTAACCACTGGAACCGCCTGCTTTTTTGGATAAGATGGAGAACGTTCGCAGTGAACAGGTCCTGACAATCGAGGAGAGAAGATGCGCGTTTTCAGCAATGATTTTAAAGACGGCGACAAGATGCCGGAGCGCCAGGTGTTTAACGGTATGGGCTACCAGGGCGATAATATCTCCCCGCATCTGGCGTGGGACGAGGTGCCGGAGGGTACGAAAAGCTTCGTCGTCACCTGTTACGATCCCGATGCGCCGACCGGTTCCGGCTGGTGGCACTGGGTGGTGGTGAATATTCCCGCCAGCACCCGCCTGCTGGAGCAAGGCGCCGGTTCAGGCCAGTCGATGCTGCCGCCAGGCGCATTGCAGACGCGTACCGATTTCGGCAAAGCGGGATACGGCGGCGCGGCACCGCCGCAGGGCGAAAGCCATCGCTATATTTTTACCGTGCATGCGCTGGATGTAGAAAAAATCGAGGTGGATGCTGAGGCGAGCGGCGCGATGGTCGGCTTCAACGTACATTTTCATGCGCTGGCGAGCGCTTCAATAACGGTGAAGTACTCGTAACGGGAAGTGGATGCGGCCCGCGAAAAGCGGCGCCGCTATAGCAAGGGTTAGTGGCGGATCTGCGCCAGCTCCGCCTCGCTCAGGCCCGTCGCCTGCTGTACGGCGTCACTGGGCATGCCCATCTCCAGCAGACGGCGGGCAACTTCAAGTTTGCCTTCGTTACGGCCTTCCTGACGGCCTAGCTGAATGCCTTTTTCAATTCCCTTTTCGATGCCTTTTTCAATACCCTTCTGTTCAAGCTGTTCTGCAATGGTCATCAAGAGGTCCCCCTGCTGCGGCATCCGTTGTGCCAGTTTGCGAACAAAGGCTTCGGCGTCTGAGCTTTCGCCAGCCTGAATAATATAGTGTACCAGCGATATTACCTGCGATGAAGAGAGATAACCGGCCAGCAGAATAGAGGCCAGCTTGTCCAGCATCTCGCTCAGATCGCGCTGATGAATATGTTTTTGCAGCAGCGTCAGCGCGGCCATGGTGCGATGGCCAGCGATCTCTTCGTCAGGAATAACGGTTACGTCTACCAGCGGAAAAGGCGTGCCATAAAGCCGCGATGCCAGCGCCGGATCGCTGAACTCATCCAGCCAGCAGGTGGACCATGGATAGGGGCTGCGTTTACCGGCATAGAAGAGTACCGGTATCACCAGCGGCAGTTTTTTATGGCCTGCATCCAGATGGCGCTGCATGGCAGCGACCGCATAACGCAACAGTCTGAACGCCATATGCTTGTCCGGCGTAGACTGATGTTCAATCAGGACATGAACATAGCTGTCATCGCCAGTAGTAGTTTTCAGGCTATAGAGCACATCGCTGAAGTACTGACGCAGATCGTCTTCGACAAAAGAGCCGGACTCCAGCTTCAGGGTGGAGAGATCGCAGACGGCGCGCAGTTCGGGTGGAAGGTGGATAAGCATAAAATCGCGGGCGATTTCCGGCTGGCCGAGAAACTGCCGGAACGCGGCGTCATGCGGGGTAGGCGTACGGTTGCTCTTCTTCATCTTTCCTGATTCCGAAAAAAACAATCCGCGTATCCTGTCACAGGCAAAAAAGCGCAATATTGATCTTGCAGCGGCGTTGAGCACTTTAGAAAAAGCGTGCGGAGCCGCTACCCCGCACGCCTGAACAGGCAATTTTAATCCAGCTGATGGATCACCACCCACATTGGGCCCTGACCCACCGCATAGCGCGCCAGCGGCGTCAGCAATCCTTGCGGCTCGCTGATACGGTAAACTTCGATATGGTGCGACTTCTGTCCTGACGCCACCAGATAACGGCCGCTGTTATCGATATTAAAGCCGCGCGGCTGCGTTTCCGTTGGCTGATAGCCTTCGATTGAGAGCAGGCCGCCATCTTCGCTGACGCTGAATATCGTAATGGTGCTGCTGGTACGATCGCAGGCGTACAGGAAGCGGCCGTCAGGCGTCAGATGAATATCCGCTGCCCAGCGGGTCTCGTTAAAGCCCGGCGGCATCATATCCAGCGACTGCACGCGCTCGACTTCGCCGTGCGCATTATTCAGCGACCAGACGTCAACGGTACTGTCCAGCTCGTTCACGCAGTAGGCGTAGCTGCCGTTGGGATGAAACGCCATATGGCGCGGACCCGCGCCCTCTACCGTGGTCACCTGCGCCTGCGCGCGCGGCGCCAGCTTGCCGTCGGCGCTCAGGGAATAGAGGCAAATACGATCCTGCTTCAGCGCCGGGACGAACAGCGTCTGGTTGGCGTTATCGATATTGGCGGAGTGACAACCATCCAGCTCGCGGATCACCTGAGAGGGCGCCTGCGGCAAGCCATCTTCGCCAATCGGACTGATGCTGACGCAGGCGTCGTTATAGGAGCCGCAAAACAGATAGTTGCCTGTCCGATCGGTGGAAATATGGGTCGGGCTGCCCGGCAGCGGCGCTTCGCCCGCCTCGCTCAGGGTGCCGTCGGCAGCAATACGAAACGCCACTACGCGGAAGTTCGGACGCACGCCGACGTACAGGAAATCTTTCTTCGGGCTGACCACCATCGGCTGAACCTGGCCGGAGACATCCGTCACCTGCAACAGCGAAAGTGCGCCCTCTTCATCTAACCGCCACGCGTGGATCTGCTGGCTCTCGGGACTGGCGGTATAAACGACTTGTTTCATGCATTCTCCTTGTTCGCAGCCTGTCAGTATTGTGTCTGTGGCTCACTGTAGTCTCTTTTTCTACGGTGCGCCGGGATCATTTGTGCCCTGCTTTTTGTCTCAGGACCGCGCCCCGGTGTAGACTCGATGCCTCTTTAATCCCTTCTGACGGAATAAGCCATGAGCTATCGCGTAATTGCCCTCGACCTCGACGGCACCCTGCTGACGCCCGCTAAAACTATCCTGCCCCAGTCGATCGAGGCGCTGAAACGCGCGCGTCAGGCTGGCGTCAAGGTGGCTATCGTCACCGGTCGTCACCACTGCGCTATCCACCCTTTTTATCAGGCGCTGGAACTCGATACACCCGCAATCTGCTGTAACGGCACTTATTTGTATGATTATCAGGCAAAAAAGGTACTGGCTGCCGATCCGCTGGATAAGGATCAGGCGCTGCGCGTGATTGAGATGTTAGATGAGAAGGGTATCCATGGCTTGCTCTACGTTGACGATGCGATGCTCTACCAGACGCCTACGGGGCATGTGACGCGCACGCTGAAGTGGGCGGAATCGCTGCCGCCGCATCAGCGACCGCTGTTTGTTCAGGTGCCTGACCTGGCGACGGCGGCACGCGAGGCGCAATCAATCTGGAAGTTCGCGCTCTCGCATGAAAACACCGACGAACTGCAGCGGTTCGCGAACCAGGTGGAAGCGGAGCTGGGGCTGGCGTGCGAATGGTCGTGGCACGATCAGGTCGATATCGCGCAGCGCGGCAACAGCAAAGGTCGGCGGCTGGCGGAGTGGGTCGCCTCGCTGGGCCTCAGCATGCAGGACGTCATCGCCTTCGGCGACAACTATAACGATCTCAGCATGCTGGAAGCCGTCGGGCTGGGCGTGGCGATGGGCAACGCTGATGAGGCGATTAAAGCGCGTGCGAAACAGGTGATCGGCACCAACCTTGAACCAGGCATCGCTGCGGTTATTCAGCAGCAGCTGCTGTAATCAGGCGGTGACTGACACGCTTTTAATCTGGGCATAGAGCCACTGATCCGGCCGAATGCCCAGCTCATCCCGCGCCCAGGGCGAAATGCGCGCCCAGAGTTCGCTGACGCCGATACGCAAGCGAACCTCAACCTGATCGCCCACCTCAAGCAGCTCTACCACCTGCGCCGGCAATATATTGCGAATCGAGCTGTGCTGCGGCGGCTGCAGCGCCAGCGAGACGTCCGCCGAGGCGATACGAATACGCAGCGGCGTTTTTACCGGATGGTTAACCCGGCTCACCCAGATATGCTGGTCGCCGAGCGACAGTGCGCTCATCGGATAGTCGGGATGGTGTTCCAGCACCTGCACGCGCAGCACGCTGGTCAGCTCGCTCAGCGGCAGCCAGGGACGCATCGCACTGCTGCTCCAGACCTTTTCCAGCGGGCCGAAAGCCTTCACGCCGCCGCGATCGAGCACCAGCACGTTCTCCGCCAGCTGTAAAATTTCATCAAGGCTGTGGGTCACGTAGAGCACCGGGATTTCGACCTGCTTCGCCAGCTTCTGCAGATAGGGCATCAGCTCGCGCTTGCGCGGCAGATCGAGCGAGGCGAGTGGTTCGTCCATCAGCAAAATATCGGGCGCGCTCAGCAGCGCACGGCCAATGGCGACACGCTGTTTTTCACCGCCCGAAAGCGACAGCGGAAAGCGATCCAGCAACGTTTCCAGCCCCAGCAGCGTGACCAGCGCGTCGAACTGCCCTTTCATCGCGGACGACATGCCGTAGTGTAAATTACCGCGCACGCGGTAGTGCGGAAACAGTCGTGCATCCTGAAAGACATAGCCGACGCGGCGTTTTTCCGGCGGCAGCATCACGCCTTTCTCTACGTCGAGCAGCACACGGTCATTTAGCGCGATCGTGCCGCGCTGCGGCTGCGTCAGACCGCTGATGGCGTTGATCAGTGACGTCTTGCCCGCGCCGGAGACGCCGAATACCGCTGTAATGCCCTTCGCCGGGATCTGCGCGTCGATATCGAGCTGGTGATCCCCCAGCCGCTGTGAAAAATTCAGCGTCAGCATCAGGCGCCCATCCTTTTGCGGCCCCAGCGCGCCAGCCACTCGGAAATCATCAGGGAGAGCAGCGCCAGCGCGATCGCGATAACGCAGAGACGCGCCGCCGCGCCCTCAGCGCCAGGGGTTTCGATCAGGGTAAACATCGCCAGCGGCAGCGTACGCGTCTCCTGCGGGATATTGGAGACAAAGGTAATGGTCGCGCCGAACTCGCCCAGCGAACGGGCAAAAGCCAGCACGGTGCCGACGATTATGCCGGGCAACGTCAGCGGCAGCGTGATAGTGAAAAAGACGCGCCAGCGTCCGGCGCCGAGCGTGCGCGCCGCCTGCTCCAGCCGCATATCTACCGCTTCCAGCGCCAGCCGGATAGCGCGTACCATCAGCGGAAAGGCGATTACCGCAGAGGCGAGCGCCGCGCCGCGCCAGCTAAAGGCGAAGCTGAAGCCGAACCAGTCATACAGGTACTGGCCGATCACGCCGCGTCGTCCCAGGCCGATCAGCAGCAGATAGCCGACCACCACCGGCGGCAACACCAGCGGCAGATGAATAATGCTGTCGAGCACAGATTTGCCCGGAAACCGGCAGCGCACCAGAATCCAGGCCACAAGGATGCCAAACGGCAGGCTAAACAGCACTGCAATGCTGGAGACTTTCAGGCTGAGCATTACCGCCTGCCATTCGGGATCGCTGAGTATCATGCTTTCGGGGAGAATCCGTACTGTTTAAACACTGCGGCCGCTTCCGGGCCTTTCAGATAATCATAAAACGCCTTAACGGCGGCGTTATTATGCGCTTTTACTATCGCCATGGGATATTCAACCGGCTTATGGCTGGAGGCCGGGAAAGTCCCGACCACCTGCACTTTATCGCTGGCGACCGCGTCCGAACCATAGACGATGCCGTAAGGCGTCTCATTACGCTCCACCAGCGCCAGCGCGGCGCGGACGTTATTGGCGCGCGCCAGCGACGGCGATACCGTCTGCCAGGCACCCAGCTTTTGCAGCGCTTCCTGCGCATAGATGCCGGCCGGAACATGGTCAGGATCGCCTACCGCCAGACGTTCGCCTTTCAGCAGGCTTTTCCAGTCGGTTTGTTCATTCAGCGTAACGGGCTTCGCGCTATCGCTGCGCGGCGCGACCAGCACCAGCTCGTTACCGAGCAAGGTCACGCGCGTGGCGTCATCCATGCTCTTTTTCGCGACGGCGTCATCCATCCACTGCTGATCGGCTGAAATAAAGAGATCGGCGGGCGCGCCCTGTTCAATCTGGCGCGCCAGCGTGGAGGAGGAGGCAAAAGAGGACACCACTTCCACGTCGGTTTTCTTTTTATACTGCGTCGCAATTTCCTGCAGCGCGTTGGTCAGCGACGCGGCGGCGAAGACAGTCACTTTTTCAGCGGCCACAGCCTGCCCGGCCAGCGTGATGCTCAGCGCAGCGGCAAGCCCCCAGCGGTACGAACGAAATGTCATGCGTTTTCTCCTGTTATGCGTTGTGTAGGCGATGATACAACGCAGATGTGGGGAGCGTTACAAAATTATCGGCAGGAAAAGGAGAAGGTTGAGCGGGCGCAATAAAAACGCCCGCTTAAGCGGGCGTCGGGAAATCAATGGGTGGAGCGTGAAGAGTGCTCGCGGCGGCCAAATTTCGAGATGACGTTGAACACCTCGCCCAGACCATAAATCAGGCCCAGCATAATCGCCATTACCACCGGCACCATAATCACCGCCACAGCAAGGCTTTTAATCAGTTCCAGCATGGAAGTCTCACTCAGCAAAGCAAAAAAGTGATTGTAACGTCTGAGGAAAAAAACGCACTGCCCTTTTCGTGCTTTTACTTTTTACGTCCGACACCGCTATGATCGTTGCATTCACATCTTCTGGAGAAGCGACTATGCAGGCTGAACTTTCCCTTACCATCCGGCTGCAGCAGAAGCTGTTTGCCGATCCGCGCCGTATGACGTTACTGAAACGCATCCGCGAAACCGGCTCTATCAGCCAGGGCGCGAAACTGGCGGGCATCAGCTATAAAAGCGCCTGGGACGCGATCAACGAGATGAACCAGCTGGCTGACGAAACCCTGGTGGATCGCGCCACCGGCGGCAAAGGCGGCGGCGGCGCGCAGCTGACGCGCTACGGCGAGCGTCTTATTCAGCTGTTTCAGCTGCTGGAACAAATACAGCAAAAGGCGTTCGACGCCCTGCAAAACGACTCAGTACCCCTCGACAGCCTGCTGGCGACCATCGCGCGCTTTTCGTTGCAGACCAGCGCGCGCAACCAGCTGTTCGGCACCGTGGTGGCGCATGACGAACAGCATGTGGTGCAGCGCCTTCAGGTGCGGCTGGCGGACGGCGCAACCCAGCTTAACGTCGCGCTGACCCAGCGCAGCGTCGAGCGCTTGCAGCTCGAAGCGGGCAAAGAGGTTCTTGTGCTGATTAAAGCGCCATGGATTCAGGTCAGCCGCGAGGCGTCGCAGGCGGATAATCAGCTCAGCGCGCAGGTGAGTCAGATTGAGCCAGGCGAGCAGATGAGCGAAGTGCTGATGACGCTGCCGAGCGGCGAAATCCTCTGCGCGACGCTGCCTAATCAGCAGGTGCAGCAGCAGAATCTGCAGCCAGGAGAGAGCGTGACGGCGAGTTTTAATGCCGAACACGCGATTATTGCTACGCTGCTCTGATCGATGCGCCATGATTTGACTTTCCTGACAGCTGTGGTTACAACTCGGTAATACAGTGCATAAAATGGGATAAATCATGGCTTCATTGCAAATTTCGCAAGGCACGTTTCGTCTTAGCGACACCCGATTACTCAACCTTAACGATTTGCGGCTGGCAGGCGGCCAGAGCTGGGCCTTTGTCGGCGCCAACGGCAGCGGCAAATCGTCGCTGGCGCGCGCGCTGGCGGGCGAGCTGACGCCGGTAAAAGGCGATTTTATCAGCCAGTTCGCGCGTCCGACGCGTCTGTCGCTGGAGCAGCTGCAAAAGCTGGTCACCGATGAATGGCAGCGCAACAACACCGATCTGCTGAGCGAAGGCGAAGATGATACCGGCCGCACCGCGCTGGAGATTATCCAGGACGAGATAAAAGATGACGCGCGCGCGCAGGCGCTGGCGGAGCGGTTCAGGATTGGTTATCTGCTCGACCGGCGCTTTAAATATCTTTCCACCGGCGAGACGCGCAAAGTCCTGCTCTGTCAGGCGCTGATGAAACAGCCCGATCTGCTGATCCTCGACGAGCCCTTTGACGGCCTTGATGTCGCCTCGCGCGCCAGCCTGACGGAGATGCTGGCGAGCCTGCAGCAGCCCGATGTCGCTCTGGTGCTGGTGCTCAACCGTTTTGACGATATTCCCGATTTTATTCAGCAGGTAGGCGTGCTTGCGGAGTGCACCCTGACCCACGTCGGCGCGCGCGATGCGATCCTGGCGGAGGCGCTGGTGGCGCAGCTGGCGCACAGCGAACAGCTGGAGGGGATGGCCCTGCCGGAGCCGGACGCCCCCGATCAGCTTCCACAGCTGGCAGCGGATGCACCGCGCGTCATACTGCGCAACGGCGTGGTCTCTTACAATGATAAAGCGGTAATTAACGGGCTGAGCTGGCAGGTTAACGCCGGCGAACACTGGCAAATTGTCGGCCCTAACGGCGCGGGTAAATCGACGCTGCTGAGTCTGGTCACTGGCGATCATCCCCAGGGCTACAGCAACGATCTCACGCTGTTCGGCATCAGGCGCGGCAGCGGCGAAACCATCTGGGATATCAAACAGCATATCGGCTACGTCAGTAGCAGCCTGCATCTCGACTATCGCGTCAGCGTGAACGTGCGCACCGTGATCCTCTCCGGCTTTTTCGATTCAATCGGCCTCTATCAGGCGGTATCGGAACGGCAAAAGGCGCTGGCGCGGCAGTGGCTGGCGCTGCTCGGCATGGACAACGCGCTGGCCGACGCGCCGTTCCACAGTCTCTCCTGGGGTCAGCAGCGGCTGGTGCTGATCGCGCGCGCGCTGGTGAAGCATCCGGCGCTGCTGATCCTTGATGAGCCACTTCAGGGACTGGATCCCATCAACCGCCAGCTGGTGCGCCGTTTCGTCGATATTCTGATTGGCGAAGGCCGCACGCAGCTGCTGTTCGTTTCGCACCATGCCGAAGACGCCCCGCGCTGCATTACCCATCGCCTGAGCTTTGTCCCTGCCGCAGAGGGCTACGCCTACCAGCAGGAGAGCCTGCGTTAATCAGCGCGACGCCGCCCGGCGGCGTCCGCTTATCCCGCCTGCCCCGCCTCATGTAACCGCTACCATTGCTTAGCCTTTTTAACTTACTTATCCCACAGAGAAAGGCTTTGAATAAGAATTTTCAGCTTGTGTAAACGATTCCATTTATCCAGACTTGATCACGCTTTATCGGGCGCTGATGTGCTACTTTTTAACAATGCCTGTCTGGCTTTTTGACGTTAACCAGGACTCAACATGGAAAAATTTAACCCGGTCGATCATCCGCATCGCCGTTACAATCCGCTGATCGATCAGTGGATCCTCGTTTCGCCACACCGTGCCAAACGTCCCTGGCAAGGCGCGCAGGAAACCCCATCGCAAGAGACGCTGCCGGCGCACGATCCGGACTGCTTCCTCTGCGCGGGCAACACGCGCGTCACCGGCGACAAGAACCCTGACTATAAAGGCACTTACGTCTTCACTAACGATTTCGCCGCGCTGATGACCGAGACGCCAGAGGCGCCGGAAAGCAGCGACGTGCTGATGCGCTGCGAAAGCGCACGCGGCACCAGCCGAGTGATCTGCTTCTCGCCGGACCACAGCAAAACGCTGCCGGAGATGTCGCTGCCTGCGCTGGAAGAGGTGGTAAAAACCTGGCAGGAGCAGACCGCCGATCTCGGCCAGCGCTATCCCTGGGTGCAGGTTTTTGAAAACAAAGGCGCGGCGATGGGCTGCTCCAATCCTCATCCACATGGTCAGGTGTGGGCCAACAGCTTTTTACCCAACGAAGCGCAGCGCGAAGATACTAATCAGCGCGCCTATTACGCCGCGCACCGCTCGCCGATGCTGGTGGATTACGCCGCGCGCGAGCTCAGCGACGGAAGCCGCACCGTAGTCGAGACCGAACACTGGCTGGCGGTGGTGCCCTGGTGGGCGGCCTGGCCGTTCGAGACGCTGCTGCTGCCGAAGAAAGCGCAGGTTAAACGCCTGAACGATCTCTCGCCTGAGCAGAGCGCAGATCTGGCGAAGGCGCTCAAGCAACTGACCAGCCGCTACGACAACCTGTTCCAGTGCTCTTTCCCCTACTCCATGGGCTGGCACGGCGCGCCGTTCAACGATGAAGAGAACGATCACTGGCAGCTGCACGCGCACTTTTACCCGCCGCTGCTGCGCTCGGCTACGGTTCGCAAATTTATGGTCGGCTACGAAATGCTGGCCGAAACCCAACGCGATTTAACGGCGGAACAGGCGGCGGAACGCCTGCGCGCCGTTAGCGATATTCATTTCCGCGAGGCAAAACAATGAGCTTAAAAAGCACCACGCAGCAGATTTTCACCGACACCTTTGGCTATGCGCCGACCCACACGATCCAGGCGCCAGGCCGCGTCAACCTGATTGGCGAACACACCGACTACAACGACGGCTTCGTGCTGCCGTGCGCCATCGACTATCAGACAGTGATTGCCTGCGCGAAACGCGACGATCGTCAGGTGCACGTCGTCGCGGTGGATTACGATAATCAGCAGGACAGCTTCTCGCTCGACGCGCCGATTATGAGCGTGAAAGAGCCGATGTGGGCCAATTACGTGCGCGGCGTGGTGAAACATCTGCAGCAGCGTGACGCCAGCTTCGGCGGCGTAGATATGGTGATCAGCGGCGACGTACCGCAGGGCGCTGGCCTGAGTTCGTCAGCGTCGCTGGAAGTGGCGGTCGGCACCGTATTTCAGCAGCTTTATCACCTGAAGCTCGACGGCGCGGCCATCGCCGTCAACGGTCAGGAGGCAGAGAACCAGTTCGTCGGCTGCAACTGCGGCATTATGGATCAGCTGATCTCCGCGCTGGGCAAGAAAGATCACGCCATGCTGCTCGACTGCCGCACGCTCGGCACCCGTCCGGTCTCTATGCCGAAAGATATCGCGGTGGTGATCATCAACTCTAACTTCCGCCGCAATCTGGTTGGCAGCGAATACAATACGCGCCGCGAACAGTGCGAAACCGGCGCGCGCTTCTTCGCCCAGCCTGCGCTGCGCGACGTAGATATCGAACAGTTCAAAGCGGTAGAGCACGAGCTGGATCCGCAGGTAGCAAAACGCGTGCGTCACGTTCTGACCGAAAACGCCCGTACGCTGGAAGCCGCCGACGCGCTGAGCAGAGGCGACCTGAAACGTATGGGCGAACTGATGGCGGAATCACACGCCTCAATGCGCGATGACTTTGAGATCACCGTTCCGCCGATCGATACGCTGGTCGAGATCGTCAAAGCGGAGATCGGCGAGCGCGGCGGCGTACGTATGACCGGTGGCGGCTTCGGCGGCTGCGTCGTGGCCCTGATGCCGTTCGATCTGGTCGATCAGGTGAAAGCGGCGGTCGCGGAGCAGTACGAAGCGAAAACCGGCATTAAAGAGACGTTCTACGTCTGCACCGCCTCAGAAGGAGCCGGCCAATGTTAAGCGACGTCAATTCACACGCGCCAGACGGCCAGCCGTGGCGCATTACCGTTTTACGCAACGCCAACGGCATGGTGGCGACGTTTATGGACTGGGGCGCGACCTGGCTGTCGGCGCGCGTGCCAATGCGTGACGGCAGCGTGCGTGAAGCCCTGCTCGGCTGCGCCACGCCTTCCGACTACCTGCATCAGGATGCCTATCTCGGCGCGACTATCGGACGCTATGCCAACCGCATCGCCAATGCGACGCTGACGCAGCAGCATATTCAGCTGGCGGCGAATCAGGGCGAGCATCAGCTACACGGCGGGCCGCAGGGTTTCGACAAGCGCCGCTGGCAGATCGTCAGCCAGAGCGAAACCAGCGTGGTTTACCGGCTTGACTCGCCAGACGGCGATCAGGGCTATCCAGGCAATCTGCTGGCGCAGGTGCGCTATGAGCTGGACGACGACAATTGCCTGTCGATCAGCTATCAGGCCGAGGTCGATAAGCCCTGCCCGGTCAACCTGACGAACCACGCCTACTTTAATCTTGACGCGCATCATGGCGACGCGCGCCAGCATCGCTTACAACTGCTGGCCGAACATTATCTGCCTGTCGACAGCGCCGGTATTCCCAACGCGCCGCTGAAAGCGGTGACAGGCACCAGCTTCGATTTTCGCGAGGCGAAAATCGTGGCGCAGGATTTCCTCGCCGACGCGGATCAGCAGGCGGTTAAGGGCTACGATCACGCCTTTCTGCTCGACAGCGCTGGCGACGCCAGCCAGCCTGCCGCGCAGCTCTGGTCCGCCGACGGCGAATTGCAGCTGACCGTGATGACCGCCGCGCCCGCGCTGCAGTTCTATACCGGCAACTATCTGGCGGGAACGCGCGCGCGTGAGCAGGAAAGCTATACTGCTTTCCAGGGTATTGCGCTTGAGAGCGAATTTTTACCGGATTCGCCGAATCATCCTGAGTGGCCCCAGCCCTCATGCTGGCTGCAGCCGGGCGAGCGCTGGGAGTCCGTGACGCGCTACCGCTTTACGCCGCGCTGAGCCGCCGGATGAAAAACGCGCAGTGCGTCGCCGACAGGCTTACGCCCTGCGCCGTTTTCCGCTATGGTATGGCGCTATCCATGTGCCGCCGGGCGCGCGCGTCGGGTTGGTTGCAGCAAGGTTTCCATTATCGTAGAAACATCAAAGAGTTAAGGAGTTAACTATGGCCGTAACTAAGCTGGTTCTGGTCCGCCACGGCGAAAGTCAGTGGAACCAGGAAAACCGCTTTACCGGATGGTATGACGTGGACCTTTCTGATAAAGGTCGCACCGAAGCCAAAGCAGCCGGTCAGCTGCTGAAAAAAGAAGGTTTCGTCTTCGATTTTGCTTACACCTCCGTGCTGAAACGCGCCATTCACACTCTGTGGAATGTTCTTGATGAGCTGGATCAGGCCTGGCTGCCGGTTGAGAAATCCTGGCGTCTGAACGAGCGCCACTATGGCGCGCTGCAGGGTCTGGACAAAGCGGAAACCGCTGCCAAATATGGCGACGACCAGGTGAAACAGTGGCGTCGCGGCTTCGCGGTTACACCGCCGGAGCTGGATCGCAGCGACGAGCGTTTCCCCGGCCATGACCCGCGCTATGCGAAGCTGAGCGCTGAGCAGCTGCCGACCACTGAGAGCCTGGCGCTGACCATCGATCGCGTTATCCCTTACTGGAACGAGAGCATTCTGCCGCGCATCAAAAGCGGCGAGAAAGTGATCATCGCTGCGCACGGCAACTCGCTGCGCGCGCTGGTGAAATACCTCGACAATATGAGCGAAGATGAGATCCTTGAGCTGAACATCCCGACCGGCGTTCCGCTGGTTTATGAGTTCGACGAGAATTTCAAACCGATCAAACACTACTATCTGGGCGATGCGGACGAGATCGCGGCGAAAGCTGCAGCCGTCGCTAACCAGGGTAAAGCGAAGTAAGCGTTAGCTGAAATGCAGAAAGGCCAGACAGATGTCTGGCCTTTTTTATTGCTGCCGCTCGGGTGGTGACGTGAACGGCATCTGAGTCGCTGCTAATCAGCCGCGGCGCTGCTTAACGGCGGCCGCCAGCTGGCGCAGCACTTTATCTGTGTCACTCCAGCCGATGCAGGCGTCGGTAACGCTCTTGCCGTAGACCAGCGGCTCGCCGCTCTCCAGGCTCTGATTGCCCTCGACCAGATGACTTTCAATCATCACGCCCATAATGCCGTGCTCGCCGCCTGAAATTTGCGCCGCCACGTCATCTGCTACTTCCATCTGCTTCTGATACTGCTTGCTGCTGTTGGCGTGGCTGAAGTCGATCATCACCTGCTGAGGCAGACCGGCCTTCTCCAGCCCGGCTTTTACCGCGCTGACGTGCTGCGCGCTGTAGTTTGGCTCTTTGCCGCCGCGCAGAATGATATGGCAGTCCGCATTGCCGCTGGTTTCCACAATCGCCGAGTGGCCGTACTTGGTCACAGAAAGGAAACAGTGCGGCGAACCGGCGGCGTTAATCGCATCGATAGCCACTTTGATGGTGCCGTCGGTGCCGTTTTTGAAGCCGACCGGACAGGAGAGTCCTGACGCCAGTTCGCGATGCACCTGCGACTCGGTGGTGCGCGCGCCGATGGCGCCCCAGCTCATTAAGTCCGCCACGTACTGCGGCGTAATCATATCGAGAAACTCGCCTGCCGCTGGCAGTCCGCTGTCATTGATCTCCAGCAGCAGCTGGCGCGCCAGACGCAGGCCGTCGTTCAGCTGGAAGCTGCCATCCATATAGGGATCGTTAATCAGCCCTTTCCAGCCCACGGTGGTGCGCGGCTTTTCAAAATAGACGCGCATCACCACTTCCAGCTCGCCTTTCAGTTCGTCACGCAGCTTCAGCAGGCGCGAAGCGTACTCTTTTGCCGCCTGCGGATCGTGAATCGAACAGGGGCCAATTACCACCAGCAGGCGATCGTCCTGGCCCTGCAAAATCTGATGGATAGCGTCGCGGGCGCGGGCAACGGTGCGAGCGGCATTATCGGTTGCGGGAAATTTTTCCAGCAGCGCAACGGGAGGCAGCAGCTCTTTGATATCCCGAATGCGTAAATCATCGTTCTGGTAATTCATTAATCATTCCATTTATTTCTGGCCCAACGCGCGTCGGGCACAACCCGCCCAATTTATCCCGTTGCGCCCGGAGTGTAAATTCAGGACGCATCTTAAATGCACGCGTGAAATTTGCATTTATAGGGTTCTCAACTAGGCTTTTACTTGTAAGCACTGAGGAATGGTTCGCTTACATTATTTATCTCTTCCGGACGACCTTTGGGTGAAATTAAATTTCGCCGGAACATCTTTGCGTCAAACTGCAGCATCGGGTTTCAAACAGCAGCTTTCATTGATTACAGGAGCATAATGATGAATAAATTTGCAATGATTTTTCTGACGGCGGCAATGACATTAGGCAGCGGCGCGGCAATGGCCGACAATAACGGTACCGCTAACCAGGCGGCTGAAGCAGGCGCGGCAGCGGGCGGCGCAAAACAGAATCTGCCGCCGAATAAAGTCAATAATGACAAGATTAATAACACTGACACCAATACTAATCCTGCGGCTAATGGCGGCAGCACGAGCGGCAGCAATATGTCCGCTAACGAAATGGATCAAAATAGCCAGTGTAAAGATGGCAAGTGCCCGGATATTAACAGCAAGGTGCAAACCAAAGAGGGCGGCGGTAAAGTCGACCGTAAAACCGACGGCACCACACAGTAATATATTCTGGAGAGCTTCGGCTCTCCATTATTTTTCTCTACGCTAACTTCCGCTATGCTGGGGCAATGAATCCTGTCAGGAAATTTTCATGGCCTCGCTGTTGTTGATAGATGACCATCCGCTGGTTGAAGTGGCGCTGGAAGCCGCGCTTGAACGAGCGCCCTTCCCCATCCTTTTACGGTCCGCCGCCAGCGAACAGCAGGCGCGCCAGCTGCTGACGCAGCCCACTGATATTATCGTGCTGGATATCGGGCTGCCGGACGGCGACGGGCTGGAAATCCTGCGTCGCCTGAAGATCCACTTCCCCTTGATCCCGGTTCTGATCTATTCGGCTCAACAGAGCAGTCACTATTTGCGCAGCGCGCAGGCGCTGGGCGCGGCAGGCTATGTCGTCAAAAGCCAGCGTATGGAGCAGCTGCTGAGCGCTATTCTCGCCGTGCTGGGCGGCCAGCTCGCTTTTCCGCCCGCCGCTGACGCGCCTGCCCTGCCGCTCACCAGTAAAGAACAACAGGTGCTGGCACTGCTGGCGACCGGCCTCTCTAATCTGCAAATCGCCGAACAGCTGCATATCAGCAACAAAACCGTCAGTACCCATAAAAAGAATATTCTGGAAAAAACCGGCGCGCGCTCGGTGGTGGAGCTGGCTGACCTGTGGAAAGCGCAGCAGTGAAATGGCTGCTACTGCTGCTCTCTCTGGTCGTTACCCTAACCTGGGCGGAAGTGCGGCCGGTCAGCAGCCTGGATCTGCCGATGATGATGCCTGTCAACGGCGCCGATACGATGCAGGGAAAAACGCTGCGCGTCGGGCTGCTGGAGGAGAGTAACGCGCCCTGGACGATGCGCGTCGGCGACGAGCTGTACGGTCTTGACGCCGATGCGCTGGCCGCGCTGCATCAGCTCACCGGCGCCCGCTTCACACTAAAGCTGTTCGCCGATCGCGCGCAGCTGATGGCAGCGCTGCAGAGCGGCCAGATCGATTTTGCGCTGGGCGCGCTGCCGAACCCGCTGCCGGCGGGCGTGCTGCACAGCGAAAGCTGGTTCAGCAGTCCGCTGCGCATCTATCGCAGCCAGCGCAACGCGCGCGCCGTGATGTTCAATAGTCAGAACGCGCAGCTCGCTATTAGCGGCGTGACGCTGGCGCAGCTGCCCGCAGCGGTTGCGGAAAAACATCGCTGGCGCACCTACAGCAACGATCTCCAGGCGCTCTCCACGCTGCTGAATCAGCAGAACGACTATGTGGTGGCGGATGAGATCAGCGCCAGTTTTCTGCTCAGTCAGCTGCAGCAGGGGGAGATCTATCAGATCGCCTCACAGCTGGATGTCGGCCAGCTGACGCTGCGCGCTTTCGCCCGTGATGCCGGGCTGATCGACTGGCTGAATCAGAGTCTGCGCCAGCTGCCTGCCGAGCTGGTGACCAATCTGCAGTCGCGCTGGGGCGCACCGCTGCCGCGCTATCAGGATACGCAAACCCTGATGCTGAGCGCGGCGGAGCGCGCATGGCTGCGCGCGCATCCGGTGATCGACTACGCGGCGGAAAGCGACAACGCGCCCTGGAGCTACCGTGACAGCAACGGCGCGGCGCGCGGCTACAGCGTCGATCTGCTGAACGCTATCGCGCAGAGCAGCGGCGTTCGCTTCGCGCCGCGCTGGGTCGCTGGCCCGCAACAGGCTGATGAACTGCTGGCGCAGCATCAGGTGATGCTGCGGCTGACACAGCCGCTCAACGGCGAAGCGACGCAAAACGCCACGCTGCCGGTCTGGCGCGCGCTGTGGGGCATTTATAGTCGGCGCGACGCCAGCTTTAGCCGCTGGCACGATCTGTCGGGCAAACGCATCGGCCTGTTGCGCGACGATGTGGCGACGCAACTGTTGCCGCCGGACGTGACGCCGCAGGTATTTACCGATCGCGCCAGCCTGTACGACGCGCTGGCGAATGGGCAGATCGATGCGCTGGCCGATAATGTATTGTCGGCGCGCTGGCGCATCGCCGGACGCTACGGCGATCGGCTGCATCTCGCCTTCGCCGCCAGCGATATCGCCTGGCCGATCGCGCTGGGCGTGACCGCCGACCAGCCGCTGCTGCGTCCGCTGATCAACCGCGCGCTACAGCAAATTCCCGTCGACACGCAGCGTCAGATGCGTGACGGCTGGCTGACGCCGCCGCAGCCGGGCAATGTGATGGCGATGCGCGCACTGCCGCGGCTGGTGCTCGCCGCGGCGGGCGCGGCTATCGTCATTTTACTGCTGCTGCTGGCGCGCCGTTACTGGCAGCAGCGTCGCGAGCGTCTTCAACGTCAACAGGCCGAGCGCGCCAATGCGATGAAAAGCCAGTTTCTTGCCACCGTCAGCCATGAGTTACGTACGCCGATGCAGGCGATTCTGGGTCTGCTGGAGCTGGAAAAAGCGCGCTCCGCGAACCTGGCGCTGGTCTACAGCAGCGCCCGTTCGCTGCTGACGCTGCTGAACGATCTGCAGGATCACGCGCGTATTGAGAGCAACAGCTTTGCCCTTGCGCCGCGTCCGCTGGCGCTGGGGGAATGGCTGGCGCAGCAGCAGCGCTTTTATCATCCGCTGATGCGCGTGGACGGCCCGACGCTGAGCGTCGAGGCGCTGACGCCGCTGCCGGATCGCGTGATGATAGATGCGGATCGGCTACAGCAGGTGATCAATAACCTGATGACCAATGCGCTGAAATTCACGACCGAGGGCGAGATACGCCTGACGCTCGCCGCCGACGAACGGCTGGTATTTACTTTGCGCGACAGCGGCAGCGGCATTCCGCCGGAAGAGCAGGCGAAGCTGTTCGATCCCTGGTATCAGGCGCCGTCCGGCAAAAAGGTATCGGTGCAGGGCAGCGGGCTGGGGCTGTTTATCTGCCGGGAGATTGTGCAGCGCATGGGCGGCGACATCGCGCTGCGCTCGCAGCCCGGCAGAGGCACCGACGTGACGGTGACGCTGCCGCTGCAGCGCTGCGAGGCCGCGCCGCAGGAGAACGCTATCCTGCCCCGCTACGCCGCGCTGCGCGTCGCCATCGTCGACGATCATCCGGCGAATCTGCTGGTGTTGCAGCAGCAGCTGGCGCGGTTCGCGGTTGAGGCGGACTGTTTTGCCGAGGGGCGCGCCCTGCTGCGCGCCGACGCCGCTCGGCCCTACGATCTGCTGTTTATCGACCAGATGATGCCGCACCCGGACGGCCAGCTGCTGCTGCGGCTGCTGCGTCGCCGCGACCGCCAGCGTCAGACGCTGCCGATGCGGGTGCTCTGCTCCGCAGACGCGCAGTTGCTCAGCCTGCCGCTGCAGGAGAACGAACGCGTGCTGATCAAGCCAGTGCAGCTCAGCGATCTCGCCGCGCTGCTGGCGCATTTCGATCGGGACCCGCTGGCGGCGCTGGATGATAATCTGCGGCAGCTGGCGCAGCAGAACGAGAAATTTCTGGCGCGTCTCAGCCAGACTCTGCGCGACGCGCTGAACAGCGACGTGGCGCGCATTACAGCGGCGCGCGCGACAAGCGACTGGACACAGCTGGCGGAGGCGGCGCATCGCCTGAAGGGAAGCTGGCTGCTGATCGGTATGCAAGAGGGTGCCGCACTCTGTCAGCAGCTGGCCGATCGCGCTAAACAGCAGCAGGACGCGCCGGACGACTGGGATTTGCTACTATTACTCACCAACAGGTTACTGAAAAAACTGGACTCTTATGGCTCATAATCACTCTCATAGCGCGCCGGCAGGCAATCGTAAACGCCTCGCGGCCGCCTTCGCCGTGACGGCACTCTTTATGGTGGCGGAGGCGGTTGGCGGATGGATCTCCGGCTCGCTGGCGCTGCTGGCCGATGCCGGACATATGCTCACCGACGCCGCCGCGCTGCTGATGGCGCTGCTGGCGGTGCATTTCGCCCAGCGCAAACCCAACGCCCGTCACACCTTTGGCCTGCTGCGTCTTACCACGCTGGCGGCGTTCGTTAACGCAATAGCCCTGCTGGTGATCACCGCGCTTATCGTCTGGGAGGCGCTGCGCCGCTTTTACCAGCCGCAGCCGGTAACCGGCGGCCTGATGCTCGGCATCGCCATCGGCGGCCTGCTGGCGAATATGCTCTCTTTCTGGCTGCTGCACCATGGCAGCGAGGAGAAGAACCTTAATGTGCGCGCTGCTGCCCTGCACGTGATGGGCGATCTGCTCGGCTCGGTCGGCGCGATTGTTGCGGCGTTGATTATTCTTTATACCGGCTGGACGCCCATCGACCCGATTCTGTCTCTGCTGGTGTCGCTACTGGTGCTGCGCAGCGCCTGGGCGCTGCTGCGCGAAAGCCTGCACGAACTGCTGGAGGGCGCGCCGGAAGTGATCAATGCGGAGAAGCTGACGCGCGATTTAACGCTGAATATTCCGGAGGTGCGCAACGTGCACCATGTGCACGTCTGGCAGGTGGGCGAGAAACCCGTGGTAACGCTGCACGTGCATGTGATCCCGCCTTACGATCACGATGCGCTGCTGCAGCGTATCCATCACTATCTGCACCAGAAGTATAAAATTGAACACGCTACGGTGCAGATGGAGTATCAGCCGTGCGCCACGCCCGACTGCGAGCTTGGCTTTAGCGATAGCTCAGAGCCGGCGCATCACCATCATCACGGCGAACATGCGCATCCTCACTGACGCGCCAGCGCGCGCGAGCCATGCTGGCGCGCGCTCGCTATCCACATGCGCGAACCGTTAACCGCAATCAGCGTCAGAATCACATACTCCAGCGCCATGGCGTAGACGCCCTGACGCGCGAAGATCATGACGCTGATGATGTCGATAACCACCCACAGCAGCCAGTTTTCGACATATTTACGCGTCATCAGGATCATCGCCACGATAGAGAGCACCATCATGCTGGCGTCCCAGAACGGAAAGGCATCGGGCTGCAGCGTCGGCATCGCAACCTGCAGGCCAAGCGCGTTCATCAGCGATACGGCGATCTGGGTCAGGAAAGCGAAGACCGGATCGATATAGCGCGTCATCAGCGCAATGGCGACGACGCAGACCGCCCCCCAGCCCAGCGCTTTCGGCAGCGGCAGCCAGCGGATTTTCAGCGCAGCCTGGCGATCGTCGGTTTGTCGACTCCATGCGTACCAGCCATAGACATTCGCGACGAAGAAGAAAAGCTGCAGCAGCAGGCTGGCGTAGAGCTGGATCTGAAAGAAGATCGCGGCGAACAGCGTGACGTTGATCAGGCCGAACGGATAGTTGATGACTTTCTCCAGACTGGCAAGCCAGATGCAGAGCAGCCCCGCCAGCGTGCCGATGGCTTCAATCCATGAAAGATCGTAGCCGCCCGCGCCGAGCGGAATATGAACCAGGATATTGCTTGTGCTGAAAAAATCCATCATCTGTTCCTCAGGCGTTCCCTTTGACCTTAAGTTTAAGTTCCGCAGCAAAGGATAGCATGCGGTTGAGCGGCAATAATGCCGCCTCGCGCAGCGCAGCATCAACCGCTATTTCATGCTGCGCGCCGCCCTGCTCCAGCCCTTCGGCAATAGCTTTAAGGCCGTTCATCGCCATCCAGGGGCAGTGCGCGCAGCTGCGGCAGGTGGCGCCTTCGCCCGCGGTGGGCGCTTCCAGCAGCGTTTTTTCCGGCACCGCCTGCTGCATTTTGTAGAAGATGCCGCGATCGGTCGCCACGATCATTTGCGGATGCGGCAGCCGCTGCGCCGCCTGAATCAGCTGGCTGGTCGAGCCGACCGCGTCAGCCAGATCGACCACCGCCTGCGGCGATTCCGGATGCACCAGCACCGCCGCGTCGGGATAAAGCGCTTTCATGCGCAGCAGCGCCTGGGTTTTGAATTCGTCATGCACAATGCAGGCGCCCTGCCAGCAGAGCACGTCCGCGCCGGTTTTTTGCGTAACGTAGCGGCCGAGATGACGATCCGGCGCCCAGATGATCTTTTCGCCCAGGCTGTCGAGATGGTCGATCAGCTCAACCGCAATGCTGGAGGTCACAACCCAGTCAGCGCGCGCTTTGACCGCCGCCGAGGTGTTGGCGTAGACCACCACGGTACGGTCGGGATGGGCATCGCAAAAAGCGGTGAACTCTTCAATGGGGCAGCCGAGATCGAGGGAACATTCAGCCTGCAGCGTTGGCATCAGCACGGTTTTTTCCGGGCTGAGGATTTTGGCAGTTTCGCCCATAAAACGCACGCCCGCCACCAGCAGCGTTGAGGCGGGATGCGTGCTGCCAAAGCGCGCCATCTCCAGCGAGTCCGCTACGCAGCCGCCGGTCTCTTCCGCCAGCGCCTGGATTTCCGGATCGGTGTAGTAGTGAGCCACTATCACCGCATTGCGTTCTTTTAGCAGGCGCTTGATTTTGCTGAGGTAAAATTGTTTTTCGTCGGCACTGAGCCGCGCGGGTTTGGCCGGAAAGGGCCAGGCTGCGTTTTCTGTATCGAATAAAGCACTCATTACACCGCTCTCGTTTTATCAAATGAACGAAAATCATTTAAAACAGCGGATATATGCGTTCATTCCGCCATCGTGTTTTATATGCTAAACACGATAGCGGAAACGACCCGCGGTGTCGTGCTCTTTTTTAAGCGGCAGCTTAGCGCGGCTCCTCGATGAACAGCGGCAGCACGCCCGCTTTTTGCGGCATTTCCAGATCCAGCAGGAAGGCTTTGACCTCCAGCCCGCCGGCAAAGCCGGTGAGCTTGCCGTTGGCGCCGATAACGCGATGACAGGGCGCGACGATGGAAAGAGGATTTCTGCCGTTCGCCGCCCCCACCGCGCGCACCGCCTGCGGGTGCCCAATCTGGCGGGCGATTTCGCTGTAGCTGCGCGTTTCCCCAAAGGGGATCGCCACCAGCGCGTTCCACACTTTTTTCTGAAACTCGGTGCCGACGAAGTCGAGCGGCAGCGTAAAGCAGCGGCGTTCGCCGGCAAAATATTCCCGCAGCTGACGCTCGGCTTCAATAAGGACTGGATGCGCCTCATCGCGCGTTTGTGGCAGAAAGCGCGAACCATGCGGGTCGTCGTTTTTCCACAGGATGGCTGCGAGTCCGCGCTCGCTCGCCACCAGTTTCAGTTCGCCCACCGGCGTGGAGACAAGTTTGAAGTGATACATGATGCCGTTCTCCCGGTTTGAGACAGTCTCTATTGTCGCATTTTATCCATGGCGCGCTGGCCGTTTTCGGTCATCAGGCTAAACTGCTTTGCTGTCCGAAAACAGCGAGTCTGCATCAGAAACCGGGTATAGGCTCTGTTTATTTGCAGGAGTCATCATGTTCGATTCTGAGATTGCTTATCAGGCGTTAACCTCGCGCGATACCCGTTTCGACGGCGTTTTTTTCGTCGGCGTCACGTCGACCGGCATTTACTGCCGCCCCATCTGTCCGGTTAAAGCGCCGCAGCAGAAAAACTGCCTGTTTTTCGCCAGCGCTGAAGCGGCGGAGAAAGCCCATTTTCGTCCCTGCTTGCGCTGTCGGCCCGAGCTGGCACCGGGCAATGCGCCGGTCGACCAGCCTCACCGCGTGGCGGATCGGCTGATTCAGCGTATTGAAGAGGGCATGCTGGAGGAGCGCGAGGGGCTGGAGGCGATCGCCGCCGAGTTTGGCGTTAGCCTGCGTCAGCTGCGCCGTATCGTGCAGCAGGAACTTGGCGTATCGCCGCTGGAGCTGAAGCAGACGCGCCGTATGCTGCTGGCGAAGCAGCTGTTGACGGAGACGCAGCTGCCGGTGACGGAAGTGGCCTACGCCAGCGGTTTCAGCAGCTTGCGCCGTTTTAACGACGTGTTTCGGGCGCGCTATCGCATGACGCCGAGTGCGCTGCGAAAAGGCATCAGCGCCGCGACGCGCACACAGCCGGGCGACAGTGCCACGCTGCGCCTTGTGTATCGCCCGCCCTATGACTGGGAGGCGATGCTGGCCTTTTTGCAGACGCATGTCATGAAAGAGGTCGAGGCGGTGCAGGATGGCACCTACCGGCGCACCGTGGCGCTGGGCCGCTGTCGCGGCTGGGTCAGCGTGTCCCATTTGCCTGACAAGAGCGCGCTGCAGGTCACTTTTTCCACTTCGCTGACGCCGGTGTTGCCGCTGCTGCTTCGACGACTGCGCGATCTTTTCGACCTCAACGCCCAGCCGCAGATAATTGCCGCCTGTCTGGCTCAGGATGCGTTACTGGCTCCCAGCCTGATAGCGCATCCCGGTTTACGTGTGCCGGGCGCATTCGACGCGTTTGAGCTTGGCGTGCGCGCTATTATCGGCCAGCAGGTGACGGTTAAGGCCGCCACCACCGTCAGCAGCCGCTTTGCCGCCGCCTTTGGCGAGCCCTGCGAGACGCCCTTCCCCGATCTGACGCGCTACACAGCCCAGCCAGAGCGCATTGCCAGCCTGACGGTAGACGATGTTGCGCCGCAGGGTATCGTCAGCGCGCGCTCGCGCGCCATTATCGCTTTTGCGCAGGCGTGCGCAGCAGGAACGCTGCGCTTTAACGCCACTCAGTCGCCGGAGACGGTAATGAAACAGCTGGTCGCGCTGCCGGGCATTGGCCCCTGGACGGCGCACTATATTGCTATGCGCGCCCTGCGCTGGCCGGACGCTTTCCCCAAAGAGGATATCGCCATCCGTAATAATCTTGGCGGCCTGAAGCCGTCTGAGGCGGAGGCGCGTTCCCGGCAGTGGCGTCCATGGCGCAGCTATGCGGTGATGCATATCTGGGAGAGCCTTACGGCTGCGAAGGCGAAGAAAAGGTCGTAACCGAGAGGAGGGCGCGGAAATAAAATTTGTCCTGCGCAGGCTCTCATCCTGCACGTTAAGCTCAGGTGCACAGAAACGAAAAAAGCGCCCATAAGGCGCTTTTTTCTGAACTGGTGGGTCGTGCAGGATTTGCCTCGGCCCGTCCGGGGCCTCGCCCTCGGGGTGATGCTTCGCATCAGCCTGAATCGCTCCGGCGATTCAGTCGAACCTGCGCAGGCTCTCATCCTGCTCGTTAACCTTGTACGCGCAAAAACGAAAAAAGCGCCCGTTGGGCGCTTTTTCCTGAATTGGTGGGTCGTGCAGGATTCGAACCTGCGACCAATTGATTAAAAGTCAACTGCTCTACCGACTGAGCTAACGACCCGCTTGGGGCTTACAACCCGCAAACCTGAAGCCTGCGAAAAGATGGTGGGTCGTGCAGGATTCGAACCTGCGACCAATTGATTAAAAGTCAACTGCTCTACCGACTGAGCTAACGACCCATCTTTAGGTTGTGAAGCGATGCTGAAGTTTCGCAGTAACAGAGAAAAGAACCTGTTCGCTGAGAAGATGGTGGGTCGTGCAGGATTCGAACCTGCGACCAATTGATTAAAAGTCAACTGCTCTACCGACTGAGCTAACGACCCATCTTTAGGTTGTGAAGCGATGCTGAAGTTTCGCAGTAACAGAGAAAAGAACCTGTTCGCTGAGAAGATGGTGGGTCGTGCAGGATTCGAACCTGCGACCAATTGATTAAAAGTCAACTGCTCTACCGACTGAGCTAACGACCCATCTTCAGGCTTGCCAGACACATTTGTAATCTGTCCCGGCAACGGCGGCATATATTACTGATTTACCGATGTAGCGCAACCCTTATTTTCCACCAGCGGCGTCAACTGCTTACCTTTCATGCTGCCAGACCAGAAATCAGGCAAAATCCGGTGCTGGCTGCACAAATTACAGCCCGTCGAGGCGTTTTTGCGCCTGCTTTGCTGAATCGGTATTGGGGTAAAGTTTGATCACCTGCTGGTAAACCGCTTTAGCTTTCGCCGTGTCGTTTTTCTCCTGCATGATGACGCCAACCTTTAGCAACGCTTCAGAGGCTTTCGGCGACTTCGGGTAATTTTTCACCACGGTGGCGTAATAATAAGCCGCGTCGTCTTTTTTACCTTTGTTGTAATTCAACTGCCCCAGCCAGTAATTGGCGTTCGGCTGATAAGTTGAATCAGGATAGCGCTTCACCCACGCCTGCAGCGCGGCGATCGCCTGGTCATACTGTTTCTTTTCCAGAATCAGCGCTACCGCAGCGTTATAGTCGCTGTTAGCGTCGCCGCTCTGCACCGGCGCGCCTGATGAGGCCGCTGCGGCGCCTGCGCCCGCACTGGCCGCCGCACCCGCACCTGCATCAGCGCCTGCAGCCGGTGCGGCAGCGCCGCTTTGCGCCGCATTATTCGCGCCGCTGCTGCTCAGGCTGTCGATCTGCTGATAGAGCTGCTTTTGCCGCTCGATGACCTGATTAAGCTGGTAGCTGTTTTGCTGGATTTGCCCGCGCAGGGAATCGATATCGCTTTGGTTGTCGCTCATCTGCTGCTGCAGTTGCTGCAGAAGCTGAGCCTGGGCATTGGAAATTCGTTCAAGATTGGTGACACGGTCTTCGACCGAGCCAGAGCCGACGCTACTGATTGACGCCTGGGCATTAGCGGCCCAGGGGGCCGCTACGCCAACCAGTAACGACAGACCCAACAGATGAAGTCTGAAGTTACTAATCATGTGATTCTCTTAGTAGACCAGAACGGCACGACGGTTTTTAGAGTAAGCCGCTTCGTCATGACCCAGAACAGCCGGTTTCTCTTTACCGTAAGAGACGATAGACATCTGGTCAGCTGACACGCCTTTGCCCTGCAGGTACATCTTCACGGCGTTAGCACGACGCTCGCCCAGTGCGATGTTGTATTCCGGCGTACCGCGCTCATCCGCGTGACCTTCGATGGTCACTTTGTATGACGGGTTGCCGCGCAGGAAGGCTGCGTGCTGGTCCAGCATCTGAGCGTAATCAGACTGCACGTCATATTTGTCCAGACCGAAGTAAACGATGTTGTTCTGCTGCAGCTGCTGCATCTGCAGACGCGCCTGCTCGTCAGAAGACATGTTGCCGCTGCCGTTCATGCCAGAACCGTTGCCGTAAGCGCCATCAGCGCCCATGCCAGTCTGGTCGTTATTGTTGTTTTTGTGTGAGCTACAAGCGGCTACAGCCAGAACCGGCAGAGCCAGCATCAACCCTTTCAGCACTTTGTTCAGTTGCATTTCAAAATCCCATTATTGTTAGATGTTTGCTTAACCCGCAGAAACGGGTATCACAGATACGGCGACCAGGCAGGGAATTTAACCTGTCCATCGGTTGCCGGAAGACGCGCTTTGAAACGCCCATCGGTTGAGACCAACTGCAACACGGAACCCATCCCCTGAGTAGAGCTATAGATTACCATCGTGCCGTTCGGTGCCAGGCTTGGCGTTTCATCCAGGAACGTGTTCGTCAACGTTTGGACGGCACCCGTTTCCAGATCTTGTTTGGCGACGTGCTGCGCACCACCGCTGGTGCTGATCATCACCATAGACTTACCATCGGTTGAGACGTCCGCATCCTGGTTTTGTGCGCCTTCCCAGGTAATACGCTGCGGCGTGCCACCGTTGATGCCAATTTTGTAGATTTGCGGCGCACCAGCCTGATCCGAGGTATAGGCCAGCGTCTGGCTGTCCGGGAACCAGGTCGGTTCGGTGCTGTTATAGCGTCCGTCGGTTATCTGACGCGTCTGGCCTGAGCCCAAATCCATTACGTAAAGGTTAAGACTGCCGGTTTTCGACAGGGCGAACGCCAGTTTAGAGCCGTCCGGAGAGAACGCCGGCGCGCCGTTGTGACGCGGATAAGAAGCGACCTGACGGATAGCGCCGTTAGAGAGCGTCTGCACCACCAGCGCCGATTTGCCGCTTTCAAAGGTGACGTAAGCGACTTTGGAACCGTCCGGCGACCATGCAGGCGACATCAGCGGCTGCGGCGAGCGATGCACCACAAACTGGTTGTAACCATCGTAATCCGCTACGCGCAGCTCATACGGGAACTGGCCGCCGTTGGTCTGCACGACGTAGGCGATACGGGTGCGGAACGCGCCCTTGATGCCCGTCAGCTTTTCAAACACTTCGTCGCTGGCAGTGTGCGCCGCATAGCGCAGCCACTGTTTCGTGACCTTGAAGGAGTTCTGGGCGATAACATTGCCCGGCGAACCGGCGGTATCGACCAGCTGGTAAGAAACCTGATAGCTGCCGTCCGGGTTCGACTGAACCTGACCGACGACTACCGCGTCGATGCCCAGCGCGGTCCATGCCGCAGGCTGAACTTCCTGGGCGCTGGTCGGCTGCTGCGGCAGACGAGAAACGTCCAGCGGATTGAACTTGCCGCTGTTGCGCAGGTCAGCGCCGACGATGCCGCCGACATCTTCCGGCGCCGCGCCGGAACCGGCCCATTTAAAAGGCACAACGCCAATTGGACGGGCCGTGTTGACGCCCTGTGTAATTTCGATGCGGACTTCTGCATGCAGCATGGCCGCCCACAACAGTATAAAAAAGCCTAACGTGACACGAAGAGCTTGCTTCATCTTATCTCCCTTATCTGAACCTCAGTCCACGATAACTGGCACAGTTCCTGAAAAACATGACTTCTGTTTGTTTACGGCTTAACCATAGATCAAGCTGACGTAAGATACTGCATTATTGCGGCTTGAAATCCAGCGGCGCGTTCTTAAAGACCTGATAAACGTCCTGCGTCGGCGGCTTAGGAATACGCGCCTGACGCGCGGCCGCTAACGCCGCCTGACAGAGCGCGGGATCGCCCCCTTCCGCTTTGGCGTCAATCAGCAAACCATCCGGCGCCAGCTTGATGCGCAACGTACAGGTACGACCCTTGTAGTTTTCCCAATCGTAAAACTTACTCTGGATCGCTGCCTGGATCTGGCCCGCATAGTTGCTGATATCCGCACCGGACGCGCCCGATTTTTTCTGGTTGCCCTGCCCTGCCGGCGCGCCGCCGCTGGCGTTGCCGCTCTTCGGCGCATTTTTGCCGGAGGTGAGGCCGCCAAGCAGATCGTCAACGTCGCTGCTGTTTTTCGCCGCTTCCGCCGCTGCTTTTTTCTTCGCATCGGCTTTCGCTTTAGCCGCCGCTTCCGCTTTGGCCTTCGCCTCGGCAGCTGCTTTCTCTTTCGCGGCCTCCGCCTTCTCTTTCGCGGCCTCCGCTTTTTCTTTGGCTTCCTGCGCGGCCTTCTCTTTGGCCGCTTCGGCTTTCTCTTTCGCTTCCTCAGCGGCCTTCTCTTTTGCCGCCTCGGCTTTTTCTTTCGCTTCCTGCGCGGCTTTCGCTTTGGCATCCGCCGCTGCTTTCGCTTTCGCCTGCGCCTCGGATTTTGCCTTCGCGTCAGCAGCTGCTTTGGCGTCAGCAACCGCTTTCTCTTTCGCAGCAGCGGCGGCGGCGGCTTTCGCCTGCTCTTCCGCCTTTTTCTTCGCGTCGGCAGCAGCCTGTTTTGCCTGCTCTTCCGCTTTCTGCTTCGCTTCAGCGGCGGCTTTCGCCTGCGCCTGCGCTTCAGCTTTCGCATCGGCTTTGGCTTGCGCGGCGGCGGCTTCGGCCGCTTTCTGCTGCTCCTGCGCCGCTTTAGCAGCCGCTTCCGCCTGTTTCTGCTGCTCAGCCTGCTCTTTGGCCGCTTCCTGCGCCTGCAGGCGCTCTTTTTCCAGCGCCTTCAGACGTTGCTGTTCAGCGGCCTGCTTCTGTTGCAGCTCTTCAGCCTGCTGCTGCGCCTGCTTCTGACGCTGCTGCTCGGCGCGCTGGCTGTCGCTTTTCTGGTTCTGCTGACGATTGTACTGTTCCACTACAGCGCCGGGATCGACCATTACCGCGTCGATATCGCTGCCGCCGCCACCGCCGCTCGCCTCAATATTCTCGTTGAACGAGCTCCAGACCAGCAGCGCGATCAGCACGACGTGGAGAGCTATCGATATAATTATCGCGCGCTTTAACTTCTCGTTTTGCTCGGTTGCCTTCGACACACTCGGTTCCCAAAAACGGTTCGACTTTAAATCGGCTGCGTCATCAAACCGACAGATTTAACGCCTGCCTGATGCAGCAGGTTAAGCGCTTTAATAATTTCGTCGTAAGGCACATCCTTTGCGCCGCCAATTAAAAAGACGGTTTTTGGATTCGCCTCAATGCGACGCTGCGCTTCGCTTACCACCTGTTCCGGCGGCAGCTGCTCCATACGATCGTGATCCACCACCAGGCTGTACTGGCCAACGCCCGAGACTTCTACAATCACCGGCGGATTATCGTCGCTGGAGACCGTTTTCGAATCGGTGGCGTCCGGCAGATCCACTTCTACGCTCTGGGTAATAATCGGCGCTGTCGCCATAAAGATCAGCAGCAGCACCAGCAGGACGTCGAGCAGCGGAACGATATTGATTTCCGATTTCAGGTCGCGGCGACCGCGACCACGTACTCTGGCCATGAGTTACCTCCGCTTACTTCGCGTTATCGCTGGAGAAAGCCTGACGGTGCAGGATGGCCGTGAACTCTTCCATAAAGTTGTCGTAGCCCTGCTCCAGCTTATTGACGCGCTGGTTCAGTCGGTTATAGGCCATGACTGCCGGGATCGCGGCAAACAGACCGATCGCGGTGGCGATCAGCGCTTCGGCGATGCCCGGCGCAACCATCTGCAGCGTCGCCTGTTTTACCGCGCCCAGCGCGATAAAAGCATGCATAATGCCCCAGACGGTGCCGAACAGACCGATATAGGGGCTGATAGAGCCGACGGTGCCAAGGAACGGAATATGGTTCTCCAGGGTTTCCAGTTCGCGGTTCATTGAGATGCGCATGGCGCGGCTGGCGCCTTCGACCACGGCTTCAGGCGCGTGGCTGTTAGCGCGATGCAGACGGGCGAACTCTTTGAAGCCGGCATAGAAAATCTGCTCTGAACCGCTCAGCTCTTCGCGACGTCCCTGGCTCTCCTGGTAGAGACGAGAAAGCTCAATGCCAGACCAGAATTTGTCTTCGAACGCTTCCGCCTCGCGTCCCGCCGCATTCAAAATACGGGTGCGCTGAATAATGATGGCCCAGGAGGCAATGGAAAAGCCGATCAAAATCAACATGATAAGTTTGACCAGAAGGCTCGCCTTCAGGAACAAATCAAGAATGTTCATGTCAGTCACTGCTTGAACTCCGCGACAATAGACTTGGGAAGCGCAATCGGCTTCATAAGATGTGGGTTAATGCAGGCAATCAGGACTTCTGCTTCATTCAGGACTTTGCCTTCTGCATTCACGATACGCTGGGAAAATGTCATGGTCGCGCGCGTCATCGCGGTGACTTCGCTCTGGATTTCCAGAAGGTCATCAAGACGTGCCGCCGAAACATAGTCCACCGTCATGCGCCGCACCACAAAAGCAACCTGCTCTTCCAGCAGAGTTTGCTGATTGAAATGGTGCTGACGCAACATCTCGGTACGTGCTCGTTCATAAAAAGCGATATAGCTGGCATGGTAAACCACGCCACCGGCATCGGTATCTTCGTAATAGACCCGAACCGGCCAGCGAAACAGCGTTGTACTCACTCTACATCCCGGTCTCGTTTTTAAACGTTGCTACTATACGCAAGAGATTTGGGGTTGGGAATGGGATGCCAGAGCCAGGAGAAAATAATTATCGGACGGAAACAAACGGAAGGATTTTCAGTAGATTTCTTGACCTGCCGCTGACAATACTCCACAGCCAGCGGCAGCTGTTACAGGTTATCGCCAGAACCAGTAGAGAGCCAGCAACAGGACGATCAGGGCCACCAGCGGCGAGAAGAGCGCCTGCCAGCGCGTACGGCGCGGGTGAAAGCCTACGCCGTGGATCACGCCAGCGCATACCGCCCAGATCACCAGAATGCCTTGCCATACCGACAGGGTGCTGGTGCGCGCGGCGTAGCGCGAGGGATCCCAGAACAAACAGCCCGCCACAATCAGCGCCAGAATGAGCGAAAGGGCCCGCAGGGGCCCTTTGTTCATCAGACGATATGCCGTCCGAATCAGCTTGCGCATCAGGCACGCTCGTCCTGTGCGGCGCTCTCTTCAACATGCTCAAGCGCCAGCGCGGTGATCACGCCAAAAGCGCAGGCCAGCAGGGTGCCGAGAATCCAGGCAAAATACCACATGCGTCGTCTCCTTAATCAGTAGAGAGAGTGCGTATTGCGCTCAATATGTTCTTTCGTGATACGCCCGTACATCTTGTAATAGCACCAACTGGTGTAGGCCAGAATAATGGGCACGAAGATGATGGCGGCAAAGGTCATAACCGTCAGCGTGCGCTGGCTGGAGGTGGAATCCCACATCGTCAGGCTCATGCCGGGTTCGATGCTTGACGGCATGACAAAGGGAAACAGCGCAATACCTGCGGTCATGATGACACACGCCAGCGTCAGCGATGAGCTGACAAACGCCCAGCCGCCCTTCTCGCTGCGCGAGAACATCACCGTCAGCAACGGCAGCACCACGCCGAGCAGCGGAAAGAGCCACAGCGCCGGCATATGATTAAAGTTCGCCAGCCAGGCGCCCGCCTCGCGTACAACGGTTTTTCCCAGCGGGTTCGACGCCGCGTGGTGATCGATAGCGCTGGTGATGACATAACCATCGATGCCATATTTCACCCAGACGCCCGCCAGCACGAAACAAACCATCATCACCAGCGCGGCGACCTGCGACACGGCGCGCGAACGCAGGTGCAGTTCGCCAGTGGTGCGCATCTGCAAATAGGTTGCGCCCTGCGTCAGAATCATCGCCACGCTGATAACGCCCGCCAGCAGCCCGAACGGATTGAGCAGCTGGAAAAAGTTACCGGTGTAGTCGAGGCGTAAATATTCATCCGCATGGAACGGCACGCCCTGCAGCAAATTGCCGAACGCCACGCCAATCACCAGCGGCGGAACGAAGCTGCCAAGAAAGATGCCCCAGTCCCACATGCCGCGCCAGCGCATATCTTCAATTTTAGAACGATAATCGAAACCTACCGGACGAAAAAAGAGTGACGCCAGCACCAGAATCATCGCCACGTAGAAGCCAGAGAAGGCGGCGGCATAGACCATCGGCCAGGCGGCGAACAGCGCCCCACCTGCGGTGATCAGCCAGACCTGGTTGCCGTCCCAGTGCGGCGCGATGCTGTTGACCATAATGCGGCGTTCGGTATCGTCGCGTCCCATCAGGCGCGTCAGCATGCCGACGCCCATATCAAAACCGTCTGCCACGGCGAAGCCCACCAGCAAGATGCCGACCAGCAGCCACCAGATAAAGCGCAGAACTTCATAATCAAACATGGTTGCTCTCCTTAACCGCGTACCGGCTCAGCCGCCGTCGGGACCTGCTCATGGTGATATCGTCCGGTTTTCAGGCTGCTCGGACCCAGGCGCGCGAATTTAAACATCAGATACATTTCCGCCACGAGGAACAGCGTGTAGAGACCGCAAATCAGCAGCATGGAAAAGAGCAAATCGCCCACGGTCAGGGAAGAATTCGCTACCGAGGTCGGCAGCACTTCGCCGATCGCCCAGGGCTGGCGGCCATATTCGGCGACAAACCAGCCCGCTTCCACCGCGATCCACGGCAGCGGAATGCCGTAGAGCGCCGCTTTCAACAGCCAGCGATGCTTGCCAATACGGTTGCGGATCACGCTCCAGAACGAGAAGGTGATGATGCCCAGCAGCAGCACGCCCGCCAGCACCATAATGCGGAAGGCGAAATAGAGCGGCGCCACGCGCGGAATAGAATCTTTTACCGCCTGCTGGATCTGCGCTTCAGTCGCATCCGCCACGTTCGGCGTATAGCGTTTCAGCAGCATGCCGTAGCCCAGATCCTGCTTGCTCTGGTTAAACGCCTCGCGCACCGCCGGATCTTCGCTGCCGCTGCGCAGCTGGTTCAGCAGCGCATAGGCTTTCATGCCGTTGCGGATACGCACCTCATGCTGCGCCATCAGATCTTTCAGGCCGGTTACCGGCGTATCGATAGATCGCGTCGCAATCAGGCCAAGCAGCCAGGGGATCTGCACCGCATCGGCGTTTTCATGTTTCTCCTGATTTGGCAGGCCGAACAGCGTAAAGGCCGCTGGCGCAGGCTGGGTTTCCCATTCAGCCTCAATAGCGGCGAGTTTGGTTTTCTGCACGTCGCCCATTTCGTAGCCCGACTCGTCGCCCAGCACAATCACCGAGAGCACTGCAGCCATGCCGAAGCTGGCGGCGATGGCGAAAGAACGTTTCGCGAAGGCGACATCGCGTCCTTTAAGCAGATACCAGGCGCTGATGCCGAGGATAAAAATGGCGCCGGTGGTGTAGCCCGCCGCGACGGTATGCACGAATTTCACCTGCGCCACCGGGTTAAGCACCAGTTCGGAGAAGCTCAGCATCTCCATGCGCATGGTTTCATAGTTGAATTCAGAGGCGATGGGATTCTGCATCCAGCCATTCGCCACCAGGATCCAGAGCGCCGAGAGGTTGGATCCCAACGCCACCAGCCAGGTGACTGCCAGATGCTGCGTTTTGCTCAGGCGATCCCAGCCGAAGAAAAACAGGCCGACAAAGGTGGATTCCAGGAAGAACGCCATTAACCCTTCAATGGCGAGCGGCGCACCGAAAATGTCGCCGACGTAGTGAGAGTAATAAGACCAGTTGGTTCCGAACTGAAACTCCATGGTCAGGCCGGTGGCCACGCCCAGCGCAAAGTTAATTCCGAATAACTTGCCCCAGAATTTGGTCATATCTTTATAGATTTGTTTGCCGCTGAGGACGTAAACCGTTTCCATAATAGCCAGCAAAAACGCCATACCGAGCGTTAACGGGACAAACAGGAAATGGTACATCGCCGTTAAGGCAAACTGTAAACGCGACAGCTCGACGATATCTAACATAATGACTCCTTGCTCCTCGCATGACCTTATTCTGCGAATAACAACGGCGAACAGCAGGTATTGACGCAGAGAATAAGATTCAGGAACGACTGATTATTGATTCCAGTTTTTTGTTACCGACGGCTCACAGTGATCCGCGGCCCGACGTGAGCGAGTAACGGTAGTGAAACTTCCCCTAAAAGCATCCTCAGTCCGTTCCGGGCAGGCGAGAGAACAACTGCCGCCATCCGATTATTGATCTCTGGCGCAATCTCCTGGATGTTTCTGGAAATGACTGAATTGATGCAGCGCAATTAAAACCGGTTGGCTTACGCTTTGCCAGCGGTAAAGTTTGTTAAATATCGAGAAGTTTTGATCTGGATTAACGCTTTTAATTTCCAGATATGTAGTCTGAAGATTATTGTTAATTAGTTGTCACAGAGAAATGGCGTAATTTAGAAAAGCATTACCTTTAATTTTACTTTTTAACTCTACTTCCAAAAAGAAACTCCTTTTTTTTCCGCCACGCCAGCCTCTTTTTACCCGCTCTGTAATGGGAGTTTCCGCCGCGCCGGCTTTCTTTTGGGCAAAAAAAAGCCACCCCGAAGGGTGGCCTGAGTGCTGATGCGTAACGCGCTTATTTCGCTGGCAGCACCGCTTTTACCGCGTCGCCAATATCCGCCAGGCTGCGAACGGTTTTCACGCCTGCCGCTTCCAGCGCAGCGAACTTCTCGTCCGCTGTGCCCTTGCCGCCGGCGATAATAGCGCCTGCGTGGCCCATACGTTTGCCTTTCGGCGCGGTCACGCCTGCGATGTAGCCGACAACCGGTTTGGTGACGTGCTCTTTAATAAACGCCGCCGCCTCTTCTTCCGCGCTGCCGCCGATCTCGCCGATCATGACGATCGCTTCAGTCTGCGGATCATCCTGGAACATTTTCAGGATGTCGATGAAGTTAGAACCCGGGATCGGGTCGCCGCCGATGCCGACACAGGTAGACTGGCCGTAGCCGATGTCTGTGGTCTGCTTCACCGCTTCATAGGTCAGGGTACCGGAACGCGACACGATGCCGACGCGGCCTGGCTGGTGAATGTGGCCCGGCATGATGCCGATTTTGCATTCGCCTGGGGTGATCACGCCCGGACAGTTTGGTCCGATCATGCGCACGCCCGCTTCGTCCAGCTTCATTTTCACCGTCAGCATATCCAGCGTCGGGATGCCTTCGGTAATGGTAATGATCAGCTTGATGCCTGCGTCGATCGCTTCCAGGATGCCGTCTTTACAGAACGGTGCGGGAACATAGATTACCGTCGCAGTCGCACCGGTCGCTTCTACCGCTTCACGCACGGTGTTGAACACCGGCAGGCCCAGATGCGTGGTGCCGCCTTTGCCCGGCGTAACGCCGCCGACCAGCTGCGTGCCGTAAGCCAGCGCCTGCTCAGAGTGGAAAGTCCCCTGACCGCCAGTGAAACCCTGGCAAATCACTTTAGTGTTTTTGTCGATCAGAATAGACATTATTTCCCCTCCGCAGCCGCAACAACGCGCTGTGCCGCGTCAGTCAGGCTGGTTGCTGCAATGATGTTCAGTCCGCTGTCCGCCAGTTTCTGCGCGCCCAGCTCGGCGTTGTTTCCTTCCAGACGTACCACGACCGGTACGTTGACGCCCACTTCAGCGACGGCGCCGATGATGCCGTCAGCGATCAGGTCGCAGCGCACGATGCCGCCGAAGATGTTAACGAAGACCGCTTTTACCGCGTCGTCGGAGAGGATGATTTTGAAGGCTTCAGTTACGCGCTCTTTGGTCGCGCCGCCGCCCACGTCAAGGAAGTTAGCTGGCTGGCCGCCGTGGTGCTTCACGATGTCCATGGTGCCCATCGCCAGACCTGCGCCGTTAACCATACAGCCGATGTTGCCTTCCAGCGCGACGTAGTTCAGTTCCCACTGCGTTGCGTGCGCTTCGCGCGGATCTTCCTGGCTCGGATCGCGCATTTCGCGCAGCTCCGGCTGACGGAACAGCGCATTGCCGTCCACGCCCAGCTTGCCGTCGAGGCAGACCAGATCGCCCTGCTTAGTGATCACCAGCGGGTTGATCTCAACCAGCGCCAGATCGCGCTCCAGGAACATGGTCGCCAGGCCCATAAAGATTTTAGTGAACTGGCTGACCTGTTTGCCGGTCAGGCCCAGTTTGAACGCCAGCTCGCGGCCCTGATAAGGCTGCGGACCGGTCAGCGGATCGAGCGCCATTTTGTGGATCAGGTGCGGCGTCTCTTCCGCTACTTTCTCAATCTCAACGCCGCCTTCGGTCGAGGCCATAAAGACCACGCGACGGGTAGCGCGATCGACTACCGCGCCCAGATAGAGTTCCTGATCGATATCGGTCGCCGCTTCAACCAGGATCTGGTTTACCGGCTGGCCTTCTGCGTCAGTTTGATAGGTCACCAGGCGTTTGCCCAGCCAGTTTTCAGCGAAAGTACGGATATCTTCCTTGCTGTTGACCACTTTCACGCCGCCCGCTTTACCGCGTCCGCCGGCATGAACCTGACATTTAACTACCCACGGGCCTGAACCAATTTTAGAGGCCGCTTCTTCCGCTTCGCGTGGCGTAGTACAGGCGTAGCCCGTTGGTGCCGGCATACCATACCGTGCAAACAGCTGTTTCGCCTGGTATTCGTGTAAGTTCATGATGTTCTATCCATTCAGGTCTGAAAAGAGTAATAAGGTTGGGCGCGCGTTCAATCGGCGCGCCCGGCGAAAATCAGACGTCCAGCAGCAGACGCGCCGGATCTTCCAGCAGCTCTTTCACCGCCACCAGATAGCCGACTGATTCACGGCCGTCGATCAGACGGTGATCGTATGAGAGCGCCAGATACATCATCGGCAGCACCACGACCTGACCATTCACCGCCATCGGACGATCCTTGATGGCATGCATGCCCAGGATCGCGCTCTGCGGCGGGTTGATGATCGGCGTCGACATCAGCGAGCCGAAGACGCCGCCGTTGGTGATGGTAAAGTTACCGCCGGTCAGCTCTTCAACCGTCAGCTTGCCGTCGCGGCCTTTCACTGCCAGCTCTTTAATTTTCTTCTCGATGTCCGCCATGCTCAGCGCGTCGACATCTTTCAGCACCGGTGTCACCAGGCCGCGCGGCGTGGAGACTGCGATGCTGACGTCGAAGTAGTTGTGGTAAACCACGTCTTCGCCGTCGATAGAGGCGTTAACTTCCGGGAAACGCTTCAGCGCTTCCACCACCGCCTTCAGATAGAAGGACATAAAGCCCAGACGCACGCCGTGACGCTTCTCGAAGGACTCGCCGTACTGCTTGCGCAGATCCATGATCGGCTTCATGTTCACTTCGTTGAAGGTGGTCAGCATGGCGGTGCTGTTCTTCGCTTCCAGCAGACGCTCGGCCACGCGCTTACGCAGGCGCGTCATCGGCACGCGTTTTTCGCTGCGGTTAGCGACAGCGGTCTGCGGCGCAGCTTCAGCGGCGGCAGGAGCAGCTTTGGCCGCTTCCGGTTTCTTCGCCAGATGTTTTTCCACATCTTCGCGAGTGATACGACCGCCTACGCCGGTGCCTTTAATCTGCGATGCGTCCAGATTGTGCTCGGCAATCAGACGACGGATCGCCGGGCTCAGCGTATCGTTGCTCTCTTCTTCCAGCGACGCCGTCTGACGCTGCGCCGGAGTTGACTCGTTGGTGTCCGCTTTAGCGCTGGTCTCTTTGCCTGCGCTGTTGCCTTCTTTCAGGCGACCCAGGATCTGGCGCGAAGTGACGGTCGCGCCTTCATCTTCCAGTACGGCTTCCAGTACGCCGTCAGCCTGGGCCGGCACTTCCAGTACCACTTTGTCAGTTTCGATCTCTACCAGCACTTCGTCGCGGCTTACCGCATCGCCTGGTTTTTTGTGCCAGGTTGCCACGGTGGCATCGGCAACGGATTCAGGCAGGTCGGGAACGAGAATATCTACGCTACTCATTATCTTTCCTTTTAAATTAACCAAGGTTCAGCGCGTCATTAACCAGGTCTTGCTGCTGTTGTTGATGTACGGACATATAGCCCACAGCCGGCGAAGCGGAAGCCGGACGGCCCGCATAGCGCAGCGAAGCGCCGAACGGAACCACTTCGCGGAAGTGATGCTGGCTACAATACCATGCGCCCTGATTCAGCGGCTCTTCCTGACACCAGACGAAATCTTGCACATGGGCATAATCTTTTAACGCATCCTGCACCGCTTTATGCGGGAACGGATAGAGCTGCTCGATACGCACGATGGCGACATCGGTCTGCTCGTTTTTACGGCGCTGCTCAAGCAGATCGTAGTAGACCTTACCGGAACAGAGCACCACGCGTTTCACCTGCTGCGGATCGAGCGCATCGATTTCGCCAATCGCGGGCTGGAAGCTGCCGTTAGCCAGTTCGTCCAGCGAAGAGACCGCCAGCGGATGACGCAGCAGCGATTTCGGCGACATGACGATCAGCGGACGGCGCATACCGCGCAGCGCCTGACGACGCAGCATATGGTAGACCTGCGCCGGGGTAGACGGCACACACACCTGCATGTTCTGCTCTGCGCAGAGCTGCAGATAACGCTCCAGACGCGCTGAAGAGTGTTCCGGGCCCTGACCTTCGTAGCCGTGTGGCAGCAGCATGACCAGACCGCACATGCGGCCCCACTTCTGCTCGCCGGAGCTGATGAACTGGTCAATCACCACCTGCGCGCCGTTGGCGAAGTCGCCGAACTGCGCTTCCCAGATCGTCAGGGTACGCGGTTCAGCGGTGGCGTAGCCATATTCGAACGCCAGCACCGCCTCTTCCGACAGTACGGAGTCCCACACCTTGAACTGCCCCTGTCCATTATGGATATGGTGCAGCGGCGTATAGGTGGAGCCGTTGGACTGGTTATGGATCACCGCATGGCGATGGAAGAAGGTGCCGCGGCCGGAATCTTCGCCAGAGAGGCGCACCGGAATGCCCTCATCCACCAGCGTGGCGTAGGCCAGGTTCTCCGCGCCGCCCCAGTCGAAAGGCTTGTTGCCTTCGGCCATCTCTTTACGATCATTGTAGATTTTCGCGACGCGTGCCTGCACCTCGACCGCTTCCGGGATCTGGCTGATACGGCGTGCCAGTTCCTGCAGACGTTTCGGTTCGACGGTTGACGGGTAGCTTTCATCCCACTCATGGTTGAGATAAGGCGACCAGGTAAAGGAGTGCAGGCTCATTGGACGCCATTCGGCTACCACGCACTCGCCCGCATCCAGCGCGTCGCGATAGAGATTCACCATCTCGGTCGCGTCTTCCGGGCTGGCGGAGCCTTCCGCCTCCAGACGATCGGCGTAGAGCTTACGCGGCGTCGGATGCTTTTTGATTTTCTGATACATCAGCGGCTGGGTTGCGCTCGGCTCGTCGGCTTCGTTATGGCCGTGACGGCGGTAGCAAACCAGGTCGATAAAGACGTCGCGCTTAAAGGTATTGCGATAATCGAGCGCCAGGCGAGTCACAAACGCCACCGCTTCCGGATCGTCCGCGTTGACGTGGAAAATCGGCGCCAGCACCATCTTACCGATATCGGTACAGTATGGCGTCGAGCGCGCGTCACGCGGGTTGGAGGTGGTGAAGCCCACCTGGTTGTTGATAACGATACGAACGGTGCCGCCGACTTCATAGCCGCGCGCCTGAGACATGTTCAGGGTTTCCTGCACCACGCCCTGGCCGATAACCGCGGCGTCGCCGTGGATAGTGATCGGCAATACCTGATTGCTGCCCGGCGAATCGAGACGATCCAGACGCGCGCGCACCGAACCCATAACTACCGGGCTGACGATTTCCAGATGCGACGGGTTGAACGCCAGCGCCAGATGCACCAGACCGCCTTCGGTCTCCACGTCTGACGAGAAGCCCATATGGTATTTTACATCGCCGGTGCCGAGGTGATCTTTATGCTTGCCGGAGAACTCGTCGAAGAGATCCTGCGGCTTTTTGCCCAGCACGTTGATCAGCACGTTAAGACGACCGCGGTGCGCCATGCCCAGCACGACTTCGCGCGTGCCGCTCTTGCCCGCATGGCGGATCATTTCGCGCAGCATCGGGATCAGCGCATCGCCGCCTTCCAGCGAGAAGCGTTTCGCGCCCGGGAATTTCGCGCCAAGGTATTTTTCCAGCCCTTCTGCCGCGGTCAGCTCTTTCAGGAAACCTTTTTTCTCTTCGCTGCTAAAGGCAGCGCGGCCCGCCACCGATTCCAGGCGCTGCTGGATCCAGCGCTTCTCTTCGGTGTTGTTGATGTGCATGTACTCTGCACCGATGGAGCCGCAATAGGTCTGCTGTAGCGCTTCATAGAGATCGGCCAGCTTCATGGTCTCTTTGCCGATGGCGAAAGAGCCTACGTTAAAGCTTTCCTGAAAATCGGCGTCGGTCAGATCGTGAAAGGCGGGATCGAGGTCAGCGACGCGATCCTGCTTCCACAAACCAAGCGGGTCGAGATTCGCATGCTGATGGCCGCGAAAACGGAAGGCGTTAATCAGCTGCAGGACTTTAACCTGCTTTGAATTGGCGGCCGGATCGGAAACGGTGGAGGTGTAACGAGATGCATCTTTCGCCAGGCGACGAAAGTATTCGCGCGTGGTGGAGTGAAACTGTTCAGGTTTCACGCCGGTGCCCGGCAGCTGTTGGAACATCGTGCGCCACACTGCATCGACAGAGTCCGGATCGGTCAGGAAATCCTCATAGAGTTGCTCTATGTAAGACTGGTTCGCGCCGGCCAGCCAGGAGGAGTCCAGCCAGGGCTTCATCGCGCTGTTCTGCATTGTGATCCCTTAAGCATTACTATGCTTTTTTGAGGTTTCATTTGTTGCCGCTTTCGCGGTTTGCCGTAGTGAGTTCAGCGATACGAGCCTGTGCGCTCACACGCGCCCTGCCCGTAAGGGAACCTTGCTAAGCGTGGCGCCGCCGCGCTTAGCAAGGCTTCCGTAAAACGCCGGGAACCTGAGGTTCCCGGACGGATAAGGTTTTATGCATTCCGTTGCAGCAGCATCGACTTGATATGGCCGATGGCGCGCGTCGGGTTAAGCCCTTTCGGACACACGCTCACACAGTTCATGATGCTGTGACAGCGGAAAACGCTGAAAGCGTCGCTCAGGTTGTCCAGGCGCGCATTGGTTTCCGTGTCGCGGCTGTCGATCAGGAAGCGATACGCGGCGAGCAGACCAGCAGGACCGACGAACTTATCCGGGTTCCACCAGAACGACGGACAGGAGGTTGAGCAGCAGGCGCAGAGAATACACTCATACAGGCCATCCAGATGCTCACGCTCGGCAGGCGTCTGCAGATGCTCGCGCGCCGGCGGATTCTCTCCATTATTCAAGAGGTAAGGCTTAATCTTCTCATACTGCGCATAGAATTGCCCCATATCCACAACCAGGTCGCGGATAACCGGCAGGCCCGGCAGCGGACGGATCACAATCTTCTGCTTGCCGTTGCCCAGCGCGGAGACCGGCGTGATGCACGCCAGGCCATTTTTACCGTTCATATTGAGGCCGTCGGAGCCGCACACGCCTTCACGGCAGGAGCGACGAAACGCCAGCGTCGGGTCTTTCTCTTTCAGACGGATGAGCGCATCCAGCAGCATCATGTCGCGCCCGTCTTCCGATTCCAGAGTGTAATCCTGCATGCGCGGCGCGGCGTCGACCTCAGGATTGTAGCGATAAATAGAAAACTCGAGTCTCATGATCGTCTCCGCAATTAGTATGTACGCACTTTCGGCGGGAAGGCCGCGCGCAGTTTCGGCTGCATGTTCACCTCGCGGCGCGTCATGCTCTCGGTTTCGGGGACGTAGAGACTGTGGCACAACCAGTTTTCATCATCGCGATCCGGGTAGTCGAATCGACTGTGCGCGCCGCGGCTCTCGGTGCGGAAGTTTGCCGCAACCGCCGTGGCGTAAGCCGTTTCCATCAGGTTATCCAGCTCCAGGCACTCAATACGCTGGGTATTGAAGTCCGGTGAACGGTCATCCAGACGGGCTGATTTCAGACGTTCGCGAATCTGTTTCAGCTCTTCCAGACCCTGCTTCATCGCATCGCCTTCACGGAATACTGAGAAGTTGTTCTGCATGCAGCGCTGCAGCGCTTTACGGATTTCGACCGGATCTTCGCCAGTGGTGTTGTTTTCCCAGCGGTTGAAGCGCGCCATAGCGGCGTCGATCTCTTCCGTCGTGGCGTCGCGCAGCGGACCTTGCTGTTCGATGCACTCCATCAGGTGTACGCCGGCCGCGCGGCCGAACACCACCAGGTCCAGCAGCGAGTTGCCGCCGAGACGGTTGGCGCCGTGCACCGATACGCAGGCGATTTCGCCGACGGCGAACAGCCCAGGAATGACTTCATCTTCGCCCTGCGCATTAACGCGCAGCGCCTGGCCGGTAACTTTGGTCGGAATACCGCCCATCATATAGTGGCAGGTCGGGATAACCGGAATCGGCTCTTTAACCGGATCGGCATGCGCGAAGGTGCGCGACAGCTCCAGGATGCCCGGCAGACGCGATTCCAGCACTTCTGCGCCCAGGTGATCGAGCTTCAGCTTGATGTGCGGGCCCCACGGGCCATCGCAGCCGCGTCCTTCGCGGATTTCGATCATCATAGAACGCGCAACCACGTCGCGGCCTGCCAGATCTTTAGCGTTCGGCGCATAACGCTCCATAAAGCGCTCGCCATGTTTGTTCAGCAGGTAGCCGCCTTCGCCGCGGCAGCCTTCAGTCACCAGTACGCCCGCGCCAGCGATGCCGGTCGGGTGGAACTGCCACATCTCCATATCCTGCACCGGCACGCCTGCGCGCAGCGCCATGCCGACGCCGTCGCCGGTATTGATATGCGCGTTGGTGGTCGACTGGTAGATACGGCCCGCGCCGCCGGTCGCCAGAATAGTTGCTTTCGCTTTGAAGTAGACGGTTTCGCCGGTTTCAATGCAGATCGCCGTACAGCCGACGATGGCGCCATCCTGGTTTTTTACCAGGTCGAGCGCATACCATTCGGAGAAGATAGTGGTTTTGTTCTTCAGGTTCTGCTGATAGAGCGTATGCAGCAGCGCGTGGCCGGTACGGTCCGCCGCCGCCGCGGTGCGTGCCGCCTGCTCGCCGCCGAAATTTTTCGACTGGCCGCCGAACGGACGCTGGTAGACGCGGCCATCCTCCAGACGGGAGAACGGCAGACCCATATGTTCCAGCTCCAGAATCGCTTCCGGGCCGGTTTTACACATATACTCGATCGCGTCCTGGTCGCCGATATAGTCGGAACCTTTCACGGTGTCATACATGTGCCATTCCCAGTTGTCTTCATGGGTGTTACCGAGCGCGACGGTAATGCCGCCCTGCGCAGACACGGTGTGGGAACGGGTCGGAAAAACTTTCGATAACAGGGCGCAGGTCTGGCCCGACTGGGAGATTTGCAATGCGGCACGCATACCTGCGCCGCCTGCGCCGATCACCACGGCATCAAATTCTCTGACTGGCAAATTCATTTACACACCCCACACCACAACAGTTCCATAGATTGCATACCACAGCAGCGCAACCACGATCGCCATCTGCAGAATCAGACGGACGGCCAGATGCTTGACGTAATCGGTCAGCACTTGCCACATTCCAATCCAGCCGTGGATCAGAATGGAGAACAGCGTCAGCAGGGTGAAAACTTTTGTGAATGACGAGGCGAAGAAGCCGCGCCAGACGTCATAGGTCAGCGTATCGGTCAGGGCGATGAAGCCGACAATGTAAATGATGTAGAGCGTAATGAGGATTGCCGAAGCGCGCAGCAGCAGCCAGTCCTGAATGCCACTACGGCCCAACGCGGATGCATTGCTTACCATACGAGAACTCCAGCCAAAATTGAAAGCACGACAGTAATGCCAAAGGAGACCCAGGCGGATTGACGGCCGATAGCCAGCGTCTCAGCCAGGTAACCAAAATCCATCAACATATGACGAATCCCGCCCACCGTGTGGAATGCCAGCGCCGTGAGAATGCCCCACAGAATAAACTTCACGAAGAAGCTATCCATAATGGCGGCAGCGTGCTGAAAACCTTCCGGGGAAGAGAGAGAAGTGCCCAGCAACCAGAGCAGGATACCGAGGGCCACAAAGGTAATGACGCCGGAAACGCGGTGGAGAATGGACGATATTGCAGTAACGGGAAACCGGATCGTCGAGAGATCCAAGTTGACAGGTCTTTGTTTTTTCACGGTTTTGCCCACACAGCTCTTTTTTATTTTGCTTCCTCCGGTCCCTGAGGCGGAGTCGAATCACAGGTGTGTTCAGACTTTAACCGTCACCAAATCAGCAACATCCAGTGTTAATTGACGCGGTAGAAACGCTGGGTGGCTCCTGGTGTCAGGGGGTTTCCGGAGACCTGGCGGCAGTATAGGACGATCACATTCTTATTACAATTACCCTACAATCTCTTTGGGTACATTTGAGTGAAACAGTGATCTGACTCACGAATTTCACATTTAATACAAATTTAATTATCTGATTTGACAAAAGTTCAACAATTCAGTTACAAACTAGGGCATCAAACCCCAGTGATGCACAAAAGTTATGGGGATACACTTTCCCCTAAGCACAAGTTATGTAACATTCTGATTGTGAGCACCCTAAAACAACAGGTTGTTGATTACCAGGAAGTTATGTCCAGACCGGATCTTTAACAACCGCGATATGCAGATTTTCATGACTGCCTCGTTCCCTGTCGGGACACGCCTCTCACTCTGTACCCTGCACCCGCGTTGTTACCGCAGAGTGTTATTGTGAAGTAAATGGCGACCGCAACATGACCGCTTTTCAGGTGTCTAAGATCCATACTTACATAAGGCGCTATGGAGACGAAAATGACAGATAAAAAAGTGACGCTAACCCTACAAGATGAATCGGTGCTTGAGCTGGACGTGCTGAAAGGCACGCTGGGCCAGGATGTGGTTGATGTCCGCGCTCTGGGTTCAAACGGCCTGTTCACCTTTGATCCGGGTTTCACTTCTACAGCGTCCTGCGAATCCAAAATCACCTTTATCGATGGCGATGAAGGTATCCTGCTGCATCGTGGCTTCCCTATCGATCAGCTAGCGACCCACTCCAACTATCTGGAAGTGTGCTATATCCTGCTGAACGGCGAAGCGCCAACGCAGCAGCAGTTTGAAGAATTCCGCGAGACCGTGACCCGCCACACCATGATCCATGAGCAGATTACCCGTCTGTTCCACGGCTTCCGTCGCGACTCTCACCCGATGGCGGTAATGTGCGGCGTCACCGGCGCGCTGGCAGCCTTCTACCACGATTCGCTGGATGTGAATAACGAGCGTCACCGTGAAATCGCCGCGTTCCGTCTGCTGTCCAAAATGCCGACCATGGCGGCAATGTGCTACAAATATTCTATCGGCCAGCCTTTTGTTTATCCACGCAACGATCTCTCCTACGCGGGTAACTTCCTGCATATGATGTTCGCTACGCCTTGCGAAGAGTACAAGGTGAACCCGGTGCTGGAACGCGCCATGGACCGTATTCTGATCCTGCATGCTGACCATGAGCAGAACGCCTCTACCTCTACCGTACGTACCGCTGGCTCTTCCGGCGCCAACCCGTTCGCCTGTATCGCGGCAGGCATCGCCTCGCTGTGGGGACCGGCGCACGGCGGCGCGAACGAAGCCACACTGCGCATGCTGGAAGAGATCAGCACCGTTGAGCATATTCCGGAATTTGTGCGTCGCGCGAAAGACAAAAACGACTCTTTCCGCCTGATGGGCTTCGGTCACCGCGTGTACAAAAACTACGACCCGCGCGCGACCGTTATGCGCGAAACCTGCCATGAAGTGCTGAACGAGCTGGGCATGAAGGATGACCTGCTGGAAGTGGCGATGGAGCTGGAACATATTGCGCTGAACGACCCCTACTTTATCGAGCGCAAACTCTACCCGAACGTCGATTTCTACTCTGGCATTATTCTGAAAGCGATGGGCATTCCGTCATCAATGTTCACGGTGATCTTTGCCATGGCGCGTACCGTCGGCTGGATTGCGCACTGGAAAGAGATGCACGACGAAGGTATGAAAATTGCCCGTCCGCGTCAGCTCTACACTGGCTATACCGAGCGCGAATTTACCTCTGCGCTGAAAAAAGAAGATTAAGGCAATATAAAAAGCGGAGAGAAATCTCCGCTTTTGCTTTTTGGCTCTGTGCCAACGCGGGTAACTGGGCTCGATCGCAAAGTCGCTTTTCGCATCCCTGCTCGCTCGTCCCGCGCCTTCCCTGCCGCGGGACGCTTTGCTCTTCGAGCCCAGTCACCCGCTTCCCGAACTATCGCGTCACCTGTACTGCTCATTTTTCGCTTAGTGCTGGCAGCCGGGACACCAGTAAAAAGGCCGCGAAGAGAGCGTCCCCTTCTGAATAATCTCACCGCAGCGACGACATATCTTCCCCTGACGATGGAACACTTCAAAGCGAAACGCCGCGCCGTGATGGTACTTCTTCATTGTGCCGCGCATACGGTAAGAGTGACGCGGTATCGCCAGCAGCGCCTCGCTGAGCGTATCAAGCTGCTCATCCGTTAGCGCCTGCGCGCGATGCTGCGCCAGCAGACCCGCCTGCCAGAGGATCTCCACCCGCAGATAGTTGCCCAGACCCGCCAAAAACGCCTGATCGAGCAGCAGCCCGCTAAACTGACGACGGCGAAAGCGCGGCGACAATAGCCTTTCACGCACCGTCGCCACATCAAGCTGCGGATCGAGCACATCTGGCCCGACGCGATTCAGAAACGGATGCGCCGCCAGCGATTCGGCGTTAAGCAGTTCAATATCGGAAGCGCTGTAAAGCAGAATGGCGCGATCGGCGACCGCCAGGCGCACGCGCAGCTGGCGTTTCGTTTCCGGCACCTTGTCACTCTCTACCACGCGCCAGACGCCATACAGCTGGTTATGGCTGTAAAGCGTCAGGCCGTTGGAAAAGTGCGTCAGTAGCGCTTTGCCGCGCGTCTCGATGGCGTTGACCTGCTCGCCCAGCAGCGCAGGTTCGTAAGTCTTGAGTTCGGGAAAGGCAAACCAGACCTCCGTCAATGGCTTGCCGACAATCGCTTCCTCTAGCTGATCCGCCGCGCGGCGGATCTCCGGTCCTTCTGGCATGCTTGTCCTCTTAGTGCGTTGCGCCGCCGGCGACTTTCAGGTCCGTTTCCGTCTCCAGCGAGACACGAATAGCGATCTCCAGCGCCTGCATAACGTTATCCCGCGCCATGCTGGGCGCACCTGGATGCTGCGCCGCCTGCTCCGGCAGGTAGGGAATATGCACAAAGCCGCCGCGCACGCGGTTGCCCTCGGTATGCAGCCGGTGCAGCAGACCGTACATCACACGATTGCAGGTAAAGGTCCCGGCAGTTTGCGAAACCGACGCGGGAATGGCCGCCTCGCGCAACGCCGCGACAATCGCCTTAATCGGCAGCGTGGAAAAATAGCCTGCCGGTCCGTCTGCCACAATCGGCTCGTCCACCGGCTGCTGCCCTGCGTTATCGGGAATACGCGCATCATCGACGTTAATGCCGATGCGCTCCAGGGTAATATCGCTGCGGCCGCCCGCCTGTCCGACCGACAGGATCAAATCGGGCTGTACCTCATCCATCGCGGCGTAAAGCACCCCCAGCACGTCGCTGAAGACGACCGGCAGCTGGCGCGCCACGATGCGCGCGCCGCCGAGCGTTTTGCCGTCAAGCGCACGTACCGCCTCCCAGGAAGGGTTAAGACTTTCGCCGCCGAAAGGTTCAAATGCCGTCACCAATACAGTCTTCATATGGACCTCATCGGAACATTAAGAAATAGAGCAGGAACACGTTAACGATTAACAGTAGCACACCGGTCGGCACCTGAGCCTTGATCACCGCATTGCGATCCGGCAGCTCCAGCAGCGCGGCGGGCACGATATTGAAGTTGGCCGCCATCGGCGTCATCAGCGTACCGCAGTAGCCCGAGAACATGCCGATCGCCGCCATAACGGCGGGATCGCCGTGGTGCTGCAGCACCAGAATGGGAATGCCGACGCCAGCGGTAATAATGGGGAAAGCGGCAAAAGCGTTGCCCATAACCATGGTCAGCAGCGCCATGCCAACGGTATAGACCGTCACGGCGACGAAGCGGTTATCGACGGCCAGGTAGCTCTCCGTCAGATGCGAAATCGCGCTGCCAACGCCTGCGCTGGTAAACAGCAGACCAAGCGTGGCAAGGATTTGCGGCAGGATAAAGGCCCAGCCGATCGCATCCAGCAGGCGTCGCGTCTCCTGCATCGACTGTACCGGCTTCTCATGCGTCATCTTCAGCGCAATCAGCCAGCCGAGCAGGCAGCCAGTCATCATGGAGAAGAGCGTTACCAGCGTCGAATGGTTGCCTGCGCCGAACACCGCCTCCTGCAGGCCGGGAATATGGTTAAAGGCCAGCACGCCGACCACCGTCACGACCGGGATCGCCAGCGCGGGCAGAAACAGCTTATTGCCGAGACGGCGAGCGCTTGCCTGCTTCTCCTCGTCGCTGCGCTGATGGTAACGTCCGAGCCGCACACCGCCGCAGCCGGCGATCAGCGCCATCGCGACCACCAGTACGCCAACCAGAATGTGCAGATAGCGTGTGCCCAGCTCCGGCGTGCCGGCCAGCGCGCTCATCATCTGCGTGGTCCAGTCGCCGACCAGAAAAATCAAGCCATATAGCGCCCAGAACAGCCCGGTCGTCAGACGGCGCGGGTTATGGGTGTCGCGCCAGGAGAGCAGCGCGACCACCAGCAGAATAAGTCCCGCCAGCCACATCAGATATTGTTGTTGAAACATCAGCGGCCTCCTTTCGCTTTCAGCGCTTCGTTGTTCAGCACGCGCAGCTCGCGCGCCAGCCTGCGATCGAGGCGCACCAGGCGCGTCGAGTGGATAAGAAAGGCGGCCACGGCGGTAGGAATGCCCCAGACCGCGATATGCAGCGGTTCGGTCTGAATATTGGCTGACTCCAGCATAAAGTTGTGCATAAAAATAATCGCGCCGAAGGCAACGAAAATATCTTCGCCGAAGAACAGCCCGACGTTATCTGTCGCTGCCGACATGGCGCGCAGGCGATGCCGCACCTCGGGTGAAATCTCGCCGTAACGGCTTTCGGTCGCGCCTTCGGCCATCGGCGCGAGCAGCGGACGCACCATCTGCGGATGACCGCCGAGGCTGGTCAGGCCGAGTGCCGCCGTAATCTCACGCACAAAGAGATAGACGATCAGCAAACGCCCGGCGGTGGCGGTTTTAATTTGCGCAATCCAGGTCTGCGCGCGCTCTTTCAGGCCGTGTCGCTCCAGCAGGCCGATAACCGCCAGCGGCAGCAGCAGGATCAGCGGCAGGTTGCGCGTATTCAGAAAGCCCGCACCCAGTTTTTCCAGAATATCGCTCAGCGGCATCAGCGCGGCAAAGCCGGTGACGAAGCCGGCGACAATCACCACCAGTACCGGATTGAAGCGCAGCAAAAAGCCGATCACGATGGCTGCGATACCCAGCAGCGGCCAGAGGTTTATCACGTTATCCATGTTGACCCTTATGTTGAAAAACCCGGCTGCGAGGCCGGGCAAAGTATGAAAAATCAGGCGCTGGTGACGGCGATCCCCTCGGCAGCGAAGCGATCGCGCAGACGCTGCGCAAACAATAAGGCGTGCGCGCCGTCGCCGTGCAGACAAACGGTTTGCGCATTAACGGCGATCAACTCGCCGCTGATGCTTTCTACTTTTCCCTCTTTAACCATCGACAGCGTTTGCTGGATAGCGCGCTCTTCCTCTTCGATCATCGCGCCCGGCTGGCTGCGCGGCACCAGCGCGCCGCTGCTGAGATAGCCGCGGTCGGCGAACACCTCTTCGCGCGTGCGCAGACCGTGATGCACCGCGGCGCGCACGGATTCGCTGCCCGCCAGCCCAACCAGGATCAGGCGTGCGTCGACCGCTTTTACCGCGCGGGCGATGGCATCCGCCAGCGCCGGGTCGGCTGCAGCCTGGTTATAGAGCATCCCGTGCGGCTTAACGTGCATCAGCGTCTCCCCTTCACTTTCCGCCAGGCTTTTCAACGCGCCGATTTGATAAATCATCTGCGCGTAGACCGTTTCCGGCGGGAGCTGCATTGCCGTGCGGCCGAAGTTCTCCCGATCCGGGAAGCTCGGATGCGCGCCAATCGCGACGCCAAACGCTTTCGCCCAGCGCACCGACTGCAGCATGGTTTCAGCATCGCCAGCATGAAAGCCGCAGGCGATATTGGCCGAACTGACCAGCTGTAGCAGCGCGCGATCGCTGCCGCTGCCTTCACCGAGATCGGCATTCAGATCAATTTTCATCAGCAAGTCCCCATGCCATATGGTCGAGCGCGCGCTGCTGATGCATGCGTGCCTGCATGGCGACCGGCAGCGAACACTGGATAAAGTGAATCGGCTCGCCCAGACGGATCTGCGCCAGCTGATAGAGATCGGCGTCGATAACGCAGGCGATGCGCGGATAGCCGCCGGTGGTCTGCGCATCGGCCATCAGCACGATCGGCTGCCCGTTTGGCGGCACCTGCACCACGCCAGGCACCAGCCCGTGCGACAGCAGCTCGCGCGAGGTTTCGCGCTTCAGTTCCGGTCCCTGCAGGCGATAGCCCATGCGGTTGCTCTGCGGGCTGAGCATCCAGGGCGTACGCCAGAAGGCCATCTGCGCCTCGCGGCTGAATTCATTATATTCCGGCCCCGGCAGCGCGCGGATGCGGTTACTCCACAGCAGCTGGCGGACGCCTGCTTTACGGGTGAAGAGCTGCGTCGGCTTGCCGAGCGGCAGCCGGTCGCCATCTTCCAGCTTGCGCCCCTGCCAGCCGCCAAAGCCCGCTTTGAGATCGGTACTGACGGAGCCGAGCATCGGCTCGACGTCGAAGCCGCCGTGGATTGCCAGATAGCTGCGCATGCCGTGCAGCGGCATAGAGAGCGTCAGCACCTGCCCTTTTTTCACCGGCAGCCGCCAGCCGGTCCAGACCGGCTTATCGTCCAGTTCGGCGTTGCAGGCCGCGCCGGTCAGGGCGAACCAGCCGTCACGCATAAATTCCGCTTTAAACTGGCCTAATACGATCTCCAGCACCGCGCTGTCTGGAGCATTGCCGACCAGCAAATTCGCGGTGCGCATTGCAGGCAAATCGAGTACGCCACCGACGCTGATGCCGGACTGACGCCAGCCGGTGCGGCCACTGTCCTGTAAGGTGGTGGCCAGTCCTGCGCGCAATATCCTTAACATATGCCCTCCTTTTGCGGCACAAAGCGCACGCTGTCGCCGGGCCGCAGCAGCGTCGGCGGCTGCTGCTGCGGGTTAAACAGCGCAACGGGCGTCTGCCCCAGCAGCTGCCAGCCGCCGGGCGTCGCGAGCGGATAGATGCCGGTCTGGCTGCCGCCAATGCCTACCGAACCGGCCGGAACGCTCAGGCGCGGCTCAGCGCGACGCGGGGTGTGGAGACGGCTGTCGAGGCCGCCAAGATAGGGGAATCCCGGCTGAAAACCGATAAAATAGACCATGTAGTCGATGCTGCTGTGCAGCTCTACTACCTGCTTTGGCGTCAGGCCGGCGTGATCGGCGACTACCTGCAGATCCGGCCCGGCTTCGTTGCCGTATATCACCGGAATTTCCACCAGCCGCGACGTCGCCTCCAGCGCCTCGCTCTCTTCCCACCAGCGCTGCAGATGTTCAATAGCGTCCAGCGCGCTCTGCTGCGGGTCGCGCAGCAGCAGCGTAATGTTGTTCATGCCTGGAATAACTTCCGCCACCTGCTCATGCTGTTGCAGATGCTGCGTCAACCCCCAAATGCGCTGCTGGCTTTGCAGCGATACCGGTGGTTCAAGCTCCAGCACCACCGCCTGTTCACCAAGCAGATAACATCGTGCTCGTTGCAAATCCCACCTCCACTTTTCCGCTACGCTATCCGCGCGGCGGCTGACGATTATCAGAATAAAGCGAATAGTTATGCGAAAGTGTCAGAACGGTGTCAACAGATTTGCGCCCGAAAGCGGGCGCATAACAGGAGAAAAATCAGGCGGGATTGGGAATATCGATGAAGGTAACCTCAAGGCCGTGCTGTTCGGCCAGCCATTCACCCAGCGCTTTGATGCCACCGCGCTCGGTAGCGTGGTGACCGGCGGCGAAGAAATGGATCCCCTGTTCGCGGGCGCTGTGAATCGTCTGCTCGGAGACCTCGCCGGTAATATAGGCATCCACGCCGAAGGCGGCTGCGCTGTCTATAAAGCCCTGCCCGCCGCCGCTGCACCAGGCGACGCGGCGGATCTGCGCCGGAGCGTTATCGCCGCAGTGCAGCGGCGCGCGTCCCAGTCTCTCTTCGATGCGCTGCGCCAGCGCCTCGCCGCTCAGCGGCGTCGCCAGCTCGCCCCAGAAAACCAGCGGCTGCACTTCGCCTTTTACCTCGATATCCAGCAGCTTCGCCAGCTGAGCGTTGTTGCCCAGCGTCGGGTGCGCGTCGAGCGGCAGATGCCAGCCGTAAAGATTAATGTCGTTCGCCAGCAGCGCGCGCAGACGGTTGCGCTTCATACCTTTGATGACCGCTGGCTCGCTTTTCCAGAAGTAACCGTGATGCACCAGAATCGCATCGGCGTTGCGCGCCACGGCTTCATCCACCAGCGCCTGACAGGCAGTAACACCGGTAATCAGGGTTTTTACGTCTGTTCGTCCCTCAACCTGCAGTCCGTTAGGCGCGTAGTCGCTAAAGGCGCCGCTGTTTAGCTGCTGGTTGACGATATTTTCAAGTTCATAGTGATTCATAACGGCTCCGGCCGCCTCAGGCTGCGTTTTTCGCGCGCACAAAGGCGTCTAATGTCTTTTTACGTGCCTGCTTATGTTCCACGATTGGCGAGGGATAATCGAGCCTCTTGTGGTTTTTCTCTGCCCAGCGCTGCGGCTGATGGATATCGCTGTCCGGCACCTCTTTCAGCTCCGGCAGCCACTGACGGATAAAAGCGCCCTGACTGTCGAAGCGCTCGCCCTGCGTCGTCGGGTTAAAAATGCGGAAGTACGGCACGGGATCGGTTCCCGTTGACGCCGCCCACTGCCAGCCGCCGTTATTCGCCGCCAGATCGCCGTCAATCAGGTTTTGCATGAAATAACGCTCCCCTTCATGCCAGTCGATCAGCAGATCTTTAACCAGGAAGCTGGCGGTTATCATACGCAGCCGGTTGTGCATCCACCCCAGCGCTTTCATCTGCCGCATCGCCGCGTCGACGATGGGATACCCGGTTTTGCCTGTTTTCCACGCGGTGAAGTGCTCCTCGTTGCGCTGCCAGTCAACATGCCGCGTCCATTCAACAAAGGGCTGATGCCTGCAAAGCGCAGGAAAAGCCACCATCAGATGGCGATAAAACTCGCGCCAGATAAGCTCATTAAGCCAGGTAAAGAGCCTGCTCTCCTCCAGCGCGCGCGGATGCTCTTTCAACACGCGATGCAGGCACTGGCGCGGCGACAGCACGCCGGTAGCGAGATAGACCGACAGGCGGCTGGTGCCATCCACCGACGGCGTGTCGCGCGCCACGCAGTAATCGGTTATCGGCTGTCGGGCAAAATGGCGCAGACGCTGCAGCGCCGCGTTTTCCCCCGGCGGGAAACGCTCGCGATCGTACTCTTCCATGGGGTAGTCAAAGCGCTCCGCGGCCTTTATTACCTTCACGGCGCCGCCGCTACGCGGTTTCGGCGCGCTGACGCACGCCGGCAGGGCAAGCTGCAGACGGCGCACGAAGGCTTTACTGAAGGGGGTATAGACTTTGTACATCTTGCCGTCGCCGGTCTGGACGCTGCCCGGCGCCAGCATAACGCTGTCATCAAATCCCTGGCATACCACGCCCGCCCGATCGAGTCGCTTTTCCGCCTCGGCATCGCGCTTACGCTCGTTCAGCTCATACTGATAATTGTAAAACAGCGCATCGACGCGGTGACGCTCGCAACAGGCGACCAGCAGGTCAACCGACGCGGCAAAATCGTCGCACGCTTGCGTCAGCAGCTCAATGCCGCGATCGGCCAGCGCCTGTTGCAGCTCCAGCAGGCTGTCATAGATAAAAGCTGCCTGCTTCGGCGCCATGTCATGCTGACGCCACTGCTGTGGCGTTGCAATAAAGAGCGCGATCACCTTCGCATCGGCGTCGCGGCAGGCGGCGTTCAGCGCCAGATTGTCATTTATGCGTAAGTCATTACGCAGCCAGACCAGATGCGTGCGCATATTACTGGCCGTAACGCAGGCGCAGCGCCTCCGGGTAGGGATCGAAATAGCGCTGCTGCGTCAGCCAGGGATGCGGATACTGCGACATATAGTGTTTCAGCATGGTGATAGGCGCCAGCAGCGGCTGAACGCCGCAGCGGTAGCGATCAATCAGCTCTGCCAGTTCCTGACGCTGCGGCGAGCTAAGCTGTCGACGGAAATAGCCCTGCGCATGCATCAGCACGTTGGTATGGTTGCGACGCGTCGCAGGCTGCGACAGCAACGCCATCATGCGGTTACGGTATTCAAAGGCGAAAGCCTCCAGCGAATCCCACTGGCTCATCGAGGCGACAAACGGGCCAAGCTCACGATATTTTTCCTGTGAATGCGCCAGCATCAGCAGCTTGTAGCGGCTGTGGAAAGCGATAAGCTGCGCGCGCGTCAGACCCCGCTTACACATCTGATTGAATTCGTGCAGTGCGCAGATGCGCCCAACGAAGTTTTCGCGCAGCGCCGGATCGTGCAGACGGCCATCCTCTTCGACAGGCAGCCAGGGCATTTCCGCCGTTAGCCTCTCAGCAAAGAGCCCCATGCCCGCTTTACGATTGTTGTTGGTGTCAGGTTCATAGACGCGCACGCGTTCCATGCCGCAGCTGGGTGATTTTGCGCACAGAATATAGCCGCACAGATGATGCAGGGATGTTACCCGTTCGGCTGACCAGTCGCGCATCTGCTGGGTCAGCTCTTCGCCGCCCTCTTTACTGAAGCAGAGATGGATCTCTTCATCGCTCTGTTTCACCAGCCGCAGGGCCGGGCGCGGCGTCGGCAAGCCTATCGCCATTTCGGGGCAAATCGGTTCGAAACGTACAAAAGGCGCAAGCTCGTTGACGGCGAACGCCAGACGTTTATGACCGCCGTCAAAACGGACTTGTTCTCCCAGCAGGCAGGCACTGATACCCAGCGGAATTTTTACGCTCATACTTGTACAACCTCCGAAATCTTGTAGAGGTTTAAGTGTAGCTGAAAATAGAACGAATAACAGCCTCATCCCAGGGATGGAGAGGGTTTTCTCTGTGACGGGGCTTCAGAAACAACAAAGCCCGATAGCATGATCGGGCTCTGTTTCGCTACGCCAGCGCATTACCAGAAAACGCCGCCTGCGGCTTCCGTTTGCGCCAGCCAGACCGGCTTGGCGCTGGTTTTGCACCACATACGATGCAGATAGCTGTAGAAGCGCGCCCGGTCCTGACGAAACAACATCACCGGCAGCGCCGTTACGCCCAGCAGGATAACCAGCGCACGACGCAAGAAAATTTTATAGAAGGGATATTTCTGGTACATCGTTGGCCTCCTTTGAAGCAGCGGCTGAAATGTGATCTTGCTCAGATATTACGCTGCCCTGTGTAATTTTACTACTCATCCGACCACTATTTTTGGCTTTAAAGACTCAGTTTCAGATAATAGTGAAAGTAAGTTACAAAATGGTTAATCTTCTGATCGCTTTATGATCAATACGCAGCCTGTGGTTTTGCTGATAAAGTAGCGACAGGTTTTCAGGCAGGGAGCAGCGCCGCGTGGCCACCGTATTAATTGTTGAAGATGAAAAAGAGATCCGGCGTTTTGTTCGCCTCGCGCTGGAAGGAGAAGCGCTCAAAGTCGTTGATGCCGATACGCTGCAGCGCGGCCTGATTGAAGCAGCCACGCGCAAGCCCGATCTGGTGATCCTCGATTTAGGTCTGCCTGACGGCGACGGGCGCGATTTTATTCGCGATCTGCGTCAGTGGAGCGCCGTACCGGTCATTGTGCTGTCGGCACGCGTCGATGAGCAGGATAAAATAGATGCGCTGGACGTCGGCGCGGATGATTATCTGACGAAGCCCTTCGGCATTGGCGAGCTGCTGGCGAGGGTGCGCGTGGCGCTGCGCCGCCATCCGGGGCAGCAGCCGGAGCCGGTGATTCGCTTTAGCGATGTCAGCGTAGACCTGGCCGCGCGCCGCGTACTGCGCGCCGGGCAGGAAATTCACCTGACGCCGATTGAATTTCGCCTGCTGGGCATTTTGCTGAACAATATCGGGAAAGTGCTGACGCAGCGCCAGTTGCTGAGTCAGGTCTGGGGGCCGAATGCGGTTGAGCACAGCCACTATCTGCGCATCTATATGGCGCACTTGCGGCAAAAGCTGGAGGCCGATCCAACGCAGCCAAAACATTTGCTGACTGAAACCGGCATCGGCTACCGCTTTATGCCATAAAAAAGCGCCCAGAGGGCGCTGATATAAGCAGGTAATGTGAAAGGTGGGCGAGCGGACCATGAAATCCGCCTGGCGCCCTGGCCTGTTGCTCCAGAGTGCCTCAGCCCACCTCTTCTGTCAGGCGTTTTTCAGCACTTCGCTAACAATCTCTACCGCTTCTTTCTCGATCTGCGCGCGATGTTCCGCACCCAGGAAGCTCTCGCAGTAAATCTTGTAAGCGTCTTCGGTGCCTGACGGACGCGCGGCGAACCAGCCGTTTTCCGTCATCACTTTCAGACCGCCGATAGACGCGCCATTGCCCGGCGCTGCCGTCAGACGCGCGGTAATGGGATCGCCCGCCAGCGTATCGGCGCTGACCATCTCCGGTGACAGCTTAGAGAGAGCCGCTTTCTGGGCAGAGGTCGCAGGCGCCTGCAAACGGTTGTAGCTCGGCGCGCCGAAGCGAGCAGCCAGCTCGTCATAGTGCTGCTGTGGGTTCTTGCCGGTAACCGCGGTAATCTCCGCCGCCAGCAGGCAAAGAATGATGCCGTCTTTATCGGTTGACCAGGCAGAGCCGTCGAAGCGCAGGAAAGACGCGCCTGCGCTCTCTTCGCCGCCGAAACCGAGGCTGCCGTCGAACAGGCCGTCAACGAACCACTTAAAGCCCACCGGCACTTCCACCAGCTTACGGCCAATATCGTTAACCACGCGGTCGATCATTGCGCTGGAGACCAGCGTTTTGCCTACGGCGACCTCTTTGCCCCACTGCGGACGATGCTGGAACAGATAATTGATAGCAACGGCCAGATAGTGGTTCGGGTTCATCAGGCCTGACGGCGTCACGATGCCGTGACGGTCATAGTCAGGGTCGTTGCCGAACGCCAGATCGAACTTGTCCTTATACGCCAGCAGTCCCGCCATGGCGCACTCGGAAGAGCAGTCCATACGTACCACGCCATCTTTATCCAGATGCATAAAGCGGAAGGTCTGGTCGATTGCGTCGTTCACGATGGTGAGATCGAGTTTGTAATGCTCAGCGATGCGCTTCCAGTACTCCATGCCGGAGCCGCCCAGCGGATCAACGCCCAGCTTCAGACCCGCTTTCTGAATAGCGGCAAAGTCGATCACCTGCGCCAGCCCTTCAACATAGGGCTGAATCAGATCTTTCTCGACGATACGGCCGCTCGCCCACGCCTGATCCAGCGGCAGTCGTTTTACTTCTTGCAAGCCTGCTTTGATCAGCTGGTTAGCGCGATCCTCCACCACTTTCGTGACGTTGGTGTCGGCCGGGCCGCCATTCGGCGGATTGTATTTAATGCCGCCATCTTCCGGCGGGTTGTGCGACGGCGTAATGACGATGCCGTCCGCCTGCGCGCCGCCCTGCTTGTTGTGCTCAAGGATAGCGTTAGAGATAGCGGGCGTCGGGGTATAGCCATTGTCCTGCTGCACAATGACGTCTACGCCGTTAGCGGCCAGCACTTCCAGCACCGACAGAATCGCTGGCTCAGAGAGCGCGTGCGTATCTTTACCGACATAGCAGGGACCGGTGATGCCGTTTTTCTTGCGCTCTTCGGCTATCGCCTGGGCGATCGCCAGAATATGCTGCTCGTTAAAGCTCTGACGGCCTGCGCTACCACGATGCCCGGAGGTGCCGAATTTCACCGCATGGTCCGGGTTCGCCACGTCGGGCTGCAGGACATAATACTGTGATGTTAACTGTGCAACGTTAATCAAATCGCTCTGCTGGGCGGGTTGCCCGGCACGGGGGTGACTGGCCATTGGCGCTTCTCCCTGACGCTTCAGTTTAAATGGTGCCGCAAACTTTCTCTGCCAGCTCCTGCGGGAACTGCATCGAGACCATGATGTGTTCCACCATGCTGCGTTTACGGCCGGTATTGGTATTGGTGATCACCCAGTACGGCGTGCCGGGTACGTGCTTCGGCTTAGTATGGGTGCCATTTTGCAACAGCGTTTGCTCGTCACCCGCAAAATAAACGCGAGTACGGCCCTGCAGCGATGCAGTAGCCTCAGCAAAAGCCGAAGGATCAAGACGATAGAGCGTTGACAAAATCATCATAAAACGATTAACCGCTTTCTTCTGTTCGGCGTATTCGTCCGACAGCAGCAGTTCACGTACGGCGCGTACCCGATCCTGCGGACGGTTTTCCGCACGCACCGGCTGAATCGTTTTTTGCGCCGTATCGCCCGCCGCTAACGGCGCTGCCGCCGCAGGCGCGCTTTGACCGGCAGTAAATTTTAGCATCCGCCGTAAAATGTCAGAGGCGCTCTCGCCGATATGTTGCGTGTGGCTGGCGATATAGCGGTAGAGGTCTTCGTCAACTTCGATCGTTTTCATCTTTTTCCGTACGGTTTTGACTCGTGACAGAACCACGCCAGCCTGAAAAACACCGCTGCAAAGCTCGGTTGTTCGCTGGACGGGCGGGTTCTAACATAAGGATTATAAAGTTAAAACCAGGCGGGCTGATAGCATTCGCACGCTCAGAGGGCAAAAGTCGGAATATGCCCTAAAGCCTGTCGTGTCGTCGCGCCTGGAAAGGTAAAAGCATGATAACCTAACCCAAGGTCCCCATCGTAAGAACTTTGCCATGATTTTAAATGCTCGTCTGCAAACTGACCAATCAATCGCTGACTCCTTACCCATCCTCTTCATTCACGGCCTGTTCGGCAGCCTGGATAACCTTGGCGTGCTGGCGCGCGGCCTGAAAGACGCAGGGCCGCTGATTCAGGTGGATGTACGCAACCACGGCCTCTCGCCGCGCGCCGAAGAGATGAGCTATCGCGCCATGGCGCAGGATATGTTCGAGACGCTGGACGCGCACCATATCGATCGCGTCGCCGTTATCGGCCACTCGATGGGCGGTAAAATTGCCATGGCGATGAGCGCGCTGGCGCCGCAGCGGCTGGAGAAGCTGGTGCTGATCGATATCGCGCCGGTGGATTACCAGACACGACGCCACGACGAAATTTTCGCTGCCGTCCGCGCAGTGAGCGACGCAGGCGTGCGCCTGCGCAGTGAGGCCGCGCAGGTGATGCGCACTCATATTAAAGAGGACGGCGTTATCCAGTTCCTTCTTAAATCGTTTCAGGATGGCGAGTGGCGCTTCAACGTTCCGGCGCTATGGGATAATTACGCTACAATAACTGGCTGGGAAGAGGTGCCGGCCTGGCCCCATCCCGCGCTCTTTATTCGCGGCGGCGACTCGCCCTATCTCGACAATCACTACCGCGACGCGCTGCTGCGTCAGTTTCCGGCGGCCCATGCGCACGTGATCAGCGGCGCTGGCCACTGGGTGCACGCCGAGAAGCCTGATGCCGTATTGCGCAGCGTTCGTCGCTTTTTTGCGCTTTAAAAGCAAAAGCTTGCCGTTCGCGGTTTAGCATTGGCGTCATCTCTTCGGCTGGAGTATGATGGCGCGCTAAATTTTGCCGCTGCTCATTTTTTGTCGCGGCAATGGCCCATTTCGTTATAAACGCGCCTGTTCGCGCCTTCAGTTTTACTAAGCCATGGCAAAAGAACACACTGACCGCACCACGCTGGATCTGTTTGCAAACGAGCGTCGGCCCGGTCGACCGAAAACCAGTCCGCTATCGCGTGATGAACAGCTGCGCATCAATAAGCGCAATCAACTGAAACGTGACAAAGTGCGCGGGCTGCGCCGTGTCGAACTCAAAATGACCAGCGAAGCCGTGGATGCGTTGAATACGCTGGCTGAGCAGCGCAACATCAGCCGCAGCGAACTGATTGAACAAATGCTGCTGGCGCAACTCAAACTGGACTGAATCGCGCAAAGCGCACGCAGAAGCAAATCGCGCGGCTTTTCAAGTTCCGCCCGTTTGCTCGCTCTGCTATCATTCGCTTAATTGTGCGCTCTGCGCATGCATCTCATTATCAGGATTTAAGAGGTTATTTACCCCATGGCAATCGTAGGCATCTTCTTTGGCAGCGATACCGGCAACACCGAAAACATTGCAAAAATGATCCAGAAACAACTGGGCAAAGACGTTGCGGAAGTGCATGACATTGCCAAGAGTACTAAAGAAGATCTGGAAGCGTTCGACATTCTGCTGCTGGGCATTCCAACCTGGTACTACGGCGAAGCGCAGTGCGACTGGGATGATTTCTTCCCGACGCTGGAAGAGATCGATTTTAACGGCAAGCTGGTAGCGCTTTTCGGCTGCGGCGATCAGGAAGACTACGCAGAATATTTCTGCGACGCGATGGGCACCATTCGCGATATCATCGAGCCGAACGGCGCGGTGATCGTGGGTCACTGGCCGACCGAAGGTTATCACTTTGAAGCCTCTAAAGGTCTGGCGGACGACAAACACTTCCTCGGTCTGGCCATTGATGAAGATCGTCAGCCGGAACTCACCAGCCAGCGTGTCGACGCCTGGGTTAAACAGATCTATGACGAACTGCAGCTGCAGGCGATCATCGAAGCCTGATTACCCACATACTCAATGTGGGCGCTGGCTCACATTGAGTTAATGTTTTTTCCTATAGAAATAATAGCTACAGCTTTTTAACTTTTATCTCCGATTCTGTACAATACCCACATCGGTTATCTGCTTATTTCTCCCGCGAGGTCATGAAGTTAGCGAAATGATAACGAACCTCCTGTATTTCTCCGCCCGGTGCCGTTACGTATCTTCTTACAGCCCGTGTTGATCTCAGGCGTTTCCCTCGGTTTTCATTTCAATACTTCACCTCTATAATGAGACGCAAATGAGAACAGACACCGAACGACATTCAAGGCAAGGCGCCTCAAGTAACCAGCAAAGTAACAGGACAATATCCGCATGACTGACAACAACACCGCATTAAAGAAGGCTGGCCTGAAAGTCACGCTGCCCAGACTTAAAATTCTGGAAGTGCTTCAGGAACCTCAGTGCCATCACGTCAGCGCGGAAGATCTTTATAAACGCCTGATCGATATGGGCGAAGAGATTGGTCTGGCTACCGTTTATCGTGTACTTAACCAGTTTGACGATGCGGGCATTGTGACGCGTCACAACTTTGAAGGCGGGAAATCGGTTTTCGAACTGACCCAGCAGCAGCATCACGATCATCTGATCTGCCTCGACTGTGGCAAAGTGATCGAGTTCAGCGATGAGTCGATCGAAGCGCGCCAGCGGGATATCGCAACTCGCCACGGCATCAAGCTGACTAACCACAGTCTTTATCTCTACGGTCACTGTGCGCTGGGCGATTGCCGCGAAGACGAAACGCTCCACGACCAGTAAAAATGTGCTATGCAGTCATTCTAAAAGCCGGTATGTCTACCGGCTTTTTTATGGGCGTCAGGCAACCAGCGTTTCGTGCAGGTAGCGCCAGCGGGGAACGGACGTGCTGCAGTCCAGAATCGCCAGCGAGATGCGCGTCTGATCGCTGCCGTTCATCATTTGCAGTTCACGGTACTGAATGGTGATTTCATCTTTTTGCTGAGAGATGACGGCGTGCTCGCTGGTCGCGATGCGCATTCCTTCTCGTCGTCCCTGCAGCTGGCGGAACAGCTCTTCGGTCTGGTTCAGATCGAGCAGCCTGCCCTGCGGCGTCACCATGCGGAAATCGGGATGGAAATGCGACAGCAGCAGATGGAAAGTGTCATCCCCACCTGAAGGCTGGTTAAATATACGTTCGATTAACTGATGTAAAACCACCACGCTGTGTTTTGCTTCCTGACCAAGAGCCGTCATCATTTTTCCTTCTTATTGCCCGCATAGCCTCTTTTAAGAGCGAATAGCCTACCTGAAAAAACGAAATTCACAGCTGGAAACTGATTAATTTTTGTTAACTCAGATAACTCCCAGCGCGGCCTGACAAGAGTTGATTATTTACAACAGCACAAAAAAACGTCTAAGTGCAGATTGCAGTCATAAAAAAGGGCGATTGCTCGCCCTTTAATGATTTTATGATGACGTTGATTTAAAAATCTAATCGCCGATTTTCGCCCAGGTATCACGCAGACCCACGGTGCGGTTAAACACCAGCTGGTTTGGACGTGAGTAGCGGCTGTCGGCGCAGAAATAGCCTTCGCGCTCAAACTGATAAGGCGCTTCCGGGCTGGCATTCTGCAGGCCCGGCTCGACGAATCCCTGACGGATCTCTAAAGAGTTCGGATTGATGGTCGTCAGGAAATCCTCTTCCGCGCCTGGATTCGGCACGCTGAACAGGCGATCGTAGAGTCGGAATTCCGCTGGCAGCGCGTGATCCGCAGAGACCCAGTGGATTACTCCTTTCACCTTGCGGCCATCAGCCGGATCTTTGCTTAAGGTATCGACGTCGCAGGTGCAGTAGATGCAGGTGATATTGCCTTCTTCATCTTTAGCAACGCGTTCGGCGCGGATCACATAAGCATTGCGCAGGCGAACTTCTTTGCCCAGCACCAGGCGCTTGTACTGCTTGTTGGCTTCTTCGCGGAAGTCAGCGCGGTCGATCCAGACCTCACGGCCAAAAGGCACATCGCGAGTGCCCATTTCGGGCTTGTTCGGATGGTTCGGCATAGTGATGATTTCATTATGCCCAGCCGGCAGGTTTTCAATCACCACTTTCAGCGGATCGAGCACCGCCATAGCGCGCGGCGCGTTTTCGTTCAAATCGTCGCGAATGCAGGACTCCAGCGACGCCATCTCCACCACGTTGTCCTGTTTGGTTACGCCAATACGGCGGCAGAACTCACGGATCGAAGCGGCAGTGTAGCCGCGACGGCGCAGACCAGACACGGTCAGCATGCGCGGATCGTCCCAGCCTTCTACCACGTTCTCGCTGACCAGCTGCGTCAGCTTACGTTTCGACATCACCGCATATTCGAGGTTAAGGCGGGAGAACTCATACTGGCGCGGATGCACCGGAATAGAGATGTTGTCCAGCACCCAGTCATACAGACGGCGGTTATCCTGGAACTCCAGCGTACAGAGCGAATGGGTGATATTTTCCAGCGCATCGGAGATGCAGTGGGTAAAGTCGTACATCGGATAGATGCACCACTTTTTGCCGGTCTGATGATGCTCGGCAAACTTAATGCGGTAGAGCACCGGATCGCGCATTACGATAAAGCTGGAGGCCATATCGATTTTGGCGCGCAGGCAGGCTTTGCCCTCGGCAAACTCGCCGTTGCGCATTTTTTCGAACAGCGCCAGGTTCTCTTCTACGCTGCGATCGCGGTATGGGCTGTTTTTACCCGGCGCGGTCAGGGTGCCGCGATATTCGCGGATCTCTTCCGGCGTCAGTTCGTCAACATAGGCCAGGCCTTTATTGATCAGTTCAACCGCGTAGTGATAAAGCTGATCGAAGTAATCAGAGGAATAGCGAACCTCCCCACTCCACTCAAAGCCCAGCCACCGCACGTCGCGTTTGATGGATTCAACGAACTCCATATCTTCTTTAACCGGGTTGGTATCGTCGAAACGCAGGTTGCACTGACCCTGATAGTCCTGAGCGATGCCGAAGTTCAGGCAGATCGATTTTGCATGGCCAATATGCAGATAGCCATTAGGCTCAGGCGGGAAACGGGTATGCACGCTGTTGTGCTTGCCGCTCGCCAAATCTTCGTCAATGATCTGACGAATAAAGTTAGTTGGGCGGGCTTCAGCCTCACTCATCTCTCAATCCTCAATACGTATAGCGGGTGGTTTGTACCACGAAGTAACGGAGTATGATCCACAAAGCGCCGAAGGGAAACAACCGGTTTGTTAAGGCGATAAAACGAAAAAAGGCAGGAATTGCTTCCTGCCTGCTTTTTTTTACGTCGCCGCGGTTAAGGGCTTAGCCTTTTACCTCATAAAGCGGGGTTTCTCCGGCCACTACCGTGCCGGTCGCCAGCAGCGTCAGACCGACGAAATCCTCACTGTTGCTGACCACGACCGGACTGATCATCGAGCGCGCGTTGGCGTTCAGGAAATCGAGATCCATCTCCAGCACCGGCTGTCCCGCCGACACCATCGCGCCCTCTTCCACCAGCCGGGTAAAGCCTTTGCCACCCAGCGCCACGGTATCGAGGCCCATATGCACCACAATCTCCACGCCGCTGCTGGTTTCCAGACAGAAGGCATGATTGGTGTCGAAAATCTTCACTACCGTACCTGCGGCTGGCGCCACCACCACTTTACCCGTCGGTTTAATCGCCAGTCCCTCACCCACCGCCTTGCTGGCGAAGGCTTCGTCAGGCACAGCGTCAAGGGCGACAACGTTGCCGCTTACCGGCGCCAGCAGCGTCGCAATCACCTTACTGTCGCGATTCAACGCCGCCTGCGGTTTTACTACCGGTGCCGCAGCGGCGGTAGACGCGCCGCCCGCCGATGCGACTGGCCCTTTTGTCAGCACCTTTTTCATAGCGGTGGCGATGCTTTCCGCCTGGGTGCCGACAATAACCTGCACGCTCTGTTTGTTCAGGCGAATAACGCCTGACGCGCCCAGATGTTTGGCGACCGATTCATTCACCTGTGACGAGTCTTTCACGTTCAGACGCAGACGGGTGATGCAGGCGTCAATGCCGGTCAGGTTGTCGGAGCCGCCGACTGCGCCGATATAGCGACGCGCCAGCGATTCGGTTGCGCTCTCGCCGTTGTCAGTGTTGTCGACGTTGACGTCATAGCCGTCCGTTTCGTCGCCTGCTACCGCCAGCTCGCGGCCCGGCGTCATCAGGTTGAATTTCTGAATAGTGAAGCGGAACACCACATAGTAGAGCACAAAGAAGACGATACCCTGCGGGATCAGCATCCACCAGTGGGTCGCCAGCGGGTTGCGGCTCGACAGCACCATATCCACCAGACCGGCGCTAAAGCCGAAACCGGCAATCCAGTGCATGCTGGCGGCGATAAAGACAGAGATACCGGTCAGCACGGCGTGGATGACATAGAGCACCGGCGCCACGAACATAAAGGAGAACTCCAGCGGCTCGGTAATGCCGGTGAAGAAGGCCGCAAAGGCTGCGGCCAGCATAATGCCGCCTACTTTCGCGCGGTTTTCCGGACGCGCGCAGTGGTAGATCGCCAGCGCCGCGCCGGGCAGGCCGAACATCATAATCGGGAAGAAGCCCGCCTGATAGCGTCCCGTAATACCGACAATGCCGGTGCCGTTAGCGATAGACTGCGCGCCGCCGAGGAACTTAGGAATGTCGTTGATGCCTGCAACGTCGAACCAGAATACCGAGTTCAGCGCGTGATGCAGACCGACCGGGATAAGCAGACGGTTGAAGAAAGCGTAGACGCCCGCGCCGACGGAACCCAGCTTCTGGATATGTTCGCCGAAGCTCACCAGACCGTTAAAGATCAGCGGCCAGATGTACATCAGAATAAACGCCACGATAATCATCAGGAAAGAGACGAGGATTGGCACCAGTCGTCGACCGCTGAAGAAAGAGAGCGCTTTAGGCAGCTCCACATGGCTGAAGCGGTTATAGACCTCCGCCGACAGGATGCCCACCAGAATGCCGACAAACTGGTTATTGATTTTGCCGAACGCAGCAGGCACCTGATCGACCGGCATCTTCTGAATCATCGCCACCGCTGCGGGCGAGCAGAGCGTAGTCACGACCAGGAAACCGACGAAGCCGGTCAGCGCCGCCGCGCCGTCTTTATCTTTTGAGAGACCATACGCCACGCCGATAGCGAACAGCACTGACATATTTTCAATAATCGCCGCGCCTGACTTTATCAGCAGCGCGGCGAGCGCGTTGCTTGCGCCCCAGGCGTCCGGGTCGAGCCAGTAACCGACCCCCATCAATATTGCCGCCGCCGGCAGGGTCGCTACCGGCACCATCAGCGCGCGGCCAACCTTTTGTAAGTAACCTAACATTTGTCCTTTCCCCCTATGAGACCGACTTGTCGCCCTGCGCCGCTTGCTTTTTATTGTCAGCCGCAGGGGTTGAATGACACTACACTTCACGTGCGCAGTGTAATGACAAATTAATTCGTCTCGCAAATTATAAGCGTCTCTTCTGTGATAATTATCACCAAAAAGCACCGATAACCGCGTAGACGTCTGGCGAACGACCCTAACTTATTTTATGATAAAAAATATCAAGACGCAGTGACCGCATAACGAAACCGTCTTCCGCCTACAGCGTAATGATGACCGCAGCGGTTACTGCATCGTCCCCTTTTCTTTTCTCAGAATGAGGTGAAACATGCGACTTATCCCTTTGGCTACCCCTACGCAGGTCGGTAAGTGGGCAGCCCGTCATATCGTTAACCGTATCAATGCCTTTAACCCTACCGCAGACCGCCCCTTCGTTTTAGGTTTGCCGACGGGTGGTACACCGCTGGAAGCTTACAAGCATCTTATTGAGATGCACAAAGCGGGCCAGGTCAGCTTTAAGCATGTCGTCACCTTCAATATGGACGAATATGTCGGCCTGCCGAAAGAGCATCCGGAAAGCTATCACAGCTTTATGTACCGTAACTTTTTCGATCACGTTGATATTCAACCAGAAAATATCAATCTTCTGAATGGCAATGCGCCAGATATTGACGCAGAATGTCGTCAGTATGAAGAGAAGATTCGCGCACTGGGTAAAATCCACCTGTTTATGGGCGGCGTCGGCAATGATGGTCATATCGCCTTCAACGAACCCGCTTCTTCGCTGGCCTCACGCACCCGCATTAAAACGCTGACGCATGACACTCGTATGGCGAATTCGCGCTTCTTTAACGGCGATGTGGATCAGGTGCCAAAATATGCGCTGACCGTTGGCGTCGGCACGCTGCTGGATGCGGAAGAAGTGATGATTCTGGTGACCGGCCATGTTAAAGCGCAGGCGTTGCAGGCCGCTGTCGAAGGCAACGTCAATCATATGTGGACCATCAGCTGTCTGCAGCTGCATGCAAAATCGGTGGTGGTATGCGATGAACCCGCCACCATGGAACTGAAAGTGAAAACCGTCAAATATTTCCGCGAAATGGAAGCGGAAAATATGAAAGGCGTGTAAGACGATGTTGTAAATGCCCGCCGCCTCGCTCTGGCGGGCTCAGCCGGGAGAACCAAGATGTACGCATTAGTAAACGGCCGAATTTATACTGGTCATGAAATTCTGGATAACCACGCGGTGGTTATTGCCGATGGGCTGATCGAACGCGTCTGTCCACGCGATGCGCTGCCCGCTGATATTGCGCAGCGCGACGTTGCAGGCGCGCTGATCGCTCCCGGCTTTATTGATTTACAGCTTAACGGCTGCGGCGGCGTGCAGTTCAATGACGACATCGACGCGCTGAGCGTCGAGACGCTGGAAATCATGCAGCGCGCCAACGAAAAATCGGGCTGCACCAGCTTCCTGCCGACGCTTATCACCAGCAGCGACGAACTGATGAAGCGCGCCATCGACACCATGCGCGCTTACAAACGCAAATATCAGCATCAGGCGCTGGGCCTGCACCTGGAAGGTCCGTGGCTGAATAAGGCCAAGAAAGGCACGCATAATCCCGATTTGATTCGCCTGCCCGACCCGTCGCTGGTGCGTTATTTGTGCGACAACGCCGACGTTATCACCAAGGTGACGCTGGCACCGGAAAACGCTGGCGACGAGGTAATTCGTCAGCTGACGCAGGCGGGCATTATCGTCTCTGCGGGTCACTCCAACGCCACCTATGATGAAGCCAAAGCGGGTTTCCGCGCCGGCGTCACCTTTGCGACCCATCTCTATAACGCCATGCCCGCTTTCGCCGGTCGCGAGCCAGGCCTGATCGGCGCGCTGTTCGATGCGCCCGACGTTTATTGCGGCATCATTGCAGATGGGTTACACGTCCATTACGCTAACGTACGCAATGCCAAACGCATTAAGGGCGATAAGCTGGTGCTGGTTACTGACGCCACCGCGCCCGCAGGCGCTGAAATTGATAAATTCATTTTCGCTGGCAAAACAATATACTATCGCAATGGCCTGTGCGTGGACGAGAACGGAACGCTGAGCGGCTCCGCCATTACCATGATTGAATCAGTACGCAACGCCGTCGAACATGTCGGCATCGCACTGGATGAAGCGCTGCGTATGGCGACGCTCTACCCGGCACAGGCAATGGGCGTGGAAAAACAGCTGGGCACTGTCGAAGCGGGAAAAGTCGCAAACCTGACTGTTTTTACGCGTGATTTCAAAATCACTAAGACGTTTGTCAATGGAGACGACGTCCTGAGCGAGTAAGCACTGAATGACCACTGGCGGCCAGACACAAATAGGAAATGTCGATCTTGTCAAGCAACTCAACAGCGCAGCCGTTTACCGGCTAATCGATCAGCAAGGCCCTATTTCGCGCATTCAGATTGCCGAACTCAGTCAGCTTGCGCCCGCCAGCGTCACTAAAATTACCCGCCAGCTTATCGAGCGCGGCCTGATTAAAGAGGTGGATCAGCAGGCATCCACCGGCGGTCGCCGCGCCATTTCCATCGTTACCGAAACGCGAAATTTTCACGCTATCGGCGTCCGGCTCGGCCGCAATGACGCCACGCTGACGCTCTTCGACCTCAGCGGCAAGTCGCTGGCGCAGGAAGATTATGCGCTGCCGGAGCGAACGCAGGAAACGCTGGAGCACGCGCTATTTGCCGCTATCGACAGCTTTATTGCGACCCACCAGCGTAAGATCCGCGAACTGATCGCGATCTCGGTGATCCTGCCTGGCCTGGTCGATCCGATAAACGGCGTGATCCGCTATATGCCGCATATCACCGTCAGCCACTGGCCGCTGGTGGCCGGCTTGCAAAATCGCTTTAAAGTTACCAGCTTCGTCGGTCACGATATTCGCAGCCTGGCGCTGGCTGAGCACTACTTTGGTGCAAGCCGCGACTGCGCCGACTCGATTCTGGTGCGGCTGCATCGCGGCACCGGCGCGGGCATTATCGCTAACGGCCATATCTTTCTCGGCAGCAACGGCAACGTAGGCGAAATTGGCCATATTCAGGTCGATCCGCTCGGTGAACGCTGCCACTGCGGCAATTTCGGCTGTCTGGAAACCATCGCCGCGAACGGCGCGATTGAAAATCGCGTGCGTCATCTGCTCAGTCAGGGCTACCCTAGCGTTCTGACGCAGGATGCCTGCCAGATCGGGCAAATTTGCAAGGCTGCTAACCAGGGCGATGCGCTGGCCTGCGAAGTCATCGAATATGTCGGGCGTTACCTTGGCAAAGCGATCGCCATTGCGATTAACCTGTTCAACCCGCAAAAAGTGGTGCTGGCGGGTGAAATCACCGACGCAGAAAAAGTGCTGTTCCCGGCTATTGAAGGTTGTATTAATACGCAAGCGCTCAACGCCTTCCGCAAAAATTTGCCGGTGGTGCGTTCCGAGCTCGATCATCGTTCAGCGATAGGCGCTTTTGCTCTGGCAAAACGCGCCATGCTTAACGGCATTCTGCTGCAACATCTACTGGAAGAGTAAACGCGAACCGGACTGAACCTATGACGATAAAAAGCGTAATTTGCGATATTGACGGCGTGTTAATGCATGACAACACCGCCGTTCCCGGCGCGAAGGAATTTCTGCAGCGCATCCTGCAAAAAGAGATGCCGCTGGTGGTGCTGACCAACTATCCTTCGCAGACCGCGCAGGATCTGGCGAACCGCTTCGCCAACGCCGGCGTCGAGGTGCCTGATTCGGTGTTTTATACCTCGGCGATGGCGACCGCCGATTTCCTGCGCCGTCAGGAAGGCAAGAAAGCCTACGTGATTGGCGAAGGCGCGCTGATCCATGAACTCTACAAAGCGGGCTTCACCATCACCGACGTCAATCCCGATTTTGTTATCGTCGGCGAGACGCGCTCCTTCAACTGGGAGATGATGCATAAGGCGGCCTTTTTCGTCGCCAGCGGCGCACGCTTTATCGCCACCAATCCCGATACTCACGCGCGCGGCTTTGTGCCCGCCTGCGGCGCGCTCTGCGCCGGAATCGAAAAAATCTCTGGCCGTCGCCCTTTTTACGTCGGTAAACCCAGTCCGTACATTATGCGTGCCGCGCTGAATAAGATGCAGGCTCACTCCGAAGAGACAGTGATCGTCGGCGATAACCTGCGCACCGATATCCTGGCCGGATTTCAGGCGGGACTGGAGACCGTGCTGGTGCTCTCCGGCGTCTCGACGCTGAGCGATATCGACGCAATGCCCTTCCGTCCCGACTGGATTTACCCTTCTGTGGCCGATATCGACCTGTTTTAAATCTTCTCCCTGCGCCGCCTGCTGTCAGGAGGCGCTCAGCTCTCTCCTTTAAAAACCTTCTCTCTCTGCTTATTTTTTGCCCGGTTTTTGGCATCTATTGCCGATCTATCAATGAAAAGCGTGATTAATTAAAGATTATTCAAAGTTAATGCCTTGGCAACATTCTTTTTATCAGTAAAAAGCGAATATGCTTGCATTGGCCACATGAAATAGCGCATTTTCTTATACATCACGCAGCCGCTGGCTGCCGGACAAGGCAACGATAACATCGCCGACAGGCGAGCTCAGGAGTCAGAATATGTGTTCTATTTTTGGTGTGTTGGATCTGAAAAGCGATCCGGTTGAACTGCGTAAAAAAGCGCTGGAGAGTTCTCGTCTGATGCGTCACCGCGGGCCGGACTGGTCTGGCGTGTATGCCGACGATAAAGCGATCCTCGCGCATGAGCGTCTGTCCATCGTCGACGTCAACAACGGCGCCCAGCCGTTGTACAACGCCGATCGCACCCATGTTCTGGCGGTTAACGGCGAGATCTACAACCATCAGGCGCTGCGCGCCGAGCTGAGCGATCGCTACCAGTTCCAGACCGGCTCCGACTGCGAAGTTATTCTGGCGCTCTACCAGGAAAAAGGGGTCGATTTCCTTGACGAGCTGCAGGGCATGTTCGCGTTTATCCTGTGGGACAGCGAAAAGCAGCAGTATCTGATCGGCCGCGATCATATCGGCATCATCCCGCTCTATATGGGCAACGATGAACATGGCAACCTTTTTGTCGCCTCTGAAATGAAAGCGCTGGTGCCGGTGTGCCGTTCAATTAAAGAGTTCCCCCCGGGAAGCTATCTCTCCAGCACCGACGGCGAGATCCGTCGTTACTGGCAGCGTGACTGGATGGAGTACGCTGCGGTAGAACACAACACCACCGATGCCGCAGGCCTGAAGCATGCGCTGGAAGAGTCAGTGAAAAGCCACCTGATGTCAGACGTGCCTTACGGCGTACTGCTCTCCGGCGGCCTGGACTCTTCTATTATCTCTGCGGTGACCAAACGCTTTGCCGCGAAACGCGTCGAAGATCAGGACAAGAGCGACGCCTGGTGGCCGCAGCTGCACTCTTTCGCGGTCGGTCTGGAAGGATCGCCAGATCTGAAAGCGGCGAAAGCGGTGGCGGAACACCTGGGCACAGTGCACCACGAAATTCACTTTACCGTGCAGGAAGGGCTGGATGCGATTCGTGATGTGATCTATCACATTGAAACTTATGACGTTACCACCATTCGTGCCTCGACGCCTATGTACCTGATGTCGCGTAAAATCAAGGCGATGGGGATCAAGATGGTGCTCTCCGGTGAGGGCGCGGATGAAGTGTTCGGCGGCTATCTCTACTTCCATAAAGCGCCGAACGCCAAAGAGTTTCATGAAGAGAACGTGCGCAAACTGCTGGCGCTGCATATGTACGACTGTGCGCGCGCCAACAAAGCGATGTCCGCCTGGGGCGTGGAAGCGCGCGTGCCCTTCCTCGACAAAAAATTCCTCGACGTGGCGATGCGCATCAACCCGCAGGACAAGATGTGCGGCAGCAATGGCAAGATGGAGAAACACATCCTGCGCGAATGCTTCTCCTCTTATCTGCCGGAAAGCGTCGCCTGGCGTCAGAAAGAGCAGTTCTCTGACGGCGTGGGCTACAGCTGGATCGATACGCTGAAAGAGGTCGCGGCGAAGCAGATAAGCGATCAGCAGCTGGCGACCGCGCACTTCCGCTTCCCGTACAACACGCCGGCATCGAAAGAGGCTTACCTCTATCGCGAAATCTTTGAAGAGCTGTTCCCGCTGCCAAGCGCGGCGGAGTGTGTGCCTGGCGGTCCGTCGGTCGCCTGTTCCTCTGCGAAAGCGATTGAATGGGATGAAGCGTTCAAATCAATGGACGATCCTTCAGGCCGCGCGGTGGGTGTGCATCAGTCCGCTTATAAATAAGCAAAATAAGTGATAATAAAGGGGTCTTGCGGGACCCCTTTTATTTAGCTTTGATGCGGTTACGATCAAAATTTGCCGAATAATTCATCAGCCTGGTTACAAGCCAGACAAACAGGCGCGCGGAGGCGAAAAACGGCAAAAAATGTGTTGACGCTCCAGAGCTCAATACGCATAATGCGCCCCGCAACGCCGATGAAGGTAACGCGTAAAAAGATGGCTACGTAGCTCAGCTGGTTAGAGCACATCACTCATAATGATGGGGTCACAGGTTCAAATCCCGTCGTAGCCACCATCTTTTTTTTGCGGGAGTGGCGAAATTGGTAGACGCACCAGATTTAGGTTCTGGCGCCGCAAGGTGTGCGAGTTCAAGTCTCGCCTCCCGCACCATTTCAGTCTTCGGCAGCCGGATGGGGTATCGCCAAGCGGTAAGGCACCGGTTTTTGATACCGGCATTCCCTGGTTCGAATCCAGGTACCCCAGCCAATCCGATGCACTCTCGTGGATACGAGTCGACAGATGGGATATCGCCAAGCGGTAAGGCACCGGTTTTTGATACCGGCATTCCCTGGTTCGAATCCAGGTATCCCAGCCATCATCGGATGCAGTAAGCAGTACTTTTGGCTACGTAGCTCAGCTGGTTAGAGCACATCACTCATAATGATGGGGTCACAGGTTCAAATCCCGTCGTAGCCACCA